>JBJMGM010000134.1:0-17658 GCA_045807905.1 Bryobacteraceae bacterium | reverse complement strand
CGGACCTTCCACGAGCGGAGCAATCAATCCAGGATGCCTGCGCTTTTCGAGGTACTGATAGATCCGGTACCGGTCAGTGAAGATCTTTTGCGCCGATTCAAGACGGTTGCGATGCTCCTCGAAGATTTCATCCTCCGCGCAATCCGCATCCACGCCATCAACTTCCAGCACAGCGCCAATTTGCCCGTCTCGCGTCAGAAAAGCCGTGTCGTTCAAGAAGCAGACCGGACCCAGCAGAGAAATAAGATCTCCTTGCCGGTAGAGTGGTGCCGCCATCTGTTCGAGTAGATGAGCCATTACTCGCACCCCTTGAGCCCGTACGCTCGCTTCTGGCGTGCGGTAACAATGAGCCAGTCCAGAGAGGCAGGATCGTCTTTGAGAAACCGCCGCAGGACGAAATAGAAAACCAGCCCACAGGGGAATCCACGAAGGAATCCCCCTGTAACAATGGCTAGGATCAGCACGAGTCCCACGAGCAACAGCGCCTGATCAGGCATGCCGAGCATCCGCATGAAGATGTCTGTATTGATCTCGGGATTAGTAGGCCGCTGTGTCATGGGATTAACCGAAGTAGCCTTGTGCGCTGGTATAGAGAGACCCGCCGACCGCGAGAGCGCCACCGACAATCAGAGCACCCAGGCCGACTCCGACGCTCCGACGCATCCAAGCCGTGATGAGGCCCGCGATGATGACGATGTAGCCCGCGTCCTCGGCTATGGTCTGGGTTACTGTCCTGCTCTTGTGCGACAGGTTCGTGATGTTGTCCTGCGCATGCGCTACGGCCACGCACAGCGCAATGCAGAATAGATAGGGCGCGACGGCCCGAGTGAACGAAAGTAGTTTTTGTTTGTCCATGAAGTCCTCCAAGTGGTTGTTTCAATCCACGCACCCGCGAGAGGTGCGACGTTAATAGTGAACGGTTGCAACGCATGGCCGCATGCGCTGAAAGAAACTTATTCCTTGCTGCCCTTGTGCAGGTAAGCCGCGATCACGATAGCCACCATCACGCAGAGTCCAGCCCACGCATACGGGGTCATGATGGGTACTCCTCACTGACATCAAAAAACGACTGCTCTTGCACTGGTTTGCGCTTGGCTTTCGGCTTGCCGGGTACTACCCAGTTCTCCCTTTTCTTCTGAAGCCCCAGGCATGACGGGCACGAGAGAAATTTGACCGGAACCAGCACGTGACAGCGCGGGCACTTCCCGTGTGTCTGGACCAGGGCACTTAGCGGCATTGCGTTACCGCTCATGCGCTTGCCTCCGGCTGTCCGAGTTGCTTCTTGCTGTATTCAGGAAACCTGCTCCGTGCGGCATTCTGGAGCAGCGCAACCGCTCCTCTCAGGCAAGCTGATCGCGTCCGGTAATAGTTGTAGACATCCGCGCCGCCAGATCGGAATCGCACGCACCATCGAGTGCTCCGCGCTGCAAAAACCTCGATAACGAGAGCCCCCGCATTGCGTCCATTCATAAAATCTCTCCGTGCTTTCTGGCTCTATTGCGCACAAACGCCAGCAGCGAGAAGAACAGCAGTGCGCCAAACAGAGCAGACCCAAACACAAGGCCCTCGATGCCCAGGAACGCAGTGTTCGCGTCGTTAATCCACTGCGCCACGGCGAGAAACTGATGCATCATGCCGCCACCTTCGCTGTGGCTGACTGCGCTTGAATCTCCCCATAGCTCAGAACTGCATCAGGTCGAAGCTGCCGCATAAAGAACTGCATTTTCTGCCAGCTCGTGAACGTCTCCCGACTCTCGGAGATATCGCCGAAGCCGGCATACACGAGGTAACTAACGAAGTACTTCTCTTGCATGGTTAGCTCCTCCCCTGTTTGGCATCGGCAAAACACCATTGGCAAAAAGCCACGTGGCGAATGTGATGGCTATGAGCCCCGCAGATTCCAGAGCCGCAACCTTCACAATGTTGCGATTCATCGATGGGCTCGGCACACACAAAACACTCCGGATTCTCTTCTGGGTGCGTCTGGTAATACGCTGGCCCTAAAGACCAATAAGCTAACCTTGTAGTCGACATCACTTCTATTCCTCCTTTTAGTGAGCGGCAGGGCTGTTCTTACCAGCCTTGCCGAATAAAATCCTTGGTTTTTCCCCGACAGTGACGCGCCCAGGCCGTGGGAACACGCCTACTTGTCGATCTTTTACTGGTGCCTTCGCCTTTTTCGCTGGCTGCCGTTTCAGCCGATCAGCATGGGACTCGCGATAGGCCAACATGCTCTCAATCACGAACAGCTTCTGCATCTCATCGAGAGAGTTGTCAGGCGAGGCCGCATGAGCGATCTCGTGCTGTTTAACCTGCTCCGCTTGCAGCTCGGCGGTCGTTAGTTTGCAGTAGCTCATGCCGCCCTCCGGGAAACATCCCCAGCGAGCTTCTTGAGTCCTGGCTCGCAGAAACCCAGCCAGACGCTAGCGAGCACTAAATCCACATCATTCTTCACTTGAAACTTCTTGCGGATATTAGGCAGATGCTTGGAGACTACGCTGGAATAGCTGGCTTGCAGAGCATCAGCGATGTCCCTGGATGCCATCCCCTGCAGGAAGAGCTGTAAGACCTGCGTCTCGCATCGTGTCAGGTCCTGGTATCCGGAGCGTGCCATGGCACAGAGCCCCCGTTTCGTTTCGTATGACAGTTGAATCATGCGGCCACCTGGAAGAGATCGCCTATCTCTGGGTCGTTCCGTAGGCTTTCAAGCGCTGATTCCGATAAGACGAGAAGGCATTTCTCGCACAATGGCTCATCATTGACGACGGTTTGACAGTCCAAGCACAAAGGCCCGCCGCACTTCTCGCAAAATTCTTCATCTGCGTCCACCACATACGAAAAACAGTCTTTGCATTCGACTTCGCTTGCTTCGTAGGGTGTGTGGTTGCGTTCCATCTTGCTTCTCTCTTGCTCTCTCTATTTGAGAGTATCATTGAGTATAGATGAGTGTCAAGGAGTATTTTAGATATTGACTATCTTTCTTTTTTAACGTACGCTAAAGATAGTCGCGTTAGAGGAAATAGCAACGCAAATCAAAACAAAGGTCCCGAATGTCCACGTATCTCCCTGATATCTTGAGTTCAATGCCAGATAAAAAACGAAAGGCTGTCGGCCTTTTTATTCGCCTAAGTGACGAAGAAAAGGACGCACTGCAGACAGCGGCGGATCAGGATGAACGTCCTCTAGCGGATTGGGTGCGCCTTGTGGCGCGTCAGAAGTTACGCGAAAGGGGCTTATTCCCCGGACCAGAGAAAAAGGCCAAGAAGAAACAATGACCATGCATGATCTAAGCCGCTACTGTCAGACAGTCCCTGCAGAGTTGCCTTCACTGCCGCTAACCCGCGCTAACGCGAGAAAGAGTTGATCATGCAAGAAAAAACATCACAAAAGGATACAGACACGAGCGCTTTCCCTGACTGGGAATTTAAGTTTGATGGGACATTCGTCGAGAAGCAGATGCCGGAGCTTCGGCAGGATGGGGACTGGGAGCAGACCCTTTATCGTGAAGGCTGGACCAACGAGATTGCACTAGGTAGCGAGACGCAAGTGGTTGAAGCAAGGATCTTGCGTAAAGCACGGACGCTAGAATTCTTGATCGATCTGTGGGACTGCGACCAAGCGCTTGGCCTTATTTATTGCGCGAATCTGCCGACGTTGTTAGAGTTCTTCCGCAAGTATGAGTCGTTTTTGTCCCTCGGACGCCGCCAAGAGTTCAATGAGGCGATATCGAACGTCAACCGTTACCTGTTCGATGAACGAGACGGCTTGGATGTGGTGCGGCAAATCGCCGCCAAGAATCGCGCCCAGGAGTCTCGTGCCCGGCAAGCGCGGAAAGCGCAATCTGCCCAAAAAACCTCTAGCTAAATAGCTACTACAGGCAAGCTCTCAGTGTTAGAAACAGCTCAATATCGGCGTGAAAAGAAGCTTTCGTGGACGGATTTATCCGCTTGCAGCTTGCTGTGCAACGCCGCACTTGGGTTGAATTAAGAGGCGTATTTAAAACCACCCTAGAAAGGAAAAAGCGCCAGTTTCGGGTTCGTCGCCCACTGACGCTTAATCGCTTGAACAATCTAATTGTATCTCCTCGTGCATCGCTGCACAACACCATATTTGGAAAATATTTAGATAGCTGGGATTATTCCCAGTTAAAGGGAATTAACCGCGAAATTCCTCAACAAGATAACGTGTGCCGTGAGGTATCCCAATGATGCCGCAAGGTGCCAAGCCCCTCACAGAAGCTGATTTTGAACGCCTGATCGGCATTGACCGCGAGATCGTTATCAGCGCAAATCTATCCCGTGTCGATAACTTTACGGCCCGGCAATTAACCGGGCAAAACGGCACGTATGATCTAAGCGGAATCGCTATTCCGTATTACCGCCCAGGGACATCGGAGCCGCTGGAATACAGCGTCCGATTAGACGAACCTCCTTGTACTGAGCTAGGGAAGTCTGGCGAGTTTAAGGAGTCCCGCAAGTACCTGTGGCCCACAGGCCGACAGAACCGCTTCTATATTCCACCAGGGATAAAGAAGGAATGGCTGGAAGATACGTCTATCCCCGTTATTTTCGTGGAAGGCGTCAAGAAAGCTCTGGCGTTGTGGGGTCTCGCTTTTCACGGGGTAAGCGATGCGGTTGGAAAGCCTCGGTTCGTCGTTATCGGCCTCAATGGGGTCTGGAACTGGCGCACCAAAACAGGCCGTGAGGAGACCGCAGATGGTGGATGGGAGCCAATCACCGAACGGCTGCCGGATTTCGCTTGGGTTACGTGGGAAAAGCGTTCAGTCCTTGTCCTCTATGACTCGAATGTTCGGACAAATCGAGACGTACGGGCTGCCCGCAAAGAACTCGCCAGGGAGCTTCGATCTCTCGATGTAGCTGAGGTCCGTTACGTTGATCTGCCACAAATTGAGGGCATCAACGGCATCGATGACCTGCTCGGCCTTTGGTCGAAAGAGCGAGTGTGGGCACTCATCGAGGATGAAGCGTACGACTCATCCTCCTTTGCGCTAACCGATCTCGGTAATGCCGAGAGGTTTGTTTATCAGCACAGTGAAAACGTGCGGTTCTGTCACGAGTTAGGGAAAGGTGGCGAATGGCTGACTTGGACGGGGCTGCGATGGCAGGTAGACAAACAGAAAAGATCCGTCGAGCTGGCGAAAGAAACCGTCCGTTCCATGAAGACCGAGACGGATCGGCTATACAGAGAGGCTAAGCCTGAGTTGGAGCGATTACAGACGGAGCTTAAATCGACCCCGGAAACTGACAAGGAGAAGCGGGCTGAGATTCAAAAGAAAATCGAGACGGCTGCTCAGCGCGGTCCCAAGATGGCAGCATGGCAGCAAAGGTCCGAGCAAAAACGCAGTATCTTCGATATGCTCACGCTGGCGCAATCGGTGCCCGAGGTTTGCGTGGCACTTGGCGATTTAGACCGGAATCACTGGTTGTTTAATGCTGCCAACGGAACCATAGACCTCTCTACAGGAAAGCTGCAGAAACCACGACGTGGGGATCTCATGACTCAGATGAGTCCTGTCCGCTACGACGCGACAGCCACATGCCCTCTTTGGGAGAAGTTCCTAAGTGAGGTTTTCGCAGGCAATAAGGACCTTATCCCGTTTATTCAGACCTATGTTGGCTATAGCCTAACCGGACTCACGAAAGAAGAATATCTAGTTGTCCTGCATGGTGGCGGCAGAAACGGTAAAGGCACATTCATTAAAACGCTATCCGAGATGTTCGGCGACTACGGGATGACTACCGATTTCAATACCTTTGTCGATAAGGGAGAGAACAGCCGTGCTCCCCGTGATGATGTCGCCAACATGAAAGGCAAGCGTCTCGTTACCTCCCAGGAAACTCGTGAAGGCGCAAAACTCGCGGAAGCCCTGGTTAAGTGGCTGACTGGAGGTGATAAGTTGCGCGCCCGAAAGCTTCACGAAAACTCCTCCGAAATGGATCCAACGTGGAAGATCTTGTTAGCCACGAACCATAAGCCCGAGATCAGCGGTGATGACATCGGTATCTGGAGCCGCATTAAACTCGTGCCCTTCATTGTTTCGTTTGTCGGTCGTGAGGATAAGAACCTCAAGGAGAATCTGATGTCTGAGTTGCCAGGCATCTTGCGGTGGGCTATAGAGGGCTGCAATACGTACATGAGTAAGGGCCTGGTTTTCCCTCAAGCGGTCCTTGATGCCACCTCGGAATATAAAAAGGAGTCGGACAAATTAGGCCAATGGCTCGAAGAATGTTGCGTATTGAACAAAGGTCTTCAAAAGTGGGGATTCGAGCTTTACGCCAGCTACGAGAAGTGGTGTTCCCGCACGCACGAGGAAACAGTTCTCAACAGCCGGTCCTTTGGCCGTCGTTTATCAAAGCACGAAGATCTCACAAGTAAGCATGGCGACAAAGGAACCCTCTACTTCGGAATTGGCATTAAAGCAGCGGCGACGGAGTCCTATGGCAACTCCTGATATTAGGTTTGACATTATTCTGACATTAGCCTGTCAGCCGTACGCTACTGAAACCAAAAGACTTGTATCGATTTCTGAGGTTCCTGACATTATTTCCAGGAATCATCCCCATGAAGGGGAGAAGTACCCTTTTAATCTCCCTCTATGCGTAAACTTCCGGAAGAAATATCAGAAATATCAAGGTGATAGAAAACAAAGGACTTAAAATGTCAAACCTAATGTCAGGAAAATATCAGGAATCAAAAAATAATGTCAGGCGTAAGTACCTCGCCCCCGTGGGGGGTCTTTGATTCCTATGCCCACCGTTGAACAAAGACTAGACCGATTACGCCGCCGTCGTGACTTTCTGGCGTTGCGTATCCCGCAACAAACCGTGGAACCGCACTATGACAAGTCGGAACATGCCGCGCTGAACTGGGTCATCCGGTTTGTTGAGGAACATTACGTGCCAGAACCACCGATTGAGCAAAAGCCCGCGAGTCCCGGTATCGCCGTCCCAGTGGTACCTTCAGAACCCACAAAACTATCTAGCCCGATTTCGTGCTCCCGCCATCGCCATGAGATCGCCCGTTAGCCTCCAGATGCCATTTGCTGAGGCTGCAGGGTACCGCCACTCGCCTGAGTGCCTATGGATCGAGCATCGGGTCATGGGGCACGGAAGGCCCAGGGAGCGTCCAATGGCGATATCGCTCAGCGGGTACGCTCTCACAGCTCAGGACGGAGGCTCTCAAACTTAGGTAGAACGCCTAAGGGAGTGACGGTGCGGTTTGCGCTTCGGCTAGCGCGTTGGCGAACCTCCTTTGGCTCTGGCGCGTAATCACTTCATGCCAGCAATGATCCTTCCAGGTGCGGTCATACTCCGCGATGGCAGCTTTTGCCATCTTCTTGCCGAGCCACCGCCCATGGCTCAATTCCTTACCCGCCCGGGTCTCTTCCTCGGAGGACTCTTCTCCCCGGCCCGTGTAATCTAGCGTCGCTGCGCTCATGCCTCGTCTCCTTCGTATGCTCGAGCGGTGATCTTCTCTTCATCCATCCATGGCGGAATAGACTCGTCCTCCCGCTCGTGCCATTCCCGCTCCGCTGCTTCGTCCCGTGCTTCCTCTGCGATGTAGCTTGCTATGTATTTTGAACTCATGCCTTCCTCTTTTTCGCCTCGGGATTCAACTCGAAAACTTCCAGCCAGCAGTTATCCCCGTGCTGTTCCTTGATGTCCTGAATGCGCTCCTCTGCCAGCCGCTGCAAAATCCACGCGCTATCAATGTCCGTGGCTTCCCCGCTTGCATCGAGGATCATGACCAAGTACACGGACGGATGCCCCAGGCAGCCAGGCAGCTCAGAAAACGGATTGCGATTCAGTGCTTGGCCAGGCGTAAATAGGTCGGCCTTGGTTGTTGTGCTCATAGAATCCCCAAGCAGTAGTCCGCCAACAGCGCCAGACCAAGAGCACCCACCACACCCGCTAGGAATGCCGCCCAGAGCGATTGATAGTTTTCAAACATCGGCCGGCCTTCGGAAACCGGGTAAATCTTCAGCATGGTCAGAGCCTCTTGCCCGACCAACGGGAGGATATCCGCACTGCGATCTGATAGGCGTTGCGTTGTTGTTCTCATGGTCTTTGCTTGCTGGAGCTTTGCCTTCATAAGCAGAGCATCCCAGCGTAAGAACGGCCAATTGCAAGGGCTTGATTTGCGCAGCAAATTTTTAGGAGGAACCGATTTGCGCAGCAAATTGGAGGTGCCTAAAACGCTTGTCGATTGGTTGTTCTGGAGCGTATGTTTTAGTCGGAAGGCAAAGGGCGATTAGCCGATACGCAGACGAAACAAGCGCGTGGCGTGAGCGAGCGTATCCCCGTTTTATCAGCGTGGTTGCTTCCAGGAAAAGCCCAGAAAGCAATCCGGGCCAATCTTGCATGGATATTGCTCCTGTATATCCACTGTATGTACAGGAAATAGATATGGGAATTTGAGGCCCAAAGCCGCATCCGGGAGATTCGCATGGCGAGGAGTACCGATTTTCTCTTGACTCAGTAATGCATAACGTGGTACAGTTGAAGCATGAAGAAAGGCACGAGCTTTCGATTAAGCGCCGAAGCACTGCGCCTCATCGCCCTGCTCACTGCGCACCTGGGATTAAGCCAAGCTTCGGTAGTAGAACTGGCTGTTCGGGATCTCGCTAGGAAAAATAAACTCGCGTGAGCGATACGAAAGGAAAAACAAATTATGACTGACAAAGAAGCACAAGATTTAGCTATTGAAGAAAACAAGCGATTGGTTGCCGAATTCACTTGGGTAAAGGGACCCACTGTCGAGTGTGTCGAGGACGATGAGGATGAGGACGGCGAATTCCTCGCCCAGAGTGGAGACGAGCCCAACTACCGCATCATCGGAGGCGAGATGGAAAACATTACTCGCCCTGACGAGCAGATTCATAAAGCAGGCAGGCTCTACTTTGAGAAGCTCTGGTACTACCGCTGCTACTTAGACCAAGTGGACCAGTTCGAGCGTGGCCTTATCCCGTGCGTAAACGATAAGGCGGAAGCCGCCGCCGAGAAACTACGTCAGGAGTTCGGCAGGGAAGAGCTGGAAGGGCCCTATACCGATTTTGAATGGGGCATGATCAATGGCAAGTTAAGCGCGTTGCGCTGGGTCTCGGGCGAGGAATGGGATTCGCTCGACACATAACGGGAACACAGGAGCTGATACATGCAGAAAACCACAGTAGAAACAAACGGAACGGCCAAACCCGCAACGGTTGAGCTGAAAGCCTTGATGATCGACGGGAAGCAGATGACGCTTTCGGTCTTTCGGCAATTGCAAAGAGAGGAGTTGATTGAATACTATTCTGGGCAACTTCTAGGCGTGCCCTGGGGTTGGGTTAATTATCCCCCGGGAGATTGCGCCGACGATAAGCTGCATATCCACGCCGTTTGGCAGAAGGGTAGCGAGCTGCGCCGGGCTTGCGTGGACCATGAGCCGCGTCTCCCGCCCTTATTGGGGAAACAGAGAACCTGGCTTGACCGCCGTCTATTGGCTCAGTCTGTCCTGGATGGAAGGATTACCGAGCTGACCAGGGACATGCATTTACTTTTGCTTTCCCATGAAACGCTGGGGCCGCTTGTCTTTTCGTATCTGAGTGATCAAAAGAAACTTCGCGACTGCTTGCACTACAAACGAGAGAGAGACCCCCGCTTCTCTTTGGGACAACTAGAGAAACAAGCGGAAAGACATGAGAGGAATATGTGGGAATCCCGCGAAGCACTAAAAGAGCATACAGACAAGCATCCTTTCGACCAAGGCTCCTCAGACGAAATCGAACAAGCAATCGCTAAGTTTGAGAATAACTGGCACGAGTCCTATGCTGCGATTACTTCCAAAGGACAGATCTTCATCGCGGTTTGAACACATGGCTACCCAAACACAAGAACGGCTATTCTCCGATGTCCGCAAGTCAGAGGAGTATCGCGCGCTGCTGACGGCCTTCCGGAACCTAGACAGCCCCGACGCAGCATCACGCGCTTTCCAGCAAATGTACGGGGAGGAGCATCAATACGTCTGGGCTAAGAAGAACGGTGGGCTGAAGCTCGTGCAACGCGCGAAAACCTGTGTTCATCGTCTCAGCAGGACAGGACCGCGCTGCTCTGGTTTTGACGAGGGGTGCCGCCCGCCCCGAGACGACCACCATAGCCTTTGGACCTGGCAAGGCAAGCCTGTGATCTACGTCTATCAACCATATGGACTGTCAGACAGTGACACGAAGCAGCTTGTTGAATACTGCGAAACGATGCATCTGGGCTTCAGTATCGATGCCCATCTCGCCTGGCACTGGCCCGGGAACGTGCTTTTGATAGAACTGTGGCGCAAAGATTTCGACAGGAGCCAGCTTCGCAACCTCTATCTCCCAAAGGAAAAAGCTAATGCTTGAGACAATTCAAAAGCCCACAAGGCTCACGTCCGCCGAGGTCACTAGCTTGTGTGATGCCGCTGACTCCGCGTGGCTGCATGCGCCGCAGGGCAGGGAAGTTCTCTTCTACTGGCGAGGCAAAGAGTACAAATCCCATCGCACTCCGTACCGATTGCTGGTAGAGACGATGGATGATGAGCCGATCGCGTGCCGCTACGAATAGTGCGACAAAGGAAAGAGCCCGCCGATGAGTAGAAAACAAAATGCCGTAGTGCCGTGCCCACCTCCGGGCGACATCATCCTGTTCATTGTGGAGAATCGCTATCGCAGCCGCTATCGCTCTGCCCCGCGTACACCCTACCTCCTCATCGTGCAGGCCTTCACCGTGGAAAGAACCATGCTCATGGTGCGGATCATGGGTATCTCTAAACAAGCCAAAAACGGGCTCAATCCCGCCTGCGTTCCGTTCGTCGAAACAGACGATCACATGGAGGAACGACTCTGCGAGTACTTTTCTATAGATTGGACGCATGTCAATCACCATCTTGAGCGGCTGGCCGACGTCGATCCTGCTACGGACATGATCCAGTGAGCAGCAATCCTGCCGTCGTCGGACCCTTCGCGTCTCAGTGCGACATTGTGATGTTCGTGGTGGAGAATCTGTGCTCCGGTAAAACTCCCGCCGCGAAAACAATATCATGCCGCTTTCCGCCACCATTCAGTGATCTGCCGGGCCGAACGCTCGATAATGTAGCCTATCGTGCGTGGGTGCACGCCTCATTTTGCGCTGATCGGCACTCACGTATCGAATACGCCTTGCCCACAAAAGGGGAATTATGCAAGGCTTCTCGTGCGTGCGCGGGTTTAGGGCGATAGGACAAAACTTGCAAAATGGGGAAGATGAAGGAATATCAGGTTTATCCCAATGCCAACCCGCACAGTCCGAACGGAACCGTGTTGCAGGTGCGAATCAACTCCAAGGGTACGTTCACGTTCAGCATGGCCGCTACTCGCCTCTTGGAAGCGGAGAATATCAAAGCGGTGTTTTTGCTCTACGATGCCAAGAGCCGTTCCGTGGCGTTTCGCGCCGCCGAGCCGGATGCCCTAGGTGCCTTCAAACTGAACCGCGATTATCCCGAAATGCGCATCCGTAATAAGCCTTTTTTCCGTGAGGTCGGATGGGAAATCCCCGCCACGATCACCTTTGCCGCCTCCTGGGATGCGGATAAGAAAACGCTCGAATTGGAACCGGTTACAAAGAAGGATGCCGTGAGTGTATGAGTCCACAAGACGCGATCAATGCCAGCCAAGAGTAGTTTTGTGGTACTTCGCGCGCGCACTATACCGGCTGGGTAACACCACTAAAGTCAGGAGCTGGAAGCTAGGCGTGGCGCGCACAGGGGATGGAGACTCCGGGAGGCTTGCCCCTTGTCAATAATGCCTATCCGATAGCCGCCGCGCAGCCGGGATTCGGCTACTCCTTGCCGAAGAAGGAAGTACTGCATCGGTATGGAAACAGGGCTGTCAATCCGAAACGGGCCGTGTTCCCTCTCGAAGTAAGGCCACGCCGCTTTGAGGATTCCTTGGTGACGGTCGAAAGGATGCATCCACATCCACGTTAAGGTCCACACCCCCTCTTCTTTCCAGAAGGAACAGCCGCCCGCCCAGAACCTTTTATCCCTCTGGGGCAATAGATAGGCGCTGAGATTCTCATGCACGTGCTCGTGTTTCGTGTAGGGCACGAAATCATACCTAAACTCACGGCGAAAATAGCGGGCATATTGTTCGAGCGCGTTCTTCAACGCCGCTGGTGACGACCGGGTGACTGGGGTTGCCGGGCACAGAACGAGGGGACTGACCGGTGGCTTAATCGGGATTCTCTTGATCGTTCCGTTTGTTATTTCACACAATCTCATCGCTTCCTCCTGTTATCGTCCTTACAGTTACTGTCTACGCGTCTACGGGCTGTCTACGGCAAAATAAGGGGGGTGTAGACAGTAAGTGTAGATGCATAGACAATGTAGACACTATAGACAATGTAGACACTGTAGACGGTATAGACAGCGAGCAGATAAGACTATGATTCGCCACGGCTTACACGAGAGATGCTGTACGTTTTCCAGGAGCGATGCTGCCGCAGGGGGAAATAGCCCCCTAGATCATATATCCCCGTAGACAATGTAGACAATGTAGACAGCTAGAAACGGCATAAATACGCAAGTGTCTACACTGTCTATAGATATAGGTAAGTATGCCCCTTGCCCCCACCATAGACAGCCCATAGACACTGTAGACAGCCCATAGACACTGTAGACGGTATAGACAGCGTAGACGGTATAGACACTGCGCGGTGCCCCTCAAGGTTTCACCTCCTCGAATCGATACAAACCTTTCCCTAAGGATTCCAGCTTTCCATCAGAAGCGAGTTTCTGTATAAGGGTTCGTATCGTGCTGTCATTCTTTCCGAGAGCTACCGCTACGTCATGCGGAGTCAGCGGTTTCCCAGCTTCGCGGAACACGTTAAGAATGGCTCGCCTCTCTCGGCTTTGGCCCACATCAGCCCCGAAGCCCAGAAGATGCCACCCCTGATGGTTCTCGGGGTCCAATTGGATTTCATATTCCCCTGGCTCTCCATCGCGGGGCAGAACTTCGAGCGTGACATTGCCATTGCCTGACCGTTTCAGTGTGATTAGGCTGTCTACGCTGGCACTGGTGCCCGTGCTGTGAATACCGGCATCCGTGGCAGCCATCCCTGCCGTATGTTTTTTGGCATGCGAGACCACCAAGGCGGAAGCATTGTTTCTGGCACAAATTTCGCGGATTTTATCGATATTGTCGTAGTCTTGCCGCACAATATCTCTACTTTTGTGACCAGGACCAATAAGCAATGCCAGTAAAGTATCGAAGATGACCAGCTCGATTTCCCACTTCTTGATCTGCTCTTCGATCTGTTGTAAATTGTTCGGCCAGGGGTCGAAGGGACGGAACATGAATTGGAGATTGCGTGAGTTTTCGGTAAGCTCCCCGAGTTGGTTTAGACGGTCATGAGCCCTTCCCTTTGTGCCCTCGATATCCACATACAGCACCCGCAGTTTTTTCGGCACTTCAAAGTAATCCATAAAGGCCGTACCCTCGATGAGATTTAAACTGGCTTGCAATGCCCAATAGGATTTGCCGAACTTGGGAGGCGACTGCAGGAGAGTCACCCCAGGGTAAAGAATCTTGTCGATCATACTTGCCACCTTCGGATATTCCCCGCTAAATAATTCGTCAGATCCCGCCGATACAGGACAACGTTTCCCTGCTGCGGCAGACTCGGTCCGCACGGGAGCGGGTCTAGTCCCATTACTGCTGTTTGATTCTTCTCGAATGACATAGTCCGGAGCAACCTGGGCCGGTGCGTAACGGGAGACGCTCAGGCTGATCTGTCTTACCTCTTCTTCTCCCAGAGGCGGGTTGCACTGCTTCCGGTTTGCCTCCTGCAGCGCCGTTTCAATGACGCCCGCCGACGTTCCATGCCGACGCATGGCCCCCGCTAGCCGGGTTAGCTGGTTATTGCGCTCGCCTTGGCCCCAGATCCGCTCTTCCGCTGGCAATGTTGGTTTCTGCCGGGCCGCCGTGTTGATTTTCTCGATGAGCGTAGGCGTCGGTGAGGGTAAGCGCAGCAGATGATTCCTGCCCTCCATGCCGTCCCACTCGTACCGTTTCCCGCTCACGTGGCGTGAAGGAGCGGTTATCACGTAATCGCCCGTCGCTTTCACTTCGACTCCAGGCGCTATATATTGCGGGATTTTCCAGGGGAATAGGGCTGGGTTGTACTGGAAGTAAATATGCCGTCCGTTTCCTCCGCTTGTCGCTTCCGCTGCATTGTCAGGAATTCTTCCGATCACCTCAGCGCAGCCGTCCCGATCGGATGGTGCTCCATCCCTCGGATCGAAATCAACCACGAGCAGGCCGGACAGAGTGCCAGTCGGAATCGCTAGATTCGCCTCTGGCCATTGTTCCCACCATTCCCGAATTTGCTGTAGATCAGTCGTCGCATCGAGAAACCCGTGCCGCGTGAGCGGGTGTTTCCCTTGCGAAGTGCATCGCGGATCGTGGCAGGAACAACCATTCAACCCCTCGGGATAATGGCAGGGGAAAACAGGGATGTCGTGTTCCGCGAACCAAAGGGCAGCCTGTAAGGTTTCGCTCCCCATGCTGCTTGTTGCAACCGCATTCATGGCGCTACCTCGGCGAGCTCTGCCAGCAGCGCGTCAATAGCGGTCAATGCCTGCTTTTGAAAAGCATTCCTCGTGGCAGCATCTTTAAACTCGACCATCGGCGTGTAGGATGTAGTGCCGTCCGGCCTGCTCCAGGGCTTCGCTGGCATCCCAAGCCAGCGATCAGAGTCCCGCTGATGCACCGAGACCTCTTTGAGTACGAGACCCGAGGGTGTTTCTAGCGTGACGAAACCTTGGAGCGTATTTTTCTCGACACGCCTCCAATCACGTGCGATCATTGCTGGCCGCCTTTCTCCTGCCCGAGCTGCCGGCAGATGCTTTGGTGCAGTCTCGTAATGGCGCACTGCAACGCTCCTGTGCCATCAAAGAGGCTCGGATCAGAGCACCGCCACGCCTCATGGAAGGCGATTCTTAGCACTTCGCGTAGTAGTCCAGCGTCGGCAACCGGGATTTCGAGGCGTACAATTGCTTGCTCGCCTAACTCGGGCTCTTGCTTTTTATTGAATGCTAGTCGTGTTATATTCATGGCGTTCGATGACACTCGGATTGTTTGAGTAGAGCCCCGGGCTATGACGGCCCGGGGTTTTGCGTTTGGATCGTGTTCTGTCGGCATTCGCTTATTCCTGCCTCCCTTCGCTTGGCAGGGAAGCGATATAAGCGCCGACATCTTCAGGTCGCCAGCGCACACAATTTCCAAGCTTGATGTACTTCGGCCCGGTTTTGGCGAACCGCCAGCGGCGGATGGAACCGACGGGAACGGATAACATCTCAGCGACTTCGCTTTCGTTAAGCAGCAGTTTGGTGGGTTTATCAGGTTTTTCCATTTAATTTATTCAGGGGCTATCGGTCGCCCTGTATAAATACTGGCGAGGAAAAAGATGATGAGCTAGTGAGAATGTGTGGAGAAGTGTGGAGAAGTTGTGGAGGAGTGTGGAGAAGGTGCTGAGAAGGCGTGGAGACGGTGTGGAGACGGTGTGGAGAAGTGCCTAAAACTTCAATCCCGGGATTCCGGAGCGCAGGGCCAGTCTACCTGTTTTAATGCTTCGGCGCTATTCCACGTCTCTAAAGTAATTCCAAGCTCCCGTAGTAGCCGATCGCGTTTCTCGTCTGAATATCGATTCCTGTCTTCCCTGACAATCCCATGAACTGCAGTAACAGAGGCTCCCACATTGTGGGCAAAGGCAGCTACGCTCTGGCCGTTTTTTTGGTTGCGGTGTCGCGTTAACGTGTCGTAGCGAGCCCTAACGAGTTCCTGTGGAATGCTCTTCTTGGCGTGGGTGTCTCTCTGCCTGTTATTCCCGCTTTCGATAGCCTTGGCTTCCGGATCAGCCGGGTTGTTTTCTTCCATGGCTGAATCCGGAACATCGACGCGCCTAATATCGCCGTTCACGGGATACTCGCTAGGCTCGCTTGATGGGTCCGAGGAGAGTCGAAAGATCCACGAGTTGGCGATTTCGCCTATCGACCCCTGGCTATGTTTTGCCTGCTCAGCTATCTTCAGCTCGGCGGCGGATCTCCATTTATTGAAATCCGCATTAACTAACATCTCGCATTGACACTCGAAAGCAGCCGTGGACTCCCAGTGGCAGTAGCGTCTGATGAGTTCGGCCTCGCGGGGAAGCTTCTCGCAGAGCAGCCAGCGTCTAACCCCCTCCAGGAAGCGCAAGAAAGAGGTCAGGTCTGCGGGATAGTAAACTTCGTCCAATGCCGGGATGCCATGCGCCGCCAGCAGTTCCCGGATATTCTCCGTGTGGACGTCCGCGAGCTTGTCGTCGTCCGGCTTCCGAATTAACGAGGCAAGCTCACTCTCCTTTCTCGACTCCGCAAAGCTGATGCGCGACTGGATTTTATACCACGTCTCGTCGCTGAGGGAAAAACGCCATTCTTCCGCTGGGTCGGGCATGAGGATTACCCTTACCCGTGCTTTGCTAGCTTCTTTGCGGTAGCTATCTTGCTGCTGGCCTCCGCGCCATTGGTCGCTGCCACCCGTGGTCTGTTCCAATACGCGCTATGGCACTCCGGGCACTGTACCGGCTTTTTTTTGAGATCGCGCCGCAGCCACTCGTGGTCGCAGCGCAAGCATTTAAGTTTAAACTCGATCATACCTATAGGGTCCTGCTATAGACATCGCCTAGTCAAGGGAATGCCGCGTACGTTGAGCGGATTTAGTTGTACACTTCGTTTAATAAACCCATGCCACTAGGACGACCGACACTCTACAGCGATGCGCTCTGCGAAGAGATCGTTAAGAACTGCCGGAAGGGTCAAGGGAGCGGCACGAATAAAGAGATAGCCGCTTTCTGCTGCGTCAACGAATCGACCGTCTGGCGCTGGAAAAAAGAGCACCCCGAACTGGAGGCAGCGATCGAGCAGGCGGTGAGCTGCAACTGTGATCTGGTGGAGGCCACGCTCCTGCATCTCGCTATTACGGGAGACATGGCCGCTATTCAGTTTTACCTGAAAAACCACCGTCCCGACAAATGGCGTGAGAAGCAGGAGATCGATCTCCGCACCCCCGATGGAATCCAGGTGGAGTATTCCGTCGATGAAATCCTCAAGTTGTTGCACTTGCCGCAGGAAAAGAAACTGTCGCTCGCCCGCAAGCACCGCGAGTGCTTGGAAGAGCTGCGCGAGTGCACACTGCTGCCGGAAGCAGCGATAGACGTAGAGACTGGGGAATAACCTGTGGGCGGACTGAGCATGTCTGCCGCTGCGGAACAGGTCCGGAAGAAGGAAATCGCTGTTCGTTTCCTGGAGTGGAACGCGCAATTAACAGCCGCCGAAATTCCGCTCGTGGCGCGCTCGGTGGCCCGGTTAAATGCCGCTTTCGGTCCCGAGGAATCAGAAGCAAAAGCGCTGGCATCCAGAGTGGCGTATTGCTATGCAAGGCCCGATTGGTTTGTGGCTGAGTTTTTCCCCTGGGGTGAAGGCGAACTGTCGTCTTATGCCGGGCCGGATACGTGGCAGGAAGGATTTCTCCGTGAATGGGGTGAAGAGATACGGCTTAGAGGCTTTGACGGCGTTACTCCTGTCACTCCTCTTCGGTTTGCTACATCTAGCGGT
>JBJMGM010000133.1:0-5430 GCA_045807905.1 Bryobacteraceae bacterium | reverse complement strand
CCCGCGCGAGTGTGCTCTGGCTCAATCGCTGGCTGACACCTCCTGGCGCATGCGCCGTCTGCCTGCTCTAGAGATGGCTATCTTCGCCTTTGGCCGGACCCAGTTCGCCGGCCAGTTTGATCGCGAAGAGTTAGCCGTCCGGCCCGGTCTGATCGACCTCCACACCTTTCTTCACTATGAAAAGCAGATCAGGAACCTGCAAATTCAGGAGGGGCGTCTTCACCGCCAGTTTGCAAAAGACAGCGCCGAATTACGCCAACTCCAACAGTAACGCTCGAATACAGAGAAACAAAACCTCCAGGTGGCTGCTGGGCTCTATGCGAGTGCCAAAAATAACGGGCAGCCTTTCAACGCCGGCGAACATGGGTTCGAATTTTCAACTGCGGACATCGAAGGCTATCTGGCACGCGTACAAGCTGCGAATAGCGCCCGTAACTTCAGCAAGCGCGACATGCCAGGACATAAATCGCTCGCAAACGTCGCCTAAGAGCCGCCATCCTATCCCGGTTTCTTGTTGCGCCGGTTGAGTTCCCACCAAATCTGAACGAGCTTTTGTAGGTGGCGAGCTTGCGGCAACTTGGTTCCCTGCATTGTGCATTGAGAAAGCGTGTCGGCGTAGAGAGCCCGCAGCCGATCTACATCCAATCTACACAGAAGTTGACGACATTCATAAAGCGCCCGTGAATCCATGACCGCTGGGAAAAACTTCACGAGGGCGCCCCGTCTTCGCTCTATATTCGCCAATAGTAACATCGAGGTGGTGATTCGAGTCGGACCGGCCGGTTGGAGCTACAAAGATTGGGACGGGGTTGTTTACCCGCCGAAAAAGCCCAAAGACTTCCACCCGCTGACTTATTTAGCGCAGTACTTCGACACCATCGAAATTAACTCAAGTTTCTACGGCGCACCGCGTCCATCAACGGCTAAAGCATGGAGCGAGCGCGTACACGCGAACCATCGATTCCGGTTCACAGCGAAGTTGTATCAGGCCTTCACGCACCAGCGGAGCGCCACAGCGCAGGACGAGCACGACTTCAAAACGGGGATCGCTCCGTTAATGGAAGCAGGGCGCTTTGGTGCTCTGCTGCTTCAGTTTCCGTGGTCCTTTCGTTTCGTGCCGGACAACCGCCGCTATCTGCTCGATGTTCAAAACCGGTTTCAGGAATATCCCCTCGTCCTCGAGGTGCGGCACGCGAGCTGGGCACACCCCGACGTGCTGGACATGCTCGCAGAGTTTAATATCGGGCTTGCGAATATTGATCAGCCGCTCTTTCACAAATCCCTGAAGCCCGGTGCGGAGGTCACCACACCCGTCGCCTACATCCGCCTGCATGGGCGGAATTATAAGAACTGGTTTTCAGAAAAAGCTGATGTCCGCGAGCGTTACGACTATCTTTACTCCTTCCGCGAGTTGGAACCGTGGATAGACCGCATACAGTCTGTTACCTGGAAGTCCAAAGATACATTTGTGGTCACGAACAATCACTTCGAAGGCAAAGCAGTCGTAAACGCCCTAGAGATCTCGGCCATCCTTCGTGGTGAGCCGGTGAGCGGCCCTGCCTCGCTCACCAAACGTTATCCAGAATTGCACGAATTTACAACGGTTGAGCTGCCTGATCAATCGCAGGTAGCAACCTAAATTTAGAATTTTTAACCGCCCGAACGCGGACCGATCGAAGTTGCCATGCGGTGCTAGACCCGCCATCGTGCCTGCCCATTATATTTTTTCCTCTTGACAATAGGTCGACTTTCACCTTTAATTGGTCTAACTTGGCCAAAACGTGGGAGCTTTGTCCCACGCGGTCATGCTAAGGGGAGGTCGTATGAGGCGTTTCTCGTTTGCTGTAACGGTAACGGCGTGGTTTGCGATTGTCATGGTTTCTGCGCTGTTGGCGCAGGGACCTGTGGGGACCCTGAACGGTACGGTCACGGATCCTGCGGGCGCAACCGTGCCGGGAGCCACCGTCATCGCTACCAACAACGCCACCGGAGCCGAAGCGAAAACCACTTCGACTAGCTCTGGCGATTACACGCTGCCGTATTTGCCGTCCGGTACTTATACGATTCGTGTCTCCGCGCCGGGTTTCAGTACCGCCACAGCGGAAAACGTGATTCTGCGCGTCGCTCAAACCATGACCATCGACTTAAAGCTGCAGATAGGGTCTATTAACCAGCAAGTGGTGGTTAGCGATCGGGCAGAGGTGCTCGAGTCCGACTCCGCCGAAATCGGTCACTACATTACGACCGAGGAGTACAAAAGCTGGCCCATTCTGGTGGAGGATGGACAACGGCAGATTCAACAGTTCATCTTCGATAGTTTGCCGGGCACCACAGGTGGCACCTTCCAGGGCTCCATCAACGGTGGGCAGCAGTATTCTCACGAAATCCTGATCGAAGGCATCCCCGTCGGCCGATCCGATCTTTCGGGCGGTAACAACAATGAGTTCAGCCCCTCCGCCGAGGCGATCGGCGAGTTCAAGATGCAGACCGGTGCCATTGGGGCTCAGTACAACGGCGGGCAAACCGCGATTGCTAACTTCACGATCAAGTCAGGCACAAACGACCTTCACGGGACTGGTTTTTATTATCTGGGTAACGAGGCCTTCAACTCGATTCCGATTCAAGCCAAAACGATTGGCGGCGTAAACCAGAAAAACCGCCTGAATAATTGGGGATACTCTCTGGGCGGCCCTGTTTATATTCCGAAGGTTTACCACGGGCGCAACAAAACATTCTTCTTCACAAATTTTGAGAAGACTGACCTGAATAATCTCGTGCTCAGCGGGTTTACAACTCTACCGACCGCTGATTTTAAAAACGGCGATTTTTCTAGACTCCTCAATCCGGCTTATACGGGTAACGCCCAATCGGGAACCGTTGTCGGTACCGATCCCATCGGACGGCCCATCGTCTTCGGTCAGATTTACGATCCGGCAACCACCCGTACGGTCAACGGTTCGATCGTGCGCGATCCGTTTCCCGGCAACATCATTCCGCAAGCAAGATGGGACCCCGTTTCGAAGAACTTGCTTCAGAATTTCGGCTTTCCTAACCCGGAATTTGATTCGATGCTGCGCAACGAACAAGCCTTGGCTACCGGCCAGCCTTTCTTTCACGAGCACATCATAGGCGTGAAGATCGATCATCAGGTCAATGACAAAAATCGCCTGTCCGGCTATTACAACCACAGTTACCGGGATCGCAACAACAATGGCGCAGGCCGTTACCTGCCCATACCCGGGTCTCCGACCAGTAGCTGGCAAGAGCAGACGACCCCTGGAGACATGGTCCGCCTGTCGCTTACCACGACTTTGACGCCTCAGATTCTCAACCGCTTTGCGGCCGGCTTCAATCGCTTCCTTAACGAGAACGGTGCGCCAGCGAGCACACTTAACCAAAATTACGCAAGTCAACTAGGGTTGCAGAATCTTCCCGGCACGATGTTCCCGTTTATGCAGTTCAGCGGTAACGAATATCAGGGTGGTACCATCGCGCGAACAGGCGTAGGATTCGCGGACTACTCGCCCAATGGGAGCTACGTTTTCCAGGACGATGTCACCTGGATCCGCGGCAAACACAGTTTCAAGTTTGGTTACGACTACACGCGGTACTTCTATAATGACCGTGCGCTCTCCGATGCCGGACGTTTTGTCTTCAACCCGCAGCAAACCGACCTGCCCGGATTCCTGGACGACACCGGGCATGCCTTTGCGAGTTTTCTACTCGGCGGGGCCCAAAGCGCCAGTCATAACATCCAGGGATTCAGCCAGGGTTTCCGCCAACCTTACCATGCGTTATACGCCATGGATGATTGGAAAGTTAGCCCAAGGCTTACCGTCAATCTAGGATTGCGGTGGGAGATCATTCCACCTTTCTACGAAGTTACAAATCGCATGTCGCAGGTCGATCTAAGCGTGCCGAATCCGGGAGCAGCTAATCGGCCCGGAGCGCTGGTCTTCAGAAATCACGTAAACGATACTTATTGGAAAGAGTTTGGGCCCCGCATCGGTCTGGCCTATAGACTCACGGACAAGATGGTAATCCGGAGTGGCTACGCCATCACCAATACGCCTCCTATTGCCAACAACTGGGGCTATGGCGCGTTTACCTTCGGGTATAACGGAAGCATCACGGTAGCGAAAGGGACAAGCCCGACTGGCTTCGTTGATAACCCTGCTCTCTACCTAAGTCAGCCATTCCCTACATTGGCTAGCCCGTTGCCCAACAAAGATCCGTCCTCGGCGAACTTCAATACTGTTGCGACCACCGCTCCGCACGCAAATCGCCCAGGATACGTTCAAAATTGGGATTTCACCGTGCAATACGAATTGCCAAAGCAGACCTTATTGGAGATCGCATACATTGGCAATAAAGGGACACGCCTCTGGGGTGGCACCCCGTGCGGTGGCGACCCGTGTAATTCATTTTCGGAGTACGACGCCTTACCCTCGACCCTTCTCTCCATGGGCGATATCCTGACGGAGCCGGTGAGTGACCACCCTCAGTTCAGCCCTTACGCTGGGTTCCCGACCGACAATACCGTGTCGCAGGCTTTGCGCCCGTACCCACAGTTCTATGGAGTGGAAGAGCAGTTTCCTTATGTCACCAATTCGAATTACAACTCGCTCCAGGTAACCGTTACGCACCACCTCACTAAGGGGCTGGGCTTCCTCGCTGCCTACACTTGGTCGAAGGCCATCGGGTACGTAGATTCGAATGGTCCTGCGGCGTATTACACCACCGTCCAGGATTATTTCAATAGAGGACTGGAACGTTCTGTCGCAGCGTTCAACTTGCCCCAGAATTTGAAGCTGACTTGGGTGTACGAAACACCTTTCGGGAAAGGTAGGCGCTGGGATCTGCATTGGGCTAACCCTGTTCTGGGTGGGTGGCAACTTGCGGCCATTCATAATTACTCATCTGGTCTGCCTATCGCAGTCACTGAGTCGGGTCTGAATATCCCGCCTGGCTTCGCACCAAGTATTCGTCCGGACGTTGTCACGGGACAAAAGCCCACGATGGGAGGGGTGCCCAGTAATGTGGATGTTCAAAATCCTGCCCCATATCTGAATCCGGCCGCTTTTACTCCAAGCCCGATGACATCGAACGGCGTACCCTTACGAGTGGGCACAGCCCCGCGGCTCTTGCCGGCGACACGCGGCCCCGGAGTTCTTTCCGAAAAGCTGCGCGTCAGCAAGAGGTTTTACATGGGCGAAGAACACCGATTCTTTGAGATTGGCGCCTCCATGAACAACGTGCTGAAGAGAACCACGCCCTACGTCAACGACACTACCGTTGGAGACTCTGCGTTCGGTACATTGTTGCTCGGCGGTGGAGATCGTGTCATGCAGCTCAGCGCTCGAATTGAATTTTAGCGCTACACTATTACTCATGGCGCGCGGGCTCGACCTGCGCGCCGCCTTAGCTCTT
>JBJMGM010000132.1:0-14078 GCA_045807905.1 Bryobacteraceae bacterium | reverse complement strand
GCCACTTCGCGGATTTCTCTTCACCCGTGCGGTGGTAGATCTGCGTTTTCATCGCTGCTAGAATGGCCGTCGCTTCCTCTTCGCCATACACGTCTACGAGCTGACTGCGAGATTGAAAACCCAGGATGATCGTTGCGCCAAACTTGCGAATCTGGTTCACCGCTTTCTGCAGCGTGGGAAGACGTTGCGCCGCGTCCGCTTCGTCAATCACGATCACGATTTCCGGCAGATTAGGACGTTCTCCCATGCTGATGATTTGGCGGAAGATCATGTCAATCCACATCGAGTGGAGAGGCTGCAGTGCGTCGATGGTGTCCGCTGTCGAAGTCAGGAAAACATTGCGATCGCGCTGCAAACACCAGTCCCGCGCTGTCCAGCAGGGAGCGTTCTGGTGCCATGTGCCATCCGGATTCAGCCAGCCCGAAAGCGGGATCGCTTCGAATGCCTGTTGCGGCATGGTGAAACTGCTCAAAATACCGTTACGCATCCCCATGGAGCCGCGATCCAAATCTGTCTTGAACCGTCCTGTTACCCGCGTATCGATTTCGTCCTCGGGGTTATCCATCCAGGCGGCCAATTCCTGCGCTTCGCTGGGCTGATGATGTACCACTAAATGCCGGAATAAAAGCTGCGCGCTCCTGGTGAAAAACTCACTAGAACTGTTCACGGCATTTTCTTTTTGCTTGCCGGTGAAAACGGATCGCGCCATGGCCAAAGCCCGAGCCTTGGACCATTTCTCCCGGTTTAAGTCCAGCTCCCAAGTGGGACACCAGGAAAAGCCGCGCACATCATACGGGTTGCCGACCCAATCGCCCGGTTTTCCGTAGCGCCGGATATATGATCCGTGCGGGTCAAAGAAGACAAAAACGACCTTGCGCCCTTCGCGTTCCGACCGCTCCATGAGGCTATCCACGATCCATTGGATTTCGGTTGTCTTGCCCGCTCCGGGAGCACCCGAAACGGCGAAGTGTTCCTTCTCCGCTGCGCGGGGGATGTGAATGTAAGAGCGCGGGGTTTGGACCCATTTCTTGGCTGCTGCCGGGATGAGTTTTCCGCCTTTTCTGGCGATCGTTTCGAGAAAGGCGGAACGCGCTACTCCGATACTGACTCCATCACCCTTCACGGTCTTTTCAAACGACTTCGGAGCATGGAGAACGGGTCCTGAAATCTGCCGCCCGTCCCGCCGCAGTTTGTTGAACTCCTTGTAATCGATGTGCCGCAACCAGAGATAAAGAGCTGTCATGAGAACGGCATCCACAGCCAGCGGATAGCGGAGAATCCACAGTGCGCCCGCATGGTAGTAAAAGTCATGCAGCGAGAGGTAATCCGCCAGCGCATGTTTGCCGCCCAAGTGGAGCGTGACCCGCATGGCATCCTTCACGTAGCGCCAAAGAAATAGCCCCTGGTACGGGTCCGAGAAATGCGCCCAAACCCGCAGCGAACGGGACAGTAAAAGCGGCAGCACGAGCAAGCACAACAGCCGCCAACGTTTCGGACGAGGGGGAACGGTTCTAACCTTGTTGCCGAGCATTAGGACTCATCCTCTTTGTCCTCTTCCGTGGCTGAATCGTAGTAGGCCCACTCGACGGAAAAGCAGACGCATCTACTCACGGGCTTTCCGCATTCTCCGCAGAGATCAGCCCTCTTGTCGTGCTCAATTACGATCATGGTTATTCGTCTCCTTCGTCTTCGTCTTCCGAGTCGTCTTCCTCTGTTTCCGGCATGTCCCCGGAGGCCGGAACGGTCAGCAGAAATTCGTGCGCCAGGTCCCGCCGCCGCAAGCGGTTTTGCTCTGCCATATCCGCGAAAGAGGCTGGTGAAAATTGCTTGTCAATCTGCAACTGAATCACGCCGAGATAGTTGGCCTGCAACTCCTCAACGGCCTCCAGTAAAACCGTTTCGCCCCGCGACAGGCGAGTGTTCAAATAGTCGTTCACGATGGCGCGGATGCAGGGGCTTGTCTGCAGCTTTCGCGTGCGACATTCGCGCTGCAATTGCGCGTATTCGTCCTCCGTAAAGTTGACCTTGCAGAAGCGGCTAGCGCGTTCGATGCTGTTCTTGAAAGTACCCATTCTTATTCCTTTTAGAGATCAAAGAGTGATTCGGCTTACGGTGGTCTCGCGAGATACCCATAGCGCGGAATGCCAATAAAAGCGGTGGTTCTCGCGAGATACCCTACCAAGGGGTGACCTGTCACTCTTAGAAGAGAAAATCAGGCTTCCGCGCCCCGATGCGGGCTTTTGACCCTCCAGCCCCGAATCGCAGCAGGCTAAAGAGTGCGCAAAAAGAACGGGCTTCAGCCCGCATTGGAGGCGACGGATGGACATTACGAGCCGACCTTTTGCGTGGGCATTTGCGTTGCTTTGCCGCGTCCCGTGGTGTTCGTTTTCGCCTCTTCCCGGAGGTCGAGCGGATGCGTGCCGGACGGCAGATCCACGCTCGGGAATTCGCGTTGCAGTGCGCACAAAACCGCGTTCACTTCGCGCACCCGGCTGCGGTGTTTCGTGTCGAAGGTTTCGATGTCCGGACGGCCATCTTCGATGTCGTCTTCCCAATCACTTTGGATGACTTCGAGACGGTTGGAAACGACTTGTCCGACACGAGCAAGTAGCGCGTTTTGACGGTTGCGGAAGGGATGGCAGAAGGCCGGAACTCTGGGCTTCGGAATCTGCTGCCACCAGGAGCCAAACGGGGTTGCGCTCACGCCGAAATCTCCATACCCTGACCGCGTGAACGGCTCTGCTTTTGCTCCTGCTTGTGCTCCCGAGAGTTCTCCTGCTTTTGGCTCTGCGATTTCTCCTGCTGAGGGTGCAAATCCTTCCAGGACATCTCCCGGTGGACGAGAGGTTCCACGCGATACTGTGCGGATTCCCTCTCCCGCTGATGGCCGGATCGTTCGAGCGAATCGATCAGTGTTTCCCGCGTCGGAGGGCCGCCGTGTTTCTGCAGAACTTCCCGCGCCTGATCGACGACAGCCAGGCGATTTGCTTCCTTGTATAGCGCGTTAACGGACTGCTGGATTTCAGCGGGAACCCTCTCCCGCTGATGCCCCACATAGTAGTAATCGGTGTAGGCTTTGATGTGTTCCAGGTTGCGCTGTCGTTCCTGTGGCGTGAGGTCCGAAAGCGCCGCCGACAGCTCCCGGATTTTCTCCTTCGGCGTGCCGCTGATGTTCTCATCGGTCGTGGTCAAGTCCCGCATTTTGCGCCGTGCGCCATCAAGCATTCCCATATCGTTCCTCCAGTGTTTTCAGTTGTTGGTTTAAGGCTTCCGGCACGTCTCCGCTGTAAGAGGCAATCGCCCAAGCTCTTGCATGTTCGAGGAGCCGTTTCTGCTCCGAAGGGATGGAGAGGGGCAGCGCCTTCTCCACCTCATTTGTGAATTGTTCTGGTGTCAGTGTTCGTGATTCCGGCATGGCTTAGGCTGCTGCTCCTTTCTTCGGCATGGCTACCGTCTTGGCCGACTGTTTCGGACGCGGGGAACGCTCCGGTTTGGGCTTCGCGCTGCCGCCTGTTCCCCGGTCATGGCCGGTGTCGAAATAGTCCTGAACGATGGCGGCTATGACGTACTCCGGGGAGCTATCGTCCAGCTCTTTCGCGTGCTCCTTGATGCGATCCATGCATGCGGCTGGAACCGTAATTTGTACGGTTTCATCTGTGCGTTTATCTTGCGGTTTAATCATCTGGTTTTTTCCTTTTGCTATTCGAGTGAGTTAAAGATTTGGTGATGCGTGACGGCAATTCCCAGAGGGTTATAGCCCTGGATGTCGTTAGGCACGTCAATGGCGGTTGTCCACACCGCATGAACCACGAAAGCATCGCTGTCCTTGCGGGGTTCCTCTAGCCCGTCGATCGAGTATCTCTGCCGGTAAGCGAAGATGTCGGCAGTACCCGAAACCGGTGTGCCGTCCTGTTCTTTGATCTTCTTGAGGACTACGTTTTTGACGATCACTTTGTACTGCTGCTGGTTTGCTTCTTTCAGGAACTTTTTCATCCATTCCGTTTGCTGATCGGCTTGCCGGATCGCGCCGCCGTACTCTTCCGACATCCACAGAAAGGAGAGGCCGTAGAAGTCCTGAACCGTGGCTCTCATCCGTCCCAGGTGATAGGTAGCCCAGAACTGCAGAGCGCTGCGAACGGCTCTCTCATCGGGCGAGAAATTCAACCCCTGGCGCGTAACGAGTTGCGTCTGCCCCAGCTCGTTTTCGCGTACCACGAGAGGATGGAAATGCCGCAAAGCTTCGGTGTTGGCCCGGTACGCTTGCTTGAGCGTGACTTGGTTGTAAAGCAGAATGCCGACGACAAACCACAGGGCGAAATTCACCCATTGATAGTTGGCAATCTTGCCCCAGCGCTGCTGCTGCAAACGCTCCTCGTTGAGTTGCGCCGCTGGGACGGAAACTCCTTCATGCACGGTCAAAACCGTCTGCGTCGTATGCTTCTTTTCGTCTGTGTTTTTCATATTCATCGGAATAAACCCGTCAAGTAAGAACTCATGCCGGTTCCCGCGCTTGCGCCGCCGCTCGTTAAGTCATTGGCGAACTGCGGGATACGGGACAGCGCGATAAGGGACGCGACGGAAACGACCACAACTTCAAAGAGCATCGCCTGCCAATGATCGAGCGAATAATCCCCGCGCATACTGCGGTCGAGCCAGGTGACAACAAATAGCGCCATGATGTTCGTCACGATCGGGGAAACGACAAGATAGGCTGAGTATTTGACCATGTAGCGGAGCCAGCTAGACCACAGCCAGCGCATCGGAGGAAAGGGATAAAACGCGATAGCGACTAAGCCCCAAACACCGCCGACTGCCAGCGCGATAAAAGCGACACTCGTGATATAAAACGCGATCGTTTGCAGTCCAGTGATGCACAACACAACTACCCAGTACGTGGCAAACCCCGCGTCAAAGATCGACGGTGCCCACCCTAAAGCCTGTTGGATGTCGTGACAGCGCGCACTGAGGGTAACCAGAGCCGCATTGTTGACATATGCCGCCATTTCGGAGGCCGCGTCCGTAAACAATCCGGGGAAGGTGTGTCCCAAGCCAGGGATGGGAACCGTCCAGTGATTCATGACGTACCGGGCGAAGCCATACGGCAGAAAGAACCGCTCCACCAGCCACTCGGGATTGAAGACGGAGTAGCGCGTAAAGCTCTGCAGTCCGGCTTGCGCCAGCACTACCACGAAGAGCGCGATAGCCGCCTTGTCAAGTGGTCCCTGGACGTAGCTGTAAAACACGCCGCCCAGGCTGTTCATCACCGAATGGATAGACAAATCAAGCGAGGATTCGAGCGCCACTTGGCCGGGGTCCGGTGCGCCGTTTTGCGCGAAGAGGGTAGCGCCCGAAAGCATCGCCAGCAGGGGAAGAAGCCGCTTCATTTGTGGCCCTGCTGCGGGTTCTGCTGTTGGTTCTGGGTACCGCCATTGTTAGGGCTATTCCCGCCTTTGCTGGGTCCGTCAAAGTTGAAGTCAAAGTGTCGCCAGTGATCGGGGTCCAGCTTCACGCCAGCCGGTTCTGTCGCCCGATATTTCCTGACGCGTTCCTCGAATTGACGTTGTTGCGCTTCCCGCTCCCACTGCGGTTTCATTTGCGCCACAAACCACACGCCGAGAAGCGCCAGAATCGCTGCCAGGGTGATCGAGATCTTGAGGAGAAGTGCGTTCGTGAGCATTACTGATTGCCTCCGAAGTTGAAGTTAAAGTTCCGCCAGTGATCGGGGTCCAGTTTCACGCTGGTGGCTTCCGTGGCCTGATATTCCCGGACGCGGGATTCGGAGTTCACCCGCCGCGCTTCCCTATCGCGCTCCGTCTTCAATTGCGCCGTGCTCACATCCACCACTGCCGCTAATAGGGCGTTCGTGGCTTGCCCGGTTTGCGCGTTCAAAATGCCGGAAGCCGCCGCGCAATTCGCCTGCATGGCTGCCGTATCGTTCGTTCCATCGAGACAGCTTTGCTGCAGCGACTTGATCGCGTTTTCGTTCGTCGGCTGCTGGCTGCGAACCGAGTTCACGGTCTGCAGCGCATTGATTCCCGCCGCGTCCGAAATCTCCACGTGAGCGAGATTGTTCAGGCCGCTGGAGTTCACAAGATGGTTCTGAAAGAGCGAAGTAGGATGCAGGACAACCCCCGAGCTGTCCCAGCCGCTTTTGACCGCGCCATAGGACGAATTGGCATTACTTATCACGCTTCCGAGCGTTCCGGTTTCCCCAAATAAGTTCCCCGTGCTGGGACGGTAGAGTTGCTGTGTGGCCCCTTGAAACGAAGTCTTTAGGCGTGCCGGGAAGGCCAGCATATTGGCCTTCGCCATTTGTGCCTGTTGCACCAGAATCGCAAGCATTTGCGCGTCTTGAATCAACTGGCGGCCTGAATTGGCCTCCTGGATCAGATCTATGACCAGGTCCGGGATTCCGGGGATTGCCAGTGCGGTAACGGAACCAAGGAGAACCGCTGCCGTGAGGATGGCGGTTCGTTTCTGATTAAGCTTCATAATTCTCCTTTTTCTCTATTGAAATGCCATGAGCCAAAGCCCATTCCCGTTCATCCTTGTTGTGTTTCCGTACATTGTGCCGACGGCAAAGAATCTGTAAGTTCGACGGCCAATTAGAACCACCCCTAGTGAATGGCTTGATATGGTCTACGTGATATTTGTTTTTGCTGCCTACCGTGTCGCTGATGGGGAATGTGCAACCAGGGACAGCGCATTTCATCCCCTGCCGGACCCAGATGGCTTGCACATCTTCCGCTGTGTGTATTCCCTCCACACCCTTGGTCCGTGCTCTCCGGTTGCGTGAAAGAGTGTGGTAAATCTGCTTATTTTTCTCGTAGTGTTCGTGCTTGTACTCTTTAGCTCTCTCGATGTTTGCCTCGTAGTAAGCACGGCCTCTCTCAAGAAGATGCTCCTTGTTGGCTTTGTAATAATTGCGCGTACGTTCTGCAACTCTCTCCTTGTTTGTGGCCCGATAATTCCTGTGCCAGTCTGTGATCTGAGCTTTATTGGCCTCGTAGTGTTCGCGCTTAGTTCTCTTGTAGCGTTCTGCGTTCTTCTCTTTCCACGCCTTCGTGCTTTCGCGGATGGCTGGCTTATTCGCTTGATAATATTCGCGCTGATAGTTGTCGATCTTCTCCTTGTTGGCTTTGTAGTAAACGCGCTTTTGTTCTATGATTTCCTCTTTATGAGCGGCATAGTTCCGCCGCTTAGTTTCGGCTATTCGTTCACTGTTGTCGATTCGATATTTCCGCTGATACTCGGAGCGTCGTTCCTTGTGGGCTTCTCGGTATTTCCTGTGATACTCGGGGTCGTATGACATCTTGTTGCTTTCTCCTTTACTGAAAAAAATGAGACAGCTTTTCAAGCCAGGCGTGGGAGTGCTTGATGATCAAACCAAGACCGACGATGCCGAACACTAACGTCAACTCCAGACCGCCGATGATCATCAAGAACACCAAAAGCAAACCCTCAATGGTGAAGTAAAACCGACCAATGCGGATCAGCATTAGAGCGCCCCTGCTTTCATCTGGTGGTTCGCATACTCGGGAACATTACTCAAGTCGTCCGTCAGGATGATCTTGATGCGGGTTCCAGCGGGAATCTTGATGTTATTTGGACGGTTCAAAATCCCCTGGAACACTTGTGACATGTCCGTGGCAGGAGCGCGGAGAATGACAGAGGCTCCGTTATTGCTCTGCCCGAAGCCGAAAGCGCCGGAAGAGATGCCTTGAATCGCTCCGATCGCAAAGCTCCAGCCAAGCTTCGACCACAAATGCGTATCCACTTGCCCGGTCAATCCGCCCTTACCCTCTTGCGAAAGCCCGGTCACTGGTTTCGTGAGTGACAGCGCATAGCCGTCCTGTGTGGTGAGCGAGTCAAAGGAGACCCCTAAGAGGTGCTGGCTGCCGGAGGAAACCGGCAGTGCCGTCCCGATAACCGTCGTTCCTTCCGGCAAGAGCAATGTGTCGGTGTTCCTGACATACACTTGATCGTCTTTATCGATCTGCGCCACGACAGGCCCGCCGCGTTCTCCATCCAAGTCCAGGAGAATAGTTGCCCCAATGAGCGTTCCCTTCTGGATCACGTGATAGGGTCCGGTCGAGTGATCGTAAGGAAACGTTTTATTGTTTGGGTCGGGGTCTGGCGTGGAATCGCCGCTCTTCGCGCCGGACGCGTTAATCGTTCCGGCAATGGCCGGGTTGCTGCTGGCTAAGGTTGTTTGCGGAGGCTCCCAGGTGGCCGCAATGGGAGAAGTCCACAGCGAAGAATACTGCTGCTTGAGCCGCTCCGCTCGAATCGAATCGATCATCTTCTGCGTCTCGGACGGCTGCCCCGGAGTTCCGGCAGATCCCCCGGCATTCGTGGTCGTTCCGGCTGTGGTGGTGGCGCTATTGGTCGCTTCGCCCTGACGCTTGCGAAGTTCCGCGTTGTCCCGTTCGAGCCGCGCCGTTTCCTGGTTCGCTCTGCTGGCTGCGTCGATCTGCTCTTTCGACGTGAGCCGCGTTCCCGCTGTCGTCGGTGTGGGCTTCTTGGCTCCCTGCGGTGGCGGATGGGGATTCGTGAACAGATTGCTGAGAAGATAAAACCCGAGTAGCGCCAAAACGATCCATAGAGTTTTTCTGCTCTTCGCCCAATTCGGCAAACCGCCCGTGGGTGTCGCTGCCGCCGATGCCTGCTCCGAGGGAGTCGCTACCCATCCGTAGGTGTAGCCGGGAGGCGGAGGCGGAGCTTGCGATGCCCCGCTTTGAGCCTGGGACGCGCCAGGCTGCGTCGGTTTCTCTTGCTCGGCCATTTACGCCGCTCCTTTCCCGAAGTCGGCTGACTTCATCTTTTTGCCCGTGCCGATCTGCAGCCGCCCCTTCTCGATCACGTGATGAACGGTGTACATGCCGGTATCTTTGTTGAACTCCGGGAACACGATAGAGGGAACGCCCTGTTTCACGTCTTGGATGCTGAAATGGTCCGTGGCTCCCTGCGCCCAAATGTAGGTGTGCGTTTGGTCGTGGCAGATGTTCGAGACATGGAACGGGGATTCGGTCACTTTGCTGTGCTTGAGGTCGTAATCGCAAGCAACATCCTGGAAGGAGCTCGCCCGTTCCGCTTTGGCCGTCTGCGTGGGATTCAGCTTGTCGAGCTTGGCTTGCAGTTCGTCGCGTTCCTGCTTGTAGCGTTCCGCTGCGTCCCTGGCCGCTTCGTACTTCGAGGCCAGGACAAAGGCTGGCGCTTCCACGATCTTCTTTACCATCGCTTCGGACGTTGCGCCAATGATGTACTCCAGATTCGGATGCGCCCCGCGCTCTTGCGACTGATCCTTGATAAACAGTGGATAGCGGTTGTTGTGGTCCGTCCGGATCTCTAAGTTGGTGGCTGCATTCGGGCGAGTCGGTTTCAGATAAACCGCATCCCCTTCCTTGGCAATCGTGACAATCCAATTGCCGCTCCCCGGCTTCTGCGGGTCCGCCGCGTTGCCAGCGGATACTTCCCGCGCCAGCTCGCCCTTTAGCCGGATGACCGTGTTGTATCCCAGGAGCGCATCGAGCGCATCGGGGATATGTTCGCCGTCGTAATCGATCGTCTGAATATCATGGCCAGGACTGCCAGCCAGGATCTTGTCAATGTCGGCAGCGACAACTAGGGAAGCCGCCGACAGTACCGCGCTTGCCGCGAATAATTTTCTGTTCATAATTCTCCTCAAACCGTCACGAGTTCCCGCGCTGCTTGTTCGTAGCGCCTCGCATTGCTTTCGACATCGTTGGAATAAAGGGCAATGCTTTGCGGATCGACATCGACAGACAGCACTTTTGCGCTGGTCGCGGTATAGCGCAAAACTTGTTTCTTTTGCAGCCGCTTAATTTGTTCGGCCACCTTTAGCGGCATTTCGAAGATCTGCGCGTAGTCTGCCGCCCGCACGTTCTCGGACGCGGTAAAGAGCTTCACTGGGCAAGCGGAGTTCAGGATGCCCATTTTGCCGGTCCCTTCGAGCAGCGCCGCCCACTGCATGAGGAACATACACCACAGATTGAAGCTGCGTCCCGTGTTGATCTTTTCAATCACGTAATCCCCGATGAGCGGGTTCGCCATCAACAGCACGTGCAGTTCATCGGCAACAAAGAACTTCGGAACGCGGGTTAAAGCCGGATTATTGACTTTCGCGTCGAACCACTCGAAATCCCAGTACAAGAGCGGCAGCAAAACAGACTGGTGTTTCTGGAACCCGCTGTACTGGCAGGTCAACCAATCGGCATTCTCAAACTCGTCTTCGGCATTATCGAAGAAAGAGGCGTAAGGGCCGCCTTGAACCCATGGCTGTAAGCGTCCCTGGAGCTTTGCGCCGAGGTCTAGCTGTCCCAGCCGTGCGTGCCGCAGGCCGCGTCGTTCCTTGACGGTATACAGGGCAGTGACTTCTTGCCGGATGTTGTCCATGTCTTCGGGTCCGAGGGCCGGGCCGTTGTCGGCAGTCAGCATCAGGCCAATTAAGCGCGTGATTTGCTCAACGCTGTTCTTACTGACAGGCAGAACGAAGGGGTTGCGCCGAAAGCCGTGCGTGTCATCGAGCGACAGCGAGCGGTATACGCCGCCATGATGGAGCGTGTTGCTCTTATAGCTGTCCTTCATATCCATGACGAAGGTTTTAGGCCGTACCCATTGACCGTCAATCTCCACGGCTAACCGCTGAAAGTGATCGAGATGCTTGTTGGCCAGGAAGGTTTTGCCGCCGCCCTGCTGCCCGTAGATCAAAACCCCCGGCACGCTCTTGTCATTCGGTTCGTAGCCGTATAGGCTGCCGTGCAGCGTCACCAGCGGAAAGAGCGGTTTTCGGTCTGGTGTGACCTGGCACTCCCGAGCGCCGGTGTCATCGGTCCACACGAGGGCCATATCCTTATAAGCCTCGACGGGACACAGCAAACTACGGACGTTCTTGCGGTAGTTGCCAGGAAGGACCGACAGCCACACGTCGTAAACAGATTGATCTTCCTGCAAGACCGTCGCGCCCTTCAGCGCCGTCTGGACCTTCGGAATCGCGGCTTGCGCCTGTTCGAGTGTTTCATCGTAAATGATCACGGAGCAGGACAACTCCCCAAAGAAGTTCCCACTATCGAGGGCCGCCAGTGCATAACCGAGTTCATCCCGGTTTTTCACGTTCGCGGTGTTTTGGCGCATGTCGGAACGGGCATCGTTCTTACTCGCAAACATCTGCTGGAGAAAGGAAACGATACGGTTGTCAAACCATTTGTGAGTCTTGGAAATCTTACCCTTCGTTTGTTTCGGGTTCTGTGGGTTCCAATCAAGCGAAGCGATAAACGAGCCATCGAGCCCGAGCAGGCCGGAAAAGACCGCCGCGTGAGTGCCATGGACCTTGCGGGGCTTGTCGCCGTCTAAGATCTCGCCTTCAATCCGGGGAGTCTCCCGCATCGTGACGGCTTTCAGGTAATGACCGTCATTCCAGACATGGTCGGGGTAAATGGACGGCTGACTGTTGGGAATCCAGTAATCAAGGTTCGTGTCAGGGCCGACCCGTTGCGCCCGGTTGTAAGGCCGGAAGCGGACGAGCTGCGCGTAAAACTGCTTTGTCTCTTCCCGGCTGAGCCAGACCATCGGCAGGCCGCCCCACAATTGCTGCTGCAGCGCCTGGACGCGGGTCAACAATTGTTGCGCACGTTTCGATTCCTCCCCGGCTAACTTCTTGGCTAGGTTCTTCGCGCTGAAATCAGAGACGAAAGCGGAGAGCCGCGAAGCCTTTAAAGTGAACGTCGCATAGAGATGTTTTTGAAAGAGCTTCTTGCCGCTGAGATGGGCCGCTGTGCGCCGCGCTAGATCTTGCACCGCTTCGTTCGGATACTCCGTCTCCAGCGTCATCAGAGAAGCGGGCGACGAGATCATGGTGTGGGTGATGCGGAAGTCGTAACCCAAATAGCGGACGGCATCCAAGAAACGTTCACAGCGAGCTTCGATTTCTTCCTCCGGTAAACACTCCGGGTCCATTCCCCGGAGGCCCATCGTGACGCTGAGATCGTTGTATTTCGTCACCAGGACGCATGTGCCAGGGATGAATCCCAGCATCGGCAGATCTTCATGCAGAATGCCCGAGTTGGCGGAACTAACCATGCTGAATCCTCTTTCTGTCTGCTTTCGCCACTCGCCAGGAACAGAAGCGAGCTTTCCTCCGGAACGATTTCCAGAAGAGCTTGATGACTTTGACGTCGGAGTAGGTAATCGCCCCGATCACAATCCACCACGCCCCAGCAAAGTAAAGAACGGCCTTCATCGATCCGAAAAGCGCCAGGATTCCGCAAATGATCAGCCCCAAAAAGAAGTAATCATCCGGGAGTCCCAGTGTGGTGAGTGTCTTGTTTGCTGAGGCAAAGGTGGGATTGATCTTCATGTCACTATCCGTTTACAGCCGTGCCGAACTCGTTGACCAGGAGCGGAGCCGCGAGAACTGCGCCCGAGACGAAGGCCGCCACCACTGCCGAGCCAAAGGCCCTTCCTTCGCCGTGGCGAATGCCGATAATCGAAATAATGAAAATCACGACAGCGATGGCCTTGGCGAGAGGTCCGGTGAAGCCGCCGTACATGTAGTTGCCGATCGAGTCAAACACCGTGGCGTGCGCCATGGTGTTAAAAGTGAGTAGTCCCGCCACAACGGGCGCTGCTGATACGAGTCGGCGTTTCCAGGCCGATTTGAATGTCTTTGAAATATGGTTCATAAAGTCCTCCAGGATTTGGGTTAACGGTTGCCAACGCATGAGCGCATGCGCTGAAAGAAACTCATTTATCGCGCTGCTTTAAGCGCTTCAGTGTTGGCTTCATGCCCAAAGCCGCCACGAACAACAGAGCGGAGAGGAGGCCGGAACACGATTGCAGAACCCTTCCATCGAGCAGGAAGCTGCCAGCGAAAAACACGCCGCCCAGGACGACAAACAGCCAGAACAAATCACGCCAGTCTTTGTAATTCATCACGACGGATACTCCGCCTCCGAATCGAAAAACGATTGTTCTTGCGCTGGCTTACGCTTGGCTTTCGGCTTGCCTGGTACTACCCAGCGTTCCCTTTTCTTCTGAAGACCCAGGCATGATGGGCACGAGAGGAATCGCGTCGGAACAAGCACCCCGCACTTGCTACACAGTTCGTGCGTCTTAACTAACGCGCTTAGTGGCATTGCGTTACCGTTCATATACTTTCCTCCGAATGTCCGAGCGGCTTTCTGGCGGGTACGGAAAGCTTTTTTCGTGCGATCCCCTTACTTTCCGCCGAAAAACGCGGATATTCCCTGGCGGGTTCGGGGAGCTTTTTCCGTGCGACACCATTGAGCATCGTGATGGCTCCCCTTAGGCAGGCCGTGCGCGTTCGGTAGTAGTTGTAAATGTCTGCGCCACCAGATCGAAAACGCACGCACCATCGTGTACTCCGCGCCACAAAAACCTCGATAACGAGAGCCCCCGCTTCGCGTCCATTCATAAAATCTCTCCGTGCTTTCTGGCTCTATTGCGCACAAACGCCAGCAGCGAGAAGAACAGCAGTGCGCCAAACAGCACGCCCTCCAGCCCGAGAAAGATCTCGTTCGATTTCGTGATCCGCTGCGCCACAACGAGAAGCTTGTCGGTCATGCTGCCACCCTGTAACTCACTGCGGACTTATCCTCGATCTCGCCGTAGCTGAGAACCTGCGCAGCTTTTAGCTGTCTCTTGAAGAAATCCATCTGGGACCACGAGGAAAAACGCTCAGTCGATAGCTCGCCGTAGTAGCTGTACCAGACCACTTCGTAGCGGGCCTTAGTGTCGATTGCTTGATTTACCGGCATCGCTTAGCGTCCTCCCCTTTTTGCGTCAGAAGCGCACCATGAGCAATGCGCAACATGATGGATTTCAGTTGTGTGCTCCGCGCAAATGCCACTTCCACAGCCTTGGCAAAATGCCTCTTCGTTAATGGGCTCCGAGCAAACGAAGCATTCCGGATTCGTCTCTTCGAGGTTCTGATAATAGGCTGGGCCTAAAGCCCAGTGATTGAGGTTCGTTGCACTCACTTCTTTACTCCTTTGTTCTCCTGAATAAAACTGCTCGCGTTATCCTTGCGAGACTTGCCG
>JBJMGM010000131.1:0-31261 GCA_045807905.1 Bryobacteraceae bacterium | reverse complement strand
TCATTGAAGCTGTACCCGAAGCCGCGGACAGATCGAATGAACAGCGGATTAGCCGGGTCCGATTCTATCTTCTGACGCAGCCGTAGAATGTAAACGTCTACCGTGCGATCGGTCACAGCCCGGTCGTGTCCCCAAACGGCATCGAGGAGGTGCTCGCGGCTGAAGACGACACCCGGCCGGCTCATCAGGAACTCGAGCAATCGAAACTCAGTCGCAGTTAGCGTCAAGGGCGTTCCTTCCAGCCGCACTCGGCAGCTCGTAGGGTCCAGTTCGAGAGCCGCGGCTTTCAGCAGTCGCGCACCGCCGGCCTGTTCCCGAAAGTGAATTTTGATCCGGGCAATGAGCTCGCGGATGAAGAACGGCTTGACGATGTAATCATTCGCTCCAAGCTCCAGCCCAACAATGCGATCTGTTTCCGATGCGCGGGCCGTCAGGAAAATCACCGGAACAGGTGCGAGTTCCGGATTCCTGCGGATAGCCTTGCAGATGTCCAGGCCATCCGAGTCTGGCAACATAATATCCAGCAGGATGAGGTCGGGCCGCTCGCGCCGGCATAAATCGAGCACTCCTCGTCCGGTTTGCAGGCCGACAATGGCAAAGCCTTCCTTCTCGAGGTTGTACTTCAGGAGAGCGTACAGATCCGCATCGTCTTCAAATACCGCTATTTTCCGCATGTGGGAATCCTCAGCTTAAATCACAGCGTAACGGAAGCATCATGACAGCTGCGTTACGATTTCGTGAAAGGGGTTTGAATTCATTTTCCGCACGGGCGCGGGGCTGTGCTGCAATGAAAGACGGGTTACGCAGTTCGCTCCTATGAACAAGTACGAACAGCGCGCAGCACAGGAGCGCAAAACGGCCCTACGTTCTTCTATGAAGATGTGGAGCGCAGGCGTGGCTCTGATCCTGGTTGCCGTCGCGATTCTGGCGCTAAGCAGGTCCGGTACACCTCGATCCTGGTCGAAATCGGCGATTCTCGTTGTAATTTTGCTGGTCATGCTGCGATTCGTCAGCCGGCGCTCCGCTACCAAGCGACCTCGGGCTGCTGAACCCGATCCCCAGTCGAAGCTGAAACTGGACTAGGCGCGGCTGAAGAGAAGCGCCCCGGCGTGACGTCAAAGGCAAACACCGCTGTACCTGATACCATCATCGGGGGATTTATGAAAGGAATTGTTTTGGCCGGAGGAACTGGCAGCCGCTTGTTCCCACTCACCAAGATCACCAACAAGCACCTCCTACCCATATTCGATAAGCCCATGATTTACTACCCGATCCAGACGCTTGTCGACGCTGGAATTCGGGACTTGTTGATTGTCACGGGCGGCCGGAATTCAGGTGATTTCTTGCGCTTGCTCGCCAATGGCAAGGAATTCGGCCTGAAGCACATCAATTACACCTACCAGGAGGGTGAAGGCGGCATCGCCGAGGCATTAGCGCTTGCCGAGCACTTCGCCGAGGGCGCGAAGACATGCGTGATTCTCGGAGACAACATTATTGAGGGCTCCATCGCGGGAGCGGTGCGCGAGTTTGAGCGGCAGGAGCACGGAGCCAAGATTCTCTTAAAGGAAGTGCCGGATGCTGACCGATTTGGCGTCGCAGAATTGGATGGCGATCGCATCATCAGCATCGAAGAGAAGCCCAAGCGGCCTAAGTCCAACTACGCCGTGACCGGCATCTACATGTATGACCCGACGGTTTTCGACAAAACGCGCACGCTGAAGCCTTCGGCGCGCGGTGAGCTTGAAATCACAGACGTCAACAACGCATACATAAATGAAGGCACTATGACGTTTGGCTATCTCGACGGTTGGTGGACCGACGCCGGCACCTTCGAATCTCTGCTACGGGCGGCCAACCTTGTCAGTGAGACGCGCCAAAAGCAACAGTCCGTTCTCACTACAGCCGGCACATCGGAGCTTTCGTGAGTGCGGCCGTTTTGGGAGTGACCGGATCGGGTGTTGAGATTGAAATCCCCAGCTCGCAACCCGGTATCGGGAAAGTTATCTTATCGCCGTCGAGCGGTGATTTAATCGAGGGCGTACGAGTAAATCCGTTGGCGTTGTGGCCGGACGATCGAGGGTACTTCCTGGAAATCGCTCGCCTGGGGCAAGGATTGGTTGCCGATTTCCCCGTCGAGTCAACCCAGGTCTCGGCAGCCGCCAATTATCCCGGCATCATCAAAGCGTTCCACTTTCACCGATTTCAGACGGACTATTGGGTGCCCGCAGCGGGACTGCTCCAGGTTGCGTTGGTTGATTTGAGACGTGGGTCTAAAACCTATGGGACGAAAAACACTTTCTATCTGGGCACCTTGCGGCCTTGGCAGTTGCTGATACCGCCAGGGGTGGCTCATGGCTACAAGGTCATCGGGGAGCAACCCTCGATATTGGTTTACATAACCAATCGAATGTACGACCCGAACGACGAAGGACGCATCGCTTATAACGACCCAGCGATCGCCTACGATTGGGAGCTGCAGCACAAATGAAGCTCCTTGTGACCGGCGGGGCAGGTTTCATCGGCTCCTGTTTCGTACGGATCGCCTTGCTCGAGCAATGGGCGGAGCAGGTCATCAATTTGGACAAGCTCACGTATGCGGGGAATCTTGAGAATTTGCAGGCGGTCGTCGCGCACCCCGGCTACCGCTTTTTGCAAGCCGATATATGCGACGGTGAGACGGTTGAACAGTTATTCCGCACCGAATCACCGGATGCCGTAATCCATTTTGCGGCCGAATCGCACGTAGACCGCAGCATTCACTCACCGGCGCCTGTGATTAAGACTAACGTTAACGGCACATTCACGCTGCTCGAAGCCGCGCGGCGGTATAAAGTCGCTCGTTTCGTCCACGTGTCAACGGATGAAGTGTATGGCAGTATCGATCCACCGCATGAGGCAGATGAGAAGTATCCGCTGCGCGCTAGCAGTCCGTATTCCGCGTCGAAAGCTGGATCGGATCTGCTGGCCTTGTCCTACCACCGCACGTATGAGCTAAATGTCTCAGTAACTCGCGCATCCAATAACTACGGTCCATTTCAGTTTCCCGAAAAGCTGATTCCTCTGATGATCTCGAATGCACTCGAAGATAAACCGCTTCCGGTGTACGGCGACGGCCAGCAGGTGCGGGACTGGTTATACGTCGAGGATCATTGCCGCGCCATCTTTTCGGTTCTTGAGAAAGGCGAGCCCGGGGAGGTATATAACGTCGGCGGCAACTGTTCCCTGCCGAATCTCGAAGTCATCCGACGAATCTTAAAGATAACCAACAAGCCTGAAGCGCTGATCACACGCGTGGTCGACCGGCCTGGGCATGACCGGCGATACGCGCTCTCCAACCAGAAGTTGACGCAGCAGACAGGATGGCGGCCACAGATGGATTTTGACCGGGGTCTCGCGGTCACAATTGACTGGTATCGCACCCATCAGGACTGGGTCCAGCGCGTAAAAAGCGGCGAGTACCGGCAATTTTATGAGCTCAATTACGCGAACCGCAGCCGTTAATCAAGTCGCATATCGCATATAATTCCCCGTAGGGCACTTCTCTTCGGTGGACTCGTCTCAATACACATATTCTGCTCTGGACGAGTTGAAATATATACAGTTTGAAGGCCGTAGATGTGGATCGTTGGAGGATCTGCGCCTCTATTTCGAGAGGGTTCAGAACCTCAGGCGCTCCCACATCGACGACTTCGATCTGCAGATACTTATCGCCGAAATACAGGAACAGCTTATCGACCGCGCGCGCGTTATTCGCGAACAGGTGGCACCTCTCCCGGTACACGAACCGCTGCCCCTCGCGCCCGACCGACCTCCACCTTCCGCCCAGCGGGAGGACCACCCAATGCGGGCGGAAGTACCTGCCACGGTGCACCGGATTGACGCGAAGAGTTGGCAACGCTCCGTCTATTTAGCGCTATTTCTCACGTTTATCATCTGCGCGGCTGCCTTCTACGTGATTCAGGTGGCACGCAAACTGAATTTTCCGCCGGATGGCGCCGGCGAAACACCGCAATCCAATCAATCGAACGCTAACGGAAAGAACACACCCACGCAGACCGCAGTCAACGTGCCCCCGCAGGCGCCAACCAACCCCACCGTACGGCTCTATACAGATTTAGTCCCCGGCACAGTTGCTATCGACGGTAATGCGCCGCAAGATCTGAAGGACGGTGAATTGGTCCTCGATCGTCTTGATCCTGGCCAGCATTCAATCCAAATAAACGGCCGGAGCGGCGAGGCAGCATTCAGCTACGACGTCGCAGAACGCTTGACGCCCCGTGTCGTGGGACTTCCTTCTGCTTCAAACGCTATGGCAGTGCTGGTCTCAGCGCATGATGGGACGGCCCGCCTAGTCACCAACGCCGAGGACTCCGATGTGTTGCTGGATGGCAAACCGATCGGCCGCGTGGGGCCGGACGGCCTCGCGCTGGACAATCTCGGTACAGCAGATCACGAGTTGCAAGTGACGCAAGGAAAAGACCGGCAACGCTTCGTCCTAACCTACACGCCCGCTCCGACTCTTACCGCATATGTCAAGTCCGACCCAAACGCTGGGACGGTTGTGATCATGGCGGGGCAGGACGGAGCAGACGTTTACATCAACGGCAAACTGTATCGGCGTAAAACCGAACATGGCCAGATTCGCGTTCCTAATTTGAATGTTGGTGAGTACACCATTCGCGTCCACAAACAGGGCTTTATCGATCCGCCACCTGCAACGGTGCAAATTAAGAAGGCAGAAGAAACGGCAGCTGAGTTTCACCTGCAGCCACTGCCCGAGATTGCAACGCTCGAAGTCAAAGGTGCACTTCCGGGCACGATGGTGTATTTGGACAACGAAGTTGCTGCAGCCATCGGTGCCGACGGAGTCGCGAATATTTCAAACGTCAAGCCGGGTGACCACATCGTCGAGCTGCGCCGGGATCAAGCCTTGCCAAAACGTTTCGAACGCACGTTTCACGCGGGCGATGTGGCCGTGCTCTCCGGACCTGATGTGACGCTCGATAAAGTTGTTGTGGAAAATAAGCCAGTGCCGGCTCCGCCAGCGGCGGAAGCTGTCCCAAATCCCGCTGTTTCCAACAACCGCATGCAGCTTGACGGCCAGCAAATCCGAAAGGGCGGAGGATTTGTCCCGTATGACATTCCGAAGATGCCCGGCCATTACACATTCACAGCGCAAGTCCGAAAGGGCGGCTTGTTTAAACGCGGCAAACTGCAGTGGTACGCAGCTTACCAGGACAAAGACAACTACGTTCTCTTCACCCTGGACGGCAAACATGCCACAGTTCGCGAAGTTCGAGACGGGGAATCGACTGAGCTAAACCGTATTTCTTTCAACTCCGATTCCAACGCCTGGGTACAAGTCGATCTTGCGGTCAAGTCTCACTCGATCGATGCGCATGTGAAGCTGCCCGACACGGCATGGAACGACCTTGGCAGCGTCAGCAGCCCCGGTTGGGATTTCACACAAGGCAAAGTCGGATTCTACATTCCAGGGAGCGACGAAATAGCGGTGTCCAATTTCCGCTTTTCGGCTCACTAGCAACAAGCAAGGAGCCGAACATAGTGGACGAGCGCACGTTTTATCGTGAATCGCAGATTGTCAAACCAGCCACGCTGAATTGTCCGTACTGTAGGACCTCGAACTCTTACGAGCTGCGCTGGTTGGTGCGGCGCAAGATCGACAAACTCCCGCGTCAAGCAGACGAGCGCGATCGAGCGAAATTTGCGAAGGCGGCGAGTTACATGGTGCTGTTGGACGACAAAACATCTTGCAAAAACCAGCGCTGCCGCAAGCAGTTTGACATCTCTGGAATCAAGACCACAGCGTTCCTGACTGACGGATAACCCATTAATTTTGTTTTAGAAAGCCCGCATTTAGGGAGTGATGAGAAACTGCGTAACTCGGCGCTACATCTATCCTGCAGGGAGACACCGCCATGGTGCACGCACTAAAACACAAAACGAAGAGATCAGTTATGCTTGGGAGCCTTTGCGGGCTTTTGGCGCTGAGCGCGTTTGCGCAACAGGACCCGTCATACCGCGTCGCACGGCTGAATCACGTTCATGGAAACGTCTCCATGGAACCAGCCGGAGTAGACGATTGGGTTCCAGCCGAGACGAATCGCCCGTTTACTACAGGTGACTACCTGTACACCGATCAGGGAGCTCAGGCCGAATTGCACTTGGACGTCGCGGTGATGCGGATGGGACCGCAGACCAGCTTCGGCTTCTTGAACCTGGATGATCAAACCGTACAGATCAAGCTCTCCGAAGGAGAGATGCAATTCCGCATTCGCAACTTCGGACAGAACCAGGTGTTTGAAGTGGATACACCCAACGCCGCCGTTACGCTCGTGCAAAACGGCTCGTACGTGGTCAATGTTGACCCGAACGGGAACACGAGTTTCTTAACGGTGAGAGAAGGACAGGCACAGGTCACGGGCGGTGGCCAAGCGTTTACGGTTGACCAAGGAAGTACCGTAAATCTCTCGGGAACAGACCAAATGGGCTATGACGTACAAGATGCCTCACAGCCGGATCAGTTCGAAGGCTGGTCTTCCCAGCGAGATCAACACGAATCCCAGAATAATCGGTCTTCTCGTTATCTTCCGCCGTCCGTGATTGGTTATGAGGACCTCGACGACTACGGTGGCTGGCAATCCAGCGGGCAATACGGCAACGTATGGTATCCGAACAATGTACAGCCCGGATGGGCGCCCTATCACAACGGGCATTGGGCCTGGATCGATCCCTGGGGCTACACCTGGGTTGACGACGCGCCTTGGGGATTTGCACCCTTCCACTATGGACGCTGGGCATACATCAGTAATCGGTGGGGTTGGTGCCCTGGACCCATGGGCCCAGGTTACGGCGGCGGCGGTCCCGGGTACGGTGGTCCGGGATATGGCCCAAGCTATGGTGGCCCCGGATATGGGCGCCCCTATTATGCGCCCGCGTTAGTGGCCTTTTTCGGTGGATCACACTTTGGCATCTCCATCGGTATCGGCGGAGGTGGAGACAGTCTGGGATGGGTTCCATTAGGGTACGGCGAAGTGTACACGCCTCCCTATGCTGTCAGCCAGAACTACTTTAAGCAGGTAAACGTCACGAACACGAGAATCACGAACGTCACGAATATCACGAATGTCTACAACAACACGTACGTGAACCACCAGGGGTACAACCAGAATTACGCGAATGCGCGCGCTCCGGGTGCCGTCATGGCGATGCCGCAGTCAGCGTTTGCGAGCGGTCGAAACGCAAGGCAAGTGGGTCGACCCGTGCCCGTGAGCGCCGTATCTCAGCTTCAATCAGCAAGAATATTGGCTCCGCGCGTCGTACCGACTCGTCAGGCGTTTGTGCCGACTGCGGGACGAGGGTCTGCACCACGGCCTTCCGCGCAGGTTTTACAGCGGCAGGTTGTAGCAAGAAAGCCGCCGCCGCAGGCTCCCGTACCGATCGCAGCTAGGGAGGCGTATCTAAGACAGCATGCTGGGCAAACGAATCAGCCCTATAACCATGCCGCGATGCGCCAGGCTGTAGCGCCGACGGCGACGCGCACGGCACCCGTTGCTGCGGTACGGCAAGTTCAAGCACCCGCGGCAAAGCCAGCCGTAGTACGCCCAGGACAGCGGGGTGGAAATGTTGCAGCGCTGCCCCCTGGGAGACCGGGCCAACCAGCGTCGGCTGCAAGACCAGGTCAGCCGACACGACCGGGTCAGCCGGCGGCCCGCCCCGGGCAGCCCACACCAGCAGCCCGGCCGGGCGCAGAGACGCGAGAGCCGGCAGCAGCTGGGCATGGAGCGCCTCCAAACATTCGACAAGAACAGCCCAACGCTCGTCCTGGGGCGGCAGCTCGGCCGGGTGAACCGGCGCCTGCGGTGCGTCCCGGTGAACGCGCACCAGCAGCGCGACCCGAAGGCCGCCCAGCGCAGCCAGCCCCCGAGCGTGGAACGCCTCCCAATATGCGCCAAGGCAACACGGAGCGGCCTTCAGCCCGCCCAAGCGAGCAGCCCAGGCCATCGGCACAGCCCGAGAGCCGCGCGGCGCAGCCTGCCGCTCGACCCGAGCCTCGCCCGGAATCTAGACCGGTAGAGCCGACTCGCCCACCAGCGAGACCGGCACCCGAAGCGAGGCCAACCCGGCCAGACGCCCGACCGGCCCCAGAGACAAGACCCGCTCCTCAAGCCGAGCGGCCACAGGCTCGACCGGCGCCCGAGGCAAGACCAGCCCGGCCAGAAACGAGACCCGCTCCCGAAGCAAGGCAGTCACGGCCAGAACCCCGGCCCGCGCCCGAAACGAGACAGACTCCGCAGCATGGAACTCCTCCCAACCGCGGTGAGCGTTCAACCAGAGACACCAACGAGCCGCACTGAGCGCTCACGCCTGGTTCAAACGCATAGGGCCAGACTACCGAGTCTGGCCCTATGCGTATTGTCAACAGCGGTTATTTACCGAGAATGTGTTGCGGCGAGCACGGGAACTAAGCTGTAGCCGCTAATTCCTGCCGAACTTCGTTTGACCCCTGTGTTTCTCTATGCATCACGCGCGTGCCGGGTCGGCCGCACGCGCAAATCGAGGTTTCGAGATAGCCGATTAGCCCTGTAGCCAGCCTCGTTTGACGAACTGCATCTACATAAACTTCGTCATGGCTGACGGAAAAATTGGCATACGGCTGAGCGTGCCATCCTTCCTGGGCTTCGCATTCGCACGCGAGCAGAACACCTCCCACGCCGATCAGTAGTTCATAAACGGGAACGCCAAACGTCTGCCAAAAGACCACCCGTAGCGTATCGGCCATGGGCGGATCGCCACATTGAGTCAACACAAACACGACGCGGTCCACACTTTTTACATTCACAGCGCCAACTTTTACCCCTTCGGCAAGTCTCTTAAGGTCCGCTGCGGGCCCAACCAGTATCTGGGGCCGATAGGTCTCAAGCTCCCCCCATCTTTCATGGGGAAACAGCTCGACCCGATCAAAAAAAGTTGTGGCTGTGATCTGAGCGGCTCGTACATTGGGGGAAGCGGGAAAAGGCAACGTGTGATGTTGCGTTCGGTGACGGCTGAATCGCCTGATGCTGGCGGGCATTCGCATATTCGATCGAGGCTCAGCGATGAAGTGCCGCCTACGGTCAAATATGAACGTCAGGTTATTCCGACGTTTTGATCCCACTTTGGGCAGTCCCAGTATGGAGCTTGAAAACCCGCTCAAGATTTAGCCAGAGAATCTGTTCGGCTTGCTCTTTGTCCAAACCTAATTCATAAAGAGCAGTGGTTTGCTGTTTGAAAATTTCGGCGTGCCAGCCGCGCGGAAAGAAACTTGAATCAGTCCCAAACAACAGACGCGTTTCGCCGATCACGTCAATCGCACGCCGGAAAACAGATCGAAGATCGAGGTTCTCATAAATAACCCAGCGATTGCTGCTCGACGTATCGAGCCAGACGTTCGGACAGAGATCGGCAAGCATCAAGGCTTCGCGGAACATGCCTGCGCCGAAATGCGGAACAATGAATCGTATCTGCGGAAAGTGTAACGCCACAGGATGAACATCAAGCGGATTTGAAAACCGCATATCAAACTGACTGGGCAAGCCGAGTTTTTTGCGAACGCCCACGCTGATCGCTCCGCAATGGACGAATACTGCAAGACGATGGTCCGACGCAATTTCAAGTAGCGGCACGAGTCGCCTATCCGCAACAGAGTACGTATGCATTGCCGGGAATAGGCACATACAGTGCAAATGTGGATTCAGCGCCGCCGAGCGCACCCGCTCTAACGCATCGGGTTGCAGAGGATCGAGCATAAAAAACCCGAGGAAGCGGTCGGGGTAGGCGGCGACCGCTGCCGAGACGCTATCTTCATCGGCATGCGTGCTGGCGATGAGGCAGGCGCGATTTACGCCGTGGACATCTAGCTCAACGGCCCAGCTTCTCGCGAGAGTGGCCGGATCGGGCGGTGAAATCTCCCAGTTCAGTAAAGGGCCTACGGCTTCGGCAGTTTCGATCTTCTTCTGACGCGCAAGCGTACTGTAAAACTTGTGCGAAAAGAAATGAACGTGCGCGTCATTTACGGGCAAGTCGCCCCACGGAGTTTGCGCCATGCAGAGTCGATAATAGCGGACTGGCAACGCATCACATCGCGGTGGTCAGGGTAGGTGTTCACTTTCGCACACCGGAATTCGCAAGTGCGACGGCTTCGCGCTAAAGTTCGTTCTAAGTTCTTGCCTTGCAACGTTCGCGCCTGTGGCGGCGACGTGCAGTAAAAGAAAGGTTATGGACCGCGTGAACTCAGATTTGAAGTTTGTCCTGCGAAGTCTCGGGAGAAATCCGCTGTTTGTGCTAGTGGCGGTGATGTCGCTCGCCTTAGGCATAGGCGCTAATTCAGCAATCTTCTCTTTGCTCGACCAGGTGCTTCTCCGAAGCTTGCCGGTTAGGGACCCGCAGCAGCTTGTCTCGATGGATTGGGACGGCACGTTCTCGGGGTCCTCTCGTAATGATCATGCCTTTTCTTATCCGATGTATGTAGGTTTTCGAGACAAGAGCAGCAGCATATTTGAGGGTGTTCTCGCCCGGTTCCCGTCACACGTCGATCTTGGATGGCGAGGAACCGCTGAAAGAGCAAATGCCGAGCTTGTTTCGGGAAATTACTTCGATGTTCTGGGCGTAAAGACAGCTATTGGAAGAACCCTGACGCCAGACGACGACAAGCTCAAAGGTGGCGAGCCGTACGTCGTGCTCGGCTATGGATATTGGCAGAAGCGCTTCGGCGGAAGTTCCTCTGTATTGAACCAGACTGTCGACGTAAATAACCGTCCGATGACAGTCGTCGGCGTCGCGCAGCACGGCTTTAGAGGTACTGAGGTCGGAAGCCCAACCGATCTTTTTGTCCCGATGATGATGAAGCCGCAGGTGACCCCGACGTGGGACGACATGAACGATCGCCGCAGTATCTGGCTCAACATCATGGCGCGGCTGAAGCCGAACGTATCCCGGAAGCAAGCTGAAGCGGCGATGACGGTTCTCTACCATCAGGAGCAGCTGGAGGATTTGAAGGCGAACACGGACGCCGGCCCGAACTTCCGGAAAAACTTTCTAAAGAACAAGTTCATATTAGCCAGCGCGGCAAAGGGTTTTTCCAGCATGCGGGAAAAGTTCTCCACGGCTCTAGTTGTGCTGATGGCGATGGTTGGAACACTGCTGCTGATCGCATGCGGCAACGTCGCAAATTTGCTTGTGGCGCGGGCGGCTACCAGACAAAGAGAGATCTCGATCCGCCTTTCACTGGGCGCCAGCAAGGGTGCAATCTTCCGGCTTGTATTAATCGAGAGTCTGCTACTGTCACTCGTCGGCGGAGGACTTGGAGTGCTGGTCGCCTCCTGGACTGGATCTCTCCTGTTACGATTTCTACCCTTCGAGAACGTCGGGCAGGTCTTCTCGACTTCGCCGGACCGCCGCGTCCTATTATTCACACTGGCATCAAGCGTTTTGACTGCGGTAATTTTCGGGTCGCTGCCAGCACTGCAGATTGCGAAGCCAAATGTCGTTTCTATGCTGAAGAATGAAGCAGCCTCCGTAATTGGCGGCAGCCACGTGAAGCTCCGGAAGGCGTTGGTAGCGGCACAAATCTCGCTCTCATTGCTATTGCTGATTGGTGCGGGCCTCTTTGCGCGCAGCCTCTACAATCTCATGCAAGTAAATTCTGGAATGCGGACAGCGCACGTGCTCAGCTTTTCCGTAGATCCTTCACTGGCCGGCTACTCGGCTGAACACGCACGGCAGCTGTTTCGCAAGCTCCAGGAGGCGCTCCGAGCGGCTCCCGGTGCACAGGCCGTTTCTGGATCGGAAGTCCCTATTTTGGCAACCGACAATTGGAGTTCGACAACGCGCGCCGAAGGCTACAACGCCAAACAGGGTGAAGATCTGAACCCCGATGTGAACGGCGTACTGCCTACGTTCTTTTCAACCATGGGGGTTCCGTTTGTCGCGGGCCGCGAATTTGCAGAACGCGATAGCTTTGGGGCACCGAAGGTCGCGATTGTGAATGAGAGCTTCGTCAAATCTTTCTTTCGAGACAGGAACCCAATCGGCCGCCATATTGGGTTCGGATCTCCGCACGCGGCAAAACTTGACATCGAGATTGTCGGAGTTGTGAAGGATGTTAAGGCGGTCGACCTGAAGCGGAAATCAACTCGGCAAGTGTGGCTACCGGCTTTGCAGGAGGAACATCCCGCCGGCTTGACGTTTTACATCCGCACAGAAAACGACCCTCAAAGTGTCGCGCGGCTAGCGCGGAGAACTGTACGCCGGATTGACCCAGCGCTCCCCGTCTATTCCATGAAAACTGTGGAAACGCAAATTCGTGAGACACACTACATAGACCGGTTGATTACCATGCTTTCGGCTGCATTCGGATTACTTGCCACGTTGCTTGCTGCAGTTGGGCTCTATGGCGTCATGGCATTTACAGTGGCCCGGAGGACACGCGAACTGGGCATCCGCATGGCGCTGGGAGCACAACGCGCAAGCGTGGTTCGGCTGGTCATGCAGGACGTTATACTACTCGCGGGAATCGGGATCGGTGCTGCCCTGCCCCTCGCGTTCGGACTGGGCCGTTTTATCGAGAGCCAGTTGTTCGGGCTTAAGGCGACTGATCCTTCGACTCTGATAGCTGCAACTCTACTGCTCGTGACGGTTGCCCTCTCGGCCGGATATATACCGGCCGTCCGAGCCACACGCATTGATCCGATGGATGCGCTGCGGTGGGAGTAAGAACTCAGCGCTCCCCGTCCAAGTAAGCGCCCGGCCTTCTGGCACACTGACAATAAATGCGCACCAGTATGGTCTGTTCGCTCGCGCTCGTCTTGTCTGCAGCGCTCTTTATTTCGGCAAGTACGTCCAAGAAGCCGATCACGATCCAGGACGTTCTTGCGCAACGCCCCCCCACACACCTGACTCCGGTGTGGGCGCCGGATGGAACAGCGTTCGCCTACATCGAGGAAGGTAAGGTCTACCTCTACGACATTCGATCGCGAAAATCCAAGGTTTGGTTTGAAACGGGACCCCTCGAAGAGTCGGCGAAGAAACCGGCCGAGCCGAAGGCTTTCGGATGGCAGAATCGGCGCGTGTCATCCGATTCTTACCAGTGGTTTCCGAATGGCAGAGATCTGCTTGCTTCCGTGGATGGCGACATCTTCGTTGTGCACTCGAATGGTAACTATGATCAGATCACCGCTACGGAGATCGACGAAGAAGACCCGAAGCTCTCGCCCGACGGCAGCGCCGTGTTGTATCGCACCAGCTTCAACCTCTATGTCATAGATCTCTCCACGAAGAAGTTGCGGCAATTAACATCTGATGGAACCCATACGCACATGAACGGCGAGCTGGACTGGGTCTACCCCGAAGAGCTTGATTTGGGGACAGCCACCTGGTGGTCGCCCGATTCAAAGCAGATCGCTTATATGCAATTCGACATCGGGGGCGAGTTCATCTATCCTCAAGCCGACCTGCTTAGTAGACGCGCGGTCAGTGAGCCTCAGCGTTATCCGCAAGCCGGTACGCCCAACGCTGAGGTCAAAATCGGAGTGGTTCCCGCGCAGGGCGGCGATACGAAGTGGATGAACGTCGGGGAAACCGCGAACACACTTTTAGCTCGCGTGGCTTGGTTGCCGGATTCGTCTGCGCTAGCGGTCGAACGTCTGTCTCGTGTGCAGGATCAACTCGACCTGCTGTTCTGCAACCCCGCGAATGGAGCTGTGCACACCGTCATCCACGAGCAATCGAAGACCTGGATCAACATGGCGGACAACCTCTATTTCCTAAAATCGCGCCCCGAATTCTTGTGGACGAGTGAGCATAGCGGGTTTCGGCACATCTATCGCTACTCGCGTGATGGTGAGATGCTGGGCCAGCTTACTAAAGGCGATTGGGAGGTACTAGCAGTGGCGGCCATCGACGAAGAGAAACGACGCGTCTACTACACGTCGAACCAAGCGAGTCCGCTCGAATCTGGACTTTACAGTGTAGGCTTGGACGGGTCTGATGCCGCACCCGCAACCAACGAGGCGGGAACGCATTCGATCGACGCGAACCCAAACGGCACGTATTATGTCGATTCCTTTTCGAGCTTAAAGCGGCCTCGTGAAACAGTGTTACGCAGCACAACCGGCGATCGGATCGCAGTGCTGCGCCCGGCAGATCTGAAACCAGTGCAGGAATACGACGTGCTCCCAGCCGAGATTGTCCAAGTGAAGACTGCTGATGGAACAATTCTTTATGCCCGGCTGATTAAGCCTGCCGGGTTTCAACCTGGGTCAAAATATCCGGCAGTTGTCGACGTATACGGCGGGCCCGGTGTGCAGACGATTCACGACATGTGGTACGGACTTGATTTTGCGCAGGTATTGGCGCATCGGGGTTATGTCGTTTGGCAGTTGGATAATCGTGGGTCAAACGGGCGCGGACACGCCTTCGAACAACCCATCTATCGCGAACTGGGAAAGCAAGAAGTCGCTGACCAGCGGCTCGGTGTTGAACACCTGATCGGCATGGGCTTTGTCGATCCGAACAGAATAGGCATTACGGGCTGGAGTTACGGTGGATACATGACGATCCGGTCTTTACTCCTTGCGCCAGACGTCTTCAAGGTTGGTATCGCCGGGGCGCCCGTTACGGATTGGCACAACTACGACACCATCTATACAGAACGCTATATGGGTCTACCGGAACAAAACCAGAAGGGCTATGACGCGAGCTCGAATGTAAAGGACGCGGCCCGGCTGCAGGGCAAGCTACTCATCCTCCACAACCTCGAAGATGACAATGTGCTGTTCCAGAATACGATGCAAATGGTAAATGCGTTAGAAGAAGCGGATAAGCAATATTGCTTGCAGCTCTATCCTCTGAAGAGCCACGGCGTCGGCGGGGCGCTTCGGAAGCCTCTCTATGAAGCCATGGTGCAATTCTTCGACGATCACTTAAAGAAAAGCCAATAAGTGACTGTCAATCAAGGTACTTGACCATCACGACTTCATTGCCCTGCTGGTTATACATCAGTTCGTCAGCAATTTGCTTCACCATCATGATTCCGAATCCGCCAGGGCGCATGCCGTTTTGCGATCGGTACTCCACATGCCGTAAGGGCTCTTCGGGCGGGTTGTTCAGCGCTGCATGAGGTATGTCGTCGAGCGAAAATCCAGCACCTGCATCCTTGACATGAAACAGCAGCATTCGCGCGGTGCGGAGAAACGTGAATTCGACGCGGCAGTACGGAGTATCACAGCCATGCTCGATCGCGTTGCCCAGCAGTTCATCGACAGCAAGAGAAAGCTTTTCGCAAAGATCGCTCGGTAGATTTTCTACTTGAGAACGAAAGAACGCAACCACCTGAGCTCTCGATTCCAGGTCGGGCGCGATCCGAAGAGAAATCCAGCCCGGCTGGGCCGACTTCACCTGTATTTTGGCGCTGCCCCGAAAAGCTTCTTTTGCGTTCAACACGTGGACCTGAGTAACGTTATCTTCTCACTATGTGGAAGGACATCCCCTTTGCTCTCCCGACTACAGACGCGAGACGCTGCTACAGTATTGGACGGTTTACTGGCTGGTTGGGGTGCAACGATAACGGCCGCGCTACGCTACAAGTAGCGGTACCAAACATGCGGTTTTTAGTAATCTCTGCCATCACGATAATGACGACAGTAAGCCTGGTTGCCGAGAAGAAGGTTGTTTCGCCCACAACCAGCGCAAGCAACGACGAAATTGATGTGGTGGCAACCATTTCCCTGACTGAGGAAGAGGTCGCACAGAAGATCGGGGCTGACCCGGGCAAGGGCGTTGCGCTGCTGGACGTGCGGGTGACGCCGAAAACCGATAAGCCTGTTCAAGTCAGTCCGGATGATTTTATTTTGCTCGCCTACGATAATGGCGAGCGCTCAAAGCCATTTGATCCAGCCGAGCTCGCGGGCGATGGCGCGTTGGTTGTGAAGGCATCGCCAAACGGCAAGGTGAGCCGGACTTCCGGTTTTGGGGGTTTGGGACCGATCGGGATGGGGTCGGGGCCAGGTGTAAAGAACCCCGATACGCTGAATTCAAAAATGGACACGACGAACGAGGGGGGCAAGCGACTGCTCGAGCACTTAAAGGCCAAGCAGTTTCCGCAGAAAGAAACCGTTGATCCAGTCGAGGGCTACTTGTATTTCCCGCTTGACGGCAAGCACAAGCTCAAGAATCTGGTCGTGCTGTACCGAGGCGAAGCAGGAAAGCTAAAGCTGGTATTTCAACACTAGCTAGGGACGGACTCAGTCCGCCCCTTCAGGTTCACGTCGGCTATTTTTCGTCGCCCGTTTTCTCAATCGAGTTGACCGTAACCGTATCACCACTCAAAGTGCCGTCGATCTTGACATTCTCTCCGGCGTGAGCTTTGACTTTGTCTTTCGAACCGGCATCGATCATGTAGACTTTACCCTCACTTACGAGAACCGGGTCAGACCCGCCTTTGAGACACGTTTCAATGCATTTAGTGTTTTCCGCGCTCGGGGTGCTGTGCTTGGCAGCACAATGAGATTCGGAAACATAGCCGCTCAAGTTATCCGCGAAAGCGGCAAACGAGCACAGCGAGACAGTCAGCACAGAACCAAAAAGCAGTTTCTTCATTGAGAAGTCCTCCAGTATACGTACGAGATCCATTGTATTACGACGCCAGCGGTGAATTAGATCTCGCCTGGACTTAAATTTCTAGAATGACGGGCATGATGAGCGGGCGGCGCTGAGTTTCCTTCGCCAGAAAGCGCTTCAAGTCCGTCCGTATTTTTTCCTGCATGACACCCCAGTCGCCCCGCTCTTCAGGAGTGGAGTTTTCAAGCGTCTGCGCGACAATGGCCCGACCCTGTTGCAGAATGCCGGAGCCATCGCTTCCTACGAACCCGCGGCTCACAATTTCGGGAAGGCCCTCGCTCTTGCCGGTGTGCTTATTGATCGCGATGATCGGGAGTACAAAGCCGTCCTCCGAGAGATGGCGGCGGTCGCGGATGATGATCTCTTCCACTACGTCGTCGAGCGAGCCGGAATCAATACAGACCCGGCCGACAGTGACGCGTTCTCCCCGGCGCGCGCCGAGATCGTCGATCTCGAGCGTTTCACCCGTCTCCAGAATGAAAGTGTCTTCCAGGCCAGCATATCGAAGATGCTGCGCAAGCGAAACGTGCCGCGAAAGCTGCCGGTACTCGCCGTGTATAGGGATGAAATATTTGGGGCGAACCAGATTAAGCACAAGTTTCAGCTCTTCTTCACTTGCGTGGCCGGAGACGTGAACGGGCGGATTCATGGTGCCATAGACAAGATCGGCACCGCGGCGGGCGATGTGATTGATCATCCGGTAAATCGCTTTCTCATTACCGGGAATAATGCGCGCGCTCAACGCGACAGTATCGCCCCGCTGTAAATAGAGATGCTTATGATTATCGACCGCCACGCGAGACAGGGCCGACATCGGCTCACCCTGGGTGCCGGAAACCACGACGGCAACTTTTTCCGGCGCCATTTGCATGATGTCCTGGGGACGCAGCAGTGTCGAATCGGGAATCGTGAGCAGCCCCAGCCGATGCGCGATTTCCGTAACGTTCAATATGCTGCGACCCAGAAAGGCAACCTTGCGACCGTATTCGTCGGCGAGATCCAAAATCTGCTGTAGACGATGGATAGAGCTGCTGAAGCAGGATACGATCAAGCGACGCTCGCTGCGCGTGAAAAGCTCTTCCATACGCGGGCGGACAGCGCGCTCACTCTCGGTGTAGCCGGGTCGATCGACGTTCGTTGAATCCGATAGCAGCAGAAGAACGCCGCGTTTTCCATAATCGGCCAGCGTATGGAGATCAAACAGTTCGTTGTCGGTTGGCGTTGGATCGACTTTAAAGTCGCCCGTATGAATAACGACCCCGAGCGGCGTGGTAATCGCCAACGCGACAGCCGCAACAATCGAGTGAGTCACGCGAACGAACTCGATCTCGAACGGCCCCAGGGTGAGGCGATCTCCGGGCTTCTTTACGTTTAGATTCGCTTGATCAAGCAGTTCGTGTTCCTCGAGGCGGCGCTCAACGAGAGCAAGCGTGAACTCGGTTCCGTACACGGGAACATTCAATTGAGCGAGCAAGAACGGTACGCCGCCGATGTGATCCTCATGACCGTGGGTGAGAATCAGGCCGCGCACCATACCGGCGTGTTGCTCCAGGTAGGTGAAATCAGGAGTGACTATATCCACACCGAGGAGTTCGGATTCGGGGAACATCATGCCCGCGTCAATCACGATAATGTCGTCGCCGTACCGGAGTGCCATGGAGTTCATGCCGAACTCGCCCAACCCTCCAATTGGCACTACTTGCAGCTTTCGATCAGGCATATCAATTCCTTTACGCGTGAAACAGCAACTGTAGCAAGCATAGATGAGGTGACATACACATGCTCGTCCGGCCTGTCGCGCCCGGCGACAATGGACCAATGGAGAGTTCGCAATGGCTTGAATGGGCTCAGCGATTGCAGGCAATCGCGCAGACCGGTCTTGCCTATTCCAAAGACATGTTCGACACTGAGCGATATGCAGCTATTCGCAGCGTTGCCGCACAAATGATGGCGAGCGGGTGCGGCACCGCGGATCCTTGTTCTTTTCTCGAAATGTTCAAACGCGATGCCGGGTACGCGACACCGAAAGTTGACGTCCGAGCCGCCGCGTTCCATGCCGGTCGAGTGCTCCTCGTGAGAGAGAGTGAGGACGGGCGTTGGACCCTCCCTGGTGGATGGGCCGATGTTGGCGAGGCTCCCAGCCTGGCTGCCGTTCGAGAAGTCAAGGAGGAATCCGGTTACCAAGTTGTGGCCACCAAGCTGGCAGCGGTTTATGACCGCAATCAGCACGGCCACCCAGCCATTCCGTTTCATGCTTACAAGCTTTTCTTCATTTGCAGCATTACGGGAGGCGCGGCCAGTAACAGCTTTGAAACGGATGCCGTCGATTTCTTTGAGGAAGATCGAATACCGCCGCTCTCAACGACACGCGTAACTGCTACCCAGATCGAACATATGTTCGGTCACTATCGGCACATGGACTGGCCTACATCTTTCGATTAAGCCGTAAATGGTGGGTCCTGCGCACTTGGCGCAGCACTCGGAACGGTATCGTGGAAGTGGAGTCACGTGAATGACCTCAGTACGAACAATTACGACGCTACTTGCCATCGCCTCCCTTTCACCGATTGCAAGCGCGCAGAACGCACCGGCGCTCAATCCAAATAAAAAGGAGGTCGACCCTCACAAGCTGGTTGAGCTGGGCGGGATTGAAGTAAACGGATCTCGGCTTCCTACGAGCTCCATCATTCGGTTGTCGGCGTTGAAAGTGGGACAGAAGGTAAATTACGACATAATCAACGAAGCATGTCACAGAATCACCTCTACCGGGCTTGTATCGTTGGTTGATTACGGGTATACCTTGCAGCCCGGCAAACCAGGTGTGGTCTTGTCGTTGAAAGTAACCGATGAGCTACCCCTACTGCCCGCGAAAATTTATCCGCGCGAAGATGAGGACCAGATTTGGGGATGCCTGCAAACAGCAGATCCAATCTTCACTCGCGACATGCCGAACACCAGAAACGCGCTCGGTTTCTACAAAACGAATATCGACCGGTGTCTTCACGATGCGGGGCTGCGCAACATTTATGCTCGTCCGAGTGTGGTTTGCGACAGGCTGGGGAAAGCAGCCGAAGTCGTATTTGACATCCAGGGGAAGGGATCCGCGTCGGCCCGCTAGTAGCGCCGTCTCAGGGTGGCGCTCGTAGTGAAAACAAAAGTAGCGGTCATCACGGGAGCAGCTCAGGGAATCGGGAGGCGAACTGCCGAGGTGTTGGCGGGGCAGGGGTACGATTTAATACTCAGCGATTTGCAATCCTGCGGCGAGGTGGTCAGCGCCATTCAGGGTATGGGCCGGGTGGCAGCAGAGGTGCATGGCGATGTTTCCGAGGAACGGATCGCGCTAAAAATCGCAGAGGCTGCACGGTCACACTTTGGGCGCGCGGATGTGCTGGTGAACAATGCTGCAATTGCGCATATATGCCCGGCTGAAAAGATCACTGCGGCAGAATGGCGGAGGGTTCAGGATGTGAACCTCCTGGCACCGTTCTTGCTGTCACGCGAGATTGGCGCGCTAATGCTGGAGCAACGCCTGGGCAGCATCATTAATATTGCCTCTGTCGCGGGCTTGCTGGGTGTAGCGGATCGCGCCGCATACAATGCAAGCAAACACGGTCTCATTGGTTTGACCCGCACCTTGGCGGCTGAATGGGGCGGACGTGGCGTTCGTTGTAATGCTGTATGTCCCGGCTGGGTGAAGACTCCGATGGACGTTGGGCCCCAGACCGCCGGGTTCTACAGCGATTCCGATATAACAGCCCGCGTGCCCATGGGGCGTTTCGCGATGCCTGACGATGTCGCCTCAGCAATCGCCTTCCTTGCCGACCCGGCGCAAAGCGGGTTCATCAATGGCCATACTCTCTCGGTAGATGGAGGATGGTTCGCGGACGGCAGTTGGGACAGTTTACGCCTGCGACACCGCTGACCTTATTGGTCTCGGAGGTCTGTTGGGCTTGCGGAACCGCGAGTTAACTGGTCCATCGTCGGTCTAGAGGTCCGCCTGTGGCGGGTGAATGCTCTACAGGCCAACCTTAGGCCGTTGCGCCTCGCCGCTGCTGCATGGATGGCTGCGGCTTCCTTGAGTGCGAGTCCGAATAGACATGCGTGAATTCAGCGCCGAAAAAGAAAATCTGCGCGGAGTAGTAGACCCAGACAATCACGGCAACCAATGACCCTGCCGCGCCGTACGCAGACCCGACGCTCGCCTTGCCCAGATAAAGGCCAAGCAGAAACTTTCCAATTGTGAATAACAGCGCCGTGCCTGTAGCGCCTATCCGCACATCGCGCCAGGCAATATCTACGGCGGGCACAAACTTGAACATCAAAGCGAAGAGAACGGTGATGACGGCAAACGACAGGATGAAATTGGCTGATTCCAGGACGGAGGGCGGGATTGGCACGAGTTGTCCAAAAAATTTACCGAAAAACGTCAATGCAGCACTCAGTAAAAGAGAAACGAGCAGCAAGAATCCGATTGACAGTACCATCCCGAACGAAAATAGGCGTTCCTTTAACATCCCTTTCCAGCCCGCGCCGGCTTCAGCCTTTACTTCCCAGATTGTGTTCAGGGCGCTGCGCAATTCAATGAATACGCCCGATGCACCGAAAAGCAGAATCAAGAAAGCGAGTACGCTCGCAAAGATCCCGGAGGAGGGTTGCTGGGCGTTTGCTAAAAGCGAATTTACAATGTCGGCTCCCCGCGCACCCATCAGTTGGCTCGCTTGATCGACCAATTGCTGATGGGCCCTTTCCTTGGTGAACACCAGCGCGATCACGGCGGCCGTGAGGATGAGCAGCGGTGCCATCGAGAGCAGGGTATAGAAGGCCAAAGATGCGCCTAGCCGGGGCGCCTGATGGCTTCTCCACTTATTGAAGGTTTCTTTTAAAAGTAAGAACGCGGGTTTGATTTGCATCGCACCGTACTGGATAGATTTGATATCCCGGGCGGTCCACACCCATATGGGTATCGCCGTACAGTTCAGTTTAGGGAAATAAGATTACCAGGTAAAGCTAGGCCACGGCATCGTAGTCTAGTACTCACGTCAAATGAATCGCCGGAACTTTTTTACCGCTACCGCCATCGGCGGCATCTTTGCGAGCACAGCTACTGCACAAACTCAACACGAAACAACTTTTCAGCTCGACGAGCTAACCGTGTCCGACCTTCAAGACCGCATGAAACAGGGCGCACTGACGGCCGAGAGAACTGTTGAACTTTACCTGGAACGCATTGGAGCTATCGATCGGAATGGACCGTCGCTTCGCTCCGTTATCGAGATCAACCCGGATGCGCTTGCGATTGCAAGAGCGCTCGATGGGGAGCGCAAGAGCAAAGCGGCACGAGGCCCACTGCACGGCATTCCTGTTCTCATCAAAGACAACATCGAGACCGCAGATAGCATGCAGACCACTGCGGGTTCGCTGGCTCTTGTTGGTAAGCCGGCGGCGCGAGATTCCTGGGTTGCGGAGCGCTTGCGTGCAGCCGGCGCGGTCATCCTCGGTAAAACCAATTTAAGCGAGTGGGCCAATTTCCGGTCTACGCATTCGACGAGTGGATGGAGTGGTCGAGGCGGACAGACCAAGAATCCGTACGCGCTTGATCGAAATCCTTGTGGTTCGAGTTCAGGATCTGGCGCCGCTGTCGCTTCAAATCTTTGTACGATCGCCATTGGCACGGAAACCGACGGTTCGGTGGTTTGCCCTTCATCGATGTGCGGGATAGTGGGAATCAAGCCGACTCTCGGGCTCGTCAGCCGCGCCGGAATTATCCCCATAGCCCACAGTCAAGATACGGCGGGACCAATGGCACGGACCGTTCGGGATGCGGCGATTCTGTTAGGCGCACTTACTGGCATCGATAGCCGCGATAACGCTACAAAGGCAAGCGCTGGCAAGAGCTATCCAGATTACACGCGTTTCTGCGATGCAAATGGACTGCGCGGGGCGCGGCTCGGAGTTGCACGCCAGTATTTCAATATGGGTCCTGCCATTACTGCAGTAATGGAAGAGTGTCTGGACGTGATGCGCGAAGCAGGAGCACACACCGTGGATCTGGCCGATGTTTCATCCTTCGAGAAATGGAGAGAAAGCGAAATGGACGTGCTGCTGTACGAGTTCAAGGCGGACTTGAATACATACTTGGCAGCGCGGGGGACAGCGGTTAAATCGCTCGAGGATTGCATCGCGTTTAACAAAGCCCATACGGCAGCGGAGATGCCGTATTTCGCACAGGAGCTTTTCGAACAGGCGCAGCAGAAGGGTCCGCTCACCGAGAAGCCGTACCAAGATGCGCTTGCGAGTAATCATCAGTTGTCCCGCCAACAGGGAATCGACGCCGTTATTGCTCAATTCAAGGTTGACGCGATCATCGGTCCAACTGCGGGCCCAGCCTGGACCACAGATTGGGTATCGGGTGATCACGCTGATAGTGGATGCGCATCGCCGCCTGCAGTCGCCGGCTACCCACATATCACGGTACAGGCCGGCTTTGTGTTCGGGTTGCCGGTGGGCATCTCATTCTTCGGCGCGGCCTGGTGTGAGCCGGCATTGATTACGTACGCCCATGCGTTCGAGCAAGCGCGTAAAGCGCGACGTAAACCAGAATTCCTGGCAACCGTGAACTACTACGCCTAGAGACGTCCAGGCACGGACTATTCCTACCTCCCAGCTCTCCGGCTTTGCTGACAACTTAGTCTGGAGATATGGCGGAAAAACCTAAAGTTCTGATTCTCGGCGGAGGCTTCGGAGGCCTCTACGCAGCTCAGGCATTGAAACACGCGCCTGTTAATGTGACGCTTCTCGACCGGCGCAATTTTCATTTGTTTCAGCCGCTCATGTACCAAGTGGCGACGGGTTCACTTTCACCAGGAGAAATTGCGGCTCCTTTGCGTAGCGTCCTGAGTAAACAGAAGAATACACGCGTGCTGCTAGGCGAAGCGATGGACATAGATCCTTCGCGCAAGGAGGTTTTGCTGAAGGATGGAAGCACTGTTGAGTACGACTCATTGATTGTTGCGACAGGATCACAGACCGCTTACTTTGGACACGATAACTGGAGGGAGTGGGCGCCCAGCCTCAAAAGTCTGGAAGAAGCCACAATGATTCGCCACAAGATTCTTTTCGCGTTCGAAGCAGCGGAGCGTACACAGGATCCAGAGGAGCGTAAGGCGTGGCTTACGTTTGTCATTGTAGGTGCGGGCGCAACTGGAGTGGAGCTCGGGGGAGCGCTGGGCGAGATTGCGAATCAGACCTTGAAGAACGACTTCCGATCGATCCGGCCACAGGACGCGAGAATTTTAGTAGTCGACACCGCTACGCGCGTCTTATCGAGCTATCCCGAGGACCTCTCGCGTAAAGCTGAAAAATCACTGCTGAACCTCGGCGTTCGCGTGCGCGGTGGTGTGATGGTCACCGAGGTTGATGCGGAAGGCGTCACACTTAAGACGAAATCAGGACTAGAGCGACTACCAACGCGAACTGTGATCTGGGCCGCCGGCGTAACCCCCTCAGAGTTCGGACGGCAGCTCGTGAAGCGGACTGAAGCCGAAACCGACAAAGGCGGGCGGATTAAAGTAAACCCGGATCTCACGATTCCGAATTACCCGAACATTTTCGTGGTCGGCGATCTTGCATTCTCAACCAAGCCGGACGGGAAAGCCCTGCCGGGAGTGGCACAAGTCGCGATGCAGGGCGGAGCCTATGCAGCAAAAACCATTGCGAAGCGCGTGCAAGGCAAACAGCAGGATAAACCTTTTCACTATTTCGATAAAGGAGATATTGCCGTTATTGGGAGAGCAACGGCTGTGGCGAATGTGTTCGGAGTGCACCTTTGGGGGTTCATAGCCTGGCTGGTGTGGCTGTTTGTCCATTTGATGTATCTTGTGGAGTTCAAGAGCCGGATACTCGTTCTTGTTCAATGGGCGTTTGAGTATGTAACCTTCAACCGCGGAGCACGACTGATTACCGGCCACACGGCTTCCGACATACTTGCCGGAGCAGAACCGTTAAAGAATCGGGCAGAGGTTTGATGTAATGAACATTAAGAAACATGGAGTTACTGATCTCTGGGCCGGAAGGCTCCGCCAGGACGGTTCCGCTCGACAAAGACTCTGTATCTCTGGGCCGTTCTCCAGAAAACGATTTAGCTTACCCTGAGGATCCGTGGCTATCGCGGTACCACCTTGCCTTCGAGCGCAACCAAAATGAATGGTTGGTAAAGGATTGCGCCAGCCGTAACGGCACGATCGTCAATGCAACCAGTTTGAAGGAACCGCACCGTCTGGCGCCCGGAGATCGTATCTACGCGGGGCACTTGACCATTGAGGTGCGCGAGGCGGGCCAGAAGCCGGCGAAGCCGCACGTCGTCTCATTTATTCCCCCTGATGAGGAGAAGTCGACGCGTGAAGCAACCATCGTTACCAGTCTTGACCAGGTACTCGGGAAAACCGGCGCAGCAGGGCAGCAAGAAAGAGACTACAACTTCAACAGCGCGCGAGTGGTGCGGGCGCTGATTCGCGCAGGCCGAGAGCTCGCCGTTCACCGGCCTCTCGACGAAGTGTTTACAACTATTCTTGAGCTCGCGCTTTCGGCCGTCGAGGCCAAGCGGGGCGTCATTCTCACGCTGGAAGAGGGAGAATTGCTGCTCGCCGCAAGCCGGGGCGAGAGTTTCACGATCAGCACGCGTGTTCGAGATCGGGTCATAAGCGAGAAATGTTCGCTCATGATTCGCGATGCGCAGCTCGACGAGGCCTTGCGAGAACAGAAGAGCATTGTCGCGCAGCGGGTGCGCAGCTTCATGGCGGTGCCATTGCAAACGGGCGACCGTGTGATCGGACTGATCTACGTCGACAATGGCGCGGTTCTTCGCGCTTTCTCACAGGAAGACCTGGACCTACTCACCGTGATGGCAAACGTCGCAGCGATTCGCATCGAGCATACCCGGCTCGCGCTCATCGAACAGTCAGAAAAGCTGATGGAACTGGAACTGGCGCAAGCAAGCGAGATCCAGCGCAGTCTTCTGCCGACACAGGCCCCGGTCCTCGAAGGCTACGATTTAGCGGGATTGAATCTACCGTGCCGCACGATCGGAGGCGACTATTACGATTTCCTGCCTTACAAAGACGGGCGGCTCGGTTTAGTGGTCGGAGATGTTTCCGGAAAAGGATTGCCGGCCGCACTCTTGATGTCAAGCCTGGAAGCGCGGGTCCAAATGCTGGTAGAGACCAGTCCAGATCCGGCCTCAGCGTTGCGGAACCTAAATCGCAGCCTTGCGGCACGATGCCCGCTGGGCAGATTCATTACTTTCTTTTATGGACTGCTGGACGGGGCAACCGGAATGCTGAGCTATAGCAACGCCGGGCACAACTATCCATTGCTGCTTCGCGCTGACGGAGAAGTTGAGCAGTTATCAGAAAGCGGCATGGTGCTGGGAATTTTCCCTTCCACACAATACGAGTTGAAGGAAACAAAGCTCGACCGGGGCGACACATTGGCGTTGTTCAGCGATGGCGTTACCGAGGCATGCACGGGAGAGGGAACGGAATTTGGAGAAGCGGGGCTCGCCGAGTTTCTGAAACACCGTCGATCGCAACCGTGCTCTGCGATGGTGGATGCTTTAGTGAGCCACGTTCGCGGCTGGAGCGGGGCTGGCGCGTTTGCCGACGACTTTACCGTAGTGCTGTTGCGCCGCCTTTGAGACGAACCGATACGACGCGCGTGATCGCGCGCCGTATCGTGAACGATCAGGAGTTCGGCTACTGCACTCCGATGAATGGAGTGGTCGGAGGCTCACCATAGATTGCGCTGTTGTTAGCGTCACCAATGCGCAGTTGAAAGCCCGGATTAGCCCGTTGCCCACTCAAAAACATGTAGTGAGTCCCACTGGATGGCCTGAAGACCACAAAGTCAGCCGTCCCGTCGTTGTCGAAATCGCCCGGGGTAGGAAGATCGCCAGGTAAGCCCCATTGCTGTTGAAGTGTAATTTGCGGATTGACGTTCAGCAACAGGTACCAAATTCCATTAGCTGGGCGCCACATCGCCAAGTCACTGGCTCCGTTGCCATCAAAATCACCTGCTTCGGGAATATCACCTGGCAGCCCCCAATTTCCGATGAACGGCTGGGAAGGACCTAGGCTGCTGAGGATGATGTACCAGTTCCCATTAGAGGGACGCCAGACTGCAAAATCAGAGATGCCGTCCCCGTCGAAATCGCCCGCCACTGGGATGTCATTAGTGATCCCCCACTGGACCCTATATGGTGCGCTCCCATTACTGGGCCTGACGTACCAAGCTCCCTCCGACGGCCGGAAGACCGCGAGATCGGACGTCGTGCCGCCTTCATAGAAGCCCGGCACAGCGATGTCGCCGGGTAGCCCCCATTGCACCGTGGTGGGCGCTGTGGGCGTAGCGCTGGGGACGATAAACCACAGTCCCGTGTTCGGGTTGAAAGTTACAAAGTCAAGTTTCCCATCACCATCAAAGTCCATCGTTACGCGGTTGAAAATACCTTTTCCGAGGCCTCCGACCGCAAAAGTAGTCGCAAGAAGTTTCCCGGGCGGCGGCGATTGCTGCGCACGAACCGTTCCACCGGTAGGCATGATGAATAGCCTTTCGTCCGATGGCCGCCAGACTACGAAATCGGTCCTCAAATCATTGTTGAAATCCGCGACGACCGGAATATCTCCCGGCAGACCCCATTGCTGAGTTATAGTCGTAGCCGGGTTGCCGTTCAAGCGGACATACCACACACTGTTCGAAGGGCGAAAAACAGCGATGTCAGTAAACGCATTTCCGTCATAATCGGCCGCTACTGGAACATCGCCTGGCGCGCCCCATTGCGTGACGACAGGAGTCCCTGGTCCGACAGTGCTCAGAATGGCATACCACACTGAATTGGCCGGTCGAAAAACTACAAAGTCCGTGATCCCATCCCCGTCAAAATCGCCCACCACGGGAATGTCATTTTGAAGGCCCCATTGCTGGGCCGGTATCGCTCCTCCAGCGGTGGGACTCACGTACCAGGTCCCGTCTGAGGGCCGCCACACAGCAAAGTCGGTCAGTCCATCACCGTTATAATCGCCCGGAACCGGAATATCACTCGGCTGACCCCATACGCGTTCAATGAATGGCCCACTGCTCTCCTGCACATACCAAGTACCGTTCGAGGGTCGAAAAACTGCATAATCGAGTTGCCCGTCACCGTCGAAATCGCCGTTAACGCGAATGTCTCCGATGTTTCCCCAAACACCTTGGGCCAAAGCTGGGTAGCTCGATACGATCACAGAAAGCAACAGCGTTGCTGGTTTCACAAAACTTCCAAGTCGGTGCGCAATCGTGCGGAAGCAGACAAAACTAGACATAGGCACTCCCATGAGCAAATGGCATTATGTTAAACCTTTCCTCCTAATGACGCTGCAAACGGCAAAAGGGCAACATGGGTTTCATTCACGAACTCATTTCGGCAAACATGCTGACAATGCCGTGCCAGCAGCTTGCGATCGGTAATATTACGGGCGGCACGTCCCAGCGCGGGTAGACTCGGCATACTGGAAACCGCAAGCTATGAAGAAGTCTCCTCAGCTCTCGCCTAAAATTCCATTGGATCGGTTATCGCTTGCACTAGCTATTTTCTTCGTTTCGGCTCTTTGGGCGCAGACCTCCGAGCCGCAGATCACCGACTTCGACCAGACAGTAACCGCTGCTCTCGCCACGACCGGCGCTCCGAGCGCATCCGTAGCCGTAGTTCGAAATGGCCAGATCACTTATGCAAAGGCGTTCGGCAAAGCGGATCTTCAAAAGGACCGACCGGCTAACGCCGGAACGCGATATGCCGTCGGTTCGATCAGCAAGCAGTTCACTGTGGCCGCGTTGCTGTTGGCGCAGGAAGAAGGTAAAGTTTCGCTCGACGACAAGGTCTCAAAATATTACCCGGAGTTGACGCGCGCCAATGAGATCACTATTCGCGAATTACTCTCGCATACCTCAGGTTATGAGGATTATGCGCCACAGGATTATATGATCCCGGAATGGACCAAGCCGATGGACGCCGATACCATTCTGAATCGCTGGGCCAAGAAACCGTTAAATTTCGACCCCGGCACGCGCTGGCAGTACAGCAACACGAATTATGTTCTGGCGGGCAAGATCTTCGAAAAGGTAACCGGGCAATCTCTTGTCCCATTTCTTAAAAAGCAGATCTTTCAGCCGCTTGGAATGGCCTCCGCCGGTGACTGCCAGGACCACACTGCGGAAGATGCAGCAGCCTACACGCGATATGCACTCGGCCCACCCCGGCCCGTCGCACGGGAGGGAAACGGGTGGTATTTTGCTGCTGGTGAATTATGTATGACCGCCTCAGACCTGGCACGCTGGGATATCGCTTTTCTTGAAAGGCGCATTTTGTCGTCAAAATCCTACGGTGAATTCACACGTGAGGCAAAGCTGAAGAACAGCAAGCCGACGCATTATGCGCTTGGGCTTGGAATCGGAGAGCTCCACGGTACCCCGATGATTTCGCATAGCGGGGAAGTGTCCGGTTTCCTCGCGATTGACCGGGTCTTTCCGACGAAAGACGTAGGCGTCGTTGTACTCTCGAACCAAGACGGGGTGAGCCTGATCGGCCCTCTCTCGCAGGATATTGCGCTCGTGATGATTGAACCGCATCCTGCATCTTCTGCCACCGAGGGCCAGCAGGTGCGAACGATCCTAGAGGGCTTGCAGCAAGGCCGTATCGAGCGAAGCGAGTTTACTGCAAACGCAAATTCCTACTTCAACGATTTGGCTTTAAGCGATTACCGTAATTCGCTTACGCCGCTCGGTAAGTTGCAACTGGTAACACGGCAAAGCGAGCAACAGCGCGGGGGCATGACGCACCTGAGTTATCGGGCGCAGTTCGAAAAGAAAGCGGTTCTCCTCAACATCTATCGAACGCCGGACGGAAAATTTGAACAGTTCCTCGTGGAAGAACAGCTTTAGCGTTATTTCGAAATGCCGATCTGGATATCCGCGGCCCCGATAAATTTGTCTGCCGCTCCGTAATAGCCGGTCAATTCAATATTCTTACTTGATTCAGGTTTTGACTTGGGAACAGCTCCTTCAAGAAAGATGACGTTCGGCACGTTGCCTTCTTTTTCCCATTTGAGTAGCGGCATCATAAATGGACGATCCGCTCTGGCGATCACCCGGCTCGGATCATGCGCATCGAAAACCACCCAGCCTGGACCGTAGACAAGATGATCATCTGCGCCGTTATACAGCAAAAGAATGCCCGCTTCGGTCATCATCGGAGGGGGCCCCGGCTCCATGACGCGCGCGTCGAATGCTCCTGGCCGACGATCTAGAACGGGTTTCTGAGTTGCGTCTCTCCAATGAAGCAGATCACTCGAAGAAGCAAGGCCCATGTAGTCGCGCGATTGACCGTCCGGATCTTTGCGGGTGCCGAGATAGTACATCCACCATTTCCCATTGACCTTCTCTGCAACGATTGCGCCGGATTTCGTCCATTGTGTGTTCCAAGTACCCTGATACGCGAGCATGATGACGCCCTTGCGCTGCCAATGGATGAGATCCGTTGACGTAGCGAGACATAACTGGGCGGCATGCAGATCGTAACCGGTGTAAGTCAGATAGTAGGTGCCATTGATTTGGACAACACGCGGGTCCTCGAGCCCGCCACCTTTTTCATAATTGGCTTCTGGAGAAAGCACTGGTTCGGGTCTGACGTGAAAATGTAAACCATCCGAACTCTCGGCATAGCCTATGCGCGATGTGTGACTACGATCTTGCGCGCGGAAGAGCAATACGATTGTATTTCCGGTTTGAATGGCAGTGGGATTAAACAGGCCAAATTCCGACCAGCCACGGCCTGGCCCGGCAAGCGGTTCCTCAGATAGCCGCTCGGCATGAATTGTGACCCGATCAGCGGATATCACTGGGCCGCCGATAATCATCAACACTGCGATTGCCCGGATCGCGTGCGTCGGGTTACATGAAGCGAAAGCCATATAGAATCGTAAGACGAATGGTCAACCAAACGAAAATCAGCTTAGTTTTAAGCGCTTCGTTGATACTTGCCGGTGCAGTATTCGCTCAACAGCCGGCACAGGTCCAACCGGCTCGCTGGACGCAAGAGCGTGCGAATCAATGGTACGCAAACCAACCCTGGCTCGTGGGAAGCAATTACATACCAGCGAACGCGATCAATGAACTCGAGATGTGGCAGGCAGAGACGTTCGATCCCAAGCGCATCGATGCGGAATTAGGATGGGCCGAGCGGCTGGGCATGAACACCATGCGCGTTTTCCTCCACGATCTGCTTTGGAAGCAGGATAAAGAAGGATTCAAGCGACGCATACAAACCTTTCTCGACATATGCGACAAGCACAAAATCAAGCCAATTTTTGTCCTTTTCGATTCCTGCTGGGATCCGTTTCCGCATCTTGGCAAGCAGAGGTCGCCAAGCCCTGGCGTTCATAACTCGGGGTGGGTGCAAAGTCCAGGCGCGAAGGAGTTAGAGGACCCATCACAATATCGGAATCTCGAGGCCTATGTCGAAGGTGTGGTCAGTGCGTTCGGGCACGATAGACGAGTC
>JBJMGM010000130.1:0-39444 GCA_045807905.1 Bryobacteraceae bacterium | reverse complement strand
TACGCATCTAGGCTGCGCTTATCACTGGGACATATCACAACGCGACTTTGCTTGTCCTTGTCACGGGTCCAGGTTCTCTATCGACGGCAAAGTCCTCGTCGGACCGGCCCTCCGGCCTCTCGATCGGTATCAGGTGAAGATCGAGGGTACGCGCATGTGGCTTGGACCACTCCAGAAGTCTGGCACGACTCAAACATGAGCCTTTCCTTTCGACGCGTCACCGCTTGGCTGGATCGGCGTACAGGAATCGAAACAGCGATTCGCAACTTTCTCGACGAGGACATACCAGCCTCAACAAGTTGGCCGCAGGCTTTTGGAAGTGTGGCACTGTTCTTGTTCCTGACACAGGCGTTCACTGGCATTCTTCTTGCACTCAACTTTGCACCGACTGCGGGCGATGCCTACAACAGTCTCCAATACATCGTTCGGGAGGTTGCTGCGGGACAGATGATCCGCGGCTTACATCATTGGGGCGCGACCATGATGATCATTGTCGTTGTGCTCCACATGACGCAAGTGTTTCTGTGGGGTGCCTATAAGAAGCCTCGCGAGGCCACATGGCACATCGGAGTCGTGCTGCTGTTGCTGACTCTCGGCTTCGGCCTTACGGGCTACCTCCTGCCTTGGGACAACCGCGCTTACTGGGGTACTGTCGTAACCACTCAGATTGCTGGCAGTATTCCATTTGTTGGGCCATATCTCGAGCGGCTGATCGGAGCCGAGGATGGTGTTGGGGTTGTGACCTTCGCCCGTTTCTACGGGCTGCACGTGCAACTACTGCCTGCCGTAACGGCGCTGTTAATAGGCGTTCACGTTTATCTCGTACGCAGGCACGGCATTACCCGACCGGCATTGGACAATCGGCCGGATAGAAAATTCCATCCCGAGCAGACTTTCAAAGACAGTACCGCCGTATTTGTCGCCTTCGTCATTCTGTTCGCTTTGACGGTTTTCGCACGTGTTCCGCTGGAGCGCTTGGCGGATCCAACGGATAGCACTTATATACCGCGACCTGACTGGTATTTCCTGTTTCTCTTTCAGATGTTGAAACTCTTCAAGGGCACGCTCGAACCCATCGGCAGTTTCCTCTTGCCCACGCTCGGAGTGGGACTTCTTTTTATTCTTCCTTTCGTCGACCGTGCGAGGGTGCGACGCGTCCGGGAGCGCACGGTCGCAATCACCCTCGTGGTGGCCGCGTATATAGGTTGGGGTACGCTGACAGGCGCCGCCGTCATTGGCACGCCAAAACAAAACGCCAAAGAACTGAACACCGTTGCGTCCGCCCAGCAGTGGACAGAATTATCCCCTGAAGAGCTCGCTGGTATCGGTTACTTTCGTCAAGAGCATTGCGAAAGTTGTCACAATCTGGTCGATGGTGAACCAAAGCCGGGTCCCGATCTCGCACAGGCTCATCGCCGAACGGCCGAATGGCTGATCGAGCACTTTAGAAATCCGGGTCAGGTCATACCTGGAAGCAACATGCCTCCCATCCACCTCACAGACGTTCAGCTCAACGTTCTCTCTGCTTTCCTTCTTAAGCTCACGCCGGAGAACGCCAAGGCCCTCTACGAAGCTCCCAATTCAGCAGTACTGGGCGCACAGGTCTACCTAGCGAGCGGCTGCGCAGGTTGTCACCGCGTAAATGGCGTGGGCGGCTCCATTGGTCCAACCTTGAACGGTCTTGCGAAACGCCATTCCAAGGAGTGGGTGGAGCAGCACTTCCTCGATCCCAAGGCTCTTGTGCCAGGATCCCTTATGCCCTCATTTCATTTTTCCCCTCATGATCGGGATATTCTCGTCGCATATCTGCTTTCGCTTCCAGCTCGCTAGCCCTGACACTCATTTCGCACTGTTTACGGCGTTTTTACAGAAGGCCAACAACTAGAGAAGACCAGCGGCGTTACCCTCGGGCAGGTGAGCTATATACTGGCCTCCTGTTCAACGACTGACTGACATAACTGACGATGTCTTCCCAACCTAATTCATACGAAGCATTCGGATACAACATTTTTCCGCTGACTGATTCTTCTTTACTCTGGCGCTCGGTCGGCGTGCTGGAACGCAGCCTTGCCTGCATTCTCTTGATACTTTGTGGCCCACTTTTTGGGGCTGTGTGTCTAATCACGCTCTTCTTGTCACGTCGTTCACCGCTAGTGGCTCATCGCCGCGTCGGAAAGAACGGTCAGGAAATTTGGGTCTTTAAATTGCGAACGATGTGGGGCGTAGAGGCCCGGAAATGGTCTCGCCTGGAGCTCGTCGAATACCTACGCAGAGATGTCGTTCCGGAGTGCAAGCCGAAATGTGATCCACGGATTACAAGTTCCTTTGCCGCTTTCTGTAGAAAGTATTCTATTGACGAAGTTCCGCAATTATGGCTGGTCGCTCGAGGCGAAATGTCGGTTGTCGGCCCCCGACCGATGACCCGAGGAGAACTCGTCAAGCACTATGGTCCCGATGCAGCGCGTTTGCTTTGCATGAAGCCGGGGCTGACTGGCTTATGGCAAATAAGAGGACGAAGTAATCTCAACTATCGCCAGCGGCGACGCCTTGACATGTTCATGCTCAGGAAATGGTCGCTATCTCTATATACTGCGATTCTGATCGCATCCATTCCCAAAGTCTTCACCGGAAAGGACGCCTGGTGAACTCGCTCACTGCGCGGGGTTGGTATGCGACCGGTCTGAGGCTCGCATGAATATCCTCTTTCTGGACCAGTTCAGTACTGTAGGTGGCGGACAGCGTAGTCTGCTGGAGTTGCTTCCCATGGTCGTGAAACGTGGGTGGAGCGTTCGGGTAGCCGTTCCGGGTGAAGGCTCGTACTCCCAGCAGCTGAAAGCAGCCGGTTTCCCAGTCGAGTTCATTTCGTGCGGGGTGTACACAAGCGGGCGGAAGAATATATCCGATATAGCGAGGTATGCATCGAATACGCCTCAAATCACAAAGAGGATTTTTGAGATCGTCTCCGCTCACCATATCGACCTCCTCTATGTGAATGGCCCACGTCTATTGCCTGCGGCGGCGCTGGTTGCGCGGCGGCTATCTATTCCGCTGCTTTTTCATTCTCACCACCGCATTTCCCAGGAGACAGGAATACGTTTAGCGGGGGAATCGATACGCTGGGCACGGGCGGAAGTAGTCGCCTGTTGCAGCTTTGCCGCTGAGCCGCTACAGCCTTACCTGAGCAGAGATAAGGCTCGAATCATCTACAACGGCGTGTCAGAGATGCGTTGTCGCAGAACTTCAAACAAGTCACATCGTTGCATCGGAGTCATTGGGCGAATCGAACCTGAAAAGGGGCAGATCCAATTTGTAAGCGCGGCTCGCATTTTAAGAGAGCGGTTTGCTGATTGTCAGTTTTTACTTGCAGGCGCCCCTTTGTTCTCCAGCCCTGAGTATTCCGAAACCGTAACAGCGGCAGCCCGCGACTTGCCATTTCGATTCGCTGGATGGCAGCAAGATATTTCGAGCGTGTTCGCGAAGCTCGATTTGCTGGTCGTTCCTTCAAGCCCCGCCGACTCAACCCCGCGCGTCATAATCGAAGCGTTCTCTGCAGGCGTGCCGGTGGTCGCTTTTGCAGCGGGTGGAATCCCTGAAATCGTAAAAGACGGGCAAACAGGCTTTCTGGCTGCTGACTCCACTCCTGAAGCCCTCGCCGACCGCATGGGCAGCGTTTTAGACATGCATCCTGGAAAATTGCACGAAGTAATTCAGCAAGCTAAAGAGACGTGGCGAGAGCGGTACACGCTCTCTCGGTTCCAGGAGGACGTCGCCGAAGCTATCGGTCATGTATCTTCGCGAAGAAGCGTCCAGAACAGCGCTGCCGCAACAGTGGCGAGGGCTGCCGCGCTGGCAAGCACAGCAGAATAGCCGAAGCGCGTAATCGCCGCTCCCGATGCGAGTGCAGATAAGCTGCCGGCCCCTGATATCACGAGGAAGTTGAGGGCTGAAGCTCCGCTTCGCTCAGATGGCTTCACACGGTTCATCAACATGCTGAGCAGGCCTGGTTCACTCATGTACTGGAAAGCCATGTAGGCGGTATAAAGCACTGCCGCGACAGGTCCAGTGAGGCCGAGAGCGAGCAAGCCGAGCATTACTGCGGTAGCTGCCTGCATAGACGAAACCCCTCTTACCGCGCCTATTTTTTTGATCACCAGCGGGGCCAGCAGGACTCCTACAACTTGCGCCAGCTGCGAGTACGAATAAATCAAACCAATCCGCTCAACACTCGTATGAAGATACTGCGAGAAATAGGCGTTGAAGAATGGATTAAATGCGCCAGTCGCTATACTCCAAACGAACAGGGCGGTAAGGAAGCACAGAATGAATGGACTGCGCGGATAGGCTTTCTTCTCGGCAGGCGGACTAGCTCGAAACTGCAAACGTAAAGCCGGTAAAGCGCCCAGCGCTGCTATGCCGGAACCAACCAGAAGCGCAGCACGTTTTCCTTCCAATGACGTGAAGGAAGGAATGACGTGCAGCAGAAAACCAGGAAGACGACCACCTACTAAGCCAGCCAATGCTCCCAGACCGATACCCAGCGAGCTCGCCAGGCTGAAGGCAAGAGGCCGATTTCGCTCGTCTGTCAGGGCGGATATAGCCGGCGCAAACGAGATCGCCCATACAGACATGCACAGTCCGTTCAGGAATGCAGATAGCAAAATCGTACTTTGATTCAAGGCTATGGTTCGAAGTACGGCCGTTGCCGGCCCGCCAAGAAGAGCAACCAACAGCGCAGCTCGCAGCCCGGCTCGACGCGTAAGTGCCACACCCGGAATTGCTCCTGCTACGGTGCCCACGGTCATTGCAGCAGACACCTGTCCCAAGAATTTCTCGTTCAACCCTCTCTCGAGCAGATAGAGATTGAACAGAAGGAAGAAAATAGATTCGCCGAAATCAAACAGCGCCGATGACACCTGTAAAAAGACGAAATCGCGGCCGAGTCCTTGACGGATCCACCACCAGTTGATGCCGCCTGCCAAACTGGGGACCAGAGTACGACTGTGATGCAGTGACCGAGAAACAACAAACTTGAGCCCCCGGCGCATCGTTACACTTCGGCCTGCATCGTCCGTGGAGCGTGACGCGCTTGCTCCGACGAGGCGTACTGGAAAGAGCCGCCGTACAAAGACGTCGATTTTGTCACGCCGCGCGTTGAGTAAGGCCATATTGAGCCAAAGCTCGTGTTTGTTTGGAGTAAACAGTGCTTCAACCGGTGACACGGCGTAGCGCTCCATCCAGAGTTTCACGTCATCAGGAAGCTTTTGTTTCTCTTCTTCCAGCGGCGTTGCATATCTGCAACCAAACCAATCCGCCGTCAGTGCAATAACAATTGCCTCGAGTTGACGCAGGGCTGGGGGGTGAAGTTGCTGCCACCCACGCCAGAAATCCTCATCATCGGCCCGAGTATGAACGAAGTGAGCGATCTCCCAGGCGCGTTGTAACCGAAGATCTCCGTGCAGAACGTGCATGAGTAGATGGAGTGTTGCAAAGGCTAGAGTGTCGGCCTGGCAAAGCACCGGTATCGCACGGCCATCGACGAGTATTTGCAAGCGTCTGTCCCAGAATTCATGCTCAGGAGGGCCGGCAATGTGCTCCTTCTTTTCATCCCAGAGGCTATAGTGCAAGTCGACCGGTATCGGCAGGTCCGGCGCAAAATAGTCGCCTCGCCATTGCCAGGCGCTTGGACGAGCCATAGGCGGCAAGTGTCTGCCTTCTGCTTTGCACAATGAAAGATAGCCCAATTCCCCCAAACCACGTTGGGCCTCGAAGACGGACTCACCGCGACACCAAAGGTCAATGTCGCCTTGTACTCGAGCCAACGGATCAGGCGTGAAGTGTGGAGAATGGGCGTGGCCCTTGAGCGTTACCGCATCGATCCCTCTTGACTGTAGGCAATCCAAAATCTCGAATAGCGAAGCGTTCAGGCGCGCAAAGCGCTCCGCGTTATTCCGGTAATTCAGATCGATACGCGCCCGCACCCGTTCCGGCAGCGATGGGCCGCAAAAATGGCCAAGAATGAGTGTGAGCTGGCTCGTGTCACAGAAATGAAGGAGTCTGTTCCATTCGGTTTCGTTCAATGACTCGAGCAGCTTTGTGTCGGGGTTAGAAAGTTGTAGCGCTTCTAATACGGCTATTCCATACCTTGGTATCCGACCAGAGCGGTACAATCTTTCACTCGAAGAGACACTCGGATCTAGGATCTTCACACGTGAAGACGCCATCAAAAATCGAGTCGGGCACCGAACTGAAATCGCCTCGGATCGCCAGTTGTAAGAATTTTTCCGAATATCGATGTTGCATCCGGATAGGGTCCAGGCACGCCGAAATTTGGGTGATTGAAAATATTGAAGCCTTCAGCTCGAAACTCGAGGCTCGTGCGTTCCGTAATAGAGAATCGGCGGTGCAGCGCCAGATCAATCACTGCATTGCCAGGCCCAGGAACAATGTCGCGGCCCGCATTGCCGAACGTAAACGGAGCGGGCGTGCTGAAGGCTGCCGTATTGAACCAGTGGTCGGCCGTCCGCTCGCTTGCAGGTAGGCTAACACTTTGGCCGGGCACAACATTCGGCCGATTAGGCGTTCCTGAATTTGCAATATCCGTTCCAATGTAAACGACAGGTGTTGGCGTCCCGTCTTGAAGCGTTACGATACCGCTGGTCTGCCAGCCCTTCAACAATGGACGCATAAAATTACTCGATGGAATGCTGTAAACGAAGGCCGCGCTGAACCTGCGCGGAACATTGAAAAACGATAATCCGCGTTCCAGGTGCAAGTTGTTTTCATCCTGCGCCCCGATACTGTCGTCAAATCCGACGTTCACGCTGTCTCCATCATCGATCGATTTCGACCACACGTAACTCGCAAGAAAGGTTAGGGACTCGCGAAAGCGTTTTTCAGCTTTCAACTGGAACGAATTGTATGATGAATTACCAATGTGCTGACGCTGAAACAGGGTTCCAAGCAGAGGAAAGGCGCGCAAGGACTGCAAATCACCCGGGCGCGGGTTTAGATCTTCACCCGTCTCGGTGTGTAGCGCAGTGTTGAACCGCCGGAACAGTCCCAGGTGAGTGCCTTTGCTTCCAACGTAACTCGCTTCGAGCAGTATGGCCCCGGGAAGTTCGCGTTGAAATCCGGCGTTCCACTGCTGCATATAGGGTGTTGGTGCGTGCCGGTCGAGGCCGAAATAACTGGGAAACCCTGTAGTCGAGGTGGTTCGGAACCCGTCACGAGTGGTCAATATCGGTGGCACAGCCCCATTGGTCTGGTTGAATTGCGTTTCGATTCCATTCAGAACTAAATCGTACGCTTCAACCGCAATCTCCTGACTGAAATACACGCCGTATCCAACGCGAAAGATAGTATCTCCGCCTCTTGAAAAGGCGCCTGGCAGCCGCCACGCGATACCTGCGCGCGGAGCGAAATTCTTGCGGTTCGCGTCGGAAGCTTCGTTAACATTCACAAGGCGCGGAGGAGCCGGAAGCGTTGAGTAATCAAGGTTCAGCAGTTTATTTCGGGTTTCTGTATAGGGCGAGCCATACTCATAGCGCAGGCCCAGATTTACGGCGAGGGTAGAAGTTGCTTGCCAGTCTTGCTGCAAGTAAGTGGAATAGATGTGCTGACGAAGATATGCCAACGGCGAACCCACTTGGCGCGCTGTCTGATCTGGAAACCCAAGCAGAAAATCCGCCAGGGGTTCACCCGTCGCGTTCAATGGGCCCGCAGTAAATGTTCCGTTATATGTGTATCGTCCGCGAATGCTATTACTTTGCTGATAGTTGAGCTGGAAATCGCTCCAGTCAAACCCGAACTTCCAAGTGTGGCGTCCACGCACGAGCGAAACGGCTTCGCCGACGTTCCATGTATTGTCACGCTGAGTTTGCGGAAGATTGGGATCGTCCGTAACAGTGGCGAAATCGGTAACGTTGAAGTACGGAAGACCAAACGCGAATGGATCCGTCGGTGGATCGACAATGCCAAGCGTGGCAGCAACGTTCTCATGAAACGCACTCACCGGAATATCGAAGACACGCAGGCGAGTGAAGGACACGCGCAGCTCACTAAGCCAATTCGACTGGCCAAACGTGTGACCGAGAATTAGTTGCTGTGCGCGGAGTTGCTCGGACGTTGGCCGCAGAGGAAAGTTCCCGGCGAGATCGCCTCGCTCATCATTGATCGTATAGCGCCCGAACAACAGACCTGCATTTCGAAATTGGTGATCGATACGCCCCGAAACACTATCGTTATGGTTCGTGCTGGGGGTCGTATCCAAATAGTTGCTGGACGAACTTGGGGACCGGTTGGGAAGCGGCTCATACGTTGCGAGAAAGTCTGCGGCAATCGGATCGATCCGTCCTTGGGGAATGATATTGCCAGGGAAGGGAGCACGCGCGCCGGTTCTCGGGTCGACACTGAGTGGATCATAGATGACCTTAGCTCCCTGAAAATTGCCGGAGCGAAAGGCTTCATCCGGTACAAGTTGCGCCGTAGCCTTCGCGGATTTGCCACGCAGTCCTTCATACGAAACAAAGAAGAAGGTCGACGGCAACGGGATGCGGCCTCCAAGGCTGCCCCCAAACTGATTGCGCCGAAATATAGGTCGAGGAAGCGTTGGATCGTCAAAAAAGTTGTGAGCGTCCGTGGCCTCATTGCGTAAAAACCCGAACGCACTACCGTGAAGAGTTTGAGTTCCGGATCTGGTGGCAATATCAGTAACTCCGCCGCCGACCTCTGGAAAGGCCGATGTCGCAAGGGAAGTCTGGATGCGGAATTCCTGAACGGAGTCCATGGGCGGAATGACAACGGGCGCAAACGTATTACGATCTGTGTTGTAACCTCCATCCAGCAAATGAGCGTTCATCGAAGCGCGGCCACCGTTTATTGGCGGGTTCAGCGCGACTGATCCGCGGGATCCCTGCTGTACGTCGTTGTCCACGTCATGCGTGAAACCTCCCAGTTGCCTTGGAACAGCACCCGGTCCAACCGTGACAAGCGAGAGCACGTTGCGTTGGTCGAGCGGAAGTTCTACAAACATACTGGACCCGAGCCGGTAGCCTTCGGAGTTTTCGTCTGTCTGAAGTTGCGAAACCGCCGCCGTCACCTCCACCGAATCGTGCGCGGGACCCACCTTTAATTGAAAATCGAGTTTCGCCTGCTGGTTTATTTCGAGCGTGAGCTGTGAAGCGATGGATGTGCGAAACCCCGTGCGTTCTACTTTCATTGAATAGGTACCAGGAGGGAGATCGGAGATCCTGTATGAGCCGGATGGATCACTGAGAACGCTTCGTCCGAAGCCGGTGCTCTTCTGTTCAGCAGTTACGCGTGCGTTTGAAACCAGAGCGCCGGATTCATCCAGGATCTGTCCATAAAACGATCCAGATGAGATTTGGGCGAATGCCATCGGGGAGAGTATCAATAACATAAAAATAGCTTTCATCACAAACCTCGATCAACCAAGTGTTCTAGAAGATCAACTGTCGCGTCCAGATCGTAGTACGACATGTCGAAGAGCTCGGCCTCAAGCAGGCGTTCAACAGCCGCAGACCGCTGCTGGTACAGTGGCAGTTCCGTCGGCCAGGCCCCGGGAAGCCAGCGGCGCAACGCTGTTTCTCGCGAAATTGGGACAAGACGAGCCGATCCTTTGAACTGAGCCTCTCGCTTAAGAAATACGATGTGGTCTACGTTAGCCTCCGGGGCTGTCTGAATGCGCGGCAAGGATTCTGTCCAAACCTCAAAGCTTGGCTTTCCCTTTCTAAATCTGTTCGGCGATTGAGCGCCGGTAACTGCATGGTCTCGGAGCTCTGGAAAGAGGTCCGCCGCACTCGGGCGAAAGCGAAAGGATCGAGGATTTCCGATCACGGTGCGTCCCGTTCCGCGACGTATGAGTGAGGTTCCATCGTCTGAAACGTAGGTCCACCCGCGGCATGCGCAAGCGTAGGCCAGCGACGATTTGCCCATTCCCGAATCTGCGGCGAGCAGTACTGCATGCCCATCCCTGACCACGCACGCGGCGTGAAGCGCTACCAAATGTACATTCTCAAGCAACCCATATACCAGGCCTTCAAGAAATGTGTAGCGAAAGTACTCGACCTCATCAACTGTGCGCTCGGTTAACCAGGCAGATCCGAAGCCCCGCATCAAATCGGAGCACGCATAGTTGTGTTCATCGGCTACCATCGTCAGAACGTTGCCTTGTGCGCGACACACAGGAGCCGGAGCGCGCTTCCTCGGACCGTTGCAAATGAGGTAGCGTACCTCAAGCTGAGCTTCGTCAAATCGTTTACGGGACGTTCCCCAGCTGCGCTCCGCAGCGTGCAGAACTGCTTTCTCATTGGATTTGATCTGAACGGGAAATCCGAAAGGGTAAAAAATATGTTCAAAGGGCAGCGGGACGAACGCGAGTAAGGGATCCCGCAGAGGCATCACGCGGCTTTGGGCACGGGTTGTCATTTCATTCAGTGACGTATAGCTACAACGGAAGCTTATCCGGGGTCCACAGGGCGATATGCAACGAAATCGCAAACAACTTGTAAAAGTCGAACTAGTGAGGGCTATTGGCCGCGTCGCCAAACCGGTCCGCCGTGCCGGTGGTAATCGTTTTGTGAATTTCTTGTCTCTTTCGCCCTAACGTGGCCTCAAGCCTTTACACTTTTTGCTGTGGCGCGCTGCGCGATCGTACATTACTGGCTTCTCGGAATGCGAGGCGGCGAAAAGGTCGTCGAAGCCTTCTGTCGCCTTTTTCCAGACGCGGACCTTTTCACGCTGTTCTACGATCCCGAAGCAGTATCCACAGTCATCCGCTCGCACCGGGTAAGAACGTCTTTTCTGAATCCGTTGAAACGGCGCCACCGCTCGCTGCTTCCGGTAATGCCGTTCGCGCTTGAATCCTTGGATTTGCGCGGATACGACTTAATTATCAGCAGCGAATCGGGACCCGCAAAAGGCGTAATCACGCCGGCCAACGCTCTGCATTTCTGTTATTGCCATTCGCCCATGCGTTATTTATGGGATCTCTATCCGGCTTATCTTCACGAATGGGCAAGGTCGCCGTGGAGACGGGAGATCTTCCGGGTTCTGGCAACACCGTTACGATTGTGGGATTACGCCTCGGCGGCGCGAGTGGATCACTTCATCGCCAACAGCCGCAACGTCCAACAACGGATTTGGAGGACCTATCGGCGGGAGTCTCAAGTCATCTACCCGCCGGTACCTGTGGAAAAGTTCTATAACCACACCCCGGAAGGTTACTATCTCGCGGTGTCCGAATTAGTTTCTTACAAGCGAATTGAGGACGCTGTCCGCTGCTTTTCCCGCAGCGGCCGACAGCTCAAAATCGTTGGTGATGGTCCAGAATATAGATCACTCAAAAGACTGGCGACCGAAAATATAGAATTCTGCGGACGTGTTTCGGACGAACAATTGCGAGGCCTCTACGCGCGATGCCGTGCGTTGGTCATGCCCGGAGAAGAAGATTTCGGCTTGATAGGTGTGGAAGCCGTGGCCAGCGGAAAGGCAGTGATTGCGTTGGGGCGCGGCGGTGTTCTCGAGAGCGCACCAGTTGAGAATCCTCGCGCCGGTTTTTTCTATGACACGCCGGGCGATATATCGCTCGAAGAAGGCATTCGAAGTTTCGAGAAAGCTGAAGCATTCATCTCGTCAGAAGAATTGCAGCGATGGGCTACTAGGTTTTCCGAGACGCATTTTGCCGAGTCGATGAACAGGGCGATTGCGGCACATACAGCTGGGCAGTTTCACAATAATTTCACAACTCTCTTACGACAGGCGGTCTGAGGCCTTTCTAGACTAACGCTGACAGGCTAATCTGTGCTCATTCACGGGGATTCCCGCAATCATTGGACATGTGTTTCCAGGAAATTGAGGCTTCTGCTGCTGCTCGCATTGGCGCTCATGGCGACTGCTCAAGAGAAGTCAAAAAACGATTACGTGGGAAGCACGCCTTGTAAAACCTGCCATCCCGATGTGTGGTTGAAATTCTACAAGAATCCCCATTTCGGGAGCATCGCTTCTGCGAAAGAAACTCCCGAGAATACGGGCTGCGAAGGTTGCCACGGCCCTGGAGGGGCTCACGTGAAGGCCCATGGCGGAAAGGCGACGATCAAGGCGTTCTCTTTGCTGGCGCCTAAACAAGTTCTCGATACGTGTCTGCGCTGCCATGGCGCCACGTTATCGCGGGCAAATATACGGCATTCCGTACACACGCTCGAAGGTGTCGCGTGCACAAGTTGTCATTCGATTCACAAATCGACCGCCCCTCGTTCACTGCTGGCGAAGGCTGAGCCTGAATTGTGCTACGGATGCCATGCCGATGTTCGTGCGCAATTCTCAATGCCTTTCAAGCACCGGGTGAACGAAGGGTTTATGGCCTGCAGCGACTGCCATAATCCGCACGGAACCTTCTCACCAACATGGCGAATGGCCGCGCGGCCCAGAATGGTTGACCAGGCGCTCGGCAACGAAGAGGCGTGCTTGAAGTGTCACTCGGAAAAGCGCGGTCCATTTGTTTTCGAGCATCCACCAGTACGAATCGAAGGATGTGAAGTGTGTCACAACCCTCATGGGTCCATGAACGCGCGCTTGCTAAAACGTCCTGTCGTGTTCACGCTCTGTCTGGAATGTCATAACGGCGCGGGCAACTTCGGCCTCCACGGCACTGGCGATCCAAATCCGTCCGCACAGCACAATATGGCGGATCCGCGGTATCAGAACTGTACGAATTGTCACGTTCGCATTCATGGGTCTAACGCCGACTCACTGTTCCTTCGATGAGACGCCATCTAAGATTCCAGTGTGTGCTGATTGGCATTGTGGCTATAACAGGTATGTCCACTGCCCAGCAAGTGGTTGCCCCAAGCCCCGAGCATGTGGGCCCTTCGCGAGGCGATACTCTCGGAAATTACAACGTCGATAACTCATTTGAGACGGGTTATCGCTTGGTGACCGTCGGGGGAAACGAAGCCAAATATCGCAGCGATGTAAATTACCAAGAGGGGCTTCGCTTACTCTCCAGTTACGTCAACGTAAACTCTAACGAAGGCCACGGATTGTTGTTTGATCACCTGGTTCTCACAACCCAGGGCTTGGGTGGCGACCCGTACGAATCCGCGATCCTTAGCCTGGAAAAGAACCGTCTCTACCAATACAATTTTTCTTGGCGTCGCAATGATTATTTCAACCCCGGCTTAACGACGGGCAATGCAAATGGTCAACATTTGCTTGATACCACCTACGATCTTCAGGACCACGATCTCGAGCTGTTCCCGCGATCGAAGGTGAAATTCTTTCTCGGTTTTACAAACAGCAGTCAGTCGGGAGCTGGTTTATCTACCGTTTCGCTGTTTCAGCCTCACGGTGATCTGTTTCCGCTATTCACTAATGTCAAACGCTCTCAAAACGAATATCGATTAGGGAACGATCTCGATTTCTTCGGCCTGAAACTAAATTGGATGTACGGGTGGGAAGACTTCAAGGAAGACACCGGATACGCATCCAACGGCCTCAGCCTCGGCGATCAGCCCGCGACCGGCTCCGTTCTAAACTCCTTCCAAAGAGCCGAGCCCTACCATGGCACCAGTCCGTTCTGGCGCGTAGCTCTCTTCGGCGAGAAACGCTTTTTCAGCATAAATGGACGGTTCACGTACACCGCAGGCCGACGTGCCTTTGTATTGGATGAATCGGCGCTTGGCGCGTTGCAAGTTGGGGCGGCCGCTAATCGCCAGATTTTGACGTTCGGGAACGGGCAACGGCCGGTCGCAACCGGGAACCTGACATTGAGCGTGTTCCCTTCCTCAAAAATTACGGTTGTCAATCAGACCTCCGTCTACAACGTGCGGACCGAGGGGGAAAACGTTTTCACCCAGTTTGACAACTCCACTCAGACCGCTCAGGCTCTCAATTTTCAATATCTCGGCATTCGCACGGTAGCTAACGATACAGACGTCAATGTGGAAACTTCGCGCTGGCTGAGCCTTCGATTCGGCTACGAGTATTCGAATCGGCTCATCAATTCTACTCAGCAGTTTTCAGCAGCGGGTAATACATTTGCCGCTCCCTTCGCGCAGACGAATGAGCTCAATGCTGGCCGCTTTGGTTTTCGGCTTCGGCCACTGAAGCCGCTCACGGTTTCTGTGGATGCCGAAGTGGGGAGTGCAAATCGGCCTTTCGCCCCGAAAAGTGATGCCAATTACCACCTGATCCAAGGCAGAGTGCAATACAAACTGAAGAACCTGCAACTCTCGGCTTCTACAAATGCGGACTATAACGTGAACTCTGTCACTCTGTCCGCTTACAGTTCCCATGCGCGGACATATACGGCTGCCGCAACCTGGACTCCAGTTCGCTGGTTGGCGCTGGACGCCAGTTATTCTAAGCTCCACTTAGATACGGTCGGCGGAATCGCATATTTCGCGAACGCGCAATTCATCGCTGGCGACCAATCGTATTACATCAGTAATATCCACTCGGGGAATCTTGGAGTTCGGGTTCCACTGCTTCGGCGTGCCGATCTCTACATTGGATACAGCCGTGTTCAGGATACTGGCGACGGGCGCAGCAATCCATTTGGAGGGAGTCACAATGTCACTCTCCCCGCCTTCCGTGCCGCTCAGACCTTTCCGTTGAGTTTTGAATCGCCACTCGCACGCTTGTCGGTCCGCGTTCACGAAAGGATTCGCTGGAATGTCGGCTATCAATACTACGGTTACCGGGAAGACTTCTATTCTCAAGAAAATTATCGAGCTCACACGGGCTATACAAGCCTGCTTTGGTCGTTTTGAATGCAGGCCCCTTCAGAGATCAGAGCAGATGAGAGCGTAATAACGCGATGCACATGCACGAGCGCGCTGCTCTCTGACGCTCGCTGGAATGGACCGCACGGAATCGGGCGCTTTGCGCGAGAGGTGCTGTCACGGCTTCCAGGACATACGCAACTCGAGAACGGTCCAAAGGTTTTTTCCCCGGCTGATTCATTCTGGCTCACGTACCAGATCATCACTAAGCGACCTCGCGTATTTTTCTCTCCTGGATTCAATCCACCGCTCATTTGCCCTGCTCCGCTGGTTTTCACAATTCACGATTTGATTCAGATTCAAGTGCCTGAGGTGAGTACGGTCGATAAGCTTCTGTATTATCGAGCGGTTCTTCGGCCAGCAGCACGCCGCGCTTATCGCGTTCTCACGGTCTCGAACTTCTGTCGAGACGAAATTATCACGTGGTGCGGACTGCCGCCCGATAGAGTCGTCAACGTTGGCAACGGAGTCGGCCCCGTGTTTCGTCCTGCCGGGCCAAAGTACGAACCGGGGTTTCCGTACATGCTTTACGTGGGCAGCCAACGCGCGCACAAGAACTTGCATCGCTTGGTTCAGGCTTTCCGGAAAATCGATTTTCCCCAGGTGTGCCTCCTCGTCACTGGAGTAGCGACCCCTGAATTCCGCCGCTCTATCGAAGAGGCTGGCGTAACGGATCGCGTTCGATTCTTGGGCTGCGTCCCGGACGACCAGTTAGCAGCAACGTATCGGGGCGCGATGCTCTTGGTCCTGCCAAGTGTTAGCGAAGGCTTCGGCCTCCCGCCACTGGAAGCGATGGCGTGCGGTACGCCGGTCGTAGTATCTAGATGTACCGCTCCCCCCGAGGTGGTGGGCGATGCCGGAGTCTTAGTGAATCCCTTTGACATTGAGGATCTTCGTCGTGGTTTGGAACTAGTTCTCGGGGACGCTGCTCGTCGATCCAGGCTCAGTCGCTTAGGCATTCAACGGTCAAAGCACTTTTCGTGGGACCGTGTCGCGGAGCGGGTTCGCGCAGTTCTAGAGGATGCCGCTGGAAGGGCGCTGTGATGAGTACCGCGGTTGCTCCACTTCTGGGCGAAGAGGGCGGCAATCATCCCCTCGCCCGGTATGTGAATCACGACGAGACTTACGGCGCACACATCGTACATAAATTCGTATCCTCACTTCCGCCCCTGGACAACGTGGTCGATCTCGGTGCTGGGCGCGGGCGGGATCTGGAAATCGTAAAGCGGATTCACCGCCATGCCAAGACGAGTGCGCTCGAGGCGGGGAGCGATTTCGCAGCGGAACTGGCGGGGAAAGTGGACCACGTTCACGTGCTCGATATCGAGCGAACCATTTTCCCGTTCGCAGACGAAAGTATCGATCTCTTCATCGCCAATCAGGTGCTGGAGCACACGAAAGAAATTTTCTGGATTTTTCACGAGGTGACGCGTTGTTTGCAAGTCGGAGGTCATTTTCTGTTTGGCGTCCCGAATATAGCGTCGCTTCACAACAGACTTCTGCTGCTACTTGGCACCCATCCCACGCAACACAAGTTGTGCTCGGCACACGTGCGGCCATTTTCGAAGGCCGACACCCTCAAGTTCCTTGACGCGTGTTTCCCCGGCGGTTATTGCCTGGAAAAGTTCGGCGGCTCTCAGTTCTATCCTTTTCCCGCCGGAATCGCCCGGCTAATGGCAAGTCTGTTTCCGACGGGAGCGTTCTCAATCTTCTTCCTGGTTCGAAAATGCGGGAAGTATAAGGATGAATTCGCGAGTTATCCTTCACGCGCCAAACTCGCTACAAATTTTTGGACTGGCAACGTGGCTATCGCAGACAAGTGGCAGTCGTACTAGCTTATTGGTAATCCGAAGGTGCCCCTTAATAGTGCAGCTGCCTCATTCCAGCGGCCGCGTACCAGCCGCTTTGCAACCCGCAATGACAACCCGATGGCCACCGGAAGAATAGGAGCTCTACAATGTCTAGAGAAAAATCGACTCGCCGAACGAGCAGAATGATAGAGCTGAAGCGGGTTATTCATCCTGAGCGTCGCAGATTCAACGTGAAGCAGCTTTGCGTCGGAAGCTACTGCTAAGCGGTATCCCGCTTTGCGGATGCGGTAGCACAGATCCGCGTCTTCCCAATACAAGAAAAATTTTTCGTCAAATAAATTCACCGCCTGTATTGCATCCGCTCGAAGAAGCAAACTGGCCGCCGTGAGAAATGCCTTGGGTCCAACGGGGCGCGGGCTTTGAAGGTGCCGCGCGCTGCCTGTGAAAAAGTTGATGGTGCCGCCGCCCCAGGCTTGGACGCGTTGCGGATCTGACGAGTAGAAAAGCACAGATCCCACAGCACCGTTGAGCTGATCCTCCTGAGCTTTGGCGAGAAGGCGGCTCAGCGTCTCAGGGAAAACACGCGTGTCGTTGTTCAACAGCCAAACATATTCTGCGCCTCTTGCTAATGCAAGACTGATGCCGCGGTTATTACCGCCGCCAAAACCGAGATTGGTACCCGTTTGGAGGATTTCAACACCAGGAAACACCGCGGAAACCACGGCCACTGAGTGGTCGGAAGAGCCGTTGTCCACCACCACAGTGTGGTGATTAGGATAATCCAGTGTCTTGAGACTGTGGAGGCAATCAATTGTCAATGCCGGTCGGTTCCAGTTGAGGACAATTATGTAGACCAGAGGCGGAGGCATATTTTGCCCAAAACGGTTCAAGGCCTCTCACAAATCACTTCAATCGTGTCTCCGGCTTTGAAGACATCAAGGACCCGAGCTGCGATGTGACATGGCGGAATGAACAGAGGACTTTTGAGCAGCCGGCCCTGATCGGCAGGAACACGCTTTTTGCGATTGGCAAATATCTGAATACTGCCCAGAACGCTGACGTAGTTGGAGCTGAAATAGGTCTTCGTCACACGGAAACCATGCCGGCTTAAAATCAATCGCAGAGTCCTCAACGAGTATCCGCAGACATGAACAGGGGCACATAGATGCCACCAGTACTGTTTAAAAAGCCGAAACAGGACGCTCGCGCTATTTGGCACGCCAACAAAAAGCTTTCCGTCAGGTCTCAGGATGCGCGAAATCTCGGCAAGTATTTGATGAGGGTTCGGCATGTGTTCCAAGGAGTGATTAGCTCGAACGTAATCGAAGAATTCGCTCGGAAGCCGGGCTTGCGTCAGTGTGCCGTGAAAGATTTCCAGGCCTGCCTTTTGACCGGCAATTGCTGCGGCACGGTTTGGCTCGACTCCGAAAACTCGCCATCCTCTCTCACGCATTTTCAACAGGTACTCACCGCTGCCACAACCCAGATCGAGAAGTGTACCCGGCGTGGGAAATGCCGGATCGTGCGTCGGAATCGGCATCCGAAAGAGACGTTTCGCTATTTTCCGAAACCACGACTTGTGCGCTAGAACAGGTTGGTACGAATAGTAGCCACTCGGATACAGCTTTTCCAACTGCTGCTCTGACAACATCGGATCAAGAAAGATAAAGCCACATTGACGGCATCGGCCAAGCTCGTACTCGCCTTCAATGCCATAGTGTCTATCCCAGGTTCGAAATAAGAATTCCAGCTCGCGAGAGGCGCAAACGATACAAGAGCCATTGAGAACGGTTTGTTTCAAGTTCGGGTGTAGCTCATTCGAGCCGCTGAGGATGACCGCGCAGCGGCGTAAACCGTCGCTAGGATTGCAATGTGAATCCATAAATAGGGGCGAAGGATGTTCTGATTGAATTGGAGAACCGCCCATTCGAATATCAGAGCGCGGACGAGTGCGCGCAGCCAAGCCGAGTAGAACGGGGAGCTTGATCCAGCTAACTTCAGAGGCTTATAGATCGTGAGAATCAGGAAAACTATAAACGGGATGACACCGATTAACCCGCTTCCCGCAAGAGCTTCTGCAAAGACAGACATACCTTCGAAGGGCTTTGAGTCTTTGAAGGATGTGACGGTATAGCCGTGCAATTCTGCGATCGCTGAAGAAACGCCACCGATGCTGCGGCCGAGGAATGGATGCTGTGCAAATACCGTTAATGTGTTTGCGAACGAGTCCTCGCGCGCAAGCACAGAATGTGCTGCCGTTCCATATGCGCCCGTGCCAGAAGCGAGAATTGGAACAATCTCCGGGTTTTGGCCGATTATTCTTTGTGCAGCGAAGATGCCTGTTCCTATAACGCAAAGGAAAATCGCAACGGGCAACACCGCTTTTAGTCTGATCGGAATAAATAGAATTCTCCCCGGGTACTTGAAACCAAGAATCACCTTGTTGACCGGGTATGAAATGACATCCAGCAGAAGAAAAGCGACTCCCATTCTGCTGGATGAGAGCACGATGGCAATAGCCGCAGCCCAGTAGATCGCGCCCATTGCCCTAGGGCTTAATGGCCGAATTTGGGACCGCCGGAGAGCCGCCACCAGCACGAACCCGATTAGCAAATAACTCGCATAGTACGACGGTTCATAGCTAAATCCGTTAACTCGCGGTATGCTGTCGCGTACGAACCACTCGACTACAAGCGGAGTAGGAAGGCCGCCTAGCGGCAAAAGGAACTGAATGATTCCGAAAGCCGCAATGAATCCGAAAGAGTACAGGTACCACCGCAACAAAGAAGTGAGAGCGTCCCGATTGTCGCTGAATAACTGCACGAAAGAGAACAGCAAACTGAGGTCGAGTAAAAGCCAAAAACAATACCCTAGGCTTTTGGGCCAAAAATCTGTGACAGGGAAAAAAACCAATTGGACAAGCAGCCATATGAAAAGGGGTAGCGTGCCGAGAGCCGACCTGTAGCCTGCACATACGACCCGAATCGTGGCAAAAATTGTCAGAAGGGGCGCCAGAAATTGCCCGAACCGGAACGTACCTCCGACTTCAAAAACCAAAAAAATGTCGAAGGAACTCGTAAGAATGATAAGCGTAGCGAGCACGAGTGCAACTCGGTTTAATGGACCGCTAAGAGTTGGCTTTCGTGCAAGCAAAGCCGGCGGCAATGATTCTGTATTTCCGGCTCGGTCTGAAGACATCGTGGCGGCCTTCGGTCTCATGGATCACCAGGGAGCGAGAGGACGGCAACGGGAAGTGGCTTTGGCGAGGTTCTCCAAAAAGTAAGCTGGTTCCGTTTCGCAGCGAAAGCCATAGAGGCGGTCATGACAACTGTTGTGAGCACGGTTGCCGTGGCGGCTCCGACGGCACCCCACATAGCAGAAAATCCGCACGATAACAGCGCGTTGATGGCAGCGCAGCGCGACAAGATTCGGCTCATGGAGCTATCGATTTCGAAAACGATGAGAGTCAAATTCCCAAAGACGCTGCTCAGTCCATAGAGGAAGGGGAGCGGGGATAAACAGCGGAGAACATTAATCGAGGGAGCAAAAGCAGCGCCGAATACGATCCGCCCGATAGGTCCGGCGAGGCAGAGAGTCATGACCGAAGCCGTAAATCCAATCACTGTCACCCACGACAAGCTCTTCCGAATTAATCGCAGGGCTGAATCCCTGGATTGGGCTCGCAGTACTGTGAGATGCGGGTAAAGGGCCTGCGTAAACGGCCCGAGCAGTGCGGAAGCGGCTCGGATCAGCTTTTCAGCGGCACTGTAATATCCGACTTCTGCTTTACCTGCCACGAGTCCCAATATCACAACCGTTGTCGCTGAATACGCAAATCCAGCGAGATTGGTCAAGAACAGGTGCCAGCCGTTTCGGAAAGCAGATACCAACTCCCGAATCGACGGCACGTAGGGCCGGACGCGTATACGCTTGCAGATCGCAGGCAGCACGAACACAGTTGCCCAAATGAGAACGCTTCCCTGAATAAATGCCGCTATTAGATAGTCGCTGGGCCTTCGGACGAGAAGAAAGATCGCAGGAATGGTCAAGACACGTGCCAGAGCTTGCGCCCTCACAGTGAAGTTCATTTCCTCCAGTCCCTGAAACAGCCACACAGGGAACAGAGCCGTACCAACGACGTTTAGAAAAGCGGCCCAGTAGAGTAACGCTGTCTCTCTCGACTGGCGCGTGAGTATGATGATCGCGGCCAGAACAATGGCGCTTCCCGTCATTAATATGAGCTTGGCGCCGACGGTTATCCAAAAGGTACGCGACAATATTTCGCGATCGTTGCGGCACCCAGCCACTGTTCTTGTAATGCTCAAAGTGAATCCGTAATCGGTAACGATGTCGAACAGGAGAATAACTGCCTGTGCGAATGCTAGAAGCCCAAAGCCAGCGGGGTGCAGCACGCGCACGAGGTAAGGCACGCTGATCAACGGGACAGCGTAATTAACGATTTGGAGCACGGACAGCGCGAATATATTCCGGCGAAGCTGGCTAGCAAGTTTCATCGAGAAAACGTAACTGATCGCAGAGGAGCTTTAGACATGTTTCTCATTCGTATTTGCCGATGAGCTTGGTCATCCTCGCATAATGCTGGAAGATAAGCCAGAACCAAACCACAAGCGCCGCGATTAGGGCACTTACAACGACGATTACAGTTCGCGGCGGCCCGCTCTTTCGATCCGGGTGAACCGCCCGGTCCACAACCTGGATGACAGGCGCAAGCTTGGCTTCATCTATGCGGGCTACCTCGTATTGCTTCTGGAGAACTTCGTACACAGCCTCGTGGTATTTAAAATCCCGCAGCTTACGCGCGTATTCCAGTCCGGCTTCCGGGAGCTTTCCTGCAGGGATTTCAATTCCGTCGGGCGACTGACGGCCGGTTTGATTTCTAAGGCGGCGCAATTGGCCATTCAGCGCTTCGATCTCGCTCTGCAGAACGCGAACCTGGGAGTTCTCGTCAGTTGCATAAGACCGAACCGCTTGTAGCTGCACTTCACGGCTTGCGATCTCGGCCCTGAGTAACATTCCCGAACGCACGAGTCCTTCCGCCTGACCGGCCGGGACAATGAGACCGGTTGTCTGCTCGGTGTTTTTAAATGCCACCTCGGCGGCTGTTAAAGCGTTTCGTTCTTGCGCGATCTGCTGTTCAAAGAAGAGCCGGCGCTGTGAGGCTTCGCTGAGGGCGAGCCGCTGGTTCTGCTCGAAGAGGTGGCTCACGTAAGCATTTGCCAGATCAGCAGAGCGCTTCGGATCGTGATCCCGGACGATGATGTGAATCAATAAATCTTTGCCGCTACTCAAGGAGGAGAGTTTAGCCAGGTGCTTTCGGGCGTCGGATCGCTGCTTCACTTCATAGACGCGCTGCAGGTGGAATTCGTCGATGAGCGCATCGGCAATGGTACGGCTCTGAAGGATTCCGATGTAGAGATCGGCAGGATTTTTCCAGAACATGCCTGCCAAGCCCACGTTCGCAAGGCCTCCCAGTTGGGCTGCCTGCGTTGACATCATCGACATCGAAGATTGCGCCTGCTGCGGCGGCATGATCACCGCCTCGGCTTTATAGGTGGGCGGTAGGAGGAACGCAACTCCTGCTGCTACGAGCGCGGCAAGAAGCGTGACCGCAGCGATCAGCCTCTTGCGGCGGTCAAGGATTTGGAACCAAACGGCAAGCGATATTTCGTCGTTGTCACGGGAAACCTCTGGGAATGTCGAGAGACCCACATCCATCCTTCGTCAGCTAGGATCAATAACCTGGATCGCTTGCACCGGGCATGCAACTCAGGTCCTGAATCATTGTGTGCCGATGCTCCCTGCGTTTGCTAGCCACGCACGAGGTCGTCGCCCGGTTTTTACAACGTTTTTACAGGCTTGGAACGTTATGAAGCTTTGCCGTTTAGCGGTGGGCCGATTTTTGTCCGTAGTATGCGGCCGGACCGTGTTTGCGGAGAAAGTGCTTGTCGCGCAACGCTTCTGAAATTCCCTCCACATCGGCTCTGATTGTGAAGGTCAGATAGGCCATGTGAGCCAGCTCTTCGAGAATGACTGCGGTATGGGCAGCGTCGGCGGCTGAAGCGCCCCAAGTGAATGGCCCATGGCCTGCAACCAGGACGGCGGGGGTGGCTAATGGATCCAGACCGGCAAAACGGCGCACGATTACTGTCGCGGTGTTGCGCTCATATTCCGATTCGATCTCAAGCGGAGTCATCGCGGGAGTTGCGGGAATGGCACCGCGAAAGTAATCCGCGTGAGTTGTGCCGAGACAGGGAATTTCGACCCCAGCTTGCGCCCAAGCGGTTGCGTAGCGCGAATGCGTATGAACGACTCCGTTCACGCCCGGGAACGTGCGATAGAGTCCCAAGTGAGTCGGAAGATCTGAGGAGGGGCGCAGTGCTCCTTCAACGATGCGGCCATCGATGTCGCTCACGACTAAATGGTCAGGAGTCATGCTCTCATACGGCACGCCGCTTGGCTTGATCACGACCATGCCGGACGCGCGATCAAATCCGCTCGCGTTGCCGAACGTAAAGATGACCAGGCCGCGTCGGACCAAGTCTTGATTGGCCTCGAATACTTCTTCCCTGAGTGTTTTTAAGCTCATTGCATTTGCCTGGTTTGAGCGGCGATATTTCGAAGCTCCGGAAGCACATCACCAATACCCACCGGAGCTGACTCTTTCGCACCGAAGCCGAAATAGAGCCGTTGATACAGCGGATATAGCTGGTCGTAGATAGCCACGTTTTCCGGTTCCGGATTGAAAAGTCGATACGGGGGACACAGCGCATCCTGAGCGTCGTCAACAGACGGAAATGCTTTAGCCGCGAGGAAGGCGAATATCGCCGAGCCGAGGCTCGTTACGTCGCCTTGCGGCACGAGAATCGGCTTGTTCAGAACATTCGCGTAAACCTGATTCAACACGTCGTTCCGCTTTGGAATGCCGCCGCCATTGATAATGCGTCTTACCGTGACGCCATACTGTTCCATGCGTTCCAGGATCACGCGCGTGTGAAATGCGGTCCCTTCGATCGCGGCGAACATCTCGTCTGTTGCCGTGCTGGTAAGATTCCAGCCGAGCGTTATGCCCCCGAGTTCCGGATTCACAAGCACGGTGCGATCGCCGTTGTCCCAAGTAAGACGCAGCAGTCCGGTTTGACCCGCACGGTAGGACGATAACTCTTGCGCCAAAGCCGCCGGGGTTGAGGAAGCTCTGCGGGCGATGGCTTGAAAGAGATCTCCCACTGCTGATAATCCAGCCTCCATGCCTGTCAGTTTCGGATCGACCGACCCGCGCGCAACGCCGCAGAGGCCGGGCACAAGAGTCGTTTTATCGCTCAACCCGATAATGCAGGTTGAGGTGCCGATAACATTGACCACATCGCCAAGTTTTACGCCCGCTCCTAGAGCATCCCAATGCGCATCGTACGCGCCTACGGGGATCAGAACACCAGGTTGCAAGCCAAGCCTTTCGGCCCATTCGCTGCAGAGCGTTCCCGCCAATTTGTCGGAAGTAAGATAGCGGCCCGCAAGCTTTTCGCGGATGCCGGCGAATAACGGGTCCACTGACGTGAGGAATTCCTGCGAAGGCAGACCGCCGAGCGATTCGTTCCACATCCATTTGTGGCTCATGGCGCAAATGCTTCTCGGAGCTTGGTTGAAATCGCGAATGCCACACAGTACCGTCGCCACGTAATCACAGTGTTCGAAGGCGGAAGCGAACTGCCGGCGCTTTTCGGGATTGTGCCGCAACCAATGCAGGACCTTCGAGAAGCCCCATTCCGACGAGTACACGCCGCCGCACCACTGGATCGCTTCGAGTCCGGACTCGTGAGCTTTGCGGGTGATCTCGGCGGCTTCTTGTGAAGCTCGGTGGTCACACCACAAGTAGTATTCGTCGAGCGGTTCTAACTTGTGGCCAACTGGAATGACACTCGCGCCGGTGGTATCAAGCGCAATCGCTTGGATTGCACTACCGTCCACAGCCGCCGTTTGAAGCGCCTGCTTCATTGCGACTGTCAAAGCACTCATGTGATCGGCGTGGCTTTGGGTCGCGTAGTCCGGATCGCTCCTTGTGCGGTGCAGCGGATACTCCGCGACGCCTGCGCCGAGTCTGCCTTTATCTCGGTCAAAAATAGATACGCGAACGCTGAGAGTTCCGAAGTCCACTCCCGCGACGACGGTGCTCATGCTCTATGCCAATACATATCCCAACCCAAGTACTTGCTTGCCGCCTCGTGAACGATGCTCGAGGTATGGGCCAGGTTCGCCGCAGTATGATGCTCGAAGCCTTGCTCGCAGATGTAGCGCAACAAGTCTTGCATTCGTGGAATCTCGACCACACCCGCGCCGCCGAAGGTCTGGAGCGAGTCTTCGGTAAACCGGCCGTCCCCGACATAGCCGCGGATTTTTCCTTCGCGGTCGCGCGTGGAGAAACGCGCATAGCTCATCGGCGCTGCTTTCACGCGGCCATACAGGGTGCCGAAGGTATTGAACTTGCCGACCGTTCCGGCAATGATTTCCTGGAACTCCATTTTCACGTCGGCAAAAAAATGCTTGGGCAGATTACTGCAGTGAAAGCAGACTGCTTTGTTCGGGTCGTCGCCGTAGTTGTTGTTCCAGTCGAGCAACGCGCTCGGTGTCCCGGATGCGAGCCGCAACGCATGCATACTGAGAACGCCCACGATGTCGGTCTCGCATGCGCTTGACATGAGATTTTCGCTCATCATGCTCATCACCGTGCAGGGGACGACACCGAAATTTTCTTCGAGAGACGTCCAGCACTGTACCGCGCTGATTGTGACCTCCTGATCTCGCATCCAACCATCGATGACAGCGCCCAGCTTGGCCATTTTCATCAGCGATGCAGCAGGTACGTCGAGCGTGGAAACATACCTCTTGATGTCCTCAAGCTTGCTTTTCGCGGCATCATCCTGATCAGTCATCCGGCTGATACGGCCAAGAACTTCGGAAAGATCGAGCGTGATCACGGAAATGCCGTTCGCTTCAAGCAACTTCTCGCTGTACCGGACGGTATTGAAAGCGGCCGGGCGAGCACCGATTGCACCCACACGGAGCGGCTGCATTCCGTCAACCACGCGACAGACCCCAATAAACCAGGCCAGATCTTTTTTGAATTCCTCGGAAGTTGGAGCTTCGGTATGGAGGGTAGTCAGCGAATACGGAATTCCGTACTGCATCAGGTTATTGCAGACCGACATTTTTCCGCAGAAACTATCGCGCCGGTCGGTAATGGACATACGGTTGGGATTATCGGGAGTGGCTTGCACGAGCACCGGCACATGCAGCCCAGATAATCTCAGCGTGTCGGCAATCGCGCGCTCGTCGCCAAAATTTGGCAATGAAACTATGACACCGTCGATGGTGTCGCGATGCCGCATAAAAAGTTCAGCACAACCTTTAGCCTCTTCGAAGGTTTCCACCGCGCCGAACTTGGACTCATTGGCGATGAGCGTGGGGTCCGTATTAGAGCCCTTGGGAGTCGGCGCGACAACCTCCACGTTGGCTTCTTCCAACACACGGATCATCTCTTCGCGACCGCTTGCGGCCAGGTGATCGGGGAAAAAACCACGGTTCCCGACGATAAGGCCGAGCTTCGTACGGCGTCCATTGGGTGTTGGCATTAGCGCTTCCTTGGAAAGAATCGAATGAAATAAAACAGGCCGATAATCAGCAGGACGGCGCCCCACCAGATGGGCGCATGCAGACGGGCGAGCACGACGGGAGACTCGGGAGGCGATGCCAAGTCATACAGACCTGCGCCTGTGATGAGGAGGCCGTAGGCAGTCAGCAGGAGGCCGATAAAGAACCAGATTGAAAGGGAACCGTGTGTATTGTGCGTTCGCGGTGTATTGTGCATTGGCTCGGCCTACCAGAAGATGATGTTCAAGATGCAGAACACAACGATGACGGCGGTAGCCCAGAACATTGGTCGCTGATAAAGCGGCAGCCGACCTTCCGATGGTATATCGGTCGCGCCGTAGACGAGGCCGGCGAGCTCGGACTCAGGTTGAGGCTTCGTAGCAAGGCTCACTACGACCGTGATGATGACGCAGATGAGCCACGACCATAACGCCCGGTACATGTTTTCGGCCATCTGCTTTGCGCCGGCCGAGAGAGCGATATAGCGGAGCGCGGCGGGATCGAGCTTGACCCAGATGAACATGGCAATTGAAGAAAGCGTTCCAGCAAGCAAGCCCCAGAATCCAGCGGCCGGCGTGGCTCGCTTCCATAACATGCCAAGGATCACGGTTCCGAACAGCGGCGCAACAAAAAAGCTGAATAGCGCCTGGACGTAATCCATGATGCTGAGAAATTGCATAACCAGATACGCGGTACCGATACTCACGAGGACCCCAAGCACCGTGCACCAGCGGCCCATGGCCAGATAGTGTTGGTCGGTTGCGTTCTTGCGCATGAACGCTCTATAGATGTCATAGGTCCAGACCGTTGCAAATGCGCTGACATTACCGGCCATACCGGACATGAATCCAGCGATGAGAGCGGTGATTCCCAAACCCAACAGTCCTGGACCGCAGTAGCGCGCCAGCATCAGCGGTAGTACTTCGTTGTAGGTGTGAGCTCCGGCGACGCTTTGCGATTCTCCCACCAGCTTTTCAGGCAGCACGGCGAGAGCGAGCAAGCCGGGCAGAATCACGATTAAAGGGAGCGCCATTTTGAAGATTGACCCGATGATAGGCGCCATTTTCGCGCTGCGCAGATCGCGCGCGGAGAGCACGCGCTGCACAACCAGAAAGTCGGTTGTCCAGTAGCCGAAGGAAATTACAAATCCGAGGCCCAGAACAATGCCGGTCCAATGAATGCCCATCGGGTTACCGCTAAACGATCCCAGGCCGCTCCACAGATGCGTATAATCCTGACCGGGAAAGCGCTCGGAAATGCGGCGCACCATGCCGCTCCAGCCGCCTGCTTCGATCAAACCGAGAATGGGAATCAAAAGCGCGCCCAGCCAAATCAGAAAGAATTGCAGAACCTCATTGAAGATGGCCGACAAGAGCCCGCCCAGAAAAACGTACGCGGCGACGGTGAGGGACGACATCCAAATGCTGAAATGTATGTCCCAGCCAAGAATGATTTTCATTACCAAGGCCATGGAATACATATTGATGCCGCTCATCAGCACCGTCATCAAACCGAAGGTGATGGCGGAGAGCGCGCGAGCGGGTTCGCCGAAGCGCAGTTTCAAATACCCGGGGACGGAATGGGTTTTGGATATGTAATAGAACGGCATCATCACGATGCCGAGGAAGAGCATCGCAGGAATTGCGCCAATCCAATACCAATGCGTGGCCAGGATGCCGTACTGGTAAGCAGATGCGGACCAGCCCATCAGTTCGAGAGCGCCAAGGTTTGCCGCAACAAAGCTGAGACCCGCCACCCAGGCGGTCATATCACGGCCCGCCAGGAAGAAGTCTTCGCCGGTGTTCGTAAATCGCTTCAGGTAAAAGCCAATTCCGAGCACCATCACGAAATACAAGCAGATGACGACCAGGTCAATGGTGCTGAGCGAAAGGAGGCGTTCAGATGATGCGAAAGCAATTATGAGAGGCACTTTTGCAATGGCAGTATACCGCTTCAGCCTGCGCGCATCCGATAATCGACGCGCCGCTGCGCTCGGGCTCTGTTTCGGCGTTTCTGTTCGCTGTTAGGCGGCGTTGCTGCGCAGTCTGGCTTGATCGCGCTCCTGTTTGAGGGTGATGTTGAGGAGATTGGCGGCACGCACGCCCTCGAGATAGCACTCGACGTCTTCAACTGAACAATCGAGCCCATATTGGGCCGGGTCGAACGGTTTGCGGTCGTGTTTCGCTGCCGCGTAGAGCTTGGCCCCCGTCTCGAGCTCCTGCTTTTCGCGTGTGCTGCGCTGTTGCTGCAGTTGATGCAGTTCGGCGGTGTCCTTTTCCCGTTGACGAGACAGGCGTGCAAACTGAAGTTGCAGATTTCGAAACTGCTTTTCGTAGGTGAGAAACGTGTGGGTTTCGATCAGGTTGGGTTGCAGAGCGGGATCTTCGGCGCTGAAGTGGTCAGCAAATTGGCTACGGCCGAGGGCGTAGATGCCCATTTCAAGTGCGAACACACGATCGAGGCGCCAGGCGTTGTCGGCGAGCAATTGCACCAGCGCGCATTCGCGAGCGCCCATGGGCTGGAGTTCATGGAAGAAATCGGCCACGTGCTGTTCGTAGGCGGCGGCATCGTCGGTAGGGAGCAGGACGGTGCGGCCGGTGAGTGCGGTTTTGACTGCGTTGTGGGAGGATTTGGCTTTGCCTTCAGGCGTTTTGGGACCGGTGGAGAGTTGGGAGTTGGCGCGGTTGGCGGCGAGTTGGGAGGCGGAGATGGGACGAGGAAGCTCTGACGCGTCGCTAGGGTGCGAGTGCTGGGCGGGCGGTTCGGGGAGCTGGGAGGAGGCGGCGTTTTGGGGCGAAAAAACGAAGCCATTTGCGGCTTTGCGCTCTTCTTTTTGCGCAGCGCGCTCAGCGGCGCGGCGGACTTGACGTGATGTCATATGGTTGGATGCTCTCCTTACAAAGCGGCTAAAACCTAGCACGTCGGGGAGCAAAAACGCACATACGGTTGGAGGAATCGATTGTAAGTGAATGAACGGGCAGATAGAAATAAAGATGCGCGGAGCTGTGAACGGACCATCCTACCTCCGCTAACACCGGCCGAAGTTGAAATCCGTGATCGCGTTCGAAACTTCGTCCACGTACTCGCGGGAGATATTGGCGGGCGGGACGCTGTCCGGAACGACAACCTCCGGAAAACGGGCGCCTACATTGAAGGCCAGCTTCGCTCATTAGGCTATATTCCTGCCCGGCAGACGTATTCGTTCGCCGGCCAGGACTTCGACAACATCGAAGCGGAACTAAAAAGTAAAGAGGAGGACAGCGCCATTGTCGTGATCGGCGCTCATTACGACACCGCAGGCGGTCTGCCTGGCGCAAATGATAATGCGAGCGGAGTCGCAGCGACTCTAGAACTCGCACGGCAGTTTGCGCACGAACGGCAGGCGCGCAGCATTCGGTGGGTGTTTTTCGTAAATGAAGAACCACCCTACTTTCAAACTCCCGCCATGGGCAGTTACGTTTACGCGAAGCGCTGCCATGAGCGGAAAGAAAAGATTACCGCGATGCTATCCCTTGAGACTATTGGTTACTACTCCGATGAACCGGGAACGCAAACTTACCCGATCGGATTCCACCCTGGCTATCCGGATCGCGGTAATTTCCTCGGCTTTGTGGCAAATTTCCGTTCAGCGCCATTGTTACGGCGGGCACTGAAGAGTTTTCGATCTGCAACGTCATTACCAGCCGAGGGTGCTGCTGGACCGGCTGCGATCCCGGGCATGGGGTGGTCGGACCACTGGTCCTTTTGGCAGTTTGGGTACTCGGCACTCATGTTGACCGACACTGCGCCATACCGATATCCGTATTACCACACCGCAGAAGACACGCCGGAGAAGCTCGATTATGAGCGCTTGGCACGCGCGGTGAGCGGTGTGGCTGCGATTATCCGCACGCTAGCATCGCGTTGATGTTTCAGAATCGAGAGACGATCAAGAAGGCGCCGCAAATTGCAATTGCGTCCTCAAGCAGCGCGATCGGAAGGTCCTTTCCTCCAATCGCTGCTGCCAGCCGCGTACGGAACTCGTAGCCGCCGAGTGTTCCCGCTATCGCGCCGAGAATACCTAGCAAAAGACCACCGGCTACAGCCTGGCGTGTTGCGCCGAGGGCAGCCCCGCACAATGCACCGCTGAAAATTCGGCCTACGAAGCCCACGAGCGATTTGCGGCTAGGCGTCTTGGGCAGCTTGTCCGCGATCAGCTCACCAAGCGCAAGGACGGTAAAAATGTAAGGCGTTACAGCGAAACCGAGAAAGGCAAGCCAGGTGTTTTCGAGATGCAGCCAGCCCAGGCGAGCGGCCCAACTGACCGCAGCAGGCGCGGTCATCGAGCGAAGCCCGGCAATAACTCCAATCAGAAAAGCCAAAATGTACGTGGACATCAGTTTTCCATATCATCACGAAGCGGAAGCTCGACCCGGCACTACATCAATTTGCAGTTTTGGATCGGCGGCAGGGACGCATGTTAGCGGCAGACCGAGCTCGCGGCGCACGATATTCGATCCTTGCGCGAGCGCGCTGGCCTTGTAGAACGCGATCTCGCGGTTCCCACCCTGGCGGCCGAAGCCACAATCGTTCGATACGATCAAGCGCTCGGGCGGGATGTACTTCAGAGCTTTACGGATCTCCGTGGCTACGTCTTCGGGCCGATCAGCCTGCAACACGCGATGGCTCACGGCGCCGATGCAGATCTTTTTCTTTAGATCGTGTTTGAAAGGCTCGAACAGCTCAAGATCTTTCTGGTTGCGATCCTTCATCTCGAGCGTCCACACGTCACCGCGGCACCGCTCAAGATAGATCTCAAGCGAATTGGCATAGCTTGTATCCTCCATCACGCGCTGCATGTTCGGGTTGCCCCAGCAGGTGTGGATCCACAGCTCTACATCTTCGAGTCCCTGGACCTCGCGGTTGAACGCGTCGATCATGAACTTCACTTCTTCGTGATCCTTACCGTACGTGTTCGCCATGAAGTGGAAGGTGGGCTCTTCGGTCTGAATGCAACGGCAACCAGCATCGCGCAGGGCCAAGAGCTCCTTATTCATGGCCTCGGCCATATCCCAGATCACCTGACGCTTGTCCTTGTATTTGGGCGTGTGGATATCCAAGAACAGCGCCATGACTTGAGAGCAGCAGGTTCCGAACTTGACGGGCTTGCTGGTTTTTCCCTGAGCGATACGCCACAGTTTGGGAAAGTCGAGCGGTCGATGTTCGATTTTGTCGACCACGTGCGGCCAGCGCCAGCCGGTGTAGATTTCGTTCAGCAGCGTGCCAGGCGGATAGTGAAGCCAAGGCGCTGTGGTTTCCTCCGGCTGCAGATAATCGCCTTCCAAGCCAGACCAGCGCTGCAATGGGTAATGATGCCAGGCGCGGCCCGCCATGTCCTCATCGACATGAAAATCGCCGTGACTGAGAATGTCGAGACCAGCACGCTCCTGGTCGCTGATGACGACGGCAAGTGCATCCTGAAACTTCTCACGAAAGCGAATGTCGAGCATGCAAGTATCGAGTGGACGCCCCCACATACTCACGTCGAACCAGCGCGGACGCGGAAAAGATCCGGTAGTAGTGCTGGGGAGAATCAGATCGGCTGTCGCCGTAAACATGGCTTCCCTCCAACCGGCATTGTACTTCCAACAAAAACGGCATCAGCCTGCGGCAGCCGGAAAGAATACGAGGGACTCGAGTTATGCAGAGTCAATCGGGTGGCTTGCGCTGTATGGCGTTCCAACGTAGCGAGAAAGGGGCTGCCACTGGAGGAAACGCGATGCGTTTGTCGTCATTGAATTGGTAACAACTGTTCAGGATTTCCGTCTCACCTGCGAGATTGGGGCTTTGACCTGCAAGCTGTGCGAGCCAAAGCGGCGACTGGGACTTATGACTGTGCAAGAATGCGCTCGCCAACCCCCCGGGGGGGCTTGAACGTGCGACCCTCACCAGCGACTCGTACGGAGATAACTGCAGGTTTCGACGCATGAGACAACCGCGCCTGCTGATTGCCGACGATGATCCGGCGATGCGCCAATTACTCAGGAGGACGGTCGAAGCCGACTCTGAGATCGTGGGTGAGGCGCGTGACGGGCAGGAAGCGGTAACTGCGGCCGAGCGGCTACGTCCCGACCTCGTGCTGTTAGATGTATCCATGCCTATCATGACCGGTTTTGAGGCGGCACGAGAGATACTGCTGCATGCGCCGGGCCTGCTTATTGTTTTCGTCAGCCAGCATGCGGAAACGGTCTATGCTGAGGAGGCGTTTAGTGTTGGCGCGCAAGGATACGTGCTGAAGCGAGCCCTTTTCAGCGAGTTGCGCGAAGCGATGAGTGAAGTGCTGGCCGGTCGCCCATATCGATCTCCGCTTCTTAGCTAGCGCTTGGTGTTGACATCCTATACCAAGAGATTTATGCTGGTGTAGAGGTTCGACACCAATAGCGGAACGAGTCAAACTCGATCTTCTGCAAGGCACCCTGGACCTGCTCATTCTACGTACGCTCGGGTCGGGCAGTGCGATGCATGGATGGGCCATCTCCGAGCGCATCCAGCAAATCTCCCAAGACGTGCTTCAGGTGAATCAAGGCTCGCTTTACCCGGCACTCCACCGACTCGAACATCAGGGTTGGATCAAGGCCGAGTGGGGCGTTTCGGAGCTGGGACGTCGTGCGCGATTTTATCGGCTGACGGCCGCCGGTCGCAGACAACTCGAGCAGGAAAGCGAAGATTGGGCACGTCTAACTGCCGCGATTGGCAGAGTCCTAGAGATGGCCTGACTGGGATGCCATGACCTGGGGCGATCTGTTCTTGCGACTTCGAGCGCTCGTGTTTCACGCGCGTGTGGAGAAGGATCTCGAAGACGAAGTGGATTTCCATCTCGCCATGGCTGCCCGAAAGCACGTGGCCGCAGGACATTCCGAAGGAGAAGCCACCCGGCTGGCGCGTCTGGACTTTGGCTGGATCGGGCATGCCAAGGAGGAGTGTCGTTGCGTTCGTGGCATTCAGCGGTTAGAGACGACCTTACAAGACGTTCGATACGCGCTAAGAACCTTCACTCGCAGCCGTGGTTTCGTCTTTACAGTGGTGGCAACTATCGCTGTTGGACTTGGCCTAAACACCGCGCTATTCACGTTGTTCAACGCCTATGTCCTTCGTCCCCTTTCGGTCCGTGATCCGTACAGCCTGTATAGCTTCACCTGGAGGAATCGTGCCGGCGGCGAACACGCATTTTCATGGCGCGAGTACCAGGAACTCGAAAAGGCCAACCCTGCTTTCTCCGAAATAGCAGCGGTTCGACCTCTGTACACACGCCTGGATGGCCGATCAAGCCAGGGAAGGCTCGTGAGCGGCAATTATTTCCAAATGCTCGGCGTGAGGCCTGCGCTGGGCCGAGTTTTGGCACCCGACGACGCGGCTGTGCCAGGGCGTAATCCCGTCCTTGTGCTCAGCTACAGTGCGTGGCAAACCCAGTTCGGTAGCCGGCCAGATATTGTCGGCATAAAAATCAGAGTTCGAGGATACCCGATGCAGGTAGTCGGGGTCGCGCAGCGAGGATTTCAGGATCTCGGCGACGCCCCGAGCGAGTTCTGGGCCCCGCTGACAATGGCCGGTCGGCTCGAGGACGGCCCTGATCTTTTTGGCGCAGAAAATCCGGAGCGGCTCATGATCGTCGGTCGTATCAATTATGGGCGAAGCGTTGCTGGTGTGAAGGCGGCGCTTCTGGCTTTGGGCCGGCAGATGACCTCGCAACTGCCTGACGACAAGAAAGCGGCCAACATCCTGCTTCAATCGAAGGCGACGGCCATTCCTCTGACATCGGAACTTCTGGTTTTCTTTATTCCACTCGTAGCCGCTTTCGGGCTTGTTTTGCTTCTCGCATGCACCAACATCGCCAACGCGATGCTTGCCCGCGCAATGGCACGGCAAAGGGAGGTTGGCATCAGGCTCGCCTTGGGTGCCGTGCGGACGCGCCTGATCCGGCAATTCTTAACAGAAAGCATTCTTCTCTCGATCGCAGCGGCGGTTCTGGGACTCGGCCTTTCTCAAATGATCATCCGAGCAGCTCTTCAGGCGATGTTTGCAACCCTTCCACAAGACATGCTCGAGCTGATTCATCCTGTGCACCTTCCGCTGGACTGGCGAGTTTTCGCGTTCATGGCCTCAGCCGCTGTGATCGCGACTGTTTTCTTCGGTCTGGCGCCAGCCATACAAGCTAGCCGTGGCGAAGTTATGCTTGCTACTCGTGGGGAATTCACGTCCGATCTCAGATCTGGGAGGCTCCGCCACGGACTTGTTATCGCGCAGATCACCGCTTGCACGTTACTCCTAATCGTTTGTGGCGCGCTGGTTCGCACAACATTTTCCGTCAGCACATTTGATATCGGGTTCCACACGCACGGTGTAATCGCGCTGAAGGTCGTTGAAAGGGACCGAATACATGTGGTCGAAACGCTTGCCTCCGATACGGGAACGGAAACAGTTGCGGCCGCTTCCTCGATTCCGCTGGGTGGGCCGGTTCCAAGCATTACTGCGTCAAGGCAGGACCATTCGGCCTTCAGCACCGAACATAACTACGTGTCGCCGGAATACTTCCGGATTTTAGGAATCCCCATCGTCCGGGGCCGCGACTTTACCTCCGCCGAGGCTACTTCGGGCATCCCCGTTGCGATTGTAAGCGCAGCCGCGGCACAGCGCTTTTTCGGGAATGCGAATGCGCTCGGTCAGGTTATTCGTTTACCGGGAAACCCAGCCCGGAACGTACGGATAATCGGAGTTGCCGCTGACATCGTCACATGCTGTATCCCGTACGGAAAGGATGCCGCGCTGCTGTATTTACCGACTGTGCCCTCGAAGCCGACACGATCTCTGCTGGTCCGGGTACGCGGGAACGTCGAAGTAGAAAAGCGCAGGTTATCCGCGAAGTTAGAAGCTTGGGCCCCGGGGGCCGTGGACGACATCCATTCTCTGGATCAATATTTGGCAGTCGCCATTTATCCCTTTCGCGCCGCGTCCTCGATCGCGTTCGCAGTCGGCGCACTTGCATTGTTGCTCACGGTATCCGGCGTCTATGGCGTCCTGTCTTATCTCGTGACACAAAGAACAAAGGAGATCGGTGTCAGGCTCGCGCTCGGAGCGACAACTGGCAGCGTAACGAACTTAGTCTTGAGACAGTCTTTGCGACTCGCAATGACTGGCATTGCTTTAGGTGTTCCTTTAGCTATTGTTTTTTACCGCGTGCTCGCGTCTCAGATGATTTTGATGCGAGTCTTCGATCTCTTGGCCTTTATCGCCGGCATATTTGTTGTTGCCTCAGCTGCGCTTGCGGCGGCGTACATCCCTTCGCGCAGGGCCGCGCGGATCGATCCGATCCAAACGCTTCGCTACGACTGAACAATCGGCGGGTTTACCGAACTGATTCACGCCGCTTTGGCCCGCGCTCGCTTGAGAGGCGTCAGAAGCGAGAGCACAATCTGCTCGTATAAACGTGCGCTTGAGCTTTCGCGGAACTTCTGCGCGAGTTCGCGCAGATTACCCCCTGAGTAACAGTCGATTATTGCCGGATGGATGTAATACTTTTTGCATGTCGCCGGCTTATTGCCAAGCTTGCAAGCCACGCCTTTTACGACGTCTACGAGAACGGATTTGATCTCTTGTTTCACTTCAGGGTCGGTCCCAGTCGTGCATTTTTCAAGCAGCAGGCTAGCGGCGAGACAGGTCCCTCCCCACGTTCGGAAGTCTTTAGCGGTGAAATCGCCGCCGCTGATTTCGCGCAAATACTCATTCACGTCGCCAGATTCAATGCTTTGGGGCTCACCGTTTTCATCGAGGTATTGAAATAGAGCACTCCCGGAAATGTCTTTGCATTTCCGTAGAATGCGGGCGAGACGTGGGTCCTTGACGGTGATCTCGTGTTTCTGTCCGCTCTTGCCGCGAAAGCGAAATTTCAGCATCTCCCCGAGAATCTGAACATGCTGGTCGCGCAGAGTGGTCAGGCCGAATGAGTTATTCTCCTCGGCATATTCCTCATTGCCGATTCTGATATACGTGGTTTCAAGAAGCTTCACAACCGCCGCAAGAACCTTGCGTTTGGGCAGTCCTCGACGAGCCAAATCGCGACCTACGATGCGTCGGATTCTGGGGAGAGCTCTTCCGAATGCGCGCATGCGATCGAACTTCACCAGATCCCGCATTTGTCGGTAGGCGGGATGATACCGGTACTGTTTCCGCCCACGAGCGTCGCGGCCCACGGCCTGTATGTGGCTGTCCGGGTCGGGACTGATCCACACGGACGTCCACGCGGGCGGGATGACCAGCGACTGGATTCGCTTTATCGTTTCGGCATCGTTGATAGGCTTGTCATTTTCGTCCAAATACGTGAAGCCGCTTCCAGCATGGCGGCGGCGGATACCCGGTCCTTTGGGGATAAAGTATCGAAGCCCGGCTTTGCGGGCTGACTGGATTTCATCTGGAACACTGAAAGCTGTATCGGACGGTGACCCCATCTAACTCATGTGACGTTGTTTGCAGCTGAAATAGTACGCGGACCGTTAGATCATCACCCAGTCTCGGGTGAAAGGCACACCATAGAGGACAATAGAGCAGAACCAACGGGTTGACGCTCCCTAATGGCAGAAACGGTAATCTTCGATATTGACGGTACTTTGCTCGATTCCGTCGACTTACATGCACAAGCGTGGCAAGAAGCGTTCAGGCACTTCGGGCACGAGATCTCTTTTGACCAAATTCGTGGGCAGATTGGAAAAGGAGGGGACCAACTTTTGCCAGTGTTTCTCAGTTCGGCAGAATTGAAGGAGAAAAGCAAGGCCCTAGAGGAGTTCCGCGGGTCACTTTTCAAGCAGAAGTACCTGCCCAAAGTGCGATCGTTCCCGTGCGTCAGAGAACTATTCCAAAAATTAAAAGCTAATGGCCAGCAGGTCGCTCTAGCTTCTTCGGCTAAACCGGATGAGTTGCAGACTTTTGAGCGAATTGCCAACATCGAAGACTTGGTCGGGGTGGAGACGTCATCGGGAGATGCCGAACGATCCAAGCCTCACCCGGATATTTTCGAGGCTGCACTCGAACGCCTGGGAAAAGTTCGCCGGGAGGAAATCGTCGTTGTGGGAGACAGCCCGTATGACGCGGAGGCGGCGGGCAAGGCGGGGCTTCGTACGGTGGGTGTCCTCTGCGGCGGATTTTCTGAAGCTGCGCTGCGCGAAGCTGGTTGTGTCGCTATCTACGCCGATCCTGCCGACCTGCTGAAGAGATATGAAGATTCTCCGCTGGCCAAGCGGAGTTTAAGCCGCGCTGCCGCCAACCCTGGTACACAACGCCATAGTTGAAAATGTCAGGAACAGCAGATCGTTATTCCAATAGATAAACGCAGTGACGAGGCACATGATCGCAAGCTCAGATCGCGGATCTAGCCAACGGTTAAACATCAGGGTTGAATTGCTAGTATCCGTAACCTGATCACATTCTCTAAAAGAAAAAGGCGTCACCAAAAAGCGCTAAGGGTGCCGGTTTGCGAACTCTGGCGCATCAGGACTTACGAATCTGCCTTTCAGCTTCGCGTAGGTGTCCTCCAGCGCTTCCGGAATAATGCGCGTATGTCCCACGATACTCATGAAATTCGCATCACCTCTCCAGCGCGGGAGCACGTGCAAATGGATATGCTGCTCAATACCGGCCCCAGCAGCTTCGCCAAGATTCATGCCTAAATTCAATCCATCGGGATTGTAAACTGCTTGAAGAATTTCTTCTGCGCGCCGTTCGAGGCGCATCATCTCTTCTGACGTGCTCTCATGGGCGGCGCTAAGGCGCGAGACGTGTTCATAGGGAGCAATCATCAAATGCCCGCTGGTATAGGGATACCGATTTAAGATGATGAAGCAGAGCGAGCCGCGATGAATGACCAAGTTCGTGTCATCTGCTGTGCTCGATGCCGCCGCTTCGCAAAAAATGCAGCGCTGCTTGTCACTCCCAGCTTGCATGTACGTGGAGCGCCAGGGCGTCCACAGATGGTTAAACACTTGCAGTCCGGCGAAGGAAGCGTCAAAACTCCTTATCCGAAACCGTAGAGGCGGGCTCGGGCTCATTTTCGGTCGCTGAAGTGACCGCGCTGTCTGCAGCGGTTCCAGCGGCTTCGGATTGGTTTACTAGATCGCGCAACTCCTTGCTCGGCTTGAAATACGGAATCCGTTTCGATGGCACTTCAACCCGTGAACCGGTTTTTGGATTCCTTCCGACTCGCGGCTGGCGCTGGCGCGTTCGGAAGCTGCCAAATCCGCGGATCTCGATCTTATCGCCTTTGTGCAGGCTGTTCACAATGCTTTCGAAGATCGTCTCAACGATGATTTCCGAATCCTTGCGCGTCATCTCCACAACCTTGGATACTTCGTCGATCAGCTCAGCCTTCGTCATACTTTGCATATTCCTTATGTGGTTTTCTCGTCTGATTTGTACTGCCTAATCACATCCCCGACGGAGGAAGTTGCGGCAGCAGCTTGACGTTTATAGTCTCCCAGGCGGATGCGCTCCTGATCTTCCGCGAGCGCGCGAAAACTGAGCCCAATCCGCTTTTGACTTTCATTCATTTTGACGATCTTAAAATCAAATTCGCTTCCTATCGGAAGGGCGGGCTCAGCCTCCCCCCGCTGCGCAGCTTTGCCCCGTTTCCCGGTTTCGCCGGGAATCTCGCTGCTGTGGCAGAGGCCTTCAACTCCTGGGAGCAGCTCCACGAACACACCAAAAGACGCAGCGCGGCAAACGCGCCCTCTCACGGTGTCGCCGACTCGATGTGTACGGAAAAATGTCTCCCATGAATCGGGCTGCAACTGCTTCATCCCTAGCGAGAGACGCCGGTGAGGTGCGTCGATGTGCAGGATAACAGCTTGCACGATCTCACCCTTCCTAACGATCTCAGACGGGTGTTTCACGCGCGCTGTCCACGACATGTCGGAGATATGAACCAGGCCGTCCACGCCATCTTCGATCTCGACAAAAGCGCCGAACCCCGAAAGCTTTCGCACTCGTCCTTCGACAACAGAGCCAACGCTGTAACGTTCGGCGACGGTCGTCCAGGGATCAGCTTCGAGTTGCTTGATGCCGAGTGAAATTCGGCGTTCTTTGGGTTTGATCTCTAGAACAACCGCTTCCACCTGGTCGCCAGGTTTCACCACTTTCCCCGGATG
>JBJMGM010000129.1:0-34997 GCA_045807905.1 Bryobacteraceae bacterium | reverse complement strand
TTTCATCGACAGCGCCGAATACTTGATCAACGAGAAATGGACCTGTAAGGACAAGTTGGTGATTGAGGGTCGAAGTGCAGGTGGCTTACTGATGGGCGCAGTGATAAATCTGCGGCCCGATTTGTTCAAAGCGGTTCACGCTGCTGTGCCGTTTGTCGATGTGCTAAACACGATGATGGACCCGACGCTGCCCTTAACTGTTGGTGAATATCTTGAATGGGGAAACCCCAATGAGCAGCCCGCCTATGACTACATGAAGACCTACAGCCCCTACGACAATTTGGAGAAGCGTGCGCATCCTGCCATGCTAGTCACGACCAGTCTGAATGACAGTCAAGTCATGTACTGGGAACCGGCGAAGTTTGTCGCCCGCTTGCGAACCTTGCAGACCGGCGGCAATCCAGTGCTCTTGAAGATAAACATGGGCGCCGGCCATGGCGGCTCTTCAGGCAGATACGACCGTCTAAAGGAACAGGCCTTCGAATATTCGTGGTTACTGAACCAGGTCGGCATCAAACAGTGATGCACGTCTCCTCATCTGGGAATCCGCCAAGCTTTAGGCCGCTTCACTTCTTCGCAGGCGAGTCAGCTCAGCTCGCCAGCCTTCGCGCCGCGGATGATGTAATCGGCCGCGCGATAAGCGAGCGCCTGGATCGTTGCAGTCGGCTGCTGCCGGGCCGAGGTCACGAAATTGCTTCCATCAACTACAAAAAGATTGGGCACATCATGCGTCCGGCTGTAAGAATTGACCACTGATTTCTTTGGATCGAGTCCCATCCGGCAGGTGCCCATTAAGTGCCGGGACATAGTGAACACATCTGCAGGCGGTCCCCAAATTTTTTTCGCGTCCATTGCCTCGAAAATTTCTTGCTGGCGTGCGCGTAGCCATTTCATCGTGGCAATATCGTCCGGATGATATTCAAAGGTTACGCGTACCGCCGGCAGACCCCACGCATCCTTCACGTCCGGATCGAGGGTAACCGAGTTTTTCTCTACCGGCAGGGACGTCGAATGCCCGAGCAGCGACATCGTCCGAGTGAAGTATCTTCCGACCATCTTTTTGTAATCAGCCCCCCATTTCGGAGCGTCGTCCGGCATCCCCAATAAAGCGAATCCAGCCGGATAGAAATCGAACCGCGCGTCAATCGCTCCGCCGCCGTAAAAACCACGCTTCGGATCGGCGCGATAGTGATCGTGGATCAGCCGCGTCACTTGAACGCTCTTGAATTCGTTCAGCGGGTGCTCAAAGAGCCCGCTCGCAAACGGCCCGTTGTCCCACATCAGATTTTTGCCGACCAGCCCGCTCGAATTCGCCAGGCCTTCTGGAAACCTCGCCGATTTCGAAAGCAGCAGCACCTTCGCCGATTCCACCCCGTTAGCACACACCACCACCGCCTTGGCGCGCTGGAAGACCTCTCGCCGAGTCGCGTCCAACCGATTCGGGTCGAACCGGTTGTTATCGAAGTAGATTGCGCCGCTTGCGCGCCCGCGTCCGTCCGTTGCGATTTTCCGCACATAAGAATGCGGCCGGATTTCGCACCGGCCCGTGCTCTCGGCCACCGGAATCACGCTCACCAGCGTGCTTGATTTCGCTCGCATTTCACAGCCGAAAGATTCACAGAACCCGCAGTGTACGCACGCGCTGCGCCCCCGATACGGCTGTGACAGAATTGCCATCGGCGCAGGAAACGGATGCAGTCCCAGTTTCCTTGTCGCGCGCTCGAACAAAACCCCCGAAGACTTCACCGGAAGCGGCGGCAGTGGATAAGGCTTTGAACGCGGGGCTTCAAACGGGTTTGCTCCTGCGGCGCCCGAAACTCCGATGTCGTATTCCGCTTTCGTGTAGTAAGGTTCGAGATCGGCGTATGAGATCGGCCAATCCGCGAAAGCCGTTCCAGGTATATCGCCATAAAGGCTGCGCTCGTGGAAATCACTTTCGTGAAACCGCCAATAGTTCCCAGTGAAGTGCACCGAGCCCCCGCCGACCTGTCGCCCGTATTCGATCGCCTTCATCACTTTGACCGGCTCGCGCTCGTTTCTGCGGTAAGTGATCGGCTGCAGCTTGGGATCATTCGTCAATCCCGGTTGAAAAGTGTATTTGATCTCATCGTGTGAATAATCACGCTCCCGCAGGTATGGCCCCTGCTCGAGCACGACCACACTGAACCCGGCTGCGGACAATTCCTTAGCCACTACCCCACCGGCGGCACCCGCTCCGATCACCAGGAAGTCAACCGGTTCAGAAAGTTGGAATTTCGCCCCCCTCACTGCGCCTCCCGGTCGTAGTAGCCGAACGGCGGCTCGAATGCCATCCGATCCTCAAATCCGATGTACTTCCAGCCCACTTTGGCGCGATTGCCCTCATAGTTTGGATTACCCAGGAAGCCCAACACGGTGTGGGTCCTCACCACGTCGAAGAATTCTGATTTCTCCATAGATCGGACGAATTCGATCTGCTGCTCGTTCGAAAGCGAGGCGATGCTTTCGGATTGCGGAAACAACCTCTTTCGCGCGTCTTCAACCTCGCGTAATCCATTGCGGTAAACCTGTTGCTTGTCCGTGTCGAACGTTGTGAGCGCGCGGTCGATGAAATGGATGGCACCTGCTTCCTTTGCGCCCGGCCCATCATCGGACGGAATTATCTGGCCCGCGATGGCCGCAATTTCACCCGCATCGTGTGCGTCGAAAAAGTCGAAGGCGACCGTGTTCGGTTCAAGAACGGCCTGATGCGCGTGCTCTTGGGCCGCTGCAATCGAGCCCCACGCAAGTGACCCCAATGAGCGGAAAATCCAGTCGCGGCGGGAAGAATCCATGCCCTCTATCTTCGAATAGTTCCCGCCGCCCTCGCGGTTATTCGCCTGACCTTTCCGCCCGCTTACTGCTAGCGGCTGCAGTTTTGGCCGGCGCCATCTTTGGCCGCCAGAATGGGGCAGGCCACCCAACGCCTGCTATGATAGCCCTGCGCTGACATACGCAGCGACACCGAACACTGCCGCCTATTGAGGCTGCATGTAAGTCCGGGACTTGATCAAATTTTGACAGGTACCAAGGCAATGCGAAACGATTCTTCTCCGGCTTCCCCACTTTCCCCGCGCGCACTTCCTTCTTCACAAGCCCGGTGTGCGATAGATTTTCTTCGTGCTAAGGACGGGGCGCACAAGCTCTCCATGGTCACGTGCTACGACTACACCTTCGCCCGTTTACTTTCAAAGAGTGCGATTGACGGAATTCTGGTCGGCGACAGTGCCGGAATGGTGATGCATGGCCATTCTTCGACACTCTCGATGACCGTCGAACTCATGCGGCTTCACACGGAGGCTGTCGCGCGCGGCGCTCCCGGGAAATTTGTTGTTGCCGATATGCCATTTCTCTCGTTCCGGAAAGGTCTCGCCGCAGCTCTCGATTCCGCGCAAACCCTGATGAGCGCTGGTGCGCATGCTGTGAAGCTCGAGGGCGTGGACGGGCATGAAGACGTCATTCAAAGGATGACGCAGAGCGGAATCCCCGTGATGGGTCATCTCGGCCTTCAGCCTCAATCGGTTCGCGCCTGTGGAGGCTTTAGAGTCCAGGGTCGAGACGATCATGCCGCTCAAAATATCGCGCGGCAGGCAAGCGCTCTCGAAACGCTGGGCGCTTTCGCAGTGGTCCTGGAGTGCATTCCCGCCGCTCTTGCGCACGATATCACCGAGACTCTTCGTATTCCCACGATTGGCATTGGTGCCGGAGCTGCCTGTGACGGCCAGATCCTTGTCCTCCAGGATCTCCTAGGAATGAACATCGACTTTCACCCCAAGTTTGCTCGTCCCTTTTCTGATGGCGCACGCAGCATCCTCGATGCGCTCTCACATTTTGATGAAGCGGTGAAAGCTGGCACTTTTCCGACCATAGAGGAGAGCTATCAGTAGTGCAGGTTTCGCGCACAGTCGCCGAGTGGCTGGAACGCCGCCGCGCCATTGCCGGGCGCAGCAGCGGCTTTGTCCCCACCATGGGAGCGCTTCACCGGGGACATGCGTCCCTAATCGAGCATTGCCGTAAACAGAATGAAATCGTCGTAGTCAGCATCTTCGTGAACCCAACGCAATTCAACGATCCGAAAGACCTGCAGCGTTACCCCCGCGCGGTTGAAAACGACTTGGCAACTCTCGAAACGCTCGGCGCAGACGAGATTTTTCTTCCCGGGGTATCGGAGTTGTATCCGCACGGCTATCGCTTTCGAGTCGAGGAGGAGACTGTCACGCACTTGATGGAGGGAGCCTGGCGCCCGGGCTTCCTTCAAGGGGTCATGACGGTTGTTCTGAAGCTTCTCAATCTGGTTCGCCCCGACCGCGCTTACTTCGGCGAGAAGGACTTTCAGCAATTCAAGATCATCACCGATATGGTGGAAGACTTGTTTATTCCGACGGAAATAGTCCTCTGTCCAACCGTGCGCGATCCGTCAGGGTTGGCCGAAAGCTCGAGAAATGCGCTGCTACCTTCCGCAGCACGAAACCAGGCGGCATGTCTTTTCCGCGCTTTAACCGCGGCTGGTAGTCCGGTCGAGGCCAAAGCGATGCTCGAATCAGAAGGCTTTACCGTGGACTATGTCGAGGAACACTGGGGAAGGCGATTCGCCGCCGCATTTCTTAATGATGTACGCCTCATCGATAACGTCCCGCTGACTTGAGCTTGAATGTTATGCTTCTCTGCCTTGATGTCGGCAACAGTCAGATCTACGGCGGCGTGTATGGGGGCGTGCACCACAGCCACGAGCTGAAAACTACGTTCAGGCGAACCTCCTCGATCCGGGCCTCCTCCGATGAATTTGCAACGTTCTTTCGCGCTGTGCTTCGTGAAAACGGAGTCGATCCGGAGGAAATCGAAATGGCCGCCATCTGCTCGGTGGTGCCTGACGTCGTACACTCCCTTCGAAACTCCTTCCGCAAGTACTTCCGGTTTGAGCCCTTCTTCCTTCAGCCGGGAGCGAAGACCGGCCTGAAAATCCGGTATCGAAACCCGTTCGAAGTCGGTGCCGATAAGATCGCGAATGCAATTGGTGGACTGACACGCTTTCCTGGCCGTAATTTACTCATCGTCGATTTTGGCACCGCCACCACCGTCTGTGCGGTTACCAAAGACAAAGAGTATCTCGGCGGAATTATCACGCCCGGCATTCATACCTCGATGGCGGCACTGGAAGCGAACACCGCGCGCTTGCCTTCGGTCGAAATTATCAGGCCGTTGGAAGTTTTGGGGCGCTCTATCGTAGAGAGCATCCAGTCGGGCTTGTATTACAGCACGCTCAGCACAGTGCGATCGCTGGCGGCGCTTGTCACCAAACAGCATTTTGCGCAGGAAAAGCCCGTTGTCCTCGGCACGGGCGGATTCGGACGCCTTTTCGACAACGAAAAGCTATTCGACGCGTTCCTGCCCGAGCTTCCCCTGCTCGGATTGCGCCGGGCTATTGAGCTTTCCCAAACAGAAATTCACAAATAGCGCGGTTTCTGTACCCGCCGCTGCCTATTTATAGGCGATGGCCGCACTAGATGGCCCCGCGAGATGAATAACCTCAAACCGCTTGAACCCTGCTTCACCGCACCATTGACGGAAGTCTGCCGCGGAGTAGTCGAATGCGTCACCGAACTCAATCAGCATGTTCAAAGACATCAATAGACCAAAAACATTCTCTCGGCGGGCATCGTCGATAAGCGCCTCGATGGCGACCAGGGCGCCGCTCGGAGGCAGGGCATCGTAGGCCGCGCGAATGAGCTGCATTTTCTTCTCCAGGTTCCAGTCGTGGAGAATCATGCCCATCGTAATAATGTCGGCCTTCGGGAGCGAGTCCTTGAAAAAATCACCGCTGGCCGTCCTGATGCGATCGCTCAACCCCGCAGCCGCGATGTGTTTCCGCGCGATCGGTTCCACTGGCGGCAGATCGAAGGAAACACAGTGCAGATGCGGATGCCGCTTGGCCACTTCGATGCAAAGTAGGCCGGTAGCGCCGCCAACGTCGCAGAGTGTAGTGAACCCTGAGAAATCAAACTTCGTCGCGAACGCCTCGAAGTTAATCCGCGACAATCCGGTCATCGCGCCCATAAACTGTTCGAGTTTCGACGAGTCCTTGTAAAGCTCCTCGAAAATTCCTCTCTGGGCGTGCTTGACTTCGTTTTGCGGCATGCCTGTCCGCAAAGCCTCAGGCAGGTCGTGCCAGAACTTGAAGAGTCGTTCGTTTAACATGACGAGAATACCGCCGACATAGCGGGAACTGCCCCGGTCGAGATAAAGTGAGCTCGCCGGCGTATTTAGATACTTGGCAGAGGGGCCGTCGCCGTCACGGTCTAGAAACTTCATTGCGACCAGCGCGTCAAGGAAATCGCGAATACCGCGCGGGTGGAGGCCGAGTTCCGCCCCGAGCTCCGCACCAGTGACACGACGATGGCCGAGTTTTGTGAACAAGTCAAATGTGACAGCGGTGAGGAGGACCTTGGAAGACCAGAAGCCAAAGGCCGTCTGAACAATAGGCGTAACATCGTGCGGCGGGTTCGGAGCTTGCATCGCTTCCATCAGAATCTCCAGTTGGTGAGCGCCGCCTCTCACGGGCAGCGCACACGAGAACTTCAGATCGAAAATAGTTTACCGCGCCTTCAAAAACCGCGGAAGCTCATCTGCCGCCGCGCCCAGCGCTCGCGCGAGAGTCAGCTTCGCGACGTTGTGAGTGAACACGCTGTCGATGTAATCAAGCTCGGCGCTGGCAACCGATTGCTGCGCTTGCACTACTTCAACGGTGGTGCTGACGCCCGCTTCCAGACGCTGCCGGGTTAAAGCCAGAGTTTCCCGCGCCACGTCGATATTCTGGCGCGCCACTTCGACTTGTGTTCCAGCGGCTTGCAGATCGAGGAAGGCATTGCGAACGTCGGCTTCTATGCGGCCGCGAAGATCTTCTATTTCCGCCCGTCGCTGCGCCAGACTCGCATCTGCCTCTTCAATGTCACCTTCAATTCGGCCGCCCTGCCAGATTGGAAAACTCAGTGTCCCTACCACTGAGAAAGTTCCACGCGCCTGAGCCGGATTCGTTCCGATTGCGCCATAATCGGCGTTGACAGAAAGCGAAGGAAGGCGCTCCGCCCGCGCAGCATCGCGCGTATACTCGGCCGCGCGAATTTGCGCCTCGGCAGCTTTAAGGTCCGAGCGCCGCGAAAACGCTTCCTGCAATGCCGCTCCCATGTCGAGCGGAGGAGCCTGCGCGAATGGCACATCGTCCGTGATATCGAATTGATCGTTCGGCGGCAGCCCTAGCAGTCGCGCCAGATTGATCTTCTGTTTCGAAAAATCGGTCTCAATTGTGACGAGGCGCTGTCGCTCAGTCAACAGTTGAACCTGGCTGCGGTCCAAATCCGTTAGCGCCAGAACGCCGGCCCCACGCTGCTGCTGCGCCTGTCCGAAGAGAGCGTTAGCGGTTTCAAGCTGCGCGATTTGCGATTTGACTCGCGCCTTTGCCGCGATCACTTGCAGATAAGCGCCGCCCACCGCATACACAACGAGATCCCGCGCGTCTCGAAACGACTGCTCATTCGACGCAACCATCGCTTTGCTGGAGCGGTAATTGTTCCATTGCGTCAGGTTAACGACGGTTTGCGTCAGCCGCGCCCGAAGGTCGAAATAATTGAACGGACCGACGACCGTTGGTATGGACACGCCCGGAACCGGCGAATTCAGACGAATACCGAACGCCTGAAGATCCGTTTGCTGGACGGTTTCACTCAGTGATCCATTGAGGTTCGGAAGAAGCGCGGCGCGGGACACCTTGCTCTGCCCGCTCGCCTGACGTACGGCCTGACGCAATCCGGCTTGCCCCAGGTTGTATTCGAGCCCCCGCTGAATCGCTTCGTTAAGCGAGAGCTTACCCGAGAACGGACGTGCACCACCCGACACGCTGCCGCTGTACGCGCCTTGCGCCTGAACCGAGGTGTTTAATGTATTGACGCTGCTTGTTGCTCCGGGCACGGGCGCTTGCGTTGCGTTGACTGATCCGTTCTGGGCGGCGCGGCCCGAGAGCGGCAGTTGGTTCGCGACAGGCATCTGAGAGGGAACATTCTGCGCTGGGAGCTGCGCGCGCGCGTTGCCTACTAACATCGCTGCCGCACCGAGCACGCCCGTCCAGATCTGTATAGTGAGCGATTTTTTCATTCGTTGTGTCTCATCCAAGCTGTTTTCGAAAACGCCACACGCTTAAGGAAACAAGGATCAGCGTGAAGACGAGTAGGGCCAGAAAATGCGGCCACAGAGTTTCGAGACCGCTGCCCTTAAGCAGTACTGCCCGCGCGATGACGCCGAAATGATAAATCGGGTTAAACCGGGTGAATGGCTGCATCCAATGCGGCATGGCTTCGACCGGAGTCAGCGCGCCCGACAACGTCGCCAGGGGAGGGTTCACGAAAAAGCTGGTGAGTTGCGCCTGCTCGGCGGATTTCGTAAACGTGGCGATCACTGTGCCAATGCCAATCCCGGACAAAACGCAAAGGGCCGCGCCCCCAAACACGAGCAGGAAGCTGCCTCGAAACGGCACGTGGAAAACAATCCTCATGATCGAAGTCGCCAGCAGCGCCATTAGGCAGAGCAAAATAAATAACGGCGTGATCTTCGCAATAATGATTTCCGACGTCGTCGCGGGAGACATCAATAGCTGCTCAATCGTGCCTCGCTCGCGCTCTTTGACCATGGCGGCAGACGAGACCAGAGAGCCGTTCAGAATGCACAGCAGACCAAAGATTCCCGTCACTGTAAACCAGGACGTCACTAGGCCCGGATTGTAGAGAAAGGCCGGCTGGAGAAGAACCTGGCCGCGACGGCTGATATCGGGAGCAGCGATCTGCCTAAAGTTGGCGTGCAGCCCGGAACCTCGCAGACCCTGGTTGTAGGACGCGAGAACGCCTTCCGCATACGCCTTCGCAATCGTGGCCGTATTGGCGTCCATGGCGTTCAGCAGAAACTGCACCGATGCTGTGCGTCCACGCTGCAAATCCCGTGCAAAATCGTACGGGATTACGACGCCTGCTTTCACTTGCCCGCGGCTGATCGCGGCGCCCATTTCGTCCAGCGATAAATAGGAACGTGTCAGCCGAAAACTTCGGCTCTCGTTTAGGTTGGCGACAAGTTCGCGGCTCTCGGGCGTTCCGCTCTGGTCGAGAACTCCCAACCCGAGATTCGTCACCTTCGAGTTCAAGACGTACCCGAACAAAATGACCTGCAGGACCGGTGGCACGATCATAGACAGGGCCAGACGCCGATCCCGACGGATCTGGTGAAATTCCTTGCGGATTAGAGCGAGTATCCGGTAGTTGAACCTTGTGCCAACCGCGGAAGTCATCACGCCTTCACCTGCATGCGGCGCATGCTGCGCCACGCGATGAAATAAAAGATCAGTCCGATGAGGCCGATCACCAGGACGCTAGACCACGTCGAGGGCCACCCACCGCCCTGCAACAGCGCGTCACGAACGATGTAAATGTAATATTTGCCCCAGATCAGATTCGATATCCAGCGAATTCCTTCAGGGATGTTTTCGATTGGGAAGATCAGGCCAGAAAGAAGAAAAACGAGAAGGAAACCACCCAGCGCAACCGCCTGCATGGCAGCAGCCTGACTGGGAATGGCGGCGCCCACCATGGTTCCGAAAGACGCCACACAGAAACAGTAGAGGACCGTAGCGGCTACAAACGGCGTCGGATCGCCAGCGAAGCTGAGACCGAAGTATGTGCGCAACATGATCAGCAGTGGCACGCATTCGCATAACCCTACAGCCATGAAGGCCAATATTTTCCCGAGCAGAAACTCATGCGCCGAGATGCTCGACACGTAGACCTGAAGTATGGTCTTGTTTTCACCCTCTTTCGCCATAGCGAGCGAGGCGAGCAGCGGAGCAAACATCGAAACCGCCAAAACGAATACACCGGGCCCCGAATACTTCTTGCTCGACAGGCCGGGGTTGTACCACAGGCGGATTTCCGCCTGAACCGGCACGGCCTGCATCGCCCCCGCGTTTGCGGCGTTGTAGGCTCGAACGATCTGGCTCGCATCGCCTGAGATCAAGGTCGCGGTGTTCGAATCCGAAGCGTCGATCAGCATCTGCACTGGGGAAGTGACTCCTCGTGCCAGATCACGGCCAAATCGCTCGGGGATGATCAACGCGGCATGCGCAACATTCTTCGTGAATGCCTGCTCCGGCTGCTGGTCGACCGGCCATGACACGATGCGGAATGAGAGCGATGAGCGAAATGCATCGATCAGATCGCGGGAGGCGGAAGAATTGTCGAGATCCTGGATGATGATATTGAGACCGCTCACCGTCAGGGCGATCGAAGTCCCCATCAGAAATAAAAGGATGCAAGGCAACACAAGCGCCAGTGCGATAGCCAGCCGATCGCGCAAAATCTGCGTTAATTCTTTGCGCGCCTGGGCGAGAATGCGTTTCATTTACCCCGCTCCTTCATCCGAAGCGACCTTACCCTGCTGGCGAGCCTGTTCAACCACGCTGATGAACACGTCTTCCAACGAGAACCGCTGTTCTCTCGCGCTAATCACCTCAATACCGTCCCGCTGCAGGCGATCTCTCGCTTCGCGCTCGGCTGTTTGCGGGTCCGCATCTGAGATTACGTGCAAGCGATCGCCAAAGAGAGAAATGCGCCAGCGCTCTGTGCCTTTCTTGAGCAGATCGGCCGCCCGCTGCGGTTCATCCACCGCGAACTCGAGAAGATGCCCCGGCTGTTGCGCTTTGATGCCAGTCGGCGTACCTTCTGCAACCAGTTCACCCGCGACCATAAAGCCTAGGCGGTTGCACTGCTCAGCTTCTTCGAGATAATGCGTTGTCACCAGGATGGCCGTGCCGCGATCAGCAAGGTCGTTGATCATGGTCCAGAAAGCCCGGCGCGCCAGTGGATCGACACCGGATGTCGGTTCGTCCAGAAACAGGATGCTGGGTTCGTGCATGATCGCGGCGCCAAACGCCACGCGCTGCCTCCAGCCTCCGGGCAGACTTCCAGTAATCAGATCCTCTCTGCCTTTGAGCCCAGAGAAGGCCAGCACCCAACGGCTCTTTTCTTCCCGCTCCTCTTGAGGGACGCCGTAAACGCCCGCGAAGAAGTTAAGATTTTCGCGAATCGACAGATCGTCATAAAGCGAGAACTTTTGCGACATGTACCCGATCCGCTGGCGAACCTCTTGTGATCGCAACCTGCCTTTCTCGCCGGCTAGTTGCATTTCTCCGTTCGTCGGAGCGAGTAGCCCGCACAGCATTTTGATCGTGGTCGTCTTCCCAGCTCCGTTTGCCCCCAGCAGGCCGTAGATTTCTCCATACTGGATATCGATGGAAACGTTGTTGACGGCGGTGAATGCGCCGAAACGCTTAACGAGGGACTTCGCTCCAATCGCGACACCGCTGCGTAGATCTTGATGCGAGTGCCGGCCGGGAAACGGGTCCTGGCCAATATCCTGTCCAAGACTGCGCAATCTCGCGACGAACGTGTTCTCGAGAGTAGGCTCATCAATGCGGATGCCATCAATCTCTAATCCCGCGTTCTTCATTACCCGATCAATCTCGCGCTGGGCTTCCTCGGGTTTCGCAACGAGCAGGTCAAGCCGATCACCAAAGCGCTGAACGTCGAGAATCTCCCGTTTCGGTCCGGCTTCTTGGGCCAAAGCGCGCTCGGCGGCGCTAAGCTTCGCAGTTTGCAGTTCGACCCGCTTCGCGCCTAGACTACTGCGAAGCTCGTGCGGCGTGCCGATTTGCTGAATCTCTCCTTGATGGATCAGCGCCACGCGATGACAACGCTCGGCTTCATCGAGATAAGGCGTGGCGACCAGAATCGTAAGACCTTCCACTGCAAGATGAGCGAGCGTGTCCCAGAACTCTCGGCGGGAAACAGGATCGACGCCAGTAGTCGGTTCATCCAGCAGAAGCACACGAGGTTGAGCGACTAGTGCGCACGCAAGCGCGAGTTTTTGTTTCATCCCGCCGCTCAGCCGGCCGGCAAGCCGGTCCTGAAAACGTTCCATGTCGAACATCTCCAGATAGCGCAGGCCGCGACGCCTCAGTTCCGTTATTGGAACGCGGCGAAGCTCGCCAATATAGCGGATATTCTCGAAGACTGTAAGGTCCGGGTACAGGCTGAACGTCTGTGTCAGATAACCGGTATGTGAGCGTGCTTTGCGCGCCGGCTGTCCAAAAATCTGCGCTTCTCCGGAGCTAGGCTCCATCACGCCTGCGAGAACCTGGAAGGTGGACGTCTTGCCCGCGCCGTCGGGTCCGATCAGGCCGAAGATCTCGCGCTGGTTGACTTCGAGATTGATGCCCCGCACGGCTTCCACTCTTCCGTAGCGCTTCCACAGATGCGATACGCGGATCGCTTGTGCTCCGGTACCCCCATGCTCCGCGACAACTGAAGAGAGCGCTGCGGTCATCGTCATCGGATTCTCTTGCCCTGTGGCCAGGTATCACCCTGGACGAGTATTTCGCCATCTGCCGGCATACCCGGCTTCGCGAACCCAACCGCACCTTTGAGGCCCAATTTCACGCCCACTACCTGTTTCACGCGATCGTCACGGAAGTAGGTATTTTCCGGTGTGAACGCGGCTTGCGGGTCAATGCGCAATACGTATGCATCAATAGGTCGATCGGGGTTGGAATCAAGGTAAACACGAGCCGTCTGCCCAAGCTTCACGTTCCCAATCTGGCCCTCCGGAATGAAGCCCCGCAAATACACCTTCGAGAGGTCGAGTAGCGTGACGATTGCGGTTCCGGCCGTGACGACCTCTCCGGGCTCCGCCGAACGCGTAATCACCGTGCCATCGAAAGGAGCGCGAACAAATAAGTCAGCGCGATTGGCCTCGGCCTCGTCTAGCTCGAACTCAGCCTGTCGGCTGGCCGCGGCAGCGTTTGCAATTTCGGCCTGTTGCTGCAACATCTGTTTTGTCGTCGCTGAGACCTGGGCTTCACGGATGCCTGGGTTGGTGAGGTTTGCTTTCGCTGTCGTGAGAGCCCCCTGAGCCGCTTCGACTCTGCGCCGCGATGCGCCGACAGATGCTGCCTGCTGATCGGCCGTGCTGACCGATTGCTGCCCCTGTCGTTCGGACACAGCGCCGGTTTTCGCGAGTCGCGTGTACGCTTCTTTATCGAACAGAGCCAGCTTGTAAGAGGCCTCCTGCTGCGCAAGTTCGGCCTTTGCGGCCGCGAGTTCGGCCTCAGCCTGGCGAACGCGGCCTTGAGAATCGACCTTCGATTGCTCGGCTTCCAGTTCGGATCCCCGGAGCTGTTCCTGAAGGACCGCGATCTGCGCCCGTGCCGAGTTGGACCTGGCTTGCGCGCCCGCAAGTGCGGCGCGAGCCTGTTCTTCGCGCGCTCGCACCTGCTGGTCATCCAGAACGGCGATCACTTCACCCGCCCTAACTTCGGCGCCCTCCCGAAATCGAATCTCGAGAATGCGTCCGGACGTCTTGGGAGACACGGCCGAATCATCCCCTTCGATACGGCCACTAAGCTGGACGATGCTCTCCGGCACCTTGGGGCTGGAGAAGAACACTCGCCAAATCACGATGGCCGCAATAACCACGATCAGCAGCACAGCCACACGCAGGAATTTTTTCCCCGAGCTCGAAGCAGCGGAAGCTTCGGGTGGTTTCTGCTGAGGCGGATTTTCGGCGGCTCGGGAGGTAACTGCCACGTCAGGTTTATCGCTCACACTCCGTCTCCTCGCTTTCGGGTTCCGTTGCGTTGGCCGGCAGAATCATGCGTCACTGCGAAAAATTGTTCGAAGTAAGCAGATGCCATCTGTTCAACGTCCAGATGCCTGAAAACCTCGAACAGGCCAATCCAAACGATCGCCAGCACTCCTGGCGCAATGAATAGCTGTGGGAATTGTGCCAGCGCATCGCTTCGAAGTTCACCCCCGGCGTGAGCGCGTTCAGCGAGCTGCCCGATTGCACCCAGACCAGGCTCAACGACCATGCGATAGTAGACCTCCGCAAGCTTCGGGAACCGGCCTGCTTCGGCAATCAAAAGCCTCACCACTGAGCCTCGGCGGCTATGGGCGAGATCCCCGATGATGGGCAGCAATTGCTGACTCACAATTGCGCGGAACGACTCGTCGGAAGCCGAGGCGGACGACACCGCATGGACCAGCGGCGTGATCTCCTGTCCCACAATGGCTTCGAACAGCGCTTCTTTATCGCTGAAATTTAAATAGATCGTGCCTTTCGCCACTCCGGCGCGCCGCGCAATCTCATCCATCCGAGCCGCGGCAAAGCCCTTTTCAGTGAATTCGTCCAGTGCGGCGTGAATGATAGCCTCGCGGCGGGCCGCGGTTTTTTGCGTACGACTCGTTACAGGCATCACTTGAGGTCCATACTAACACATAGGTGACTGACCAGTCAGTCAGACAGGGGCTGGCCGGGGGCGGACTTTTACTGGCGCTTGCTTGACTCTCAGACCTATTTCGATTATTGTAGAAATATGGAACAAGTGACCGGGTTTGTAACCAGCCAGACCCGCTGAACCAGCGCCCGATCTTGAACGGAATTCACTTGCCGACTGGATTCTTACGGATGCCGTTCTCAGCGAAATCAAAGAAGAGTCCAGCAACGGCTGCCTGCTCGTGCTCTTGACCGTGCGCAACATGAGGATGACTTCCTCGAAGAGGACTGGGACTAAATGGTAAGAGCGAGGCCGGAACCGGATGTGGCGCGGTACGCCGATATGTTTTCGGCCATGGGAACGGAGCCGCGCCTTCGCATCATGCGCCTGCTTCTGACGGCTCATCCTGACGGCATGATTGCCGGCGACATAGGGACCGAACTCGATATCCCCGCTTCAACGCTCTCGCACCACCTCGAAAAGCTGAAAAACGAAGGTCTGGTGCATGTGCGTCGGGAAAGCACGTTTCTCTGGTACTCCGCAAACGCGGAAGCCCTCCGGGAACTGCTTGGCTTCTTGTATGCCGAATGCTGCACCCGCAATAAGGCAATCGAGCCTAAAGCCATCATTTCCATTGTGAGTGGGAACTGTTGCTGAGATGGGGCCCGCCCGATGCGAATCGAGAACACGGGGATGGAGGACGTCGAGATGTTGCGTGTAGAGCTAATGCCGGGCGCATAGAAACGAATGAGAAAACAAACCATGGATATACAAGAAATCGTAAAAGAGAAATATGGCGAGGCCGCACGCCGCGTCATAACCGGAAAAGGTTTGCCTGCCGACTGCTGTTCAACGACATCCTGTTGCGATGGTTCCGCAGCCGCATCATGCGATCCCATCACATCGAACCTATATGACGAAGGGCAGGCGGACCAGATTCCCGAAGACGCGCTGAAAGCGTCACTCGGCTGCGGCAATCCGACCGCCCTGGCGCATCTGCGTCCGGGTGAGACGGTGCTTGACCTCGGCTCAGGCGGCGGCGTTGATGTGCTGCTCTCGGCTCGCCGCGTCGGGCCTACCGGCAAGGCTTACGGCCTCGACATGACGGACGACATGCTCGCTTTGGCTCGCGAAAATCAGCGCAAGGCCGGCGTGGAGAACGTCGAATTCCTCAAAGGTGAGATTGAACACATTCCGCTGCCTGATAACAGCGTGGATGTGATTATTTCCAACTGCGTGATTAACCTCTCACGAAACAAAGACCAAGTGTTGCGCGAGGCGTTTCGGGTCCTCAAACCGGGTGGCCGCTTCGCAGTTTCGGACGTGGTCGTGCGCGGTGAGGTCCCGCCCGAGATTCGTCACAACATGGAGTTGTGGGTGGGCTGCATTGCTGGCGCACTGCAGGAATCGGAATACATCGACAAGCTCACAAAATCTGGGTTTGCCGCCATTGAGATCGAGCCCACACGCATTTACGACATCGAGGACGCACGCACTTTCCTATCGAACCAAGGCGTCGATGTGGACGCGGTTGCTCCGGTCGTCGCGGATAAATTCCTGAGCGCGTTCATCCGCGCAGGTAAGCCCGTCGGCTGTTGCGCCCCGGGTTGCTGCGGGTGACAAGGGCGCGCGTATCGCGAGCTTCCGGTAGCGCTTTCCCACTCCTCGAAGCCCTCTTGCGCCATGAGGCCCCGCCTAGCGCCTCCTATAACCCTCAATGTTCAAAAACGAACCCAATTTCGACCTAAACGCAAAAACGAACCCATTCGAGTTCGTTTCGCAAAAACGGGGGAGTTCGTTTGGTAGAAGCCTGCTAAGCCTATCGGAACACGCTCTTCAACTTATCGAAGAAGCCCTTCTTTCCTTTCGGTTTCTCTCTCTGCTGAGGTTGAGCCTCCACGTTAGGTAGGTTCTGGGCCGTTGCCAGGGCCGGCTGAGTGGGAACAGCAGCCGCTGCTACCGACTGGCCCGGAATGGGTGGAGTTTCCCAACCAGCGATTTGCGTCGATCCACCCTGGTGCAGAAGACAGAACTGGATCGGTTGCGTCCCCAGTAAGTAATAGTCCGTCTGATTCGTGGGACAGGCGCTGGTCGCAAGTTGGCCGCTGAGAGGATCGATTTGTGCGCTCACCACCCCTTCTGGAACGGGGAAATCTGAAACGTCGCGATAGGCCCGGTGCTTATGAGCACGCTTCATGAACTCTGTCCAGACAGGAACCGCGGCATGTGGGCCGTCAATTTTCAAATCCTGATAATCGTCTAGCCCAATCCATACGATGCAAAGCAATTTGGTAGTGAATCCTGCGAACCAAGCGTCATGAGAGGTGCCGGTCTTGCCGGCTGCAGGAAGCGTAAACCCGCGAGCCCGCACTCCGGCCCCCGTGCCACTCCGAAGCACTTCCTGCATCATGTTCACCATCATGTAATCCACGCGCGGGTCGAGAATTTGCTTGGTCTCGACCTCCGATTTCCAGATATCTTTGCCCGCCTGATCCACGATTTTCGAAATAAAGCGCGGCTTCACCATCACTCCGCCGTTTGCAAAAGCCGTGTACGCGCCGGCCATGTCGAGCGGACTGACATCATAAGACCCCAGCGCCATGGAGGGGGTCGCCTTGATATCGGCCAAGCCAGCCTGATGAGCTAAATCGGCCACAGCGTCATATCCAACTGCCTCGGCTACTTCGACCGCAGGCACGTTCAAAGACTTCGAAAGAGCCTCGCGCAAAGTCACACTTCCCAACCAATTACTGTGGTGATAGTCCACCGGCTCATAATCCTGTCCGTTGTAGACGAAAGTGCGCGGCTGATCCTCGAATGTAGTCGATTGCGTGATGGGGTTGGGACTGCCCTGCAGCCCAGTATTCAGGGCTGCTGCATAGACGAAAGGCTTAAAGACACTGCCAGAGGGCCGCTTCGCCAGAACATGGTTTATCTGGCTCATGCCGTAATTCTTTCCGCCGATCAAAGCCTTGATCTCTCCGGTGTGTGGATCGAGACAGATCAACGCGACTTGCGGATCTTCAATCGGATTACCCGGTTTGTGGTGCTTCGCAAGCGTAGCCTCGACGTCACGCATCCCCAGAGCGACAGCCGCGCCCGCATCCCGCTGCAGGTCAAGATCGATTGTTGTGTATATCTTGGAGCCCGATGCCTGAAAATCCTGATCTTGGAATTCTTGGGCAAGCTGCTCATTTACGAGATCGACAAAATAAGGTGCATCGGCCGATTCTATGCCCTGTTTCGCAACCACCATTGGCGCCTGGACAGCGGCTTCATATTGAGATTTGGCGAGATATCCGTTTTCAAGCATCAGCCTGAGCACAACGTCGCGGCGTGCCTTAGCGCGATCGGGCCATCGAACCGGATTCCGGCGGCTCGGCTCCTGAACCAAGCCAGCCAGAGTCGCTGCTTCAGGCAGGGTCAACTGCCGTATGTCTTTTCCGAAATAGGCCTGGGCAGCCTCGCCGAATCCGCGTATCGCAAACGATCCGCGCCGCCCGAGATCCACCTGATTGGCATAGTATTCGAAGATCTTTTGCTTTGTGAGCCGGCGTTCCAGGTGAATTGTGATCAGCAGCTCATCGAACTTACGACCGAACGTTTTGCGGCTATCGAGCCACAAGTTTCGCGCAAGCTGCTGGGTGATCGTAGAAGCCCCTTGCGCGTTGCGCCGCTTTTTGATGTCGACAAAAACTGCTTTTGCAATGCGCATCGGATCGAATCCCGAGTGCTGGAAGAAGCGTTTGTCTTCCACCGAAATGACCGCGTGCACCAGGACGGGCGGAATGTCGTTGTACTTGACCAGGCGTCGCTTCTCGCGGTTTTTATCGTAAAGACTACTGAGAACTTGAGGTTCAAGCGTATATTCCGTTCGAGGCGTGTTGTCGCTCAGTGAAATAACGGAGGAGATCTTGCCATCTCTGAATCGGATAACGCCCGGCTCAGAGGCGGCGTGCGATTCGGGTCCCGGAAAAATTTCGATCGCATCCGGGCGCAGATGGTACCAACCGCTGCTGTTGGCGCGAGCGTCTTCGGCGTAGCCGGTATCCCGCAAACGCGCTGCGAATTGGATGGGAGTGCCGTGGTCTCCAATCCCCACGCCCTCAGGAGCTGCGTAAAGCAGGGAGGAATTGGGAATCGGTCCCTGCGTGAGTTTCTCGTCCGCGATGCGCGCATACTTCGCGTAGAGAGATGAAATCACGATCAGCGTAATCGTGAGCGCCACCACCGCGCCTAAAAGAACAAAGTTGCGCACCGAAATGGCGGCAAGCCGTGCGTGAATCGATTTTGAAGGGAATCTTAAGCGTACAGGCAATGTGGGCCTAGAACGATTTTCTCATCCGGTTGGACGCCACATAAGTCTGCCGGTTACTTTTCAGCGTGATAATACGATTCGAGCTCTTTCCAGATGTTATCGTCATGCGGTTGCCAATCCGGCATGTTTCTTCCCGTGATTTGCAACTCTTCAATGCTCAATGTTCCGTGTCCAAATGGACAGATCATCTCAGTTTTTGGACGGCCAAACGTGACCATGTTTCCCCAAGAGCCGGTTGCAACTGGCATAATCAGGCGGCGGTAACAGGCACGGCAACGCCGGCGATGGTCCCAAACTACTAGCGCAAACAGCCCTGCCCCCACGAGCCAAACGGCGAAAATGGCGAAGGTAAAGATCAAATCGTGCATAAACATGACCGGTGGCGGCCCGAATCGCGTAGGCGGCGGAATGGGGAAGAGATGAGCGACCGCGAACTGGAGCACAAACACGACGCCCCCGGCCGCGAGAAGCTTGGCGGCAAGGTACAGCCAGTACCTCATGACTTCTATTAGACTCCTTCTGCGCCGGCGCGGTTCCGGCGTTTACGACGTCAACTTCGAATCACGTTCTTTGCCAGGAATAAAACGTTTGCTGGCCGCTCTGCCAGGCGCCGCATGAAATATGGGTACCAGGCATCGCCGTAGGGAACGTACAGGCGCAATCGGAATCCCTGCGCAACCAGTTGTCGCTGCAGGTCGCGGCGGATTCCATACAGCATCTGAAATTCAAAACGATCGGGGGAGATCTTTTGTTCCCTTACATGACGTAGCGCATCGCGGATGATGTTCTCATCGTGACTCGCGATGGCAGGATACGTCCCTTCATCGAGCAGTAACGTCATGAGCTTCACATAATTTCGGTCCACATCGGCTTTGTTAGGGAACGCTGCAGTCGGCGGCTCACGGTAGGCCCCCTTGCACAGACGCACTGGGATTTTATGTGACGACAGCATTCGTATATCGGCTTCGCTTCGAAAAAGGTAGGCCTGAATCACAGCCCGTACGGTCGCTTGGAACCGCTCTTGCAACTGAGTCACCAGCCTCAACGTCCGATCGGTATACTCGCTGGATTCCATGTCGATCTCAACCCGGCTGTTCATTTCCCAAGCTCGTTTGACAAGCGCAGCCACGTTGTTCAAGCACCCTGGTTCGGAGAAATCTAAGCCAAATTGTGTTAGCTTGATCGACACCGTAGCCGGTAACTGGGCCCGTTCAATCTCGTTCAGTGCAGCGAGATAACCGTCTCTCGACCGTGCAGCTTCCTCTAGCGACGTCACATTTTCGCCAAGGAAGTCCAGAGTGCCGAAAATGCGTTCTTTCGAAAGTTTTTCCAGAACGCGGATGCCGTCAGGCAGTGTTCGACCAGCTACAAAACGGGACGTCAGCTTGCGTGAAACGGCTGAGTTCTCCATCCAGTGGCGCAACCAGCCCTGATGTGAGAGGTACAAGAAGGTGCGGCGAAGCATTCACTTGGCCATAGTGATCTCGACCACCTTCAATATAGCGATAGCATCGGGTCAGGAAGAAATTGAATGAAAGCCGCCGTCCTCACATCTCCACAAGAGATTTCGAAAGCTCCGCTTCAAATCTCTGATGTAGCGCGGCCCGAGCCCAAGAGCGGCCAGCTCCTTCTGCGCGTGCGAGCTTGTGGCGTTTGCCGTACGGATCTTCATATCGTCGAAGGCGAACTGCCGATGCTTCGCGAAGGAGTGATTCCCGGGCATCAAATCGTCGGTGAAATTGTGAAACCCGGGAATGCTGATGTTTCCAGTGGAACCAGGGTGGGCGTCTCCTGGATCGGCGGGATCGACGGAACGTGTTGGTATTGCAAACGTGGTCTGGAAAACCTCTGCAACGCGCCAACGTTCACCGGATACACGGTCGACGGCGGCTATGCCGAATACGCCGTTGCTCGCGAGGAATTCGTGTTTCCCCTTCCTGACGCCCTGGATGATCTCCATGCCGCGCCGCTGTTGTGCGCCGGAATCATCGGGTTTCGCAGCCTGCGGGTGGCGGGCGTGGAACACGGAGATCGTGTCGGGCTCTTCGGGTTTGGCTCATCCGCTCACCTCGCAATTGCCGTTTTGCACGCTTGGAACTGCCAAGTATATGTTTCGACGCGCGGAGCTTCGCATCGGCAGTTAGCCGCCTCGCTCGGAGCCACGTGGGTAGGAAGCGAGCAGGAAAGGCCACCTGTCGAACTTGACCGGGCAGTAACGTTTGCTCCCAGCGGAGACGTGGTCATTGCCGCCCTCACCAGTTTGCGAAAGGGTGGCGTGGTTGCGATCAACGCAATTCACTTGGACCGCATTCCGCAGTTCGACTACGATCGCCTGTTGTGGGGAGAGCGTCAGCTTCGGAGCGTCACTAATATGACCCGGTCCGATGCCCGCGATTTTCTTCAGATTGCGGCTGAAATTGGGCTTCGCCCGAAAATAACTGCTTTCCCGCTGGATCGCGCTAACGACGCGCTGGCGGCGGTCAAAAACGACTCAATTGATGGCGCTGCGGTGATCGTTCCGTAATTACGGCTGCATTCAGGCGTGCAGATTGTGAAAGGCCACCAGGCATCGCTCGGCCGTTTCCATCTCCGGGTACTCGCTGCCTTCTTGCTCCACCAGGTAGTACTCAATGCCGCCGGTTGTTTCGGCTGCCTCGAAAATCTTCTTCCAGGGTGCGACGCCTTGGCCGACAAGCACGCGATATCCCTTCTCGGGCGACCAGTCCTTGCAGTGAATGGAGCGGATGCGTCCGGGATTTTGGTTAATCCAGGCTACTGGATCATTACCTGTCTCGAGGCAAGTGCCGACATCCAGTTGAAGCATGATGCTCTTGTCTGTATTCGCGGCAAGCACTTCGATTGGCTTCTGTCCTTGAATGGGCTTCCATTCCAGTTGGTGGTTATGATATCCGGCGTGCAGCCCGTGGCTTTTGAATGTATCGTTCGCATTATTCAGCATTTCGGCGATCCGTTTCCAGCCGTCAATATTGCTGATTTCACCAGGCGCGGCCAGCACGACGTAGCGGCAGTCGAGAGCTTTGTTCAATTCAATTGCCTTCTCTATTCCGTCCGGTTTGAATGACTTAAGCTCGTTATGCGTCGAGTAACAGCGCAGCTTCAAGCTATTCAGTTGTGTGCGGACCTTCTTTACGTATTCGGGCGTCCAGTCGTAGTAAGGCGAATAAAATTCCACGCATTCGTATCCCATCTTTGCCACGCCATCGAGTGTTCCGGGAAGGTCTTTCTCGAGTTCATTACGGACGGAGTAAAGCTCAAGCCCGACCGGGATCTGTTTTCGACCCGCGGCAGTAAGTGCGAAAGGCGTGATCGCTGTTACGGCAAGAAACGAGCGGCGTGACAGAGTATGGGTCGAAGTCATTCGAAACGCACGATAGCACAATTCACGCGGCCGGAACGAAGTCTACGAGCACTAGCGTAAGATCATCGTGCTGCCGATGGCCGTCTGAAGCAGCCGTCCAAGCGTAGAGGTCCGCGAACAGGGCCTCCGCGAACGAGTCTGCGGAGAAATTTTTTGTGAGCGGCAATATGGGTGTCGATTCGATCTCGAAAGCTCTCGCCAGCATGGTTGTTGGCTTCGAGCAGTCCATCGGTGTAGAGGAGCAGCGGGTCTCCGGGCGCGGCGACGTACAACCATGAGCCTATGCGTACGAAATCGAAACCGGATGTCCGCAAACGGGCAGTCCGCGTCTTCGTGTGTTCGTGGATGACGAGTCGTTAGGCTCGAAAATCGTTTGATTTGCGAGTTATCGAACTTTTGGCATCCGGAGTGCGTCTTCTTCTGCTAGTCCGATGACCTTCTACGCCATCCTGCCCTCAAAAGACAGCACCCTGGCCGTTGAAGTGTATAAGACGGGGCTGATGAAACGCAAGAAGCACCTGTTGTTCTTCGAGCAGTTTCGGGGGGAACTCTGCTATGTTCCTGAGCATCCTGAGACTTCGCAAGTCAAAATGACGATCGATGTGGCAAGCGTTGTATGCCGTGATAAGTGGCTAAAAAGGAAGAAGCAAGAGGACGTCTCTTGCTATACCCGCAAGAGAGTTCTGGCCGCTGATCAATATCCTCACATTGCATTCGCATCCAATAGCGTGACTACGAAACGTATTCGTGGGTTTGCTGTCGAGGGCCTTCTCAGTATTCGCGATATGACTCGAACCGTAAATCTCAATCTCGTCGTAAACCAAACGAAACCAGAGATGCTGCAGATTGACGGCGATGCGGTCTTTCGTTTGAGCGAATTCGGAATTCCACGACCGTCCGCGCTTCTGGGGTTGATCGGGACAAAGGATGAAGTGCTGATTCGTCTATTGCTCTGGGCAAAACGGTCCATCTAAGATTTGTTTTTTAATTCACAACAGGCAAGTTGGGAAGCTAAGACATGGCTTCTCGAGCTCAGTGGTGGCGCGTTGTCATTGGGTTGGTCATTTTTGGCGTGGCATTCGGGTATGTGGAAGCGGCGGTAGTCGCGTACCTGCGAAGCATGTATGCGCCGATGCGCGCGCACTTCTACCCAACTGTCCCGCCAGAGGAGCTCTTTCCGCTGCTCACGCTGGATCAATTGAGCGCTTTCGGCTCGGAGCACGCAACGCGCCTGAAAATCGAGCTCGGCCGAGAGTTTGCCACATTGGCGATGCTGGCGAGTGTGGGACTGATTGCAGCTCGCAGAGCGCGTGAATGGATCGCGGCATTTATCGTCTGTTTCGGAGTCTGGGACATTGCTTTTTATCTATTCTTAAAACTGTTGCTGGACTGGCCTGCCTCGCTGTTCACGTGGGATATCTTGTTTTTGCTGCCGGTGCCATGGGTGGGCCCAGTCATCGCGCCCGTACTCGTTTCCATCTCGATGATTGCTGCCGGCCTGGTGGTGTTGTGGCGCGAGTATAACGATAGACCGGTTTATATCGCTAGACCCCGATGGGCTGCCATCATTCTGGGAGGCGCAATTGTAGTTGCAGCGTTTATGTGGGACTTTCGCAATACGGGCATGGGTAAACCCCCGAATCCTTTCAATTGGATGCTGTTCTTTGCGGGCGAACTGACAGGCATTTTCGCGTTCGCTACCGCACTCCGGAGCCGATAGATGCGGCGGCTGAATTCGGGGTGGATGGGGTGGTGGTATTCGGCGATCGCCCTCGGCTTCGCTCTGCTCGCTATCAATCGTGCGATTGTTGGCGAGAAGCTCTGGCTCATTGGCGTGCGCGTCGTCATCGCCCTCGGCTTTGCGGCGCTCGCTGCAATGGAGTTTCGGACAAAAGATAGCTGAAGAGACTTCGGCGTGCTGTGATGACATTGCTTCATATAGATTCATATACGTGAACGCGATTTGTGTAACCTGTGGGACCCAATTCGCCAACGCGGCGAAGCCGCCGCCGGAGTGTCCGATCTGCAATGAAGAACGACAGTATGTGGGGCTCGATGGACAGCAATGGACAACGCTCGAAGAATTGCGTCAAGGCCACGAGACAAAAGTGGCGGATGAAGAGGCACTGCTTACATCGTTTTCGATTGAGCCACATTTCGGGATCGGCCAGCGCGCGTTTTTGATCCAAACCCCGAAGGGCAATGTGCTGTGGGACTGCATTAGTCTGCTTGATGGCTCGACTATTCGGCATATCAAGGCTTTGGGCGGCCTACAAGGTATCGCCATTTCGCATCCGCACTATTACACGACGATGGTCGAATGGAGCCGGGCGTTTGGAAACGTACCGATCTATCTACATAAAGAGGACGAGAAATGGGTCATGCGGCCGGATTCCTCAATCCGCTTCTGGGAAGGAGATACCTGTCGCGTTCTTGATGACCTCACGTTGATTCATTGCGGCGGGCACTTCGCTGGTTCAACAGTTTTGTATTTCCCGAGCGGCGCGGGCGGCAAAGGGGTGTTACTTTCGGGCGACACTATACAGGTTGTGCCGGATCGGCGGTGGGTAAGTTTTATGTATAGTTACCCGAACTGCATCCCATTGCCAGCGGATTCGGTGCAACGCATCGTTCGATCTGTCGAGCCGTTCACGTTTGATCGCATTTATGCGGCCTTTCCGAAGATGACGGTTGCAACCGGAGGGAGGGACGCGGTCCGGCGCTCGGCAGAACGGTACATGAGAGCAATTGGAAGCACGTGAATGGCACTGAACGCCCTATGGGCGGCGATGCTGGACGGTTGCCTTTACGTCGGCGTCACGCTGTAGAGGAACCTCGATAATCTGCGCTTGCTCTAAATATGGCTTGACGACAGCAGCATCCCGGTAAGCGAGATTACGGCCATTATCAATCGCAATCAGCGCGTAGCGGCCGGGCGAGGCAAAGTTCAGCGTGAATGTGCCATCGCTGTCGGTTTGGTCTCGTGGGATGTATCCGCCCTGGTTTGCGCCCTGGGGAAGCAAAAGCACCATGGCACCCGCAAAGGGCTTGCCATCTTTGATCGCGATGCCGTTAACACGCGTGAGGCCTTTCGCAGCAACGATCGACATTTGAACGGATGCACGTTCGGCAACAACGAGCGTCCCATTGGAGTAGTCCGCCCCCTGAACTGCAATGGATTTGATGTAAAGCTCCGGAGTATTTCCCAGCCGAACTTGGTACTGGCCGGGTGAAATGCTGCCCTGCTCGACTTCGAAAGATCCATCCCCCGCAGTGGAGGCGCCGGTAGCTTGGCCGCTGTTCGCGTTCACGAGCCAAACCCCAAGCCCGTTGGGACGTTCCGCGCCTTCAACCCTGACTTTTCCTGAAACGGTCGTGTTCGGAAGGTCGTTCACATCCAGAGTTGAATTCGAAGTCAAGTCAATGGTTTTGGTTCCGCTGCTTCGAAGAGAGCCCGAGCGCGGGTCGAAACGCTGAAGAGCCAAAACGTAATGACCGGGCGCAAGACCCAGGAGTCCACGCCGATTCTCGTCAGCAAATTGCACGGCGTTGATGGGGAGCAGGACATCTCCTGGTCCTACTGCGGAAATACCAAAATTGATGTTCTGCTGTGGTGGTGCATTGACCTCAACGCGCAAAGCGGGTACGGCTCGTAGGGTGATTGCAAGCTCCGCAGCGCCGGCTTGCCGAAGCGTGATGGGAGAAGCGGATGCCGGGTCCACAGCATCTGGGTAATACGTCACTGGATATGCGAGATCGAGCTCCGCGGTATTGCCGTCCTTTCCCGAATTTCCGGGTGGAACTTGGACCGGTGAATTTGGCGCGTACCAAGGGCGTGCGGTAACGGCTACAAAATAGGTTCCAGGACGGAGATGCCCGAAGTGAAACCTACCCGACGAGTCGCTACCCGCCTGCGTTTCCATGACGGTTCGAGCTCTGCCGGAAAAGATACCGCGGTGGAGTAAAAGAACCTGCGCATCTCGAACCGGTTCGCCCTGCTCATCGACGACACTGCCAGAGATCGCTGCCGGTGCATCCAAAAAGAACGTGATGTGTTCAGAATCTAGCGTCGGCCCAACTACGATTGCGGTTGAGTAATCCTCATTACCGCGAAACGCCTGGGTGAAGCCATGCAGCTGAGCGGCAAGCGAGTATTTCCCCGGCGCAAGTCCTGAAAACGCAAACTGCCCAGTATCAGGAGTGACATAGAAAAGCTGGCGGTTTCGGTGTTCGACTGAGGTAAGCGATACCTGCACGTGTTTCAAAGGCTGCTTACTGATGCGCTGTAGGACGGTTCCAGCAACCGTATAGCCATTTCCGCGCAATTGTGAAGGATCGGCTGCTTGTCGGCAAAGTGCTTCCATGGCGAAGAAACCATAAGCACTAAGTAGGAGAAGCAACAGGCGAGAGCGCACTAGTCACTCCTTCTGCTGATCAAGTCAAGGTTCACACTCGCCTTTTGGTTGGCTCCAAGATTCATTTGTTGGCCTGGATAGTCACGCAGCGCTTCTGCGTTGGCGTACTCGAGCCCCGCTATATTCGAGAAGGCCCACACGCGATAGGTCCCTGGACTAAGACCCGGGAATACGAAATTCTGGTTTGCCTGGGCCGGGAACAGCTTAGGGTCGGCTGGAGCGGAATCGCCGATGAGAATTATAAATGCGGAAACATTTTGATTTTCGGAACGAATGAGGCCAGTTATTGTGGCGCAATCATCACGGAGCGAGATCGTGATGGATTCGGGCTGTGAGCCCGGAGAGATGACAAGGTTCTCGTGCCTGAGATCAATATTGCCGGCTGAAACTGATTCGACACACTCTGCGCCGGATGCCTGAGCCAGGACCTTGTAAGTTCCAGGACGAACACCCTGAAGAAATAGCGCTCCTGGAGAGTCGCCGGGGCGCGGAGCGGCATAAAACCGCTCATTGCTGGCGTTATTTGCCGAAAGCAGTTGAACCTGCACGCCTGGACCTTGGTCGGCCGATCGAGCTGAGCCGTTCTGGGATGCCGACGCGGCATTGGCAGTACGGTTCACAAGTACGGGGATGGCGGGCGCCGGCTGCAGTACAACTTGTAGACCAGAAATATCGGAACCGTTCACTTCGACGCGTTGCTCGGCGTAATATGCATTTCCCTTCGCGTCGTTCAAAGTGAAATGAAGAGTCCATGATCCGGAAGGCACCATCCCTAAGGCAAACTTGCCTGTCCGGGGATCGAGGCGGAAATACATCCCGGGCGTCTCCTGGCCATCCGCGCCTTGATAGGAAATGGACACTCCGTTCTGCACGGGTCCGGCAACGATACCGGTTATGGTGGAGGTAGCCGTTGGATGCACCGTAAAATCTGCCTCGGCTTCCTGTCCGGGCTTCAACCCCACTGGTTGAGCAGATGCCAGATCCGGACTGTTCGGGTAGTACTGCGGAGGATATGCATCCCGAGGCATTGCCCCGAACGCAGAGACCACCGGGTGCACCATGGTGCGGAGAAAATAGTGACCTGGGGTCAGGCCCTCGATGCGGTAGTTTCCGGTCTCGTCGGTGCTTGCCATCATGCCCGGCTGAAGCTGCTTGCGGCCTTCCGATATGTCCCAGGTAACCAGCTGCAGCTGCAAGCCCTCAACAGGTTCGCCGTCGGGATCAAGCACGCGTCCCCAGATCTTCGCTTCCGGGGTTAACTGAAGATGGAAGTCGTTCGTGCCTGGTCCGACGTTGACGGCGGCATTTTGAGGGGCGTAAGAGCCGGGATGTAATGCTTGTTCGTCGAAAAACCCCGGTTTTTCGGCTGTCAGGAACGCCTGTCCCTGCGGGATGCCGCTGACTTGAAAGCGTCCGTCGGGGCCGGTGAAGGCGGCCACTGGCAGTGGTCCGTTTACGTGGACGAGAGCGCGTCGAATTGGTTCACCAGTCGCGGCATTAGTAACCGTTCCGCCTATGGTGAATGTTTTCGGACGCTCGCCTGAAACGGCCTGGGAGGTGGACGGCGAAACCTGACCGGTACCGAGGAAACCGGATAAGACTGCCACCAGTACTAGAACGGCTATTCGGCGTGGAAGAGGCATGGACAGTCCGTATCATCTTAGAAACCACGAAGGGCGATTCAGGTTCCAAGATTCGGTTATCTGCCAGAGCAATATCGAAAATTCTGCTAGACTGGCTAAACTCGGAGCATGGCGACTCGCAGCATGGCATCGGAAACCGAAGAGTGCGCCGGAAACCTTCGAAATTTGGACATTCTGCTGATAGAGAATGATCCCGCTGCGGCGCGCTTGACCAAAGAGGCGTTTCGAGAAGCGGGAATGAGTGAAGGTGTGCGTTCAGTTCCCGACGGCGAGGAGGCGCTTGCGTATCTACGCCGCGAGGAGAAATATGCCGATCACCCCCACCCCGATGTGATTTTTCTCGATCTTCATTTACCGAAGATGTCGGGCTTGGAAGTTCTTGCTGAAATCAAAGAGAACCCAAGACTTCTGGTTACGCCGGTGGTTGTGGTGTCCGGATCGGCCGATCCGCACGAGATACGAGAGGCGTATGAGCTGCATGCCAGTTGCTACGTTCGTAAGCCCGACGATTTGCATAACTTCCTTAAATTTATCCGAATCTGCTACCAGTTTTGGGGCGAGGTGGTTACCCTGCCCTCCGCCGCTAAGTAATTCCACGCCTACTATCAACCCCGACGGCTTGCAACGAAATTGCTTGAGGCGTTCCTCTATGTGCCACGGCCTGTATCATCGACGATGGGGCGAAGCGGCATCACATGGGAACAAAAAAGACACCAGTATTCAATGATCCGATCCGGCAAGCAGAGCTGATTCTTAAGCTGTATGAACTGCGGCGTGAGACCGTGATGCGCGAAGCGCGCTCTTACGTGGGCGGCGAGTTCATGCCCCGGTCCGCTGGCGAGTTTGTCGAACTCGTTAGTGCCGGTACCCGGCAAAGTGGTTTTGTTCTTCAGGTCTACGGCTATTGGGACATGGTGGGCGCATTCGTATCGAACGGTGCACTCGACGCGGGCCTCGTCTATGACACCTGCCAGGAAATGTATTTTCAGTACGCCAAGATTCAGCCCTACTTGGCGGAGTTCAGGCAGAAAATGAATCTCCCTGAGTTTCTAATCAGCATTGAACGCGTTGTGGAGGGATCAGAGGCAGGTCGCCGACGCATCGAAATGATGCGGAAGAGCCTCTCGGTAGTCACAGAAGTGCGCGGCCACGCGCAACGATAGACGTCAGTGCCTTCCGTACGTAAGCAATCATGCGATTAGCAAATCGAATGGAGCGAATTGGGGGCGAAGGAGCCTTTGAGGTTCTTGTACGAGCGCGAGCACTTGAAGCTGCTGGACGGGATATCATCCATCTCGAAATTGGCGAACCCGATTTTCCGACCCCGTTGAACATTGCAGAGGCGGCCAAAACAGCTCTTGATGAAGGCTGGACTCACTATGGACCCAGCCAGGGCTTACCGGAACTGCGCGAGACGATCGCACGCTATGTCTCCCACAGTCGCGGCATAAACGTCGGACCTGAACATGTGTCCGTAGTTCCAGGTGGCAAGCCCATCATCTTTTTCCCGATGCTGGCGTTGTTGGAGCCGGGCGACGAAGTAATTTATCCTGATCCTGGCTTTCCAATCTACGAATCGATGATTCATTTTCTGGGTGCGAAGCCAGTGCCCATACCGTTGATTGAAGAGCGAGGCTTCTCATTCGATCTCGCCCGTCTTCGGGAGAGTGTAAACAGCCGCACGAAGATGCTGATTCTCAACTCGCCGCACAACCCAACCGGCGGTTTGATTCCCGAGGAAGATGTTCGCGAAATTGCGGACTTGGTGCGCGATCGAGATTTGATCGTTTTGTCCGATGAGATTTACAGCCGTATCTACTACACGAGCGAGTCACCAGTCTCGATCGCGAGCTTACCCCGGATGCTGGAAAAGACAATCATCCTGGATGGCTTTTCGAAGACATACGCGATGACGGGATGGCGCATCGGTTATGGAGTGATGCCAGAGTGGCTCGTGGATGCGGTCAGCAAACTAATGGTGAATTCGAATTCCTGTACGGCGACGTTCATCCAACGCGCGGGGATCGAAGCGTTGGAAGGATCTCAGGAGGCGGTCCATTCTATGGTCGAAGAATTCAGGCGACGACGCGATGCTTTCTGTGCAGCTCTGAATGAAATACCAGGCTTTCGCTGTGCTCCCCCGGGCGGGGCCTTCTACGCATTCGTCAATGTGGAAGGCACAAGAATGGGTTCCAACGTTATGGCTGATTACCTCTTGGAAGAGGCGGGTGTCTCTTGTTTGGATGGCGCTGCTTTCGGAGCCTACGGCGCTGGCTATATCCGCTTCAGTTACGCCAACTCCCTCGATAATTTGATGGAAGCAGCGCGGCGAATCAAGACCGTCTCGGGGAGGTGGCGTACTTAGATTGATCGTTCAGTAATATTTTGAAGCGGAACACAGTCTGAATGTGTGGAGAGAAGAATGAATTACGGACTTAATATCCGGCCGGATGGCGCTCTCGACTTCGCATCAGTCGGGGCGCTCGTTCATCGTCTGGACCCTGGAATCATCCCATTCCGCAAGGCGAACCAATGCCACATTCACGTGAGCGGCGGTGAATATAATGTGGCCGCCAATTTAGCGGACTGTTTTCGTTTGCAAACGGGCATTGCTTCGGCCATGGTCGATTATCCGATTGGCGATCTGGTCGCCGAGCGAGTGAAGGCGATGGGCGTTAAGCCGTTCTACAAGCATTTTAAGCACGATGGTGTGTCCGGACCGAATATCGCGACCGTGTATAGCGATCGCGGAGAAGGCGTGCGTCCCCCGGTTGTTTTTTATAACCGATCAAATGAGGCCGGAGCGCTGTTAAAGCCGGGCGACTTCGATTGGCGTTCTATTTTCGCCGGTGGCGTACGGTGGTTTCATAGCGGGGGCATTTTCGCCGCGCTATCAAAGACGACCGCTGAGTTAATCATTGAGTCAATGGAGGCGGCAAAGGCGGCCGGCGCGGTGATCTCGTTCGACCTGAATTACCGGGAGAAGCTGTGGAACGCAGTGGGTGGGCATGAACGCGCCGTCGAAATACTGGGGCGCATCGTCAAAAACGTGGATGTTCTGGTGGGTAACGAAGAGGATCTACAGAAAGGGTTGGGCATGCCAGGCCCTGAAGTGGCGGCTAAATCAAAATTGGACCCCAGCGCCTTTTTAGGAATGATTGATCGCGTAGTTCAGAAGCATCCGCAAGTCAAAGTAATTGCGACTACGCTGCGCGACGTGCACTCGACGAACCGGCACAGTTGGAGCGCCGTTGCCTGGATCAATGGCCAGACACATGTTGCCCCAACTGCCGAGCTTGACGTTTACGATCGCGTCGGCGGCGGAGATGGATTCGCGGCGGGTTTCTTTTATGGTCTGTTAAGCGGCGCGCCAGCGGAAGAGGCTGTCAAACTGGGCTGGGCTCACGGGGCTCTTTTGACTACGTTTCCTGGCGACACGACCATGGCTACGCTTGAACAGGTGCGCAGCTTTGCCCAAGGCGGGTCGGCGCGCATTCAGCGCTAGCAATCCCTACATCAGACTTTCAGGTTTGATTCTTCGGGAACGATAAGCTTCTCTGATTTCGATTGGCGCCGGAGCGGCATGCGAAGTCGGAGAACGCGCTCACGCGAGCGCTCTTCTTCCAGATTCCGGCTCCTTGCCCCGAGCAAGTCGTCGAGCGAAATCATGCCGACCAGGCGCTTCTCTCCATCGGAGTCTACAACTGGTAGACGAGTAAAACCGGATTCGACCATGCGGTAAACAACCACCCGTAGCGGTTCATCACCGAAAGCAACAACCGGTTCTCCCGATGCAATCTCGGCAAGCTTCTTCCTTGATGCTCCAGAGTGTGTTTCATCGAAAAGTCTGAGCAGATGGTTTCGACTGACGACCCCTAGCACGCGCGTGTAGTTGTCAACTACGGGGAAGATATGTTGGCCGTGATGCCTATGTCCAGGGCGAATTAGGTCACGAGCTTCTTCGAGCGTGCTATCGCCGGGTAAAGCTACTACTTTCGTACGCATGACCTCTCGGACGAAGAGAATTTCGAGTGGATCGAGTGCGTACTCGCGGCTCAAATGGTAGCCCCGCCGAGAAATTTTTTCAGTTAGTATCGAGCGTTTCAAAGTAAGTACTGTAAAACCGTGGCCTAGGAAGCAGGCCACGAGCAGCGGCAGGAGCATGTTGAAATCATGCGTCAGCTCGAGCGCGAATACGATCCCAGTGAAGGGCGATCGCATGGTACCCCCGAGGATAGCTCCCATACTGACCAGAGGCCAGAAGCCGTGGCCGAAATGGGGCAAAAACATTCCTTCGATGCCGCCTAGTGCAGCGCCCATCATCAAAAGCGGTGCTAGCACGCCTCCTGACGTGCCCGAGCCCAGCGATATGATCCATATGGCTGATTTCACTAGGAGCACGCCGATAACAAATTTCAAGGGCGTACTTCCCTTCAGCAGGAGACCGATAGTGTCATAGCCAACGCCCAAAGCTTGAGGGAAAATGAGGCCGCCAAGACCGACGAATACTCCGCCGATAGCTGGCCACCACATCCAATGGATCGGAAGCCTGTGGAAAAAATCTTCCGCGGCATAGACTCCCAACGTGAGCAAGGCAGAGAGTGCGCCGGCCGCAATGCCGGTAATGACGCACCCCATTAAGCCTTCCGGCCCGATAAAAGCTGGGTGAGCTGGAACCGGAAATAATGGCCCGAGCCCTAGGATGTAGCGTCGCGCCGCGCCGGCCGTGGCACTGGCTAATGCAACAGGAATTGCGCTGCGGGGCTTCCATTCGAACAACAGCAATTCGACCGCGAGTAGGACAGCCGCAAGCGGCGCTGCAAAGGTCGCCGACATACCTGCTGCCGCCCCGGCCACGAGTAGCGTCTTGCGCTCCGCGCTGGTCAGATGGAAAAATTGGGCAATCATTGATCCGAAGGCGCCGCCCGTCATGATGATCGGTCCCTCTGCGCCAAACGGGCCGCCCGAGCCGATAGAAATGGCTGCGGAAAGTGGCTTGAGGACCGCTAAGCGCGGTCGAACGCGGCTACCGTTCATCAATATCGATTCAATTGCCTCAGGAATGCCATGTCCTCGAATGCGTTCCGATCCATAGCGGGCCATCAGGCCGACGATCAACGAACCGATGACCGGCACCGCTACAGCAAATACGCCCAGATGATTGCCCGCCGGAGAGGACAGCGCGCTATCAATGCGCTGGTAATAGAAGAGGTTGGTAAAAAATCCGATCAGCTTTAAAAGGAGCCACGCAACGCCCGAACTGATCAGCCCAATTACAATTGCCATCAGCGAAATTGGCAATACTCGTGGGGTGGTCGTAAAGTCGCCCAACTCTTCCACTGCTTTTTTCTTTTTGCCGCCTGGCCGACTTGCGCTCACACCGCTCATGTAAGTCTTCTCCCATCTTCAGTACCGTTATGCACGACAGCTTGAAGCGCTTCGGAAAGTGCTGGGCCGGAATTCTGCAGTTCTTCCCAATGCAGCACTGAGAGCATACGTAACAACTGCTCGCCGCGAGCGGTAAGCTCTATTAAGACTTCGCGGCGATCTTCTTCGCTGTGGCGGCGTATCACCACGCCACGCTCAACTAAGCGATTGATGAGTTCCACTGTGCTGTGATGCCGAAGACAGAGACGCGACGAAACTGCCGTGACGGTCGGGCGCGTGCCTTCCGGCAGTCCTTTTATTGCTAATAAAACCTGATGCTGTTGTGGCTCGATGCCGCTTAGGCGGGCCGCTTCTTCACTGAAATGAAGGAATTGCCGAATGCGATAACGGAATTCGGAGAGCTTCCGATAGTCGGCAAGTGACAGATTTTGTTGAGGTACTTCTAACGAGGGCACTTTTGTATCGTATCACGATATAAATGGTGGGGCAAGACAGTCATCCCGCCATAAATCAACCGTGGACGATGCGAGGCTGTCGTCGATGAACGTGCCGGCATGGTGCTGAAGGAAATGACACTTGACGAGAAGATGAATCTGCTACACGGCCATGGCATGCCTGGCTGGCAAGACATTCCCAAACGCCTATCTCGGGAACGGGGAACCGGTTTTGTGCTGGGTGTACCGAGGCTGGGCATTCCGATGATCCACATGAGCGATGCGGCCTATGGAGTACGGAGCAGCGCGCAAAATGCCCGCTACTCGACCGCGTTGCCATGGAACATTGCGGCGGCCGCAAGCTGGGACACCAACGCGGCATGTGAGTACGGCGCCTTGATCGGACGCGAGCTGCGCGAAAGGCTACAACATGACGCTCGGTGGTGGCGTGAATATAACTCGCGAGCCGCGCAACGGCAGGACTTTCGAAGACCAGGGCGAAGACCCATCTTGGCTGGCACGCTGGTTGGCAACCGCATCAAATGCGAGCAGGCCCAACATGTGATCGGTGATATCAAGCATTACGCGGTGAGCGAACAAGAAAGTGGCCGTAACGGGGTAAACGCAACCATTAGCAAGCGCGCGATGCGCGAAAGCGACCTGCTTGCATTCGAGATCGGAATCGAAATCGGGAATCCCGCGGCGGTCACGTGCTCGTATAACGCAGTGAACGGGCACTTACGCCTGCGAGAACAACTACCTGCTAACTGACGTGCTCAAAAAAAGACTGGAGTTTCAAAGGCTTTGTAGTGTCCGACTGGGGCGGCACGCACAGCACTGTGAAGGCGTCGTCCGCGGGATTGGACAATGAGGAGCCTGAAGATCTGTTCTTCGGGGAAAAGCTGAAGGAAGCCGTCCAGTCGGGCAAGGTTCCGATGACTGAGCTGGACGACCATGTTCGCCGCATCCTGCGATCAGAATTTGCCAGCGGAGTCGTCGATCCTCCGATGCAGAAAAGCGTCGTCGATGTCGAGGGTGGC
>JBJMGM010000128.1:0-13951 GCA_045807905.1 Bryobacteraceae bacterium | reverse complement strand
CCTCACTGAAACGCTCCGAAAGCTCTATGATGTCGGCCCGCTCTTGAAAGAACTCCAAATGGGCGAGTCTTCGTCAGCTCAGGGAGCGCCATAATTTACTGTGATCGGACCAAGCTGAAATAAAATCGCCAGTACAGATCGAATCCAATCTGCTTTTGCAACGTCCTAATCTCCAGTTCGCTTTGGGAAAATGCGGCTTCAATTGCGTTCCTGGGTCTCACTTCACTTCTGAATCTAGACCATTGCCGCAATCCATCCCACTTGCCCCGCAGAGCCGCGACCAAATGCCCCTTTTTCGCCGCAGCCAGCACAGCCAGTATCTGGCCCACCAAAATCGGCCAAGCAAATCGCCGTAGGCTCTCCGCCGGGTAATGTTTTGCCAACAGCAATACTTGGTTCCGCGCGCTCAAAAACATCACCCGCCGGTCGCCTTTTCCGAATGTGCTCTTTCCCATGTGCATCGCCACTGCCGCAGGTTCGTAAATTCCTTCGAGTCCGGCCAACACGCAGCGCACACCGAAATCCACGTCTTCGTAGTACGATTCGAACCGGGTCTCGAGTAGTCCGATTTCCTCAAAAACCCGGCGATGAAAAAGTGCCGCGGTCATCGGCACAAATGAGATTTTTCGCCTGATCGACCAAACAGCTCCATCCGGACGCCCAAACCCGCAACGCCAGGCGTACGCGGCCCGCGAGACCAGGTCCCAACTGCCGTCAAGGGTTTGCGCATCCATCCGCAGCAGTTTGCCGGCTGCGAACAGGGCGTTCTCCTGCTCGGCGCTGGCCAGCAAGCGTTGCAGCCACTCCGGCTCCAGCACCACATCGTTATTCAAAACCAGCAGCCATTCACCGTTCGCCCGCCTGACTCCCTCGTTCACAGCCGCCGCGAAGCCGCGATTTTCCGGGAACACGACCACATCCACCCCAAATTCCCGAGCGACTAATTGCGTCGCATCCGTGCTGCCGTTGTCAATGACAATCACCTGATCCGGCGGCCGCGTCTGCGCACCCAGACTGGTGAGGATCGAGTTGAGCAAGTCAGCCCTATTCCACGTCGGGATAATTGCCGAGACACTCCCCATCTGTCTCCATCATGCTACGCGAGCGGCCACTCCGCGCCAAAAACTCTTTTGGAGCTATAATTCTTTGGGACCAGCGAGGAGTCCCACATGCGCAAGCTAGTTTCTGTATCCGCCCTGATTGTGTTTGCTACGGCGCTGTCCGCGGCCAGCCCTTGGATAGGCACTTGGAAACTCAACCACACGGAATCAAAATACACTAGCACCGCACTCCCCAAAGATGAGACCATCGTCATCGAGCAACAAGGCGACGATTTTCAGACCACGGTCAGCGGCACGTTTGCGGATGGGTCGCCCATCTCGCTCAAGTACACACTGCCCAAGCAGGGAGGTACGGGAGAAATGCAGGAGGGCCCCTTCGACTCCGTTTCCTCAAAACTCGTCAACTCCCACACACGCGAAGTGACGTATAAGAAGGCCGGGAAAGTGATGCGGTCGTCTCATTCGAACGTGTCCGAAGATGGCAAGATCTTACGTGTGAAGGTGACCGGTGCAGACCTCGAGGGGAAGCCGGTTGGCGGACTCCTGGTGTTCAATAAACAATAGCCAGAGCATTCTGGAGCGCCAGCTCAACTAGCGCTCTAACGTTGGCAGGTCGATCCAGCAGCGTTTCTGCCATGACTCGAGGCCCTTTTCTGCAAGCTGCACTCCCTTAGCGCCTTCGTAGAGGTCCCAACGAAATGGCTCGTCTTTCACAACATGGCGCAGAAACAGCTCCCATTGCCGTTTGAAAGCGTTGTCGAAAGAGGTCTGCTCCGGCACCTTTTGCCACGTATCAAAGTAATTCAGGGCGCTCGGCACGTCGGGATTCCAGACGGGCCGGGGAGTCGCAGCGTAAGGTTGAATCCAACAATCACGAAGTCCTGCTACCGCCGACCCTCGTGTGCCATCGACTTGAACCGTAAGCAGGTCGTCGCGGCGCACACGCGTCGACCATGAGGAATTGAACTGCGCAAGGATGCCGGAATCGAGCGCAAAAGTCGCGTAGGCGGAATCATCGGAAGTGCATGAATAGACATTCCCGGATTCGTCGCGACGTTCGGGCATGTGAGTCGCGCCAACGCAGGAGACAGCCTTTACGCTTCCGAACAGGTTATCGAGCACATACCGCCAGTGGCACAGCATGTCTAGGATGATTCCGCCGCCGTCTTCTTTTCGATAGTTCCAGGAGGGGCGCTGCGCAGGAATGAGGTCGCCTTCGAAGACCCAGTAGCCAAACTCGCCGCGAACCGAGAGCATTCGGCCAAGGAAACCGAGATCGCGCAAGGTTTGCAATTTCAACAAGCCGGGCAGCCAGAGCTTATCTTGCACAACGCCATGTTTGACGCCCGCCTTGACGGCGAGCCGATACAGTTCCAGTGCTGTTTCGGTCGAGCTCGCAATCGGCTTCTCGCAATACACGTGCTTGCCTGCCGCAATCGCCTTGCAAACTGCGTTGGGCCGCGCGCCCGTAATCTGCGCGTCGAAGTAGATTGCGTATTGCGGATCTGCGAGAGCTTGGTCGAAATCGGTCGAATATGGTATCCCACCGAACTCCCGGGAAATGGCCTCCAACTTGTGAGCGTTGCGACCCATGAGCAGAGGACGCGGGATGATTGTTTCATCTTCGGAAATTCGAACACCGCCCTGCTCGATGAGTGCAAAAATCGAGCGCCGCAGGTGTTGGTTCAGACCCATGCGCCCGGTAACGCCGTTCATGATGATGCCGACCGAATGAATCTTTTCGCTCTTCATGGCGCGTTATCAATTCTTCCGGTGTATTGGGGAGAAGCCCCGTCGGGAAGCGGCGGGGCTTCAATACCAGCGCGAGGCAGCGTGCCCTCGAGTTCCTGCCGCCAATGTGCCACGTCTCCAGCCGGCCCGTAACAGTAGATCATGCGGATGGGACTAGATCCGGTGTTCGTTAGCTGATGGAACACGCGCGGAGGAATGTAGACGGCTTGTCCGGCGCGAATAGCGGTTCGCTCGTCGCCGACGCACATCTCGCCCTGCCCTTCAACAATGAAGTAGATCTCTTCCTGGTCCTGATTGTGCCAAGGCACCTGACCGCCGTTTGGTTCGAGGGTGACATGTCCGAGTGAAAAGCTGTCGGCCTGAATGGGGCTCGCGCCACCAACCAGGTTTTGGGTCAGCCTGCGTGCGGGATATGTTCGTCCAGCGATGGTTGCAAGGTCCGCAATGATCATAGTTAAAGGATGCGCAGATGGAAACCGCCATCCACGTGAATCACCTGCCCAGTACAGTAGTCTAATTTGCCGTCTGCAATCGCGCGAACAGCATTTGCGACATCGACGGGTTCGCCCATGCGCCGTTGAGGCAGCAACCCTTGGGAAATTTTCTCTTCGTAGGCAGCGAGCGCCGGAGCGATCATATCGGTTCGGATGATTCCCGGCTGTATTTCAAAAACCGGAATCCCATTTCCAGCCAGCCGGGCTGCAAACAGCTTGACTGCCATACTGAGCGCGGCCTTTGCCATACAGTACTCGCCGCGGTTCACAGAAGCCGTGAAGCTGGAGATTGAGCCAACGAAAACGATACGCCCGGAGTGCCCTTCCAGCATCCAGCGGGCGATCTGCTGCGTCAGAAAATAGGGCCCCTTGAGGTTGGCTGCGAGAATCTCATCTAAACTATCGGGAGTTGCATCCAAGATGTCGCGGCGTTCGCGCGAGGCCATTGCGGCATTGTTAATTAGCAGGTGAACCGCGGGGAAACGCTGTTTCACGGATTCAAACAGGCGATGACAGGAATCGAGGTCACCGAGCTGGCAAGGTAACATGATTGCTCCGGTGGAAGCGGCTACAGATTCAGCCGCCCGGCGGTTCGAGTTGTACGTGCCGACAACGTCGTGAGTCTTTGAAAGCTCTCCGACGATGGCACGCCCAATTCCGCGGCTGCCGCCCGTGACGAGGGCAATGGGTTTCGAGGTGGTCATGCGAGTTTATGACAAGGCGATAAGTGCTCCGCGTTTCTACGGCTGGCGGATCGTTGCAACCGCATTCATAACGCTTGGTATCGCACTTGGCATCCCATACTACAATCTCCCTTTCTTCTACGACTATTTCCAGAAGGCGTTCCATTGGGACCTGAGCCAGATCACTCTAGGATTTCCGATCGCAGCTCTGCTCACCGTTTGGGTCGGTCCGCTGGTCGTTCCGCATTTTAGCCCGCGAAAGCTTATCGTCGTGGGAACTGGGTTGACGGCGGTCGCATTCTTCGGGTTCGGAGCTATGAGAGAATCGCTCGCGGTCTATTTCCTCCTGTACTTTTTTTACACCCTTGGGTACATCGTTTCAGGTCCCATTCCACATCAAATTCTGGTCTCCTACTGGTTCCACAAAAAGCGCGGCAGAGCCATGGGACTCGTTTACGTCGGCGTTGGATTACTCGGAGGGCTGGGGTCCTTCTTTGTGCGCTTTTTCACCGAGAGGTATGGCTTTCGAGCAGCGTTGATGGCCCTCGGCGCCCTGATGTTCATCACCTGGCCTCTCGCTATTTTCTTACTCAAAGACAAGCCTGGCGAAATTGGGCAGTACCCTGATGGCGCCGACCATCCCACTGCGGATATGAAACTCGGTCCACAAGGTTTTTTGCGCTTGCTTCATAGCGGATCATTCTGGCTGCTCCTGATTGGCAGCATCTGCTCGATTAGCTCGATCGGGTGCATCAATATGCACATGAAGTTCGTGTTTCGGGATGAAGGGTTTACCGATCAAAAGATATTGAATGCCACATGGACGACGGCGTCGGTCCTGATTTTATGGTCGAGCATTATCGGGCGATTGAGTGTCGGCTTTTTGGCGGATCTGTTTTCGAAGAAATGGGTCATGACCGCGACCTACGTTGTTGTCGCAGCCAGTATTCTTCTTCTGCTCTCGATCAGACCCGGGGATGATGCATCGCTCTACATGTTCTCGATCGTCTTCGGCTTTTCGATGGGCGCCGATTACATTCTGATTCCACTCATGGCTGCCGAGCAGTTCGGCGTTAACACTTTGTCACGCGCCATGGGCATCATCCTGCCGTTAAATACTATCGGGCAAACCTGGTGCCCCTATCTGGTTTCAGTTTTGCGGCAACATTATGGCAGCTACTTTGCCGCCATGATCGTAGTGTTTGGCATCGCTGTTTTGGGAGCGCTCGCCATTGCCGTTATCCCGCGCTCTCGCTCTGCTCAAGCGATCACTTTGCAGCCCCACTAAGGGCTGCTGACGGATCTCTTACAATCAGCGGACCTAATTTTTCCTGCTGTGCAGTTTGCTGGAATTTTGGGATCTCGTCTTTCACCATAGACGCCCAATGCTGTGCGTACCCATCTACATCGGCCTTTACTTTTGCAAACTGCTGGACCGAGGCTTCGGTGGGCGCTGCGTCCGAATTGCCGCCGACAATGATGGCCAGATCTGCTAGATTTCCATCTATCCCGAGTCCGAACTTGAGCGAATCTTCGTTGGCTCGAACTTTCGTGTTAACGAGCTGGTTTTGAAGTGCCCCCAATCTCTCATCGAGCGCCTGCGCCTCAAGTATCAGCGGCTTGGCGCGATCGGGATCGAGACGCTTCTTCATATCGGTAAGCTGCTTACGCAGATCAATCACTTCGTTTGCCAAATTGTAAACGCGTGTGAGCTGGCTCCGAATGTCCATCAGCAGCGTAAACTGCTTTTCGAGATCTTCACGCGGCACATTGAGGCGAGGATCAAGTTTGAGTTCCAGCGCTGCCGTGAAAGTTCGACCGTCAGCAATCAGCCGAACATCATATTTGCCGGGTAGAGCCATGGGTCCTTTCGATCCTGTCTCGTATTCGTAGAGCCAGTAATTCTCAACCCGCGGAGCACCTTCGTAGCGCAGGTCCCAAACCACACGGTTCATGCCGGGCTTCAGCTCGAGTTGCTTCTTCGGCTTTTCGTCTTCGGGGTCAAGCTGTTCATCGGTCTCTTTATCTATGTCGGACGAATAGGTGCGGATCACCTTGCCCGCGGCATCCAGAATATCGAGCTTGGCGTGCTTGGGTTTCGTTTTCGTAAAGGCATAGATGACCGCACCCGGAGGCGGATTCTCTCCTGCAGTAAGCGACGGTTCATCCGGAGGCGCGGGCGAGTGTACGCGCAGAGCGGCAGCCGGTTCATAAAGCCACATATCGGCCTTTGCCGACTCATCACTCGCCTGCCGCAACGGTGAGACGTCATCCAGAATCCAGAACGAGCGCCCATGGGTTGCAAGAAGCAGGTCATTATCCTTGACCATAAGATCGTGAATCGGCACGGTTGGCAGATTGAGTTGCAGCGAGGCCCAGTTTTGGCCGGCATCTTTCGACCAGAACACCCCGGTTTCGGTTCCGGCAAACAGAAGGCCTTTGCGCTTCGGATCCTCACGGACCGCGCGCACAAATGAAGCATCAGGAATGCCGTTGACGAGTTTTTTCCAGGTCTTTCCATAGTTGGCCGTCGAGTAGACGTACGGCTTGAGGTCATCGTTCGCGTGGCGGTCAACCGCGACCCAAGCGGTTCCAGCATCGTGCGGAGAAGCATCAATCTGGCTAATTTTGCTCCATTCCGGAAGATCTTTGGGAGTGATGTTGTTCCAGCTCTTGCCGCCATCGCGAGTGACATGAATCAGGCCGTCGTCCGTGCCTGCCCAGATCAGTCCTTTTTCGAGCGGCGACTCGGCAAGGGCGAAGATTGTGTCGTAATATTCGGTCCCGGTGTCGTCAATCGTGATCGGACCTCCGGAGGGCTGCTGTTTGGTTTTGTCATTGCGGGTCAGGTCAGGGCTGATCGCTTCCCAGTGACTACCGCCGTCGGTGGTTTTGAAGATGCGCTCGGCGGCATGGTAGACGGTGTTCGGGTCATGCGGTGAGATCAGCAGTGGCGCTGTCCATTGAAAGCGGTGTTCGAGCACACCCGCGCCTTTGGCATCACTGAGAACCGGATGAACGGTGATGTTCCGAAGTTGTGCCGTCCGCTTGTCGAATCGAGTGATATTGCCCTGGTAATCGCCTGCGTAGACAATCATAGGGTCGCGCGGATCGGGCGCGATGTAGCCTGCTTCGCCGCCGCCAACCGGATACCAATCCTGGCGATCAATCTCTCCCTCGGGGTCGCGGCTGGCGATTGCCACGGTAGTGTTGTCCTGCTGCGCGCCATAGAGGTAATACGGGAAGCGATTATCAGCGATGACGTGATAGAACTGCGCGGTAGGCTGATTGCTCTCCGGCGTCCAATGGTCGCCACCATCGAAGGTAACGGTTGCGCCGCCATCGTCAGACTGGATCATGCGATCGGTATTCTGCGGGTCAATCCACAGGCCGTGATTGTCGCCGTGCGGAACCTTGATCTTATTGAACGTGTGACCGCCATCCGTTGAGCGATGAAAATCCACGTTTAGAATGTACACAGTGTTGGAATCTTTCGGATCGGCGATGATGTGCATGTAATACCAGGCACGCTGGGTGAAGCGATCGTCCGGATTGATGAGGCGCCATGTATCGCCACCATCATCTGACCGATAGAGCCCGCCCTGTTTGGCTTCGATCAGAGCCCAGACACGGTCCGAATTAGCGGCCACCGCCACGCCGATTTTGCCGTATGGTCCCTCCGGGAGTCCTTCACCTTTGATTTGTTTCCATGTATCGCCGCCGTCAATCGAGCGATATAGCCCGCTCCCTGGCCCGCCGCTACTGAGGATCCAGGGTTGACGTCGGACCTGCCACATGGACGCGAAGAGAATGCGAGGATTGTGTGGATCAAACGTGACGTCTACGGCACCCGTATTGTCATTGGCGAAGAGCACCTTTTCCCAGGTCTTTCCGCCATCCAATGTGCGAAACACGCCACGCTCAGGATTCGGCCCGTAGGGGTGCCCCAGAGCCGCGACGTAGACGATATCAGGATTGCTCGGGTGAACGATGAGTTTCCCGATTGTGCGCGAATCCTTCAGGCCAATGTTTTTCCAGGTCTTCCCGGCATCGACGGACTTGTAAACACCGTCCCCCTGCGCGAGATTCCCGCGGATACACGCTTCGCCTGTGCCGGCATAGATCACATTAGGATCAGAAGGAGCAACCGCAAGACTGCCGATAGAGGACGATTTTTCGTGATCAAAGATAGGTTTCCATGTGATCGCGGCGTCTGTAGATTTCCAGATCCCCCCGCCGGTGGAGCCGAAATACCAGGTATTCGCATCGGCGGGAACACCGGACGCGGTTAGCGAGCGGCCGCCGCGAAACGGGCCGATCACGCGATATTGCATTCCGTGTTGTTCCTTTTTTTCCTTCTCTTTGTCGAGCGGCTGAGACTGTTCGATTCGCTTTTCGCGAACTTCCTGGGATTTTGTCTGCGCAGCAACGGGAACCACGGCACATAAAGAGAGAAGTACGAGAGCAAGGATATCGGGGCGCATGAAGTATGCCATTCTAGCGTGCCCGCCCAAGGCTGGGACGACGGTTTCTTCAAAATCATGCCCTAACGAAACGAAACCCAATCGGGAGAGGTCAGGCATTGAATTACGAAACGAACTGTCCACGTGTTTAAGTCCATTGCCAGGTATGGCGGATGGCTAATTGTGCGGGCCGGGTGTGCGGATGCGGGCGCGGCATTCCTTGCAAGTTGTTGAATTGAGATCGGAATTGCATGGCTTGGCCGTTTTTGCCAAACGAACTCAACCAGAGACGCACCTTCCAATTTGAAAATACGAACCCATTTGCGGGGGTGATCTCCATTCGCCGGTAAGGACCGCCCGATTGTCGCGGGCCGGATGCGGTCCGATTGGGCTCGGATTTCGGGCGCGCCAAAATTTCGGAACTCTGTTCCGACTAAAGCGTATTCCTCTGGTAATGGGATCCTTCACAGATCAGCTAAAGCACGTTTTCCGCAGACTGGCGCGTGCGCCGCTGTTTACCGCAATCACTCTGATAACGCTCGCCGTTGGAATTGGCGCGAATAGCGCAATTTTCAGTGTCGTGCGAGGGATCCTTCTGAAGCCGCTCCCATACCCCAATCCTGACCAGTTGGTCGGTGTCTGGGAGAACGCGCCGGGCCTGGGGTGGAAAGATGTGAACGCGTCCCCCTCAACCTACTTCACCTTCCGCGAGGAGAACCGCACGTTCGAGGACATCGGACTGTGGCGCGGTGATTCCGTAAGCGTTACGGGACTGGCGGAGCCGGAGCAGGTAGACGGCCTGGATGTCACCGACGGTACGCTTGCGATTCTCGGCGTGCGCCCGATTATAGGACGGAATTTTACGCGCAAAGATGATTCGCCCGGCAGTCCGGCGACCGTGATGCTGACCTATGGGTATTGGCAGAGGCGATTCGGTGGGAGCCCTTCAGCGATGGGGCGCCGGATCGTTGTAGACGGACGCGCACGAGAGGTGATCGGTGTATTGCCGCAGCGTTTCCAGTTCATGAATTTGAAAGCCGCGCTGGTACTCCCCTTACAGCTCAATCGCAGCGAAGCGTTCATTGGAAATTTTAGCTACCAAGCAATCGCGAGACTCAAGCCGGGGGCAACGATCGCCCAAGCCAATGCGGACGTGGCCCGCATGCTTCCGCTCATGATCCAGAAGTTCCGTCCCGCACCGGGAATGAGTCTGGAGATGTTGAAGAGTGCGCGGCTCGGCCCGAACGTACGACCTCTGATACAGGATGTCGTGGGCGATGTGGGAACGGTGCTGTGGGTCCTGATGGGAGTGGTTGGCATTGTGCTGTTTATTGCGTGCGCGAACGTGGGCAATTTGCTGTTGGTAAGGGCCGAAGGACGGCAACAGGAACTCGCGATTCGAGCTGCGCTGGGGGCCGGGCGCTTGCGGATCGCGCGCGACCTTTTAGCAGAGAGTGTCACGCTGGGAGTGATGGGGGGAGCGCTGGGCTTAGCGCTTGCTTACGCTGCCTTGCGCGTCTTGGTAGCCTTAGGGCCCGCGAATCTTCCACGGCTGGACGAGCTTTCGATCGACGCTCCAGTCCTGCTTTTCACCGTGGTCATTTCTTTTATCGCCGGTATTGTGTTCGGTCTGGTACCCGTGTTCAAGCATGCCGGACCACAGTTAGGTACCGCATTGCGAGAAGGAGGGCGGACATCGAGTGAGGGCAGGCAACGGCATCGGGCACGGAGCTCACTCGTTGTGGTGCAGGTCGCGTTGGCTTTAGTGCTGCTCATCAGCTCGGGTCTGATGATTCGCACATTCCAGGCGTTGAAACATGTTCAGCCTGGATTCACAGCACCAGAGGAAATCCTGACATTCCGGGTGTATATCCCAGACGCGCAAGTACCCGAGCCAGACCGCGCTGCGCGCATGTATGGCGAGATGGTGCAGAAGGTAGCAGCAGTTCCCGGCGTCCAATCGGTGGGTCTCTCGAATTCCATCACGATGGATGGAGAGACCGACAATGACCCGATTTTTGCTGAAGACCGGCCTGGTTCTGAAGGACGCATACCCCCATTGCGGCGATTTAAATTCATTTCGCCCGGGATGTTCAAGACCATGGGCAATTCGCTGATGGCTGGGCGCGACCTCACGTGGACGGATATTTACGACAAGCGACCGGTCGTCCTAGTGTCCGAGAACTTCGCGCGCGAGTATTGGGGCAGCGCGGCGGCAGCGATTGGAAAACGAATTCACGAGACCCCGAAAGCGCCCTGGCGAGCGATCATTGGCGTTGCCGGTAACGAGCGGGATAACGGTGTAGACCAAAAGGCGCCGACGATTGTTTACTGGCCGATGATGGTGAAGGATTTTTGGGGCCAGGCAGTGGTCCTTCGGCGTGGCCAGAGTTTTGCGATTCGAAGCTCGAGAACCAGTTCCAGCGGCTTTCTGGCAGAAGTCAGGCGCGCGGTGTGGTCGGTGAATGCGAATGTGCCGATCGCAAACGTGCGCACAGTGAAGGAGATCTACGCTAAGTCGATGGCGCGAACCTCGTTCACGCTGCTGATGCTGGCGATCGCATCAGCTATGGCGTTGCTGCTCGGAATCGTCGGGATTTACGGCGTGATTTCTTATTCGGTTTCGCAGCGCACACGGGAGATTGGAATCCGGATGGCACTGGGAGCACAGCAAGGTAGCCTCAGGCGAATGTTCGTTCGACATGGCCTATTGCTGACGAGCATCGGGGTAGCGTGTGGGATTGCGGCAGCGATGGGAGTGACACGTCTAATGTCGGCACTCCTGTTTCAGATCAGCCCAATCGATCCAGTTACTTATTTGGTAGTGCCTGTGGTTCTCGTAGCCGCTGCCTTGCTGGCAAGTTATGTTCCTGCGCGGAGGGCGACGGTGATCGATCCAATTGAGGCGTTACGGGTAGAGTGACGGCCAAGCTTCGTCATTCGTGGTGCGGAGGTACGCAGCCGCGCCCGAGGCGCGAAGAACGGTCGAGTGTGCTTAAGAACGCTTTGAGTGAATTGCAGCCGGTGGCGCACGAAGGGAGATCTCGACCTCGAGCCCGTTTGGTGAGCGGTTACGGCATCTTACGGCGCCACCGCAAGCCTCGATGCAGGTCTTGACGATTGCCAGACCGAGTCCGGCACCGCCAGTCTCGCGCTGACGAGCAGAATCGGGGCGGTAGAAAGGCTTGAAGATCTCTCCCAGTTCGCATTCGGGAAGGCCCGGCCCGCTGTCGGCGACGGTGATGGTTACTTTGCCATCGCCATTTTTCGCCGATACGGTAATCGGCCCGGCGTGGCCGGCATACCGAATCGCATTGCGCAGAATGTTGGCCAAGGAGCGGAACAGATAATCGGGCTGCGCGATTACATCAAGCGTTTCGCCTATGTGTGTTTCTACCGCAGTTTGATCGGACGCTTCCCGCTGGAGCACACGGCGTACGGTGTCGGCTACGTTTACTCGCGTGAGATCTGTTCCAGCACCTATCTGGGCTTTTGAAAACGACAGTAGCTCATGCACGAGACCGGACATGTGTTCGACTTCTTGCCGCAGGTCCGTTATGTATTCGAGCTGGCGGTCTTCGGCACGCTGCTCGAGGATACCAAGCGCAACCTGGATGCGGGCCAGAGGAGAGCAAAGCTCGTGCGCGATGTCTCCGAGAAAACGCTTCTGGCCGTGCACAAAGCCGGCAAGCCGGTGCGCCATGCGGTTAATGGAATCGCTCAAGCGGCCGAGCTCATCAAGGCGGTTGACCGGCAGCTCAATTTCAAAGTGACCTTCAGCGATCTGGCCGGTAGCGCGCGTGAGCTGGCTGATGGAGCTGGTGAGCCCGCGAATGAGAGGAAGCCAGCAGAAAAAGGAAACCAGCATGACGGCAACCACAACCAGCAACCAGGGCCGGTAGTCAAAGAAGAAGGGATTCGTCCACAAAGAGGAAAAGCGCCAGAGGAGCGTGGCATGGATGGGTTCGCTTGTGCCCGGCGTCCAGATGGGTAGACGTACGCCTGCCCAATACTGAGCCGCACCGGTATTCATCCAGAACAGCATGGCGCGGGAGCGTTCGAGAGGTTCTTGAGGCGAAGAAGGAGCGACGTGAGAGGCCTCGGCAGTTGCGTATGGATCGCGGCGGATGGCTTGGATCACATGGGCAGGCAGAGTGACGCGCTGACCTGCGAGCTGGTTCGCGGCGGAATCGAACAGGTACCATTTAGCCGGGTAGCCGGCCGAATGTTGGGCCAGCACTTGATTCCAGGCACTCGGCGGAAAATTCGGCAATTGCAAACCAACCAGCTGCGAAGCAGAAAGCATTCGATCGCGTGCCGAGGCGAGTAGGAAAGAGCCTAAGCCAAACCGAAACTGAACCCGCGCGAAAACTAAAAATACGAGAGCGAGCAAAAGTACATTCAGGAACGCAAAGAAGAGGATTTTTACGGAAAGCGATCCGCGCGGCGTCACGATGACGATTCCGTTCCGGGCTTGCGCATCATGTACCCTACGCTGCGAACCGTAACGATGAAATCGGGTGATTTTCGATCGTCTCCGAGCTTTTTCCGAATGGAGGAAATGTGCACGTCGATGGAACGATCGAACACGTCGAAGTTGCGATCGGCGACTTCGAGCAGTAGTTGCTCACGTGTCTTTACCCGGCCAGCGGCCTTGGCCAGAGAAAGGAGCAGATCGAATTCAACCGCAGTTAGCGGCAGAGTAGCGCCGTTGAGCGATGCGACCCGAGACTCCTGATCTATGCGGAGATTGCCAATTATGACTGGCGACGAGGCGTGCTGCTCTTTTTCCAGAGAAGTGATGAGGGACCGTCGAATCACAGCGCGCAGCCGTGCAAGCAGTTCTCGAGTGGAGAACGTCTTAGGCAAGTAATCATCGGCTCCAAGTTCGAGGCCCACAATGCGGTCGGGTTCCTCACCCACGCCGGTGAGCATGAGGACAGGCACGTTCGATTTTGCACGGAGATGGCGCAAGACATCGAAACCGTCCATACCGGGCAACATGACGTCGAGAATCAGCGCGGAGAACGGCTCACGAAGAGCCATGTCCAGGCCGTCCGGACCGGTATGCGCCGCTGTAACTTGGTAGCCCATCGGTTCCAGGTAATCGCGAATCAATCGGCAAAGCTTCAGGTCATCATCCACGACCAGGACGCGAGTACGCGAATCTGCGGGGGATGCGGGCATTATGATCCAAACCCTATTTAACCTTGAATTCGCGTACTGGGCTACTTTGAAATTTTGCAGCTTGAACGGCTCATGCAACGCGTGACATGCTTGATTTACGCGCAAGCGCTTAAGTTTACAGGGCCGAAGACCACGTGACCTAAATCAACTCGCACACCAACTTCTTCGAGAATCAACTGAGCGGCATGAAGCGAATGAACCGAAGCCGCCGAGAGCAGCCGAGATTTCGCGGGTTATGGCCGAGCTGAAAAGTCGCGGGGACGGCAGCCGTGGCGCTCGGATACTTCGCATATAACTTCATCGAAATTCAT
>JBJMGM010000127.1:0-43829 GCA_045807905.1 Bryobacteraceae bacterium | reverse complement strand
TTCAGCTTGCTTTATGAATCGCCCGACAGTGCGACGACCCAATTGCGGCAAGCGCTAAAGCGAGTTGAAGAGTTGGCGCGGATTGATGGGAGCGTTGCCGAGACGAGTGCATCGCTGAAGCAGGCAGCCGTGATGGTGGATGAGGCAGCTTACGCCTTACGCGATTACTTGGGCCGGCTGGAAGGCGATCCAGGACGGTTGGACGAGGTAGAGACGCGGCTCGCAGCGCTAGACCGATTGAAGCGGAAGTATGGCGGGTCGATCGAGGAGGTGCTGGCGTTCCTGGAAGATGTGAGGCGGCGCGCCGATGAAGTCGAAAATGCGAGCGAGCACCGAGCGTCAGTTGAAAAACAGCAGGCCGAGTTGGCGCAGGAGTATGAGCGGCTGGCGGCTGAATTGAGCCAAGCCCGGCACGCGGCCGCGGAACGCTTGAGCAAGCAGGTAGAAAGCGAGCTGAAGAGTCTGGCGATGTCCGGGACGCAATTTCAGGTATCGGTCAGACCGACGGGATGGACAGCTTCGGGAGCGGATGAAATCGTCTTTCTGGTATCGCCGAATCGCGGCGAAGAGCCGAAGCCGCTCGAAAAGATCGCCTCCGGGGGAGAGTTATCGCGGATTGCGCTTGCTCTGAAGACAGCGATCGGAGATGCGGATCGGCATCCGGGCGTACCCACGCTGGTGTTTGATGAAGTGGACGCGGGAGTGGGCGGCGCGGCCGCTGCGGCGGTGGGCAGACGGCTCAAGGCGCTGTCCCGACGGAACCAGGTAATCTGCGTGACGCACTTAGCCCAAATCGCAGGATTTGCGGATCACCATTATGCAGTCTCAAAACGCGAGAAGAAGGGCCGGGTGACTACGGCAATCGAGGAATTGGGGCGGGATGAACGCGCGAGAGAGATTGGGCGGATGCTGTCGGGCGAACGCATCACGGCCGAGGCGTTGAAGCAGGCCGAGCAGCTATTGCAGGCGGGAGCGCTTTCGTGAAAAGGTTTGCTGGGCGCTTAGGTGAAGTGATTGCAAAGAAAAACCGGCAACCTTCTGCGAGCAAAGAAGGCTGCCGGCCGAGCATCACCGGGTGTACCGGTTAGCCCACTCCTCCAAATCGAAGTCGACCTAGCTTGGGCGGAGCAACCGCCTCCGAAGAGAATAAAAGGTTTAACTCCTCCGGGCTCTTCCCAAAATTTCAGCCGAATGGAACGTCTCTATTGGGTAACGCATGAAATTCGCATGTTTCGGGCCAGGGAAAACTACGAGAAAACGACGGGCGTGTGGAGGCGTCAACTGTGTGTGAGCCGTGAGGACTCGCCATAGATCTAACCTGAAGAGTTTGGTTAGACTTTGAGCGTAGGCAATGTCCGAGCACAGCAGCCGAGCGAGTGAGTTCGATGTCTTAAAAGCCGAGAGGCCAGCAGTCGATGCCGCTCTTCCGGCGCTCTATCAGGAGCTTCGCCGACTTGCCAGAGAGTACCTTTCCCGTGAGCGGCCAGAACACACGCTTCAGCCGACCGCACTAGTTCACGAAGCCTATTTACGGCTGATCCAGCAACATAAGGTCGATTGGTCGTGCCGGGCGCAAGTGCTAGGGATCGCCGCACGTATGATGCGACGCATATTGGTGAATTACGCGATCGCCCGGAGCGCGGAGAAACGCGGCGCGGGTCTGCTCGTTACCGCTGAAGCGCCGGAGGCCGGCGAAATGCGCCCACTCGAGCTGGAGGAGTTGGATTTAGCATTAAATCGCCTCGAGCAAATTGACCCACGACAGGCTCGGATCGTCGAGCTGCGCTTTTTCAGCGGATTGAGCGTGGAAGAGACCGCATCGGCTATCGATGTTTCTCCGAAAACGGTGAAGCGGGAATGGAGAACCGCACGGTTGTGGCTAGCCCGCGAGTTAGACGGACGAAAAGGCGGGCCTCCGCACACGCGCGGCGTAGCTTAGATTACGTAGCTAGAGCGACGTAGGATGAACGCTGCACGCTGGCAACAGGTCAAGTCGATTCTCGACCAAGCTCTCCAGGTGCCTTCGGATCAGCGCGAACAGTTCCTGGCGAACATTTGCGCCGGAGATTCCGCGCTTCGTTATGAGGTAAAAGAGCTTCTGGGCTTTAGCCAACGTGCCGTGGACCTGCTTCCAGATGACGGCGCGGTGAAGATCATATCGGGGGAAGCCGAGAGAGCACATGATCTGCCTGCGCGAGCCGGCCCGTACCGTATCATCCGCGAAATTGGGCGGGGCGGCATGGGTGTGGTCTGTCTCGCAAAACGCGATGACGGCGAGTACGAACGGTTCGTAGCTGTCAAGCTGATCCGGAGCGGGGTTGAAGGGGACAAATTCGCGAAGCTGTTCTGGCGGGAGCGCCAGATTTTGGCGCAACTGGATCATCCGAATATAGCGAGGCTGCTGGATGGCGGGACGACCGAAACCGGCCAGCCGTACTATGCGATGGAGCTTGTAGATGGCGAGCCGGTGGATAAATACTGCCAGCAGCACGCGCTGAATCTGCGCGAACGGCTCCAACTCTTCATCTCGATCTGTTCTGCGGTAAGTTACGCGCATCGTAATCTCATCATTCACCGGGATCTGAAGCCCCGAAACGTGCTCATCACGCATGACGGCGTCCCCAAGCTGCTGGATTTTGGTCTTGCGAGACTCGTGGCGGAGGAATCGCAGCTAGAGGCGACGACTGGCATGCCACTTACTCCCTTGTATGCGAGCCCCGAGCAGATGAGAGGCGAGGCGCTGACAGTTGCGAGCGACATCTATTCTCTCGGCGTGTTGCTCTATCAGATGCTGAGTGACCGCCATCCATACGGAAGCAGCGAAGGGACCGCAGCAACTCTCTGGGCTGCCCTTGAAAAGCCCCCAATCCCTCTACGGCATCAAAACGGCGACGTTCCGGCAGATTTGGAAAACGTCGTGATGATGGCACTCCGAAAAGAACCAGAGCGAAGATACGCCACCGTTGATGCGCTTTGTGAAGACCTTACAGATTTTCTCGACGGCTTTCCGGTGAGTGCCGCGCCGGATACGGTCGCGTATCGATTCAGCAAGTTCGCGAAACGCAATCGCTGGGCTGTGGTTGTGGGCAGTATCGCGCTACTGGCCATGATCATCTCGGGGATAATCATCTGGCGCGAAAAGCAGCAAGCCGAGATGCGTTTCCAGCAGGTACGGCAACTAGCGCATTCGGTGGTATTCGAGCTAGGCGATGCTATCGAGGATCTGCCCGGCTCCAGCCGCGCTCGTGAACTGCTCATCGCACGCGGCCTGGGATACCTGAACGCGCTAGTGAAAAATCGCGGACAGGATTCGGCTCTTAGCCTTGAACTGGCGAAAGCATACATGAAGATCGGGGCGGCCCAGGGGGATTTGCAACAGGCGAATGTGGGCGATCGCGAGGGCGCACTGGCTAGTTATAACGAGGCTCGCGCGCTGTTGACCGATCTACACAGGCGAGATCCCGGTGACCGGGATGTAGAGCGATCACTCGCGCTTGTAGACAACGACATCGTAGTGCTTTCTCCGCGAGCACGTGTCCAGCAAGTGCAGGAAATCCGCCAAGAGGCCGTTGCGCTGTTCAAAAATTTGGCACGTACGAGCGCCGGCGTTCAGGGCTTGAAGGATCGTGCGCTTGCTCACTTCTATCTGGCTTTCGCAGAAACCGACTATAAAAAAGCTCTGCCAATCTGGCGGCAGGCGCTGGATGATTACACGCGGATTCAGCGGCTGGAGAATAATTCGTCTCAAACGCGAAGAAACGTGGCGCTTATCGAAAAGCGTATTGCGGGGGTGTACTACGGCTTGGGCAACTACGCTGAGTCGCTGGCGCACGATCGTAGGGCAGCCCAGATTGATGAGGCACGGTTGGCTTTGCAACCTCGGAGCCCCACGGCACGCATGGATCTGTCTTTCGACTTGGTCGAGCTGGGTTGGTGCCTGCATGAACTGGGAAACAACAAGGAAGCCGACGATAATCTGAACCGCGCGATTGAGCTGCGGCGACAGGTGGCGGCTGCGGATCCGCACGATTTCCGCGCACAATCAGAACTTGAGACGGTGCTTCGGATTGCAGGTGTCATCAAATCTCAAGCAGGATCTCTGAGCGAAGCCCAAAGCCTAATGCAAGAGGCGGCGGCACTAGGGGCCGCCCTCCATACGCGCGATTCGGGAAATATGGACGAAACCGTGAATTTTGCTCTCGATTGCCTTGAACTCGGTAACGTTCAGCGCACTATTGCCTTGAGAGGGACGGCTGCAGGCGGCAGAAACTGGAAGGCAGCGCTGAACAACTTTCAGCGATCGCAAATGCTAGCAGCGAGTATCCCGCCCGACGCTTTCGCCGCCGGCGATCGCGAAAAAGTGGCCGAGCTGCCCGCGAAGATCGCCGAGTCCCTGCGCCATAGCATCGAGTAACAAACGAGCCGAGCGAGTTTTCCGTGAGTCCCTTGTCGACAATAGGACGGGGAGCAAAACTAAATGCCTGAACCGCTCAGTGCCGAAGAAGTAGAAACCCTCAATGCTTATTGGAACGCCGCAAACTACCTGACTGTCGGACAGATTTATCTAAAGGACAATCCGCTATTGGTACGTCCCTTGACGAAAGAGGACATCAAGCCGCGGCTGCTTGGCCATTGGGGTACGACGGCGGGCTTGAACTTCATTTATACACACCTGAACCGGCTCATTCGCCTGCACGACCTGAACATGATGTACATCATTGGTCCTGGGCATGGCGGGCCAGGAATTGTGGCGCATACATATCTGGAAGGCTCATACACAGAAATCTACCCGAACGTGGAACAGAATCGGGATGGAATCAAGCGGCTGTTCCGCCAGTTTTCCTGGCCCTACGGCATACCAAGTCACGTAGCTCCGGAGACGCCCGGCTCGATCCATGAAGGCGGCGAGCTTGGATACTCGTTGCTGCACGCGTACGGTGCGGCGTTCGATAACCCGGATCTGATGGTTGCCTGCATCGTAGGCGATGGTGAGGCTGAGACTGGCGCTCTAGCCACAAGCTGGCACGCCAATAAGTTTCTCAATCCTGCAAAGGATGGCGCGGTATTGCCGATTTTGCATCTGAACGGGTACAAAATCGCGAATCCGACGGTCCTCGCACGAATTCCGAAAGCAGAGTTGCGGGCTCTGTTTTCGGGTTATGGATATGCGCCCCGTTTTCTTGAAGGACGTGATCCGGCGAAAATGCACCAGGGCATGACGGCAACGCTTGAGCAGATGCTCCAGGAGATTCGGGAGATACAGGATGCGGCGCGAAATGGGCATAATGTCGAACGGCCGCGATGGCCTTTGCTGATTTTGAGGACTCCGAAAGGATGGACCGGGCCTAAAAAAGTGGATGGGAAGCCTGTGGAAGGCACTTGGCGCGCGCACCAGGTTCCAGTGACCGAAGTGCGTGAGAATCCGCAACATTTGAAGATTCTGGAAAAGTGGATGCACAGCTACCAGCCGGAGAAGCTTTTCGACGCCGAGGGACGACTGCGCCCTGAACTTGCCGAACTAGCCCCTAAGGGTCACCGGCGGATGGGAATGAATCCGCACGCGAATGGCGGAACACTCCTCATGCCGCTTGTGCTGCCTGATTTCAGGAAGCATGCGATTGAAGTAGCGAAACCCGGCTCAGTCGAGGCGGAAGCAACGCGCGTGTTGGGCCAGTACCTTCGGGACGTGATGAAAGCGAATCTGAGCTCGCGTAATTTTCGGTTATTCGGGCCAGACGAAACGGCCTCTAACCGGCTTGATGCTGTGTATGAAGTCACCGGCAAGGAGTGGATGGCCGAAGTCGAGCCCGTAGATGAAAATTTGACGGTTGACGGACGCGTCGCCGAGGTTTTGAGCGAGCACATGTGCCAGGGGTGGCTGGAAGGATATCTGCTGACGGGGCGGCACGGATTGTTCAACTGCTACGAAGGCTTCATCCACATCATCGATTCCATGTTTAATCAGCATGCGAAGTGGCTGAAGGTGACGAAGCATCTACCGTGGCGAGCGCCAATCGCATCACTGAATTATCTGCTGTCCTCTCACGTTTGGCGCCAGGATCACAACGGATTTTCGCATCAAGATCCAGGATTCATAGACCATGTCGCCAATAAGAAGGGTGATATCGTACGCATTTATCTGCCGCCGGACGCCAACACGCTGCTTTCGGTTGCGGATCATTGTTTCCGGAGCCGGCAGTACGTAAACGTGATCGTTGCGGGCAAGCAGCCACAGGCAGTATGGCTGGATATGGACGCTGCGGTGCAGCATTGCACGAACGGACTCGGCGTCTTCGAGTGGGCCAGCAATGATGAGGGGGATCCGGATGTAGTAATGGCGTGCGCGGGCGACGTGCCAACGCTTGAGACTCTTGCCGCAGTCATGCTGCTCCGCAATTTCGTCCCCGATATCCGAATTCGGGTGATAAACCTGATCGACCTCATGACGCTGCAGCCGCCGAGCGAACATCCTCACGGCTTAGCGGACCAACAATTCGACGAGCTATTCACGACAGATCGGCCGGTCATTTTCGCGTTTCATGGATATCCGTGGTTGATCCATCGGCTTACATACAAGCGGAAAAATCACGACAACCTTCACGTTCGGGGATACAAGGAAGAAGGGACCACAACCACGCCTTTCGACATGACGGTTCTGAATAATATGGACCGTTTTCAGCTAGCCTTTGATGCGATTCGGCGGATTCCACGCTTGCAGCCGATTGTTGAAAAGGCGAGCAACTGGCTGGATGAAAACATTCAGCGGCACCGTGAATACGTGATGGAGCACGGGGAGGATCTTCCAGAGGTGCGCAACTGGAAGTGGGGGCTGTGAGCGGCGGCACAGGCCAGGACACGGCGGTGTTGACGCTCAATTGCGGTTCTTCATCGCTGAAATTCGGTACTTACTTTTCGAATGGGGAAACAGCACGAGCCTTTTGTGAAGGTGAGGCGGAAGAGATAGGACGGGAGAAGTCACGGTTCTGGCTGAAGCTGGGCGAGAAGCGAACGGAACAGGAGGTGAGGCTGCCGGACCATGGAACGGCCCTTGGGCACGCGCTCGACGCTCTGGAAGAGTGCGCGGCTCCTGATCCAACCGCAGTCGGTCATCGATTCGTGCATGGCGGGCCACGGGTCAGAGCACACCAGCGCGTAACGCCAGCGATTATGGAAGACCTGCGAGCAGCCGTCAATTACGCGCCTCTACATGTGCCAGCGGCGTTAGCCGTGCTCGACGCGATGCAGCAGAAGTTGCCCAACATAACTCAAGTTGTCTGCATGGACACGGCGTTTCATCGAAGCATGCCCGAGGTCAGCAGAACTTATGCGCTTCCGGACGCGGTACGGGAGCTAGGTGTCGAGCGATATGGGTTTCATGGGCTGGGGCTCGAATCCGTGATTGCGCAGCTTCATCCGGTACCGAAACGCCTGGTAGTAGCGCATCTCGGTAACGGGGCGAGCATTACCGCCATTAGGAATGGAGAATCCGTGGACACGACGATGGGGCTCACGCCAACGGCAGGCGTGATGATGGGAACACGGTGCGGTGATCTGGATCCAGGCGCGGTGATTTTTATGATGCGCAATGGGTACGCGGATCCTCAGGAACTTGAGACAGTGTTTGACCGCCGCTCAGGCCTGCTTGGCGTGTCGGGAACAACCAGCGATGTGCGGGGTTTACTGAGCGCGCGTGGAGAAAATCAGCGAGTCGATCTGGCTCTCAGAATGTTTTGCTATCAGGTGCGAAAGGCGATTGCGGGGATGGCCGCGGCACTGGGTGGGCTAGATGCTCTGGCTTTTACGGGGGGTATCGGTGAACATGCGCATGGGTTGCGCGCCGAGATCTGTTCCGGACTCGAGTTTCTGGGCGGCGTTCGAGTAATGACGCTCGCGGCACAGGAAGATCTGCAGATAGCGAAGATCACCGCGAAACTCGTCGCGTAAGGCGGCGGAGGATAGGAAGTAACGTGCTCCGCGATTCGTCTATGCCCAGAAAGAACGTGCCCGCAAAATATACGGCCCCATAAACCGGAAGCACCAAGATGGCCAGAAAAAGAGGATGAACTGCGCTCAGTAGCTCCTTTATGAGATAACCGAGACCAGCGCCGAGGAATGCCACTGACCAAAGTTTGAGGATGAAATCCGGCGGCAAGGCGATATTACCGACACGTTCGGCAAGCGCATGCCGTAACAGAGCGAATTCAACCCAGCCAGCAACTCCGGCAGAAGCTGTTAAACCAGCAACACCCCATATTGCATCAATGCCCATCCAACCCGGCAGTCGCAAAGCAAAAACGTAGCCGAGCGTCGCAGTCAGGAGGACGCGTATCAGAGCGAATCGCAGCGGTGTTCGCGTATCGAGCAGAGCGTAGAAGGCGGATGAGTAGAGACGTCCCAGCGAAGTAGCGAGAAGCCCTACCGCCGAACCCGCTAGCGCCGACCAAACATAAACTGCATCGGCGTGGTGAAACCGACCCGTTTGATAGAGCGCTCCAGCGATGATGTCTCCGAGGAGTAAAAAGGCTACGGCTGAAGGGATGACGAAGAAAGCAATCCGGCGGAGGCCTGCCGCGAGCCGATCCCGCAATACGGCGGCTATCTGGTCCGGCGTCCCGATGGCGCTCGACAGAGCAGGAAGCTCGGCAGCCGAGACAGACATGCTGAAGAGGCTGATGGGGAGCATCGAGATGACTTGGCAGTAGCCCAGCGTCGAGATTGCGATCGGACCGAGGAAGCTGGCAATCATCTGATCGATATAAGCGCTGATCTGAACAACACCGCGGCTTAGAGATACGGGGCCAAAATTCCGAATGACGGTTCTGACGCCTTCAGAAGTGATGTCGAGGACGGGACGGAACGCCGGCAGCAGTTTTAAGACACGAGGCAACTGAACCGTGAACTGGAGAACGCTGCCAAAAACGGAGGCCCAGGCCAGGTTGATTGCCAATTGCGTTTCGGAGGAATGCGGGCCGAAGAGTAACGCCGCGGTAATCATGGTAATGTTCATGGCGACCGGGGCCATATAGGAAAGAAGAAATCTTCGATGGCTGTTGAGGATTCCGAGGCACCAGGCACTCATGACGAGCATTCCGGCGCCTGGGAACAGGGCTCTGACGAGATGGATCGTCAATGTACGGTCGACGCCTTGAAAGCCGGGAACAATGAAATCGATCAACAGCGGCGTCCTGAGAACGCCAACCAGGACAAGAGCGGCGCAGACGAGCGCGAGAACGCCGAAAATTGCAGCGGCAACATTTTCTGCCTCTTCATTCTCGTTTTGAGCGCGGAGCTTCGAGTACACCGTGACGAAGGTCGCCGAGAGGACGCCCTCCCCGAATAGATTGCCGAGCAAATTAGGAATCCGAATCGCGGCGCGGAAGACGCCCGCGACCGACGAGTTGCCGAAGAAATGCGCGATGACAGTCTCACGTAGAAGGCCGGTGATACGGCTAACCAAAATTCCCAATGCGACCTGAGAGGACGCACCCGCCGAATTGCTCGGTTTGGTGGCGCTGGGAGGATCGACCGCCGTGGGAACGGAATCAGAAGCTATCTGGGCCTGAAGGGTTTGAGAGGGGATTAGGGGCTGCGGCGAGCGCGAAATTCGAAGTCGAACTTGCAATTGCGTGTGTTCTGTTTGAGAGTAACAAGTATTGCGAACTGGATGAAAGAGATGAACCAAGGCCCGATCTCAACCTTTATCAAGCACCATTACAGGCACTTCAATGCCGCCACCGTCAGGGAAGCCGCTGAAGCGTACATTGAGCATTTGAAGAATGGCGGCAAGATGTTCCTGACACTGGCGGGTGCCATGAGCACGGCCGAAATCGGAGTTTCTTTGGCGGAGATGATCCGGCAAGATAAGGTGCACGGAATCTCTTGCACGGGCGCAAATGTGGAAGAGGATGTGTTCAACCTGGTCGCTCATGATTTCTATGAGCGCGTGCCGGATTGGCGGGATCTAACCCCGAAGGACGAACAGGCGCTGCTAGACAAACACATGAATCGAGTGACCGACACTTGTATTCCGGAAGAAGAGGCGATGCGGCGTATTGAAGGCGTGATCTTGAAGGAATGGATTGCCGCGGACAAACAGGGCGAGCGTCGCTTTCCGCATGAGTTCTTCTTCAAGATTCTGCAGTCCCCCGAATTACAAAAGAACTTTCAGATTGATGTGAAAGATAGCTGGTTGTATGCGGCGATGGAGCGGAATTTGCCGATGTTCGTTCCGGGCTGGGAGGATTCTACGCTCGGCAACATGTACGCCGGCCACTGCATTGCGGGCGATGTGAAGAATGTTCACACCGTACGCACGGGCATCGAGTACATGATTGCCTTGGCTGACTGGTATACGAAGACGTCGCGAGATGCGTCGATCGGTTTCTTTCAAATCGGCGGTGGCATTGCGGGCGATTTTCCAATCTGCGTAGTGCCGATGCTGCGGCAAGACCTAGAGCGGAAGGATACGCCGTTGTGGGGCTACTTCTGCCAGATCAGCGACTCGACTACGAGTTATGGCTCGTATTCAGGGGCCATCCCGAATGAGAAGATCACTTGGGAGAAGCTGGGTCTCGATACACCGAAATATGTGATTGAATCAGACGCTTCGATTGTTGCGCCGTTAATCTTCGCATATGTGCTCGGGGGGTAGGGGTGAACCGGCTTTGGCTGTTGCCCAAAGTGTGCGATTGCTCACCTTCCATTTGTTATCCCTGCAAGGCCCGCCGAGTAACATGACCCGGATACAAATTCAAACTAGCCGATATGTATAACAAAGGATGACTTCCGAGGCACACTAAGTGGACCGTGCATGCGTACAAATCCGGAATGATCTGATGGGAAAAGTACTGGGTGCAAACTCAATTTGTAAGCGCAGCTTACGAGCAAGGCGGCGCTCACTGACAGTACTAATTCGGCTTCTGCCCAGTCGACACTCGTAGGCCGTACTGGTACAGTTTCCACAGAAAGAACTGGCAAGTAACATTGCATTGGGATCGCGAACAGCGTAAGGCTTTTCGAAGTCTTGTGGGCCGTTGAGTCGTGATTGCCCGTTAATGCGTTTGTAAACACCAGCGACGCAACCGTGATTGCGTCGCTCCCACCCGAACAGGACGTGTCGTTTATCGACTCGCTACGGCGTGTGTCGAAAATGGGCGAAGCCTGTCCTCAGGATTTCTTGATCAACAGCTAAAAATTTAGCAAATTTCTGAATGTCATGGCCGGTGACATTGACACAACGAATTCATCGTCTGGTGAATTCTTCTGGTACGCGTTGAAGGTGAGGACCCGATCCGAGTTCTTAGCCGTGCAAGCACTGCGGAACAAAGGCTACGAGCTGTTCTGCCCGACTTATCCAGAGCGAAGGCGCTACTCGGATCGGATGAAGGTCATCGAAAACGTGGTTTTTCCAGGGTACCTATTCTGCCGCTTCGATCCGCGCAATAAAATCCCCATCATAAGCAGTCGCGCCATCGAATACATCGTCGGTACGCGCGGAACGCCCGAGGCCATACCCGATCAACAAATCGCGAGTATTCGCCGCGCCCTGGCAGCTGGCGCCCGCCCGGCACCCTATTTCAGAGTCGGTCAGCGCGTGCGAGTTGAATACGGCGCCCTTGCAGGTGTTGAAGGTGTCCTCGCTCGTGATGCAAGCACGGGACGGCTTATTATTTCTATCGATCTCCTAGAGCGGTCCGTGGCTCTTCACATCGATGAACATCAGGTCCGGCCCGTCTAAACACGTTTTCTCTGCGAGTCAGAGCTCAATTACGTACTTAAAGGATCCAAAATGCCCGTATTAGATCGAAAGTCCAGAATGGTTAGCTTCCGCCTGTCATCAACGGAATACGAGGCCGCTGTAAACACCTGCCGTACTCAGGGGTTTAGAAGCATGTCGTTATACGCCCGCTCCGCGCTTCTAGCCTTTGAATCTTCTCCAGATCCATACATCCCTCGGGACGCGGAGATGATTGAGATCCGTCGTCGGCTGGAGTTTCTCACTTCGGAGATTCAGAAAATTGCGATGAGCTCCGCGCCTCCCTCAAACGGTTCGCTTTCCCATAGCGCTACATGCGAGTACTCAGGGTTTCAAGGAGCTGAACCAGGATGAATTCTCCGACTCTAGTCGCGTTCTTACTCCTGGCAGTTACGCAGGCACAAACACTCAGGCAGGCGCAGACGCCTAGATCAACGGGAGCGCCGGTGCCTTACACAATCGAGAGTAACTTGCCCACCCAGAAAGTAGGTGTAGATGACCTCATCTTGGTGTCCGTTGTCGATTGCCCAGAGCTGACGGGCACATTCCGTGTCGCCGCGAACGGCACGTTGCCTCTGCCGGTTTTCAAACAGTCAATGGAGAGCGAACTCAGGCGCTACTTAAAAGTACATCTGTGTAAGTTCCGTGCATGGCGTGATGATGGCGCAACGAGATCCCAAGTTGCAATCTATTATGAATCACGCCGACCTCGCAACGCCCGACGGGATGCTACTCGTTTGGGCGTTGCGATCTTTTCGGAAGAAACGTCAGCAGCGGGTTTACGGTCCTGAGTTGCTGCTGCACTTTATGCCAGCGTGCTGCGGAGGCTGGTGACCGTATCGTTCTGTATGGCAGCGGTCGAGACCTTGCATGCACTCGAACAAAATCTACGGACTCCATCCCTCATCTGAGCGTATAGCGGTCGTGACCGGATCCATCCATACGGCTAGTCGCGAAGAGGACAGCGCGACTTAAAGGACCCATGTGACGGCAGAAAATTTCAGACGGCACATCCGTTGACCCTGCATCCATGTCGGCAAGACAGTGAGTGCGATCCTCTTGCACGGGAAGGACGCCCGTTCGCGTTGAAAATGCCACATATTTTTGAGATTCCGGATCCTTTCGGCCCAGAAGTCGGAATGCGGCGGCCGATCGCCAGGCTACCTGAGGGGCCTTGTCGATCGCTAACTTTGCTGATCGCGGGAGTCTTGTGTGCGCGCAAAGGAATCCGGGAGGTTGTGCGCGCGTTGGTGTATGGCCCGGATGAGGTACGCCAGCGCGTGATTCTCGTTGTGATCGGAGAAATGGATAGGCGCGATTCCGGTTACGTATCGGAAAACCTGAGACAACTCGAAGAGAGCGGGGGAAACGTTGTGGATGACATTAGACTCATTACCGCCAATGGACTCGATGCATATATTCAACGCTCGGACGCCGTACTAACCGGTTGCTGCGGATTGAAAGAGAGCAGCGAGATTTTGATCCGCGCCGCTCATCTCGGAAGACCGGTAATCTCTACTCATGAAGGACTCGTGGGATATTTGGTGCGAAAGCATGGATTAGGAGAGGCGCTCGACGTGGGAGATCCGCAGGCTTTTGCCGCGTGTATTCAACGTTTCCTGTCTAACGGCCGGTTGAGCGCATTTGATCCCGCAGCAGCGCGGCAGTTCGCTGACCGTTCGAATCCTGAGTTAGTCGGTCACAATCTTTTTCTATTGCGGCCTGACAGGGCTATTGCGGGCTGAGAGGGTTGGAACTGGCACCGGAAAACACGTTCGGCAATGGCGGACCGCGGTGAATCTCCCAAACTTCGGTTACGCGATTCCGAGCCGCCTTTGCATGTCTTCCAACGACACGCCGCGCGTCTCCGGGAACCAAAGCAGGACGACGAAAAATTGCAGCACAGCCATTGAAGCGAAAAACACGAATGGCGCTGCATGGGACGACGCTGCCACAACGGGAAACACCTGCGACACGACCGCATTCATGAACCAATGGGAGAAGCTGCCCAGGCTTTGTCCTTTCGCGCGCACACGGTTGGGAAATATCTCGCTGATATAAACCCAGATCACCGCGCCTTGTGAGAACGAGAAAAAGGCGATAAAGCCGACGAGCAGCCAGACCAGCAAATTTTCGTGCGAGGCCGTAGCAAAAATCCAAGCCACTCCCGCCAGACAGAAGGCCGTCCCGACAGATCCGATCAGCAGCAAGGTCTTTCGTCCAGCTTTATCGATCAACGACATCGCGACGATCGTGGCGATCAAATTCGTTACACCGATCGCGACTGCCTGAAGGTCGCTCGAAACTTTGTTGAAGCCCGCACGCGCAAAGATATCGTTCAAGTAATACAAGATGGCGTTGATTCCGAGAAGCTGATTAAACAATCCGATTGCGATCGCCAGCAGCACCGGACGCCTGTACTTACGTGAAAAGAGCGGCTCTTTCGCGTGGCCGTGTTCGGCATCGATGGACGCGATGATATCCGAAAGCTCCTGTTCAGCATGTTCTTCTCCCAAAGATCTGAGCACCTCGCGTGCCTCCGGTATCCGAGTCTTTGCTACAAGCCAGCGCGGGCTGCGGGGAATTCCGAAAAGCATCAACAGGAACAAGCTAGCCGGTATGGCGGAAACTCCTAACTTCCATCGCCACTCCACGTTGCCAAAACCTGCCAGGCCGATCACATAGTTTGAAAAATACGCCAGGAGAATGCCAACGACGACGTTGAACTGAAAAAAGCCGACCAGACGGCCGCGCCAAGCCGCTGGCGAAATCTCCGCGATATACATGGGGCCGAGCACGGACGACCCGCCAATCCCGACTCCCCCGACAAAGCGGAAGAAAACGAGCGAGGTCCAGCTCCATGCGAAGGCGCAGCCGACAGCAGAAAGAATATATAAGATAGCCATGACCCGGAGGCTGTCGCGCCTGCCATAGCGATCTCCCGGGATTCCAGCGAAAATCGAGCCGAGAATCGTGCCCCACAACGCAGTTGCAACCGTAACCCCTAGCAATCTGGGCGAGAGGTGATACGTTCCCGCGAGTGCCCCTGTGGTACCGGCAATCACGGCCGTGTCAAAACCGAACAGCAAACCGCCGAGTGCAGCAACAGCAGTGCTTCTGATGAGGAATAAGTTGAGCTTCATTGGGAGATCCGCTGAAAGCTCTGAGCTTACTAAATCCGCCAGCAGACATTCGCATCCGTGCTACGATCTGTTCTCAATTCGGTATGCACACTCTGGCCATCGACGTAGGCGGTACGAAGCTGACAACAGGCGTATTTCGCGAGCAGGAGTTGATCGAGCGCGCCACTTGCGCAACCAACCGCGAAGGCGGCCCAAGTTGGATGCTGAATCAGATCGAACTTCTCACGCGAAGCTGGATCAGCAAGTTCGGGATTGAAGCGTGCGGAGTCGGCTTCGGTGGGCCGGTTGATTTCCCGTCGCAACGCGTGATTTGTTCAACGCATGTCGAAGGTTGGAACAATTTCGATTTGGTCTCCGCGATACGCGAGCGTCTTGGTGTGGACGCCGTTATCGACCGGGACACTATGGTTGGAGCTCTTGGCGAAGGCCACTATGGCGCGGGAATCGGTATCCGCCCGCTGTTTTACATAACGATTTCGACCGGTATTGGGGGCGGTCTGCTGACTGAGTCCGGCCTCTATCACGGTGCAGATTCGTTTGCGTGCGAAATCGGGCATCACACGATTGAGCCTGGTGGGCCGGAGTGTCTATGTGGCTCCCGTGGATGTCTGGAGCGTCTTTGTGCGGGCCTTTGGCTGGAACGCGACTACGGTAAGCCCGCACACGAGTTGTTCCGAGATGCCAGCTTCACGCACCGATATGTCCAATCTTTGGCGCAGGGACTGAAGACCTGTATCATGCTGTTCAACCCGGCGCGTATCGTTATCGGCGGCGGTATCAGCAAAGCGGGCGAAGCGCTCTTCGCACCGTTGCGAGACGAACTGGGGCGGCAACTCACGCCGTGGTCGCGGGCTCGCGTGGATGTTGTACCGGCACAATTGGGTGATGATGCAATTTTGTGGGGTGCCCTGGCCCTCGTTGAAGGCGCGCAACCTCATCGTGCACCATCTTGAGGCACGGCTTTGAGCAGAAGATGCTCTGAAAAGCTCACATTGAGTTGTGCAGTCGGGCTCTCCACATTGCCGTAATCCCGCCCGCTCTCATAATCAGTGACTCGAAAACGGCCAGCTCCCAATCCGCGCAATTCCACTGTGACGCGCTCAGGCTTACTCTTATCGCTAAAGAACGCGTAGTACATGTCGCCGTTCTTTTCGACAGCATAAGCTTCGGGCCAATCGTACCCATATATATATAGGTTGCGGAAGGTGCCATTGGAAAGCGTCTGTTGGTTATAGATGCCGATCCATTTCTTCCACAGCGATTCCTTATCGCTCGTCAGCACTACGTCCTGAAACTGTGAACCGTCGGAAGGGGAAGTAAATTTTGTGCCGATTACCCCGCCGGTTCCAACCGTTGAGGCGAAGTCGCGGCCTAAATCCTTTTCATTCGTATTGACGTCCACGACGCGCGTCAATTCCACATGATCGCCGTATACCGCGAAATCCGGACCAAGGAGAGCTTTGTACATCTTGATCCTCCGACGGACCTGAACTGAGCCAACCGGATCCGCCGTGACCGCCTGATCCAGGTCCGCGAGCCAAGCCATACTCGGTGTTGTCCCACAGGGGCAGACCTGGGTCACGCTCTCCGGCTTCAACGCCCGCGTGGTCTGGAAAATAGCCCGGTAAATGTCGCCAACTGCGCGGGTAGAGTCGTTAGGCGATTTGTGATGGTGAGCGGGGTTATAACAAGGTGGAACCGTGTAAGAGAAATCGAGCTTGTTGCCGTCGAAGTCCCAATCATGAATGAAACGCCTCGTCAGGCTTTCGTAGTATTGACGCACTTCAGGAAGCGCTGGACAAAGCACAGCGAAACCACCTGCCATATGCGCGCGCTTCCCGTTTTCCGTGAGGACCAGCCATTCGGGATGCTGCCGGGCAATGGCCGCAAAGTGATAAGGCCGCCCGTCGAGGACGTCTTTTCCGCCATCTTCAACCGCCAGCGGAATCCACCACAGCGTCATCCGCATTCGGGCGCGGTGAAAACTATCAACGATGTTGCGGAGCCCGCCTTCGCCGATATCCGCGCGTGGATTCCAATCGCCTCGGTTGTCATACCATCCGGCATCGAGAGTCGCCCAACGCAGCCCCAACTGTTTGAGCTTCGGTAGAGTGCCGATTATCTGAGCGGGCGTGAATTTGAGTTGGTAACCCCAGCCGCACCAGTTCGCCTCATAATCGGCAGGCACCGGATGTGCTGGAGCCCATCCCTGCCGTCGAAGAAGCTCTGCGTAAAGGTGCAGCGCTTCGTAGTAGTCGCCGTGAAAGACAGCGAGGAACGTCGCGGGCGCTGAATAGGTTTCCGAGGCACGCAGAACAACCGGTCCGTCGAGGGAAATCTTTGCGCTGACGCGGCTGTCTGATGTCGTCTGCACTGGCATCGAGAGCGCAAGGGGCACCGAGTCCAGCTGCCCGATCACTTCTCCTACAGCACGGGTCCAGAAGGCGAGTACTGGAATGCCTCCTCCCGCCCCGCCCGCGCCCTTCTCACTAAACGTCAGTTGCTGGATGGGATTCCTTCGAGCGAACGTTTGCGACAGCTGCGTGATGTCATCTTCGCCCCATACTTCGCTCGAACCCTGGAATGACCACATTTTGTAGGCCGGTGTGCCGGGATCGGTTTGCGAAGCGTTCAGACGCTGGTTCTGTACGGTTACCCGTTCTAGTGTTAGATCCGTTTGGCCATTGTTCCGCCAGGCTACGCTTGAGACGAGCACGTTCGGCAAATCGGCATAGATTTCGAACGCAATCGTCTCCTCCAAGTTCGGAAGCTTCGGACTCCTGCCGCGGAGTTCAACTCTTTTGGCGATCGAGCCCAGTCTTCCGATTACCTCAGTGCTCCGTGAGTGAGCGCAATCGAGGCGGAAGTCATCTATCTGTTTTCGGTTTGCGAGCACACTTGTGATTCCTTGCGATCCGGGGTCGTCGAGTGTTACTGAACGGCCGGATTGCCGAAGATACGCGCGTACATAGCCCGATGGCAAGATCTCGAATCTGGCGTTTGGGGTGCTTATGTCAATACACACGCCCGGGCCGGACTCAATTGTGATTGCGCCTGGCGTAGACGAATGGGCCGAAATGCTGAAGCACAGCAGAAAAACGGGGAGTGTGTACCTGATTTTCAAGGCCATCTCAGATGCGAACGTTACCGATGAGACAGGTCCCGGATCCAAATATCTTTAAACTCCATGTTGCCTCTGCCGCCCGCGTGTAATTGCAGCGCAATATTACCGTCGAACGATGTCGGCTTGGGATCAGTGAAATCGACCATTTGAATGCCGTTCAATCGCGAGCGATAGCGGTTCCCGATCACTTCTACCAGATAATCATTCCACTCTCCCATCCGCACAACACCCTCGTTTTCCGGCGCAGGCCAGACCACCCAGCCGCGTCCATCCTCCGCATACACGCCCGCAGTGTGATGCATCATGTTGCAATCGATTTCAAACTGCATCCCTTGTGTGACGTCGGCAGTGCCCGGTTTGAATGCCGTATGAAAGAACACGCCACTGTTGCCATCACCCGCACATTTGAAGCGCAGCGAGAGCTGGAAATCTTTGTATTGCTTAGCAGTCTGTAGATAACCGTAGTCTTTAGTGACACCTTTACCGTGAATCAAACCGTTTTCAACGGCCCAGCTCTCATGTCCTATCTCAGTCCAGCCTGTAAGATCGTTGCCATTGAACAGCGATACCCAGTCTTCGCCTGGAAGCTTGTTGTCTTGGGCCGGTAGAGCAAGACACAGCGCAATGGCGGCGACGGCAGCCGCAGCAAATATTCTTTTCATTTCATTGCTCCTCAATCTGTCCAGCTTACGATGTGGACAAATCCTCTCGTCCTTAACTTTTATTTCGTAAGAGAGTACGATTCCATAGAGGAGCGATGTCAGTGGATAGAAGACAATTCGTAAAGGCTACAACCGCCGCTGGCGGACTGTTATTACTCAAGCCACGCACGGTGTGGAGTTACCAGGCAAACTCTGCGGTTCGTCTTGGACTGCTGGGCTGCGGTTCGCGTGGAACCACCGTCGCGACATCATTTGCGAAGAACACGAACACCCGCGTTGTCGCTCTCGCGGATCTGTTTCCCGATCAACTGGACCGGGGTAAAGCGCATTTCGATGAGCTTGCTACGTCTCTCCATTACCCGGCAATAGACTCCAAAATGATGTTCCGGGGCCACAACGCATATCAGGAAATTGCCTCCTGCAAAGACGTGGACGCGATACAGATCTCGACGCCACCTTATTTCCATGTGCAGCATCTTGAGGCCGTGGTCGGGCCGGTAAACACGTGTATTGCGAAAAGCCCATGGGCGTCGACGTCGCCCAAGCGAAGCATGCGCTTGAGATCGGAAAGCGCGCAGACGGCCATGTGAGTCTTGAAGTCGGTTTTCAGATCCGATGCGCTCCTCCCTTTGTCGAACTGGTTCGCCGCATTCACGACGGTGCACTGGGAAAGATAGGCTCCATGGCGGCGCACTACAATTCACCAGCGTCTACTTATCCCGACCGGCCGGGTATCTCGGGCGATGAGCTCCGCATACGGAATTGGCTTTGGGATCGCACTCTATCCGGCGACATCATCGTAGAGCAGAACATTCACGTAATCGATATCTGCAATTGGATTCTTGGCAGTCATCCTCTGAAAGCATTTGCCACCGGTGGCAGAAACATAATTTCTCATTTCGGAGACACGTGGGACAACTATCAAGTCGATTACACGTACCCGGACGCTGTGCACGTCAGCTTTTCATCCACGCAATTCGGCCCGGAGGGCCGGTTTGATGTTTCTGAACGCGTGTTTGGGGCGCTCGGCATTTCTGAATCGCCCTATTCCGGCCCGCTCCGAATTGTAGGCCAAAATGCTTGGGAGTGGTCGAAAGAGCCTGCCAAAGATCAAGCCCAGCCCTCAACATTTGCTGCCAACGGCGCATTCTCTGACAACCTGGCGCTGGCCGATCCTGAAAAAGAGAAGAGCTTTATCGAAAGCATTACGTCCGGCAAATTTCATAACCAAGCGGCGCTTGGAGTCGAAAGCGCATTAAGCGCGATGCTGGGCCGAATGGCTGGACGGCTTGGGCACGAGATCACGTGGGACGAATTATTGTCGAACGGTGAACGATACGAGTTGAACATCGACATGGGCCAGTTTCGGTAGTCAGAGGACGATCGCACACAAACCGCCTCAACCCCCAAAAGCGGATTTCGTGTGCATCTTATGACCGCTCCGGCGCGAGATTGAATTGAGCGCGCGCGTTTCGTTCTAAGCCCCTCGACCACCCTGGTCGGTGGCGCGTATAAGAAACTGGAAGCACGGTTCCATGCGCTCTCGGGAGCATACATATCCTGGCCGCCTCGGTTGCCTTGCCTTGATTTCGCTGGTTCTCGGCGCACTGCCGTTGCTTGCGCTGGATAAGAGTAAGGAACTGAATCACTACGGACGGCAGACTTGGCGAACCGAAAGTGGCCTGCCTCAGAACACAATTCATGCAATTTTGCAGACGCACGATGGTTATCTATGGCTGGCGACAGAGGACGGAGTCGTACGCTTTGACGGCCTCAAGTTTGTTGTATTCGATTCGCAAAATACTCCGCAATTGAGAAGTAACAACATCCGCAGCCTTCTGGAGGACCGGGAACGTAACCTTTGGATCGGAACGGCAGACGGGCTCACTCGATTCAACGGCTCAGGCTTCGAGACTTTCACCACCGGACAGGGTCTGCCGAGTAACAGCATTTGGTCGACGTATCAGGACCGCTCTGGAGCACTCTGGGCATTGACTGCGGACGGGCTGGCGCGGTATCGGGGAAATCGTTTTCAAGCGTACAGCAGTCGCTCGGGTCTTTCGATCAGTATCGCCGGGATGGCGGAAGATAGTCGCGGATCGTTATGGATCGGCACACAGGATGGAGTGAAGCTCTTCGCAGACGGCGGATTTTCAGATCCTCCATTCAGCGGATCATTGCCGCATGGCAACATTTCCGCAATTCTCGCCGATGCCTCCGGGCGTATCTGGATCGGCGCGCCAACCGGCCTGTCGGTTTATCAGGATGGAAATGTCACGACGTACACCGTTCACGACGGGCTACCGAGTAACAGGATCGCTGCTCTCTACCAGGATCGGAATGGCACTGTGTGGGTCAGCACCGATGCCGGACTGGCTCGCATCTCGGAGAACGCAATTCAGCGCTTCCCGGCGAACGATCCCCTGTATGGCAGCATTGTCCTTTCCATATTTGAAGACCGCGAGGGTAGCCTCTGGCTTGGCACCGATTCCGATGGGCTGACGGTATTGCGTGACCAAAGGTTCACGAGTTATGGGAGGAAGGAAGGCCTCCCAGATGATTTCGTTCGCTGCATTTTTCACGATCGAAATGGCGTCGTCTGGATAGGCACAAACAACGGGGGGTTGGATCGTTTCGAGAATGGGAGGTTCTCCGCCCTCACTACGAAGGACGGCCTGTCCAGCAACGTGATTCTCTCTTTGGCCGAAGATTCAGCAGGCAGTCTTCTGGTCGGAACGCCGGACGGGCTGAATATAGTCCGGAAGAGTGCCAAAGGCAGCAGCGGTCCCATCCAGATTCTCACTTCTGCCGACGGACTCGCTGATGACTTTGTCCGATCGATCTACAAGGACGCGGATGACTCGTTGTGGATCGGCACTCGGCGCGGACTATCTCACTGGACGAAACAGGGATTCAGGACCTACACACAGGCCGACGGATTAGGTAATGACGTCGTCGGTGCGCTGCTGCGCGACCACGAAGGAAACTTATGGATCGGAACATTGCGCGGCCTCACGCGCTTCAATGCAGGCAGGTTTACAAACTATACGGTCAAAGATGGTCTTTCGAGCAACGTCATTACTGCGCTTGCTGAAGATGAGAACCACGTCGTGTGGATAGGCACGAAGGATGCGCAATCAAATCATGGTGGATTGAACCGATTTCAATCCGGCAAGATTTTTCGTTATCCTTCCTCGCTAGGCATTCCTGATGTTATTTACGGGATCTTGGAGGACTCGCGGCAGAACCTCTGGCTTCCTGCGAAAACGGGCATTTTTAAAATCAGTCGTAATCAGTTGAACGGTTTCGCAGAGGGCCGGACGAGCAGTATCAACGTGGCCTCGTATGGACCGATAGACGGCTTGCGAGTTAGTGAATGCAGCGGAGGAGGTCACCCTGCCGCCTCAGCAAGCCCGGACGGCACGCTTTGGTTTGCGACGTTGAGAGGCGTGGCTACGATCAATTCCCAGCAAAGCGAATTGAATCATTCGCCTCCCCCTGTGGCGCTCGAGTCTGTGTACGTGGACGATCAGGTGCTGAATCCAGCACGAGCAACGGACATATCTCCCGGCCATTCCAGGTTTTCCTTTGAGTACGCCGGTCTGAGCTTCATCGCACCGCGTAACGTCAGATTCAGATACAAATTAGAAGGCTTCGATCGGGATTGGAACAACGCCGGGACGCGCCGGGTCGCCTACTATACGAACCTATCGCCTGGAAGATATCGGTTCAGAGTGCAGGCTCGCAAGCATGAGGGTCTCTGGAATGAATCGGGCGCATCGTTCGCGTTTCGCTTGCGGCCGCGCTTTTACCAGACATATTGGTTTTATTTCTTGTTACTTCTCGCGTCGATCCTTCTTATTTGGCAGATCTATCGCTGGCGCGTGAAGCAGGTGGAGGCACAATTCAATGCTGTGCTTGCCGAGCGCAACCGCATCGCGAGGGAGATCCACGATACGCTGGCCCAAGGCTTTGTAGCCGTTTCAATTCAGTTGGAACTGGTTGCGCGAACGTTATCCATCTCGACCGACTCCGCTCACCAACTGCTGAAACAGGTTCAGCACTTAGTCCAAAATAGCCTCGCAGAAGCCCGCCGCTCCATATGGGAGCTACGATCTCAAGGCTCGAATGACGAAGATCTGCCGTCCAGGCTTTCGAAGATAACGGCTCAAGTAACGTCTACTACGCCGATCAAAGTGCGTTTCCAGGTCCTTGGGACGTATCGGCGGTTACCCCAGGATGTGGAGCACGAGTTGCTGAAAATCGGGCAGGAGGCAGTCGCTAATGTGGTCCGCCATGCGGATGCGAATCATGTCAACATCGATCTGAACTTCGAGGCAAAGAAGCTAAAGCTAGCGATTGTTGATGACGGTCGTGGGTTTGTTGGCGATCCCAGCTCGTTCTACTCCAATGGCCACTTCGGGTTGAAGGGCATGCGCGAAAGAGCCGAACGGATTGATGCAAAACTGACAGTGAAGAGTGCAGCAGGAGAAGGCACGCAGGTTTTAATTGAAACGGAGATTGATTGACTGACCAGATCCGAGTCATGGTTGTGGAAGACCACCACATCGTGAGGCAAGGTCTCGTCGCCTTACTCAACACGCTGCCGGATATGGCGGTGGTCGCCCAAGCTTCCGATGGCAAGGATGCCCTCGATCTCTTCCGGCAGCATCAGCCCGATGTGACGTTGATGGATCTTCGATTACCCAACATGAGCGGAGTCGAAGCAGTCACGGAGATTCGTAAACAGTTTCCCAGCGCCCGAATTATCGTTCTGACTACTTTCGATGGCGATGAGGACATTTATCGAGCCTTGCAGGCAGGAGCGCGCGGTTATCTTTTGAAGGGGATGTTTGGGGAGGAGCTGATGGACGCCATCCGCGCAGTGCATGCCGGCAAATCGCGCATTCCGCAAGTGATTGCCGAGCGGCTGGCGGTGCGAATGGGTGCCTCGCCGCTAACCACGCGCGAGCTCGACGTCCTAAAGCTGATCGTCTCCGGCAAAAGCAACAAGGAGATTGGCGCTGAATTGGCAATCTCTGAAGCAACCGTCAAGACTCACATCAATAGCATCTTGAGCAAGTTGAGCGTGACCGATCGCACCCAAGCCGCGACGACCGCTTTACAACGTGGCATCGTCCACCTTTCGTAGCAGTGCTCTACATGAAATTTTTGACATACGCCCTTCTGTTAAGCGCCGCGACAATGATGGCGTTTGGAAACTCCCGAGGCGCGACCTGGCGGCCTGCTACGGAAGCCGAGTTGAGAGATGTAATTCCCGCGCGAGCTCCGGTTGAGAAAGAGCGCATCGAGACAGAATTCCGAACCGCATCGGCGATAACAGACGGAACCGGCAGATTTGTAGCAGGCGTGGTACTGATTACTGCCGGCTATGCGGCGGAAGGAAAGTACTCGAACTTCTTCATCACCCAAGTACCGATCAGGGTAGGCGATCTCTCGCTCAAGCCAGGCGAATACGTGTTCGGCTGGCGCAAACAAGACGAGGATTCTTTGGATGTGAAGTTCTACGATGCTCAATCCGGAAAGTTTCTGGGCGATGTGGACGCGCATCGCCTGAATCGCCTTGGCAGAATTGAATCTTTCCGAATCTTGCCGCCCGCTGAAAAAGGTTTGATCAAGATCGGGCGGTTTGGAATGACGTACAGCCTAGCCGACTGAACCCGTTCCAAATAGGTACGCCTCCATACGCGCAGAATGTATGACTTCGGTCAGCCTCTTGTGCCATTCGATATCCCGCCACATCCCAGCGAACTGAGGGCCGCAGAAGTTGCTCGTGGCCATAGCGACCCAGCGCCCCGTCGAAGCTGCGGTTCGCACCCCCACTTCGCACAGCTCTTTCAACCACTCCCATTCCAGCAACGGCCAGTCTTTATAATCCACCAAACTCCAGCATTCGGTTGTGATCAACGGCCGCTTCGAAACACGCGACCAGTTCGCGGCCCATTGAACCTGATCGCGCAGCTTGGATTTCCAGTAATCCGGTTTCGACTCATAAAGCGGTTTTGCTCGCTCCACCAAGTGTTCGTAGCCCTCCAGGCTGAAGCGCTCGTAGTTGTATCCCACTTGTTTATAGAAATCGGATGCTTGCGCCATCCAGATGTGCAGCTCGAGGAAATCGAGCATTGAAACGTCCTGTTGTTTCCAGGTGTCGTATTCGGACGTCATCGAGAACGTATAGTCGAGATCCGGGTAAGCGCTCCGTACTACCGCGATAGCGTTTTGCATCCAGGCGGTGCCCGCCGCGCTCGCCCGTAGCGTGCCTTTCGGAAGAAACGGCGCCCAGACGTCTAGAGGAAATTCGTTGCAGAGATCCACATAGAGAAGATGCTTGAGGAGTCCATCACTGGCGATGCTGTCTAGCGTCTTCTTCCAAATGTTCCCGTGATCTTCTGCAGTACGGATCTTCATCCGGGTGTTGTCCGTATCTTGACGGAACCATGTGGACAGAGCAACACGCAGGCCGCGCTCACCACATTTCCGAATGAATTGGTTCAACGCAGGCTGCACCTGCACGCGGTTTTTCGCAGGGCTCCCCCAATCCTGAACGCTCCAGACCGGAATCAGTTCCCAGGTACGCTCGGGATCCGCAGCGACGAGATGCGGATAAGGGTCGATACGGATTGCGTCATAACCCCTCTGAACGAGCTGATCGAGATTCTGATCCCAATCTTCGTAGCCAGCACCCGGCCACCGCCGCTCCAGCCAGGAGAAATCCCACATCGTGATCGCAAGTGGACGGCGAATCTGCGAGAGGCGTCCTGTCGAACTTGTTGGGTGTGCGAACGGGACCGCGGCCGCTCCGGCGGTTGCTGCTGCGCCGCTCAGGAACGCTCTGCGATTCATCGTTCGTTTATATCGCAGATCTGTCGAGAACCATGGAAACGGACCTACTACGTATTACAACGCGGGGGGAGAGACCACTATGGCCGGCATCCCAATCAGCATTGTCGCTGGAGCGGACGAGGCACACTCGAGCGTCAACGCAACGGAAGCATCCAGCACATTATCACCGATAAAGAAGTAACGACCTTCGGCATACAAGACGGCGCTCTCAAGAACGCCGTAGGCAAGTATTTCGGAAACAACCCGAACGACGCGTATCTCCACAGCCCTACGCCGTGGAACGACCTCTACAAGACATACGGGTGGCCAGAGGTCGAAACAACCCTGATCGTCCAGGATGCCAAGATCAGGGGAATTACCTCCGACCCTGTGATCGTGGCCACGAGAACGTTCACCGAAGCAGTAAAAAGGCCGTCTTTGATGCCAGCATTTCGGACCAGGTATCGAATACGACAGAAAGCAATTGGTCGACAACCAACACGATCGAAGTGGAACAAAAGTTTACCTACAACGTTAGTTTCCTGGGGGCTAGCGGTGGCGGAGAAACAACGATGTCCTACAGCCATGCATGGGGACAGGGGGGCTCCGAAAGCAAGTACATAACGGTTGGATCAAGCTCGGGGTGAGCGTCGAGCTCGAGCCGGGCGAATCAATTGAGGCTCAACTCACAGCAAGCAGGGGAGTAATGAAGGTGAGGATCACGTACCGGGCACAGGTCGATGGCAGCACCGCGATCAACTACGATCCGCCCTTCAAGGGCCACCATTTCTGGGGTCTCGGTATCGGCGGTGTGATGCAATCCAGCGGCGTCAGCAATTCACTTCAGTTCACAGAAGACATCGAGGTCGGCTATTTCTCAAACGCGAAAATCGACCTGCGCGATCCTCAAGGCAAGTTGAAGACTGCCTTAATGGCAGTTCCGGCATTAGAACCCGTGTTGGCATAAGTACTGCTGCGCCAAGTAATCGCGCTGGGGCGGCTGGGATGGTCTCTGCGACGCATCGAAGCCGCCGTACACATTCGGATCGCCGACAGAATCAAGCTATGATCATCGTCCTAAGGACGTTCATACGGCACGAGCGTCCAGAGGCGATTACTCCAAGTTGTACCGGTGAGCGGGTTTACATTCCCGCTGATCCACACTCTGCCAGGAGAGGATGCAACGAGCTGACAAAGCAGGGTACGCACGGTCGCGTGCGCTACGTGGAACGGTCCTACTTGCTCTCCAAGATCGCCGGGAATATCTCCTGCGAAACCTCGCTCTTGTGGGTGCAGCACGGCTTCAACGCGCATCGATAGAGCAGTATTCGCCAAACCGAGAGGTGACCTATTGGACTGAAAGTCAGGAACCGTTGTGTCCAGCCAATTCGGCGCCTTGGCAGCCCTGCGATCCCGCACAACGATCACTCCGTCGAGGCATCGGAAAATGGGCTCCGAGCCTGTCCCTAATATCGCCGACAGCACTGACACAACCGATCCCGGCGCTGTGCTGATCGACACTTGCTCATTGAGGTCGGACGTCGATTCGATTCCAAACGAAATTCTATTCTGCCTTGCAAAGTCGCGCATAGAGGCTAAACGGCTCTGCCTGGCAGTAACGAACGCGCTTACAGGGCGTGCGAGATTACACCGGTCTTCTGCGGATGCATTTAGCAGAAATGTGACGCTCAGGACAAGTAAGCGTGGGAAGATCTTCAAAATCACTCTCACCACAGGAGTCCGCAATCAGAAGAAGCCGCTGGGCGACCCCTTCGCTCAGGTACTCGTCAGTCTACACCTTTCTCAGTCCTGATAAACATCTGGGTAACGGCTCTCGGCAGCTCGTCGAGTAGGGCAGCACGAACCCCGCCCACACCCGTCGTATGCTCGACTTTGGTGTCATTCCCGAGAGGAGATGGAGCTTGAACATCACGCGCTTGGAGACGATACGCATAGCGGAATTTCCACAGCTACTGTGGCTGCACATTCACACGAACGAAGGCCTGGTGGGCTTGGGTGAAACCTTCTTCAGCGCGGGCGCGGTCGAAACTTATCTACACGACGATCTTGCACCCGTGTTGATCGGGCGAGATCCTTTGGCCATCGACGCGATTGCACGCGATCTGGTGGGGTATCTCGGATTTCGATCAACTGGAGTGGAGGCTCGTGCGGCGTCCGCAGTGGATCTGGCTTTATGGGATCTGTTCGGAAAATCGGCGGGACGGCCCATCGTACAGATGTTGGGCGGCTGGACGCGTGACCGCATCCGCACCTATAACACGTGCGCAGGCGCGCAGTACATGCGGCGTGCGGAGACCCAGTCTTCCGCTAACTGGGGAATCAGTCGGGAGAGGAAAAGCGGCGAGATCACAGGACTAGATGACTTGAATGATTTTCTGACGCGTGCTGACGAACTGGCCGAATCGCTTCTGGCAGAAGGCATCAGTGCGATGAAGATCTGGCCGTTTGACATGGCGGCAGAATCCAGTCGCGGCCATTACATCTCGAAATCGGAGCTGCAGAAGGCACTCCAGCCGTTCGCGAAAATCAGGGAACGGGTGGGAGACAAGATGGACATCATGGTCGAGTTTCACTCGCTTTGGCAGTTACTTCCTGCCATAACCATCGCGAAAGCTCTTGCGCCTTATGAAACTTTTTGGCACGAAGACCCCATCAAGATGGACAGCCTCGCAAGCCTCAAGCGATATGCTGTGGTCTCGCCAGCACCCGTTTGTGCATCGGAAACTCTGGGCAGCCGCTGGGCCTTTCGTGATCTGCTCGAGACGGGCGCAGCCGGTATCATCATGCTCGATCTTTCTTGGTCCGGAGGGCTTTCGGAGGCACGCAAAATTGCGGCCATGGCCGAGGCGTGGCATCTTCCTGTCGCGCCGCACGACTGCACAGGGCCAGTCGTTTTCACGGCGTCAACGCACCTGTCGCTGAATGCGCCGAATGCGCTGGTGCAGGAATCGGTTCGTGCCTTTTACAAAGGCTGGTATGGGGAGATCATGACGGCGGTACCGAAAGTGGAGAACGGATACGTCACGGTGCCGGAGGGCCCCGGTCTGGGTTGTGAACTACTGCCCGACTTGGACCGGCGATTCTCGGTTTCGCGGCGAGCTACACCGGTCTAGCCGACCGTGTATCACCGTCGTGACTCTTACTGATTGATGACGGTGCCATCTGCGCGTCTCACAATTCCCCAGCCGCCATTCAAACTCTTCCGCTCGCCTGTTTCCGTGCCGAACGGGTATTTAGCCGCGGCTTTTTCGTTTATCTCGATGCCCCAACCCGGCTTCTCATTGGCATAAACGTAACCGTCCTTAACCACGGGGTATCCGTCGAACACTTCCTGCAATCGGTCATTCGGAAATGTCCATTCTTGAATGCCGAAGTTGTAGCAGACAACGTCAAGAGTGACATTCGCGCAGTGGCCGATGGGCGACACGTCTCCCGGCCCGTGCCAGGCAGTTTTGACCTGAAAGGCCTCGGCCATCGCAGCCATTTTTCGGCACGGCGTCAATCCGCCAGCTTGCGAAACGTGCACGCGGATATAGTCGATGACGCTGTCTTTGATCAGCATGTTCCATTCATGCGGGTTGTTGAACAATTCGCCCATTGCAAGAGGGGTGGTGCAGTTCGCACGAATCTGACGAAAGTAGTTGATGTTTTCCGGCGAGAGCGCGTCTTCGAGGAAGAACAGCCGGAACTGCTCCAAGTCCTTTGCAAACTGCACTGCCAAGCGCGGCGGGACACGTTCGTGGACATCATGCAACAGTTCTATATCAGGCCCGAGTTCCTTACGGCCAGCTTCAAACAAGGCTAGAGTGCGCCTGACGTACGGCTCGGGCTCGAAGATGTCGTCGCGACTCGCGGCATTTGCAGATGGTTGGCGAGCCGCCGGAGCCGCGCCATAAGCTGCCATTCCCGGTACACCGACTTGCAGCCGCACCGCTTTGATGCCCTGTGCCATCAATTTGTGCGCCTGATCGATAGTCTCGGGTATCTCTCGTCCTGAAGCATGCGAGTAAATCATTGCTCCTCGCCTGCATTTACCGCCCAGCAATTCGTATACAGGCATACCCGCCTGGCGGCCTTTGATGTCCCACAGTGCCTGATCTACGCCGCTGATCGCATTGTTCAACACGGGGCCATTGCGCCAGTAGGACGAGTTATACATCGCGTGCCACAGGTCTTCGATTGCATCCGTCGGTCTGCCAACCAGCAATGGCTTTAGATACCGGTTTACCGCCTCAACGACCAGGTCGGCACGTTGTGTGAACGTGGCGCAGCCGTAGCCATAGAGCCCATCCTGATCGGTCACAACCTTTACGACGATGAGGCGTACCCCGGCAGGCTCGGTTGTGATCACCGAAATGTCCTTGATAGTTGGAGTGGGCATTCCACCGAGCGCCGACGCTCCGGCAAGCGGCGCTGCTGCCAATGCAAGAAATTGTCTGCGTCCTACCCCGCGGCGCACTGAAGAGCCTTCAGGAGAACAGCCGGTCATGAGAGCGTTCCTGATCCCACTGCGGTGTTGGCTCGAAGTACCCAGGCACCAGCAAATGTTGCTTCACGACGTCATCGTTGAGTGTCACGCCCAACCCTGGCTTGTCGGGCACCGTAATGAACCCGTGATTCACAATCGGCTTCTCGACTCCTTCAACGAGCGAGTCCCACCAGGGCACGTCCACCGAGTGGTTCTCCATTGCCAGGAAATTGTTTGTTGCGGCTATTGAATGTACTCCCGCCATGCACGACACGGGCGAGCTGGCAAAGTGCACGGCCATCCCAACACCGTACTCTTCGGCCATGTCACCGATCTTCTTGGTCTCAAGAATGCCGCCTGAGGTCCCGGGATCAGGATGTATAAGATCGACTGCATGCGTTTCACACAGCTTCTTGAAGTCCTCTTTGAGATAAATGTCTTCCCCCGTCAAGATCGGAATGTCCACTTCACTTGAGATCTGCTTCAATAGGTCGGGGTAATACCAGGGCACCATGTCTTCGAGCCACGCCATGTTGTACGGCGTGAGCTTCTTGCCGAGACGGATGCAGGAATTCACTCCGATGTGGCCGAAGTGGTCAGCCGCAAGCGGCACGTCCATACCGACCTGTTCTCGAACCACGGAGACGTACTCAGCCATCAGATCGAGCCCCTTATCCGTAATCTCGACGCCAGTAAAGGGGTGCTCTTTCCAAAACACGTCCTTCGTAGGATCGAGTCCAAGAGGATGCGTCACGGCTCCAGGCGTTTTCTGAATGAGATCGATACCAAGGTCCATTTTCAGCCATGTGAAGCTTGGTCCAGGCGCTTTTTCAGGCGTTGTCCGTAGACCTTCGGATCCTCCGACTCGGTCGTATCGCAATAGATGCGAACCTTGTCCCGAAACTTCCCGCCGAGCATCTGATACACAGGGACGTTGTAGGCTTTCCCTACAAGATCCCAAAGCGCCATCTCTACACCGCAAACTCCGCCGGCTTGCCGCGACTGTCCGCCAAACTGCTTGATCTTGCGAAAAAGTCTATCGACGTTGCACGGGTTCTCACCGAGAAGGCGGCTCTTCAAGAAAAGTGCATAGGTGGCACTCGCGCCATCACGAACCTCGCCCAATCCATATATGCCTTGATTAGTGTCCAGGCGCACGAGGGGGCAGGTCATCGGCGCGTGCCCGATCACCGCAACCCGCATATCTGTGATCTTTAGCTCCGAGGGTTTCGAATTGGTGTTTGTGTTCTGTGGCAGCGCGTCCAGGACTTCGTCAGACCAAAACGCGCCTGTCGCGACAAGCCCGGCCCGCTTCAGAAAACTTCGTCGCGCAAACTTGTGTGATTCGACTCGATTCATCCTTTTCGCACGAAATTAAATACGATAAGAATACATCTTTGGAACGTAGGAGTACACCAAAATCGTGCTAACATCCTTGCGCTCGGTTGGGCCGTGACACGTCGATCGCTTCTGGCGAGTGCTGTTGTGTTTGCTGCGAAAAGAGACGTGCGCGCCTCGCCGAATCGCATCCGTCTCGGCGGCCCGGTTTTTCTAAAGTCCGACGATCCAGGTGAACTGGCGGCCGAACATCGCAAATTAGGGTACAGCGCCGCATACTGTCCGCAACTCGACGTGAAGGACACGCAACGGATTCGTGCCACTCAACGAGCGTTCGCCAAAGCGGAGGTCGTGATCGCCGAAGTAGGTGCGTGGAAAAACCTGCTTGATCCCGATCAGGGAAAACGAAGCGCCAATGTTCGCTATGTTACGGAGCAATGTGCCGTGGCCGACGCGGTGGGTGCCCGATGCTGCGTCGATATTGCGGGATCTTACAATCCGAACGTCTGGTACGGTCCCGATCCGAAGAACTTGTCGAAAGAGTTTTTCGACGCCACTGTTGAGAACTGCCGCCACATTATCGACAGTGTCAAACCGAGACGGACGAAGTTCACGATCGAAATGATGGGATGGAATTTGCCGGACGGCCCGGATTGTTACCGAGATCTTATTCGAGCTGTCGACCGCCCCGCATTCGGCGTTCACATGGACGTGTGCAACGGCGTGAACTGTCCCAAACGCTTTTACAACAACAGCGCCTTCATCGGCGAGTGCTTTTCGAAGCTTGGTCCTTGGATCGTCTCCTGCCATGCAAAGGATCTGCAATGGCTACCGGAGATGAACGTGCATTTCGTCGAAGTGGTTCCGGGCCGCGGACAGATCGATTACCGGCGGTACCTAACCGAAATAGCGAAACTATCGCAAGATGTTCCGCTGATGATGGAGCATCTGAAAACTCCGGAGGAATACCAGGAAGCCGCACGATACATACACAAGGCCGGAAGCAGTGCCGGGCTAACCTTCTTCTGATTTCGAAGGCGACCGATAATGGAATCGGGGAACCGCACTCCGATATGGCTGGTATCGTCGCTTCTGAACAGGGCTCGCCTGCCCTCGAAGGCCTACGCCGCCGCGGGCAGCTTCTAATATCGGGTCTGCTCTGGGCCGCAGTCGCAGGTCTGCTGATTGTCCTTTCTGGCTACGCTCTGATTCTGTATCACTATGGAATAGCCATGGCCGAGCACGTCCGCTCGAGCTTCGGACTTGTCCCGCCATTACATGGCCCGGACTGGTATATGCTGACCGTGCTCGCATGCGGACCAGCAGCCTGCATCTTCTGCGTGGTCGTGCTCTGGGTTGCGTATCAGCGTGTCTGGTTTCGAAAGCTGCGAACTACATGGCCCGATCATCGAGATCGTTCAAGATACTCTCGCTGGCAAGATCTGCCCGTTCACGCCGGCGTCGAACGCAGAGAACGCCACGCCGAGTACTTGTCGGCGCTGATCAGATCCGATGTGTGGACGGTACACTACGGGCCTTCAAATCCGTTAGGGAATAGTGAGGCTCAAGCGGAAGCACTGTTGGCGGATCTGGAAAAAGATATCGCTGAGCGCGCGCTTACGATCGGCTTGACGGTCGGTATCAGCAGGAACCGGTACGTCGATTTGTTAACCATCTTCGCAGCGGCTCTTGAATTACAACTCCACGTGTTATCGCGGCTCGGAAAACGCCCCTCCTGGCACGCGTGGAGACTCTTGATCCAGCGCTGCGGCGCGAGTCTCTTCATCAATACTTACCTGAATCGGCAAGATTCACTAGCGCTCAATCTGATGATCAAGAAAGCGGGCATGGGCCTCTATGCTGCTGGAGATTTGATGGAAGGGGCGGCCACGCATCTTTCCGAAAACGATATTGATCTTGACGAAGCACTGAATGTTTCGCATGCGGGTCTGCTCGGGATGGCAACCAAGAGCCTGGAACTCGGCGCGACAATGGCGCTCACAGTTGGACAGGTGGGATTGCACGCGCTTGGCCATCTGATCGAGTCCGTGGGGGACGAGCTAACTCAAGGCGCGCTTGCGGCAGGCATCATCTATTACCACGGCATTGCGCTCGCGTCAGATACTCTAGCGCTCGACATGGCGCACCGCGAAAGCCCAGCAATGACGCGAAACTTCCGGGATGGCGTCTGGAAAATGGGAGAGATCGCAGGCTCTATCTTGCGAGACTTCGTGCGGCAGCGGCGGAACGCGTTTCGTGAGAAACGACGCCAGATGGTGCGTACGTTGCCGCGAAGCGCATACGCTGGAATCCAGGCGCTGTTTGGCAAAAAGACCGAAGTGGGGTAGTGTTGTCGGGGTCGCGCCATAGTAGGCTTATGAAACACAGGGGGAGAACTTGGGTATGACGAGACGATCCGCTCTCAAAATCGCGGCAGCATCAGTAATCCCAGTCGAGCTTAAGCCAGCAGCAGCGCCGCACAAAGGGAGGCTGAAACAATCTGCCGCGCGCTGGTGTTACAAGCAAATGAGCATCGATGACCTCTGCCGCAATGGGGCCGAGATGGGACTGAGCGGGATCGACCTCGTTAGCCCGGAGGAGTGGCCAACTTTGCAAAAGTACGGACTTGTATCCTCTATGGTCTACAGCGCCGGCACAATTCCCGACGGCTGGAATCGTGTTGAAAACCACGACCGCCTCGAAAAGGAAATGCGCGAAGGAATCGAGCGCGCCGCAGCCGCTAAGCTTCCCAATGTGATTACGTTCTCCGGAAACCGACGCGGCCTATCCGACGAACAGGGGAAGGAAAACTGCATTCGCGGCCTGCGCCGCGTCAAAAAAATGGCTGAAGACAACGAAGTGACGATCTGTCTTGAGCTGCTCAATAGCAAGATCAACCATCACGATTATCAATGTGACCATACTGCATGGGGAGTTGAGGTCATGAAGGGCGTCGACTCACCCCGCGTCAAGCTGCTGTACGACATCTACCACATGCAGATCATGGAGGGCGACATCATCCGAACAATACGCGACAACATGCAGTACATTGGACATTTCCATACGGGTGGCGTCCCGGGACGCCACGAATTGGACGATACTCAGGAACTGCAGTGGCGTACTGTGGCGAAAGCGATCGCGGATCTGAATTTCCCGGGCTTTTTCGCGCATGAATTCGAACCGACAAGGGATCCGATGACATCGTTGCGGCAAGCTGTAACGCTATGCACCGTGTAGGTTGCGAGGGAGTTAGTAGTTATGGATCGTGGAGGTGTCAGCGACAGTGAAGCAGTACAGCCTGGATTCATGATCGACTGCATACACACGACCGCCATTCACTGCCAAACCGCTGAAGTGCACCCAAGTCTTCATCGCGCTTCCGCTTTGGTAGAGCGCTTTGCCGGTCCTCGCATCCAGTGCAAACAACACGGCGGGCCTGGTTCCAGCGGAACGCTCAGCCGTGGTCAATAAATTCTTCTTCCAGTCCTCAAGGCTTTTATAGTGCAGAACACCAAGTATGCGGTCCTGGCGCGGGTTTTCTCCGGTTGCGAGCGCGAATAGTACTCCGTTGGCGATCGCGGGTGGATCGGGCAGATTGAAATCTGGTGAGATCCAGGCAGGCTGTAACTCGATCTTTCCTGTTGATTGCGCAACTACCTTGAACGCCAGAATGCAGCCGTGTGGAGTCGGACCGTTGGTGATCGGAAATGCGGAAGCATACTGGGAGAGCGCCCCCCAAATAGTGATATACACCCAGGCCTCGCCGTTCTCGTCGGTCCATGCCGCCGGCGCACCCCATATGCCTTTCTCTTCAAGAGCGCGTCCCGCGTTTGCGAGTACCGGGGTTGTGAACAGCGGGGTGTGATGGTCGACGCCGCCTAATGCGTTCGCGTCGAGCAAATAGACCACCGATTCTTTGCCGCCGCCCACCACGAATTCACGATTTTTGTGTGTAAATGCCAGGTGCCCGCCGGACGGGATATCGAGATCGACTTTGCTCAGGTCCTTCCAATTTGAGGGCGTGAAATAGTCTACGGGGTCGAGAGATTTCGGCGAGGCAGCGAGAAAGGTGTTGCCGAAGTCTCCGGAACCCGGGTCAAACGCACCGTCGCCGGTCACAACGTACACACGCTTACTGTTCCCGACGACTGGACCGCCTCTCCCCCAAATCCCGGCTCCGAACCCGTTCCGAACCAGAAGCTCGTGCAATTCGGGGTGTCTCGGGTCATCAACTTTCATCGCGTAGATACCAGAACGATCCCCGCCACATCCCTGAGACGTGGAGGTATAGATGAAGCCTCCATCCAGGTTTAAGCTCCAAGCTTTAGAGAAGGGTGGTACGAACTGGAAAGGGCCGAATCGCACATCGCCTGTGCCGAGATCCAGTCCGTATAGTTTCCCGTCCAGAGCAATGCTGTAAATCAGATTGCGATCTTTGTCGATGACCGGTGTGGCGTTAACCGCGTTTGGGCAGAGATAGAAGGTTTCGTCTTTAGGGAGAACATGGCTTTCAAACGTCTTCTTCCAAAGAACCGTACCGTCTTGTGCATCAATTGCGAAGAAATGGTTGGAGCTTCCCGCGACGAACACTAAGGTCCTACGGCCTTTTGAAGTTTGAATGCCTTCGGCCAAAAGGGGAGCGGTCAGCGCGCTCAGAGCCAGAGGCTCATTCTCCAACTGAGCTGTCCAACTCAATTGAAAACTCGCCGCGTTCCCCGGCGAGATCGTCTTGTCTTCCCGCGCCCACCCGGAACGCTGCGGATCATGACCAAAGGTCAGCCAGTCCGCCTGTAACGGAAGACAGACACTGACGCAGACTGAGAACGTCAGCAAGGAACGGATGTATGTCATTTTCGCCCGAATGATATATGATTCACTACGGAGGATGCTATGTCAAAGATAGTGACGTGCCGCGAAGTAGGAGTGGACTGCGACTTCGAAGCTCGAGGAGAGACCGAGCAAGAGGTTTTGCAGAAATGTGCTGAACACGCGAAGTCAGCGCACGGGATGGATGAGATTCCGCCTGAACTTGCAACAAAGGTTCGTGCTTCAATGCGCGACGAGGGAACGGCGAAGCAAGCCCAAACAGGGAGATAGCAGCGGAGGGTTCTCGAGTGCTGAGAACTCAGACCAGCATCGCCTTATTCACGTTTCCTGCGACATCCGTCAAACGGAAATGGCGACCCTGGAATTTATAGGTGAGGCGCGTGTGATCGATGCCCATGCAATGCAGGACGGTTGCTTGGATGTCGTGTATTGGGACGGGATCTGAGACGGTATTGTACGAGTAATCGTCGGTTTCGCCAAGCACGGCTCCGCGCTTCACGCCTCCACCGGCAAACCACATGGCGAAGCAGCGCGGGTGGTGGTCGCGGCCGTAATTCGTTTTGGTGAGCTGCCCCTGACAGTAAACGGTACGACCAAATTCACCACCCCAGACGACGAGCGTGTCCTCCAGCAGACCACACGCTTTGAGATCTGTCACCAGAGCCGCTGAGGCTTGATCCGTGCCCTGGCATTGCAACGCAAGGTCGCGAGGCAGATCGTTATGCTGGTCCCACCCGCGATGATATAGCTGGATGAACCGCACGCCGCGCTCCGCCAAACGGCGGGCCATCAGGCAATTGGCGGCATACGTGCCCGGTTTACGCGAATCCGGACCATACAGTTGAAATGTAGTGTCGGGTTCCTTGGAGAGATCCGTTAGATCAGGAACCGACGACTGCATGCGATACGCCATCTCATATTGAGAGATGCGCGCGGTAACTTCAGGATCACCGTAAGTCTTCTCCGTGATTTTGTTCAGTTCGGCAACGGTATCAAGCATGGCCCGGCGCGTTTCAGCGTCGATGCCTTCGGGGTTGGCAAGAAAAAGGACCGGGTCTGTTCCGGCGCGGAACCGAACGCCCTGGTATCGCGAGGGCAGGAAACCTGCAGACCAAAGGCGGGTGAAAAGTGGCTGGTCGCGATTTAGAGCGTTCGCTTGTGAGATGAGGACCACAAACGCGGGCAGATTCTCGTTGTCACTGCCAAGCCCGTACGTCACCCACGAGCCCATGCTTGGGCGCCCGGGCTGCTGAAAACCGGTTTGGATAAAAGTGATGGCCGGGTCGTGATTGATCGCTTCGGTATTTACGGTTTTGACAATCGTGATATCGTCGACTATCTTTGCGGTGTGCGGAAGAAGTTCGCTGATCCACGTGCCGTTCTCGCCTGCACGATTGAACTTGAAAATGGATGGAGCAACAGGAAGGGAATTCTGGCCCGATGTCATTCCTGTGATGCGCTGGCCGTGGCGGATGCTATCCGGCAGCTCTGAACCCACTAAATCCACCAGTTTCGGCTTGTAATCGAAGAGATCGATTTGTGACGGCGCGCCGGATTGATGGAGAAATATGACACGCTTGGCTTTCGGGGCGAAATGCGGAAGGCCGGGAAGACCCGGAATACCTGCGGAACGGGCTTCGCCCACAGTCGAACGGGCATGACTTGCTTCCTGCGCAAAAAGCTCCGGGTTGAGCAGCGAAGCTAGTGCCATCACGCCGATCCCTTTACTGCTGCGGCCTAACAACTGTCGGCGCGTGAGCACAAGTGCACGTTCACGAATGGGATCCATAGTGTGCCTCAGTTCCTTGTCATCGCCTCATCCATATTAAGGATAGTGCTCGCGACCAGTGTCCAAGCAGCAACTTCTGCCGGTTGGAATTTCGAGTTGGGCTTGGATTCGCCTATCGAGAGCAGATGCTGGGCCGCAGTGCTGTTCGAAGTGTAGTGGCTCATCTCCTTTTTGTACAGTCCGTCCAAAATGCTGATTTCCTGCGGTGTAGGATCCCGGTCGGTAGCAAGTCGAAAGATGTAGCGAACCCGATCTGTATCATTCGGACCAGCTTCACGAAGATCGCGCTCGGCAAGCGCCCGCGCGGCTTCAACGTAGGCAGGATCGTTCATCAAGACTAGCGCCTGGAGCGGCGTGTTAGTGACGCCCCGCAGAGCGGTGCACTTCTCGCGGTCGGGTGCATCGAAAGTGTTCAGGGAAGGGAAGGGGACCGTGCGTTTCCAAAACGTATAAATGCTGCGCCGGTAAAGGTCGGGTCCGTGACTTTGGACATATTTCTGTGCCGAGAAATCGCCGCCAAACGCCATCTCCTCCCAAAGGCCTTTGGGCTGATAGGGAAAGACGCTGGGACCACCAATTTTGTCGTAAAACAGACCGCTGATGAAAAGCGCGTTGTCACGAATCATCTCTGCCGGAAGCCGGAATCGCGGACCTCGGGCCAACAGACGATTTTCCGGATCTTTTTCAAGCAGCTCCGGCGATACGGACGATGATTGCCGATATACAGCGGACGTGACAATCAGACGCTGCATGGCTTTGACATTCCAATTCGTCCGCACAAATTCTGTCGCGAGCCAATCCAGCAGATCCTGATTGCTGGGCGCATCTCCCTGGGAACCGAAATCACCACTGGCTTTCACAATTCCGAACCCGAAATACATTTGCCAAAAGTGGTTGACGGCGACGCGTGCGGTTAAAGGGTTGTCTGGTTGGACAAGCCACTTGGCGAGAGTCAAGCGGTTGCGAGGCGCGTCTTTCGGCAGCGGCGGCAAAATTCCAGGCACGTTCGGATAGACTTGCTCTCCGTGGTTCCGATAGTCACCACGAAGAAGGATGAAGGTATCGCGCGGCTTTTCCATCTCGGACATGACCATGGTGGAGGGAATCTCCCGGTTGATCTGGTCCAATCCCTTTTTCAGCGACTCGTAATCGACGTTGAGCTGCTTCTCGGTGCCGTTGCTCGCTTCAGCTACGAAATATCGACGCAGCCATTTCCGCTGCTCTTCAGAGCGGCGATTGCTTGCCACATCGAGCACGGAACGCAGCGGATTGAGGAGCCCGAGTTCCAACGCCTCGTTCGCATATAGGCGGCGATTATAGATACGCAGGTCACCGAACTGGCCCTTAAAAGCCGTTCCCCAATCCTTGTTGCCGGTTTCGAGCGCTCCCTTTTCAAATGAAGCAGAGCCAAGTCTATCGCGTACGATCTCTGTAGGCACGCTGCGACCGTTTAAATAGATCTGGACGCCTTTACCTTTCCCGGAACCGTCGTAAGAAATGATGACGTGACCCCAATCGCTCAAAGTGGCGCCCTCCTCCTCGCTTAAAGCGAGACCTTGCCGCGACTTTACCTCTATGCCTGAATCAGGCCCGTTGTTACGAAGGCGGAAAATGATATTGCAATTACCCTTGGCGCAGTAATCGACTGCGACTTCGTAACCTAGACCAGTCTTGGAAGAGTTCTCGTAATGCTGAAGAACGGCCATGCCGGACGGCCCGCCGGGCTTGATCCATAAAGCTACGGTGAATGGCTGAGTACTGGTAAACCCACCCACCTCACCAAATGAGATCTGAGGTTCCTCTTCGAGGTTTGCGACACGCCCGGTTTGCCCGTCTGCGTAAGTGAGCTTTCCGCGCGTCACTTTGGCTTCAATGTCCGGGCGCAACCGATTGGCGAGAGAATCTTCGAACGTATATTCAGCCGTAAGACCGGACGTCACGTCCGAAATCGGCATTTCCCGTTGCTGCTGCTCCCATGCGATTTGTGCAGCGGCGATTTCGCTATCTTTCTGCTTCATCACTTTTTGAAGCAGATCTTTCATCTCGGCCTGCTGCTTATTCGGTAATTGCAGGAAAGGCACGGCATTGCCCTTATATCCGTCCAGGCCTTTCTCTGGAACCGCGTTGAAGAACGCGCCGAAACTGTAGAAATCCTTCTGAGTAAGCGGATCATATTTATGATCGTGGCAGCGGGCGCAACCGAGCGTCACGCCCATCCAGGTGGTTGAAGTCGCCTCGATGCGGTCGACAATATATTCGTTCGCGTACTCCGCCGGAATCGCGCCGCCCTCAAAGTTGATCATGTGATTGCGATTGAAGCCGGTGGCGATCACCTGGGACTGCGTGGGATGCGGCAGGAGATCGCCCGCGATCTGCTCAACCGTGAATTGATCGTACGGCATGTTGTTGTTGAACGCCTGGATGACCCAATTTCTCCACGGCCACATCTCTCGCGCGCTGTCGATGTGATATCCGTGCGTGTCCGCGTAACGCGCAAAATCGAGCCACTGCATCGTCATACGTTCTCCGTAATGAGGAGAAGCGAGGAGACGATCGACTACTTTCTCGTAGGCTTGCGGCGAGTTGTCCGCGAGGAACGCGTTCAGCTCAGCGACCGTGGGAGGCAACCCGGTGAGATCGAAAGTCACGCGGCGCAGTAAGGTCGTTTTGTCAGCTTCTGGCGAAGGGTGGAGGCCCTCCTTGTCGAGCTTCGCCACGACAAAATGATCGATCGGTGTGCGGGCCCAGCCCTCTTTGACGGCCGGTACGTCAGGGCGCTTTGGCGGAACAAATGCCCAATGAGTCTGCCATTTCGCTCCGGAATCGATCCAGTTTTTAATCGTTTCGATCTGAGTTGGCGTGAGTTTACGGCCCGAATAGGGAGGCGGCATTCGCAAGGCCTCATTCGGATTACTAACTTTGAGATACATCTTGCTATGGGCCGAATCGCCCGGAAGGATGACGCCCGGTTTCCCGAACGCGCCGTCCTTCGTATCGAAGTGCAGATTCGCCATGCGGTGCTTTTCGTCGGGCCCGTGGCAGGTGAAACAGTTGTCGGAGAGAATGGGCCTGACCTGGCGGTCGAAGTCAACGGGCGGTATTGTAGCGCCCCACACCCGTATTCCCGAGATCACTGCCAGCGCAAAGCGCAGGAGAAAATGGGAACTCCGTATTTCCACATGATCTCCTTTCTGGGGGTATGTTATACCTGCCCTTGCTAGCAGGTCGTAGCCCTCATCGTAACTCAGGGAGCAAGGTTACCATTGTGGACGGGGTAGAGCGGATCCAAGTAGGCCGACCTCGGCTCTAATCGAGAGTCAAAGGTGTAGATCTTCCCCCTGTTTCGATCACTTCCTTTGTTGTCTCAGATCACGAACGATTCCTCTTCACGACGCTTGCACCGGCTCATGACCCAATCGACACAGGAGCGCTCACTTGCCGAGCGCCTAAGACGGCGAATCGAGATCGAAGATTACTTTGCTCGCGCTCGCCGCACGTACCGTAAGAGTCCTTTGAAGCTGTGGTGGGATCGTTGCGTTGAGCCCCGCGTGCTGAAAATTGGGCTACAAGCAAGCGGGCTCTATGCACGAGGCGTAAAGAACGCCTTGAATCCGGTGATTCGGAAAGTCCGCCTCGATTGTCACCGCCTACCTGCCGCCTTCGAGGGCTTCACGATCCTACATCTGTCTGATTTCCACATCGACGGAAATCCTCGGTTATCTGATCGGCTGGTTTCTGCAATCCGCGAGCTTACACCGGATTTGTGCGTGTTTACCGGCGATTATCGGTTCGATACTCGGGGCCCGTCGGACCGCGTCTATGCGCCGATGCGGTCCATCGTGTCGAGCATTTCCTCAAAGCATGGCGTTTTTGGAATTCTCGGCAACCACGATGCAGCCGAGATCGCCTTTGCGCTCGAAGAGATGGGCGTCCGCATGCTGGTCAATGAAGCGGTTGAAATTTTCAATGGAAGCGCCTCATTGTCGCTGGCTGGTGTCGATGACCCATTCGATTACCGGTGCGACGATTTACCAGGCGCTCTCTCCAGTGTGCCTCCGGGGGCGTTTCAGATTTTGCTCGCCCATACGCCCGACCTATATAAGGACGCGGCCGAACGCGGCGTCGATGTTTATCTCTGCGGCCATACGCATGCCGGTCAGATTTGCTTTCCCTTAATTGGCGCAGTTCACCTGAACTCGAAGAGCCCGCGCAGCTATACCTACGGGCACTGGACGCATGAACAAATGCACGGGTACACGACTTCTGGAGTGGGCTGCTCCGGTCTACCGGTGCGGTTCAACTGCCCGCCGGAAATTGTGCTGATTGAGCTGCGAAGCGCGCTGTCGGGGGTTTAATGCCGCGGCCGAGGTAGTGTTGATACAGCCGTCAGCGTTCTCCATTCGCGCGTAAACCGCGTGCTGATCATTGTCGCGCGGTGTGGAATCTGGGGATCTCAGGCGCTCGTGGGACTGTCAATGTCGTGCTGAGTTTCACGTTTGGGATCACCTCCATGGTTCGTTCGGACCTGACCGCCGGGCGGGGTTTTTACCGTCGCTATATAAATAAGATGCTCGGACGGTAAAAACGCGAGCTTCAGTCCAGAAACACTGGCGTTTCGGCTCGCGAATCGTGCGCAAAACGAATCGTAGGTCGACGGTTTTCACACCCGCTCGCGTGAATGCCGATTCCCGGGTAGCTGCGGCGTCTGCGTTGTTTTTCGGCTTCATGCTCAGTTGAGTCGCGATCCGCTCGCCGTTTGCGTTTTCTGGTCAGATATGCGAAGATGCAAGTGCCATTACGGAAAGTGGCTTGCGGTTGACGACTCCGCGCAGTTAGAACCAAAAATTGGTCGTTTCCGTTCACCGATAAGATCCCGCGAAAGCGGCCTGTGGCTGCTGCGTGGGCATGTTCGGTTCCCGCACGAGCTTCACAATTCTCGAAATTTACGACCTCCCCGGGATCGGGCTAGGCTTGTTCAGCACTCTGCATCAAGGGCCTGCGGTATGCCAAGGCGCGCTGCAGTCGTGACCGCGCGCTCGATTCGAGTGCAGAAATCGTGGAACTTCACCCGCCACCAGAGGTACTGTGTGGGGCATGAAAAAAGCCAAAGTAGTCGTTTTCCCGCTCCGGACGCCAGCTGCGAACCGTTCCTTCCAGTGGCACAATGATATCCGCATCGATGCCCCGCACGCGATCCGCCGTCACGCACCGGCGAGTCGTAGTGCCCGGGGGCAATGTCATCATCATGCCCAAACGGCGCACCCGTCGGACGGCACGCCATGACCTCTGACCCTGACTCGTTAATGCTGCGATACAGCTCTAGATTGGCGCAGCTGTGCATACCATGCGGCAGCCAAGTAGTTGTTCACGCCGCGCTCTCCGACGGTATTGATGAGCGTGAAGTCCCTCTCGGGAACCGATTCCGATAGCTCCGCGAGAGAGGCTTCTGGTGGTCATCTACTGAGATCCTGGAAGTTCCAATGCCATTCGAGTGTCCGCGCGGCTTGACGGAAATTTCACGAGCGTCCCGGCGCGGCGCAGCTGTCATATCCGGCAGTTGCCCCACGGGCAGCGGGACTCCGCACAGCTCGCAGCTGGCACGCATTAAGCGTGGGAATGGACAAGAACACATCCACGGCGCTCGGCTTGTCCACCCGTTGCAGGGTTAATGGACCCCCCGCAACGCGTTGCTTTAGTCGTTAGGCGCGCACCCGAACGAGAATCGAAAGCGTCGTTTGATGACGGCCCGGTGAAACAGGGCGGTGTGTGGCAGGCGCGCAATGCGAGCGACGGACCCATTTCCGTGGATGAGGAGGGCCGTGAAATCCCGATGGTGAACGGAAGACCTGTGCCTGAAGA
>JBJMGM010000126.1:0-9292 GCA_045807905.1 Bryobacteraceae bacterium | reverse complement strand
ACACACATTCCCTAAACGACTATATTCCGAAATACACCATTGTGTGCCATCTGCCTTTAAAATTGACGTGCGGCTCTGCCCACAGCGCGCGCATGACCTCGACCTGCTCTTCCGAGCGACGGCCGCGAATGAGGAAATTCTCGTTGAGGCCGGTGAACTCGATCTCGTTCCACCCGACCCCGATGACGAGCCGAAACCGCCCGCCCGACAGGACGTCGAGGCAGGCCGCCCGCTTGGCGACCAGCACGGTCTGGCGCTGCGCCAGGATCAACACCTGGGTCGAGAAATCGCCGATATTGGTGCAGCCGGCGAGAAACCCGAACAGCACAAACGGGTCGTGGTAGAGATCGGTCGAGCGGGCGCGCGGCTGGCTCCAGCCGGGGCGGCTCGCGATATTGGCGCCGGGCACGTGGTCCGGCGCGGCGATCCCGTGATAGCCGATCTCCTCCGCCGCCTGGGCAAATTCCCGCAAGCCCGCCGGCTCAGCGCGGGCGCGGTCACCAGCACACCGACCGCGATGAACGCAACCCTCGACGCCCTCGCCCCGACCTTCCGATGTCTGCCACCCCAGAGCGCATCTGGCCCGCGATCAGGGAGCACCCAAGGTCCTAAACCCGTCGTGCCGACAGCGGCACTGCCCATAATCCCGCCGCGCGAGGCCGCCACTGCCCGTCCATCCGTGTCAGCGATGTGTCAAAAGCCGACTGACCTCCAGATGAGAAGAATGACTCATCAAAAGGAGCCAGCGGCGACGGACCGGAAGCGTCACGAATGGGTCAGGTTGCCCGAAGCTCCATGTTCGGCGGAGGTGAGACGCGAGTGTACCCCGATCGTTCGCGAAGGGGCCCCTGCTGCACGGATTCGCTTCCAGCGGTCATCTTCGCGCATCAAACCCAATCTCATGAGTTGCTCGCTGTCTTCATAAGCGACACTGCCATCGTAGACAAAAGTAAATTTGCTCTTATTTTTCAGTTTCTTCCGATAGCGATAATAATCACTAGCGTTGTCCCAATGCTCTTTTCGGCTGATTTCTATATTTAGACGAGGGAAAAAATCCTCAAGAAATTTGAAATGCAGGAGGACCCCGGTGACATCAGCGAGCTTGATTGGTGTTGTTGCATGAGGGTGCGGGTAACGCGTGCCGGGCGACCACCGAAGGAGGGGGATCTTCGTCAAAGTAGGCGCTCGCCTCAGCGCTATCGGCAGCGGAAGTCTAAAATAGTCGCTAATGCGCCACAGTGCTTTAAGTACGTAATAATGACGGTGTAGCACTGGGAAGAACAATCGCCACCTCGGACCGCCAACGACTTTATATGGGGGAAATCGTCGCCGAGTAAGGCCAGGCACACGAAATCCAAAATCCCAAGTGTAATGACGGTCGAAGTAACGGCAGGTGTCGAGCAGCGAGCGCTGTGGCTCGGAACCCGTCTCGGCAACGATACCGCTCCCATACATATCTAGTAAGAAGGCGAACACCCCTTGCGCACCGCTCTGCTCTAAATAAGCTGCGAGTTCCGGTAGAGACCGGTTTTCGCAGCCGGGGATACACAAACCACTCGTCTGCATCCACGATTAAGCACCAGTGGTCCACGCCATACTCTTCGAGCAAAGCGTGCTGCCACTCTAGACCAAGCCTAGCTTCGGCGTACGAATTTCGCGTCAGAAACAAATGACAGTCCGGTTCGGCTAAAAGAAATTCTCTCGTGCCGTCCGTAGATCCATTATCAATAACGAAAAAACGGGCTACCCCCATGCTGCGATAATGGTCAAGTGTCTGTGAGAGACGGAGAAGTTCATTGCGCACTGTCATGAACGCGCGAATCTCACCTCGACAGTCAGTGATCGTTCGACTATCAATGCGAACCAAAGTGTGCACTCGCACGCCACTCTTCTGCACGTTGCCTGTCATGCTTGCGGAAGCTGTCACGACGATGTAGCCTACCTGCGGCGCGGAAGCAATTTGGAGCAAGGTTGCGCTTCCGCAAACGGCCGACATCGGTTCCGTCGCCCGATTGGGGATGCGGCTCCGACACACCTCGAACTTCCCTCGACGCGCGGTTCGCGATACAACCCCCGAAAAGCTCCGAGAGATACTACACTGAAGGGATAACGAGGTCCTTATTCCCCATAGTGAAACTGAAGAGCCGGGCCGGGCGGCACACTCTCCGAAACGCCGCTTCTAGCCACACCCACCCTCACAGCCATCGAGATGATGCGGCGACTGATCCAGAGAATTGAAGGAAGGCTCGATCCCCGAAAACTGGCACGACAGACGCTTTGGTATTTGGTCCACCGCTCTGGCATCCGGGATCGCGAAGTCGCTAAGCAATATATTCTGAAGTCTGAGGTTCGAAAATTACACCTCGGGTGCGGACGGAATTTATTAGCCGATTGGCTGAATATGGATTATTTTCCGCGGTGTCGAGGAGCATTGTATCTTGACGCGAGACGGCCATTCTTTTTTCTTGATGAGACATTCGACTATATCTTCAGCGAGCACATGATCGAACATATGTCATATTACCACGGTTTAAACATGCTCAAAGAATGTCATAGAATACTTAAGAAAGGTGGGATTGTTCGAATATCCACACCAGATCTCGCCTTTCTCGTAAACCTTTATGGTGATAGCAAATCTTCTCTGCAACGAGAATACATAAAATGGTCTAATAACACGTTCTTTAAGCAAATTCCGGAAGACAATGAAGTGTTCGTGATAAATAATTTCATGAGAGATTGGGGGCATACTTTCATATATGATGAACATACGTTGAAAACCGCGATGATGAGCGCTGGATTTACTGACATCACGAAATATGCCCTGCAACAAAGCAAGAATGATGCGTTATGTAACCTGGAAAATATGAAACGAATACCGGCAAGATTTCTAGAAATTGAAACAATCACTCTCGAAGGCACAAAGGTTAGTTGATGTTTTCTTGCGCCCAAGGCGTCGTCGCCACGTACAGATCTCTATTGGGCCGAGATTAGCAAGGAAGAGGTCACGCTTTTGTCCGGCTTGCAAGCTCCTGTACAAAGCCCTAGGCGAACCGTGGCGCTACTGCTCTGGGGAAACGTCATTGAGGACTTCCTCGATCGGATCGGCCTGTCCCTCGATGATTTCTGCCAACGCATGACGGGCGGCTGGCTTTTCGGGTACATTCAGGCCTTACGTTCTGTCGGTTGGCAGTCAGTATTGTTTCTCATTTCACGAGGGGTCGAGGCGCCGGCGCGACTGCGGCACGCGCCTTCTGGCACCCGAATCTGCCTGCTCCCAGCCTGGAGGGGTTACAGCAGCGTCGCGCGCGGCATGATCGATCCTTACGGAGGTTCGGTGGACCGAATTTTCGGTCGCACGTCGGGGCTGCGGCGCTTGGTTCGCTTTGCGCAGAAAGAAGCTGCGCCGTATTTGGCCACCCCCCTCGATGTGCTCGCACGGAACCTGCGGCGGGAAGGATGTACGGTGATATTAACGCAAGAATACGAATATGCCCGGTTCGACGCTTGCGTATTACTCGGACAGCTCCTTCGCCTGCCTGTATTTGCGACCTTTCAAGGCGGGGACCATCACTCCGGACGGCTCGAGCGCCTTGTTCGGCCAGTTGCGGTGCGGGCCGCCCGTGGCTTAGCCATTGGCGCGGACAAAGAGGCTGCGCGCGTCGTCGAACGATACGGCGTAGAGGCGACAAAGATCTGGCGGATACACAACCCGGTTGATGTTGAGCTGTGGCGGCCAATGGATCGCGAAGAGTCGCGTCGTCAGCTAGGGCTGCCTTCGCAGTCCCGCATCGTTATCTATCACGGACGGATCGATATCTACGCGAAAGGCCTCGACGTGTTGCTCAAAGCCTGGGAGAAGTTCGGCGCCGGGCCGGCCGGCCGGGATGCGCTCCTGCTGATCATCGGATCTGGTCGCGATGACGCTGCCTTCGGGGAGCAGCTCACGGCATCAAATTTATCAGGCATCCGTTGGCACAACCGATACGAACTCGATCGCGCGGTCATGCGGCGCTATCTCTCCGCAGCCGATCTCTACGTGCTGCCCTCACGCATTGAAGGCTTTCCAGTGGCGCCGCTAGAAGCGATGGCCTGCGGTTTGCCGGTCGTCGGCAGTGATATTCCGGCAATGTCGAACATTATTGAGCACGGCGGCACTTCGGGCGGGCTGATTGTACCGCGAGAGGATCCTGAGGCTCTCGCCGAAACATTTCAAAGATTTCTCAGTAACCCGGATCTGTGCCGTGAACTCGGGCAAAACGCGCGGCGTAATGTCGAAAGCCGCTTTTCCATTGAAAGCGTAGGCCGACAACTCGATGACATGCTCAATCAACGCTGAAGGCATTTGACTGGTAAGACATCGGCGCCGCTCGGAATATGGACGTCTCATTGATCATTGCTACTCGGGATCGCTGCCAACGGCTCGCCCGGTGCCTCGACTCTGTGGGGCGCATAGAGTTCGAACAGCCGTGGGAGTTAATCGTTGTGGATAATGGATCCACAGATGCGACAGTCGAGCTGATACAACAAGTCCGTGAGACGTTTCCAGTCCCGCTCCGCTATGTCCTCGAACCGGAGCCAGGGCTTGGAAATGCCCATAATGCCGGGCTAGGCGTAGCGCGCGGGGAAATTTTAGCCTTTACTGATGACGACTGCTACCCCGAGGCTGATTTCTTAACAAGAGTATGGTGTGCCTTTGCAGATCCATCAGTCGGTTTTATAGCCGGGCAGATCAAGCTGCATGATCCGGCGGATCACCCGATGACGACGATCGAAATCACGACCCCCTACACATTCCTACCAAGACGCTTGGTTAGCGCCGGACGTTTTGGCGGAGCAAACATGGCCTTTCGGCGCAAAGTTCTAGCCGAAATCGGTGGATTTGACCCGTTGTTCGGACCCGGCGCCCTGTTTAATTCCGAGGATGTGGACGCGGCGGCGCGCGCCAGTGCTGCCGGCTGGAAAGGGGAATACCGTCCGGAGGTGATGGTAAGACACCATCACGGACGCAAAGCACCCGACATTCCGCCGCTCGTAAAGTCCTACGGAATAGGAGTTGGTGCGTATCAGATGAAACTCCTATTGGAAGGACGCCAGTTTTTGGCGTTTGCGCGGAGTGTGTATCAAGCCCGCCGGCGCTTTAAGTGGAGCCCGAGGTCGGTCTTGTGGGAGCCGGTTGGAGCCATGAAATACGCCTATATCTATATGGCGCGAGCCCTTCGCAGAAGGTATTTGGCTTAGATACGAAGGCTAGCCCCACTCGCCGAGGGTGGCGGGCAAACAAGCCCCTAATTTCGTTTTCTTTCCGCGAGAGCGTTTTTCTTCTTGTGTGCTGCGGCGCCAAGCAATGCCTGCCGCTCCTCGGCCGTCATTGCAGCGCAAGCGTTGATGCCGCGAGCGAAGCCGAGTGCAAATGACAGTGAGGTCAACGCGCTCGCGATGCCCTGCGATCTGCGGAGCGCACGAGCTACAGCCTTGAGCGAGCGCCACCGTGCCGCGCGGCGCCACGACGGCCAATCGCCTCGCCAGGTGAGCGCGCCAACGAGCGCCGCGCTGCCGCCCAAACCATAATTGACGCGGAGGAGATAACGCCAGCGTATGCGGTCGCGGGGGATCCGATGGCGCAGCACCGCTTTGGGCGTAAACCATAAGGGATAGCCGGCGCCCCGAATGCGTTGCGCAATTTCGACGTCGCCGCCCGAAACAAGGCGCTTACCGACCCGGTCGGCGAGCAACGGGCGTTCGAGCCAGCCACATTCAACGAGCGCTTTGCGGCTCACCACCATGCCCGCGCCGACCAAGCTGCTGAGTTCACACGCTGCTTCGCCCGGCTCCTGCTCCGCAAAGCAATAACCGAAACGTTTGAAAAAGGCTGGCGGGGGCTGCTCCCAATCGAGCACCACCCGGCCGCCGATCGCACCTGCGGCCGGGTGCAACCGGATGGCATGTGCGATCGCGTTTAGCCACCCGGGCTCGAGTAGATTGTCATCATCAACGAAAGCAATCCAAGGTGCGTGGGTCTCCCGCACGCCGCGTCGCCTGGCGGGCGTCAGCCCCTGCTCGTTTTCTTGAACGCGCCGCAGACCGGGTAAGAGCTGGCGCGATCGCTGGGCGTCGACTACCTCCGCTGTGGAATCCGTGCTGGCGTTATCGACAACGAGAACCGACCAAGTCACATCTGGCGGGGGACGTTGCCGCGATAAGACTGAAAGTACTGCATCGAGGCTGACAGCGCGATTATAGGTGCAGATGACAACGTCAATAGCGACCGTGGCCGGCGCCGTTGTCAATGGGTTGGGATCGAACATCGATCCAGCAGCTTCTGACACGATTATCCTATCGATTGAAGTCAGATTAGGTCGGCAAAACTCCTTTCCATACTGCGAAACCTATGTATGCCGAGCCACAGAAAAAACGCTGTGACACAAACGCTCGCCGCCAAGCCGGGTAGATACAGTGGGCTCTGTCCGCTCAAAATGCACCAGCGAAAACCGTCAATGACGCCCACAAATGGATTGAGGGAGTAGAGTAGTCGCCACCGCTCTGGGACGACACCCGAGCTGAACCCGACCGGTGAGACGTAGAGCCCGAACTGCACGATAAACGGAATAACGTAACGGAAATCGCGATATTTGACGTTGAGCGCGGTGATCCACAACGCCGGCCCCATGCTGGCCACAAAGGCCAACAGCGTAAATGCCGGCAGAATCAGAATCCGCCAACCGAAGGGAAACTGATACCATGCCATCAACATGATCAGCATCAAAAAGGTGATCAGAAAGTCCACAAACGCAACGACGAGTGTCGCTATTGGCACGATTAATCTTGGGAAGTACACCTTGCTGATCAGATTGGCATTGTTGATCAGGCTGTTAGAAGCCTCGCTCAATCCATTGGAAAAGAACGTCCACGGCAACAAGCCGGCGAAAACCATCAAGGGGTAAGGGGCGGTTCCATCCGACGGCAGCTTGGCGATGCGGCCGAATATGACGGTAAAGACGAGCATCGTGATAAAGGGTCGAATGACTGCCCATGCCGCACCGATTACCGTTTGTTTGTAGCGTACTGCCAGATCGCGCCAGGCAAGTACTCGAAATAGCTCCCGATAACGCCACAGATCGGCCCAATAGTTGCGCTCGTGGCGGCCAGGCTCGATAATGACTATTTCGGCCATCTATTCTGTTCTTGCTGCTGAGAGATTAAGTCAACATAAGTTCGACAGGTTTTGAAAGTCAAGATTTTGAACGCCATTTCGGGCGCGTGTAGAGCCGTCGACCATCATCACAACGCACAGAGATGCGGCGCTGATCGAACTCATCCGGCGCCGCGCTAAAAATCGCCGTTTGACCCGCGGATAAGCGTATTTAGCCTCGTCCCCGACGCTCTTGCGAATTACAATCTCACTCATGCCTGCTGCCGCCAAAACCGCGAATCTTTCTTTGATCATTTGCACGCACAATCGCTGCGGGCAGCTTGTTCGCTGCCTCGAGACGATACAGCGTCTTAAATTCGAGCGGCCCTGGGAATTGATTATAGTGGACAACGGATCCACCGATGCCACAGCTGTCGTCATCCAGGAATTCGTCAAGGCGGCGCCCTTTCCGATATTCTATGTATCACAGCCGAAGCTCGGACTCGGGAGTGCGCGTAACGCTGGGCTGGTCGCTGCGAGTGGTGAAATTTTGGCCTTCACCGACGATGACTGCTACCCTGCAGCTGATTTCTTAAGCCGCGTGTGGTCCGCCTTCGAGGATCCGTCGCTCGGTTACGTAACTGGTCGCATTTTGCTTCATGACTCCGCTGATCTCCCGATAGGAACCAATGCGTCCACGGAGCCCGTTACCTTTCGTAGAAAGTCCTTTATCAATCCCGGAGGAGTTCAGGGCGCGAATATGGCGTTTCGGCGAGAAGTTCTCGATGAAATTGGTGGCTTTGATCCGTTATTTGGCGCAGGCTCCCTATTTCCTGCCGAAGATTTGGACGCCGCGAGCCGGGCCAGCGCAGCAGGTTGGAGCGGGCAATATTGCCCCGACGTGGTTGTTCATCATCATCACGGACGGAGGCCACCCGATTCAGCACGCATGTGGAAATCTTATGGGCTTGGAATTGGTGCGTGCTACATGAAGCTGTTCTTGCGAGGCCCCGAGCGTGTACGGCTTCTCCGGTTCGTTTGCTACGTGCATCGGCGCGATAAAAGTCCGCGCGGCTTTATCTTCTGGGAAGCGGTCGGTGCGGCAAAATATGCCTATGTGCGTACCGCGCAGGCCCTCAGCAGACGGGGTCGGAGCGAGCGGATTTGACCGGAGCCAAATATGTCTGAGTTTGAGCGCTACGATCGTCAGTTCTATGAAGCAAGATCTGACGGCTCGTTGCGGTCTGCGAGGGTCATAATCCCCTTCTTATTACAATATTTCGATGTGAAATCAGTCGTCGACATCGGTTGCGGAATCGGTGCCTGGCTCAAGGTATTTGAGGAAAATAGGGTTCCGCATATTCTTGGGGTCGATGGACCACATATCGATCGGGCAATGCTCGCGATACAGAGCAAGGAGTTCTTAGCTGTTGATTTGCGCACAGAATTACGCCTCGTAAATCGTTATGATTTAGCGATGTCTTTGGAAGTCGCGGAGCATCTTCCGGAAGAGCTCTCTACCAGCTTTGTCATGAAATTGACCGAGGCTGCGCCGATCGTACTTTTTTCTGCGGCAGTACCCGGGCAACCCGGTGTCGCACACATTAATATGCAGTGGCAAGACTACTGGAGAACAATATTTGGCGATCGCGGCTATGTAGCACTCGATATCGTTCGTCCTGCCGTTTGGGGGAGAGGGGACGTTGATTATTGGTATCAGCAGAACACTATCGTATATTGCCATAATTCTATTGCTGCCGCGCGATCGGACTTGCCGTGGGCATCCGAAAAGACCAGTTTGAACATGGTACACCCGGCCCTTTACGAGCAAAAAACGAAGGAATACGAGGAGGCAATCAGGAGGCTCTCTGAGCCCAATTTCAGCAAAACAATCCGGTCTATTCCAGCCCTCGCGATCAAGACATTATGGCGGCGGTTGAATTCCTGATATACGGACGCTCCCGCACACACTTCTTATCCGCTCTTCTCAGTACTTCGCCGGAGGGTTGTTGGATACATCGATCGTCGTCCAGGCATGGTGTTCATGGTAGGTACACACGTCCGAACGCCAATCGGCAAATTGGGTCTGATCGATCCGCACCACATCAAAGGCACAGACCCCGTCCAGCGTTTCATAAATTTCTCCACCATGTGGCGGTTCTT
>JBJMGM010000125.1:0-20407 GCA_045807905.1 Bryobacteraceae bacterium | reverse complement strand
TCGTAGACTCTTCAAATGGCCATAAGTTTGTTGTTGGCTCTACCGTCCAAACAGATCAAATGGAAATGTTTGAAGGCAAGAAATATCCTGTCGTGCATGTTTCAATTAGCTCAACTTCACATCCATTCTTTGTGGGTGGCAAGAAGATTATCGATACCGAAGGCCGTGTTGACCGGTTCCAGAAAAAGTACGCTAAAGCCCGTGAGCTGCAGGCGCAGAAGAAAGCGGCCACAGACGCAAAGGCAGCAGCCAAAGCCCGGCTATGAGCTCTGATCTCGAATGACGGCAAGGTTCGCCCGGAGGCGCTCTCTATTGCGGTGCCACTAATCCCTTCCGTATCGCGAACAGCACAAGCTCTGCCGTCCGATGAATGTTCATCTTTTCCATAAGATTCGCCCGATGAACCGAGACGGTATTGACGCTTAAATCCAACAGGCCCGCAATCTCCTTATTGGACTTTCCTTGCGCGATTAGCTGAAGCACCTGCTTCTCGCGGCCAGTCAGCTTGTTGAGCTCGTCGTCACGTTCTTGAGCCACGTACTTCAGCCCAGATCCAATAAACCGCTTGCCCTCAGCCACGGCCCTGATAGCCCCGACCAGGTCAACATCAATTGCGGATTTCAGTAAATACCCCTTCGCCCCTGCATCGAACGCGTTGCGAACATAGTTATCGTCTGCGTGCATGCTAAGCACCAGCACCTCCGTCTCCGGCAAGTGTTTCACGATCTCTTTCGTGGCTTGCACTCCATCGAGCTCAGGCATCGAAAGATCCATGACGACAACTTTCGGCTTCAGCTCATATGCCATCCGTATCGCTTCTACGCCGTTGCTTGCCTCGCCGACAACTTTCATTTGTTCATCGTCGTCGAGAAGACGACGGAAGCCTCTGCGAACAAGGCTATGGTCGTCTGCAAGAAGAACCGTAATCTCTTCATTCATGACTCGTGGCAACTACACCTCCGATAGTTTCATTCTCTACTGCTTCGGGCACCTGATCCTCGCGCCGGATTGGCATGACGAGCGAAATCGTCGTGCCGGCGTTTGCGACTGACGAAATATTCAGTTTGCCCCCCAACAAGTCGGCACGTTCCTGCATAGCTATCAAACCCAAACCCGGTTTGCGGCCTTTCTCTTTTGCCATCCCTCGCCCGAAGTCCCTTATGTTTACCGTCAATGCGTCAGACGCAAAAGTCATCTCTACCTCCGCCAGCTTCGTCCCCGAGTGTTTGGCAGCGTTATTAAGCGCCTCCTGAACGATACGAAAGCAATGAGTCGCAGGTTGGCCGGTGATACGTACTGGCTCACCGGCTATCATCGCCGTGGCCTGAATTCCGGTCTGCCGCTGAAATACTTGGGTATACCACTCGATTGCCTTAGCAAGGCCATAATCATCCAGAACGGCGGGGTGCAGCATTTGAGACAAACTGCGCATCTTCTCGAGAGTATGTTGAGTGATCTCGCGAACTTCACTCAGTTCCGTACTCCACGAGCAATCGCCCGTTACGCCTTTTCGTTCTGCGCGCCCGAGCATGGCTCCGATTGCTGTCAAAATTTGACCAAACTCGTCGTGCAGCTCGCGTGACACCGAGCGTAGCACCTCCTCCTGCACTGTAATGAGCTGGGCAGCCAACACACGCCGTTGCTGTGACAGCGATTCTATCTGATCGAAGATCTTGCGGTTTGAATAGATCAGATACAAAGTCGTACCGACAATAGTGGTCAACATGGCCGCCAGGAATGCGTAAATGTTGCGTTCCACCCCAGCATAAATGGAAGCGACTTTTTCGTCAGCACGCTCCTCAGCCTCATTGTTCCGTTCCAGTAATCTCGATACTTGCCCTGCTAGAATCAGTTGCTCTGCGGAGAGCTGGGTTGATGCCAGCTCTTTCGCCGCGCTCTCATGTCCTGCACTGGCCGTCGCGAATACCTGTTCCGAAGTCTGCCAAAAGTGTTTTAGCGACTCCAAAAGCTGCGTCTGCTTGTCAGCGGCCCGTGTTACAGGAGCCAACTGCGCTTCCTCCTGAATCGCCTCCTCCAGGTCGGCCCGGAGGTGCGCAAACTCCGCGCGGTATTCGGCGATCTCGGATGTGGGTTGAACTTCGCTCATGTCACGCAACGCCAAACCCAGCGTGTTCAGGTCGTTTTGCACCCGCAGTAACAGCAACGAATCGTGACGATTCAGATCAATAGTGTCCCGTTGTAACTTGCGCAGACCGGTTAACTGGGTGAGTGCATACCACGAAAAGATCGTCACTGCAGCGAGCGTCACGAACAGCCCAAACAGAAGACGTACGGTCGGCGACGTTGTCATAGCGGGCTGCCAGTTAGACCTAACCTACTAGCATGACGGAAAACGTTGTTCACAAGTTGCTATTCTTAGACCCTACGGAAGGTCGATCTGCCGCTTATTTAGTATCAAACAAACCAGTCCGGGTACAAGGCTCACAGCAAACCCGGCGAGCACATCAGCCGCATAGTGATATCGGCCATACACCGTAGCGACAGAGACACTCACCGCATACAGAAATAATCCACACCCAAAGATCTTTTGATCTGGCAGAACTAGCAACATGCCCCATGCGGCTGAAAAAGCCGATGAGACGTGCGCGCTCGGGAACACGCCGACATGAATGGTCCCTACTTCTAAAATCCAAAGGTTCAGGGTACGGGCCCAGCTGGTAATCAGCGGTCGATCAACATCTGGGAACACAATCCGGGGTGGCTCGGACGGGAAATACGGAAATAGGGCATACGCCAGCAATGTCCCCAATAAGTAAACTGTCAAAAATCGGTCTATATCGACGCGCCGGTGCTGAACATAAAGCAGCGCGACACAAAAAAATCCAACGGCATACACCAGCAAATAGCTGAGCTCAAGGCCGAACGGGATCAACCTGCCCAAACTCTCAATCACGGTGCGTCCGTGCCATTCGCCTAACAGAGAATGGTCCCATCGAATCCATGCGGCTTCAAAGCGATGCTCGAAGCGCACAGGCAGGAATAGCTCCATTTCATGGAACGCTTCAAGCGTCAGGATCAGCGGCAGCCAATCGCGCACCATGCCTGCTACTTCCGAAAAACGGGTTTGCTCTGCGCGTGCAACCAGCGAGAGCAACGCCCAGACGACCGCCCATATCAGAACAGGCTGATATTTAAGATGTGGCCGGTCGGGGAACCACGGCGACAGCACGGCTATATATGCGAAGAAGCAGATCAGCACCCATTCCGAGCTTCGGAGATTTAGCCACCGCCGTGACTTTTTCAAAGCGTCGCTGCACCACGAGAGTAACTTCGCGGCTCAAAAAACAACGCTAGCCCAGCCAGCACGCCCGCCCAGATCCCCCATGTGGTTAGATAACGATGATCAATCAGCAGTCCCGAAATAACGGGCGCAGTGATCTGGGCGATCGACATCAAGGATTGTGTAAGGCCGATAATCAAACCCTGCTCGCGTTTGCCCGCCTTCTGCGTCACCAGGCTTGTAAGTGCAGGCCGCAATCCGGCACCGCCCGCCGATGACAACGCGTTCACCCACAGTAACTGCCCGATTGTTTTGGTGAATCCTATCGCGGCGTAACCCAGCATGGCTGTGACGAAGCCCAGACGAACTACCTTCCGCTCGCCCATCCACTTCACCATGCGGCCCACCACGCCCCCTTGCATGATAATGCCGAGAAACCCGGTAAACGCAAAGATAAAACCAACTTCCCGAACTCCAACAGGATGGCCGTTCCACTGATATCGCCGCTCCGCGAATAGCGCAAAGCCTGACACGAACGTCGAAAACGAAAAGGAAAAGAGCAGCCATTGCACCAGGAGGCGGGCGAGTTCCGGGTCACGAAAATACCTTCGATACTGCCCCCATGAAATCAGCGGCAGACGCCTGCCGCCCGGTCCTGGGTCGGCGCTCGCGGCTTCGTTCTGCTCATGAATGACTTCACGCCGCGGCAGCAAAAAAAATGTGCATAAGATGGTTATGAATGACAGTCCCGCTGCGGCGAAAATGGGCGCTTGGTAGCCAAACAACGCCATATAACCGGAGATGGCCGGCCCCACAAGAAACCCTAAACCGAACGCTATACCAATCACCGCAAACGACTGTGCGCGCTCTTCAGGGCGTGTAACGTCGCTGATATAGGCTTGGGCGATGGTGAGATTACCCGCGGTTGCTCCGTCAATCATGCGAGCCAGAAACAGCATCCAAACGTGAGTTGAGAATGCCAGAAGGAGAAAGCCGCCCAGGGTTCCAGCCTGGCTGATTAAAAGAACCGGCCGGCGCCCAACGCGATCGGAGAGTTGCCCCAGAATTGGGCCGGCGATCAATTGGCACACCGCGTACGTCGATACGAGTTCGCCAACCACCGTCGCTGAAGCACCAAGGCGCTCGGAATAGAAAGGCAGCAGCGGAAGAATAATCGTGAAGCCAAGGACGTCGACCGCCACAATCAGGAAGATGGGCAGCAACGGCGACGCAAACCGTCCTGTGGCCTTCGCCTCGGTGGTTTGGGGCTGGGGCGGAGTCACATTACGATCTTACCCGCCCCCTCCTTGCGATCAGCCTATATCAAGACTGTGCGTTACCGGACCGTCGAGGCGCTCAATCTTGGATACTACTTAGAGCTGCAGGAAAGTTTGTTGTATCTTGCCATAGCTGTAAACACTACCTCTACTGCGGCAACATGCAGCGGTTAAAGGATCAGCGCATAATTCCAGATTTGACAAGCTCGTGCTTTATTTTTCATTTAATATGAAAGGGTTCCTTCCAATATGAGAGTGTTCGCTTCCACACTAATCGCGTTCTCGCCGCTCCTTCTGTTCGGACAGGAGCCAAACCCCACTCAATCTGGCATCCAACAGCCGGCACAAACGGGACCCACGCCGATTTACCGTGTCCAGGTAGTCTCCCGCTCAACCGCGGCGATTAGCTATCGCCATCGTAGCGGGTGGACCAAAGTCGACTTCCAAGGTACCTCTCTCGCTCCAAAGGCCAAGGGAACCGCACAGGTGAACAGCCGGTTGGGACACATGGAAATTAAGCTCGAGGTCAAAGCTCTTCCGTCGGCGAAGACTTTCGGACCGGAGTTTCTCACTTACGTCCTCTGGGCGATCACCCCCGACGGCCATGCCGCAAATTTGGGCGAAGTCGTCGTTGATTCGGACGGCAATTTCAAAGGCAACATAACTACTGGGTTGCAGTCGTTCGGATTGATCATTACGGCCGAGCCCTATTTCGCCGTCCGGCAGCCGAGCGACGTCGTCGTGATGGAAAATGTCGTCCGTCAAGATACGAAGGGGAAGGTCGAGTATGTGAATGCGAAATACGAACTGCTCCAGCGCGGGCAATATACGTACCAGGTCCCTGCTTCACAGGTGCATCCGATCGTTTTGGATTCCAATAAAAAGAGTCCGCTCGAACTCTATGAAGCGCAGAATGCAATCCAAATCGCCCGGTACGCGAAGGCCGACCAGTATGGGGGCGATGCCTTCCGGGATGCCGAGAACCTTTTAAATCAAGCGCAGGACTACGTAACGCGTAAACAGTGGAAGCCCTCGATCATGACAGCTAAAGAGGCCGTCCAGAAAGCAGAAGACGCACGGATCATTTCTCTTAGGCGGCAACAGCAGCTTGCGCTCGAGCAAGAACGCCAAGAAGCTGCCGCACGGCAAGCCGCGGCCCAGCAACACGCAGAGCAAGAGGCTCGTCAGCGGCAAGCCGCCGAGCAGCAAGCACAACTCGAAACCCAACAGAGAGCAGTTGCTGAACGAGCGAAAGCGGAGGCGGACGCTGCCCGCGCCCAATCTGCCATTGAGGCACAAAAGGCGCAGCAGGCTGCCACCGAAGCTGACCGGCTCCGACAGCAAGCTGAAGCGGATAAAAACGCCTTACGTCAGCAACTGCTACAGCAATTCAATGCAGTTCTGCAAACTCGCGAGACACCTCGAGGCCTGGTCGTGAATATGAGTGATGTTTTGTTCGATACAGGCAAATACACGTTGAAGGAACCGGCTCGCGAAAAGCTGGCTAAGATTTCGGGGATCGTGATCTCCCACCCTGGGCTGAATCTTCAGGTAGAAGGGTATACGGACAGCACCGGAAGTGACGAGTTAAACCGGCGCTTGTCTGAGCAGCGCGCCGACACGGTGCGGGAGTTTCTCGTCAGCCAGGGCATTAACCCTCAAAGTGTTACCGCTGTGGGATACGGCAAGAACTACCCTGTCGGTTCGAACGAGACGCCTAGCGGTCGCGCACTCAACCGCCGGGTCGAGCTCGTAATCTCCGGCGAAGTTATTGGCGTGCACATAGGAGTGCCGCCAGCTCAGACCCCACCCGCTGCCGCGGGAGCCGAAACGCCACAACCGCAGTAACCCCTTTCAGCACAGGTCAGTGAGCCGTTTCGTAACATTTGTTTTAAAAATGAGGCCTTATAAGCGTAATGCGATATTAACGCTTTACTCATTAGCTTTTCGTTAAAATACGTTAAATTAGGCGGCTCCGGGCAGTTTTTGGCACATTTTATGGTTCTGAAATGGTTCGATACTCATCTATTGAATCAGACGTTCCTTAAATTTGGGGCTTGCGTACATGCACAAGCCCCTCTTTTTTTTTCGCAGTGTTTGGCTGCTTGCTGAACAAGTCTTTTTTGTTGAGCTACAAAGAAACTATATTCTGGCGCGCAACTCTTGTATAAACAGCGATTATACACTCAGCCCGAACACCTCGGTCTATTCGTATTTCGACGAGGGCGGACTGCTGCCCAAGCGTCCACATACGAGTACCAAATATTTGGTTCACAGGTGATCTGGTGAGCCGGCCGGGACTCGAACCCGGGACCACCGCATTAAAAGTGCGATGCTCTACCAACTGAGCTACCGGCCCGCGACACTGCACCTGTGCTGTGCGGTTTCCAGCATTCAGTCTAACGCATAGCATCGGATTCAATTGCGTTCGGCAAACAAGCTACGGCCCGCAGTTTTTCAGATCCGTTCACGCGAAACCTTTACTGGGCGAAAGAGTTCTCCTCTTCGGGCGACGCGTGAATGCCTCGTCGCGAAGACACAATTCTGCAAATCCGAGATGAGACTCATTTCGAAGAGAAAGCCGAACTGCTCGGGGCACTGGCTGACGATTGGAAGCCTTTCTGCTGCCGCCGTATTTACGGCGGCTAAGGTAGCTGCGCGACTTGCCAGGCCAAAGTTAGATCTAAAAGAAAAAGTTGTATTGATCACTGGAGGTTCTCGCGGCTTAGGCTTATCTTTAGGCTTTGAACTGGGCGCGTTGGGCGCTCGTCTCGCACTTTGCGCGCGCGATGCGCACGAACTGGAAAGGGCCCAGAATCAGCTCGCAGAACGGGGCATTGACGCTTCGATATTCCCGTGCGACATCAGCGAAGAAAATGAAATCGAGCCGCTTGTCGCACGCGTGTTGGATCGCTTCGGAAGAATAGACATTCTCATCAACAACGCCGGTCACATCAGCGTTGCGCCACTCGAGCGCGTGCAGCATGCCGATTTCGAGCAGGCCATGAAAGTAATGTTTTGGGCGCCAGTAAACTTAACTTTGGCTGTGTTACCACACATGAAACAGCGTGGCAGCGGCAACATCGTCGATATTACGTCAGTGGGCGGCCGGGTCAGCATACCGCATCTCCTGCCCTATTGCTGTGCGAAGTTTGCATTTGTCGCTTTTTCAAAGGGACTGGGCGCCGAATCGGACGCGCACCGGATCCGTGTTCTGACCGTAGTCCCTGGATTGATGCGAACCGGCTCATATCTCAACGCCAAGTTCAAGGGTTTAGCGGAAAACGAGTTTGCGTGGTTTAGTGTCCTGGGTAATCTCCCGGGTTCATCCGTCTCTGCGAGGTATGCTTCGCGCTCGATTGTCAATGCGCTTCAGCAGAACCGACGCACATGCACAATCTCCTTACCTGCTAAGGTTCTCATCGCGGCAGACGCCCTGCTTCCCGAGGCCACACAAACGACCCTTGCGGCGATAAACAGATATCTCCTGCCAGCTTCGGGTGGCAGAAGCCAACTCGCATCTGGTAAAATCTTAGAAAGTAGTTTTGGTAGCTTTTTCCAAGCACTTACATCGCTAGGAAAAACGGCTGCACACGAGCTGAACGAATGACTACTTCCATGCATAGTACCCCGCGAAACTACGTAGTCTCGTAACGAATTTCTTTTAATACATATCTATATAGCGCGGGTTGATACTGCAATGAGTGTGGGATCAAGCTGTGGTTCAGATGCTTAAATCGTCTCCACAGGCGGAGAATAAGGAACATTATTGTCGACTGCGTACCCTATCTTCCGGAGCTTTATTCAAGCGGGTTTCGAGTGCTCAACGCACAAGCTTGGGACGGGCAGACGCCTGGATCTTCTCGCTTCGACGCAGCACGACCGCTTAGCCCGTGAAGATTACAGACGACTCCACGCACTAGGAATCAGAACAGTTCGTGTGGGTGCTCGCTGGCACCTCATTGAGCAACATCCGGGCCGTTACAACTTTGATTCTCTTGCGATTATCCTTGACGCTGCGGCGGAAACGGATACAGAAGTCTTGCTCGATTTGCTGCACTTCGGATGGCCGGATCATGTGGATATCTTCGGGCCTCGCTTCGTGTCTGAATTCGCTAGCTTCACCTGGGCCCTAACTCAGTTCTTGAAGAGACGCGGCGAGCGTTGCAATGTGTTTGCGCCTGTGAATGAGATTTCATTTCTCTCTTGGGCTGGCGGAGATAAAGGCGCGATTCACCCGTGCGCCATAGGCCGTGGTTCCGATTTAAAACACATACTTATTCGCGCCGAAATAGCATCAAGCAACGTTTTGCTTGATGAATTACCAACTTGTAGGTTGATTTCTCCTGAACCAGTAATTCATATTGTCGGAAATCCGGCAATTGAAGGTGATGCACTCGAGGCCGAAGCATATTCGCGCGCACAGTTTCAAGCGTGGGACATGCTGTGCGGCAAACTTGCTCCGGAGCTCGGTGGCGCGCCTCACTACTTAGATGTTATTGGGCTCAATTTTTACGAGCAGAATGAGTGGGTGCATAACTCCAAAATTCTTCGTCGTACTGACCCAAGATATCGTCCATTTCATCAGCTGATTCAAGACGTTTGGACCCGCTACCGGAGGCCGATGTTTATTTCGGAAACCGGAACTGAAGACGGAAGACGCGCGGAGTGGTTCAACTATGTCTGCGATGAAGTTCGTACCGCATTGAAATCAGGTATCCCGGTGCAAGGCATTTGCCTTTACCCGATCCTGAACCATCCCGGGTGGGACAACGACCGGCATTGTCACAACGGCCTGTTCGACTACCCTGACGCTTCGGGAGATCGCAATATCTATTGGCCTTTGGCGCAAGCGATTCTCGCCCAGCAACCGAAACTACCCGCCTGGAACAACGAACCAACCATGAGCACTAACAACATCGATCTAATCTGCCTATCTCATCTCCGATGGGGATTTGTATTTCAGCGTCCTCAGCACCTGATGAGCCGTTTTGCCCGAACACGAAGAGTGTTTTTCGTTGAAGAGCCCATCTTCGAGGATAAGGAGCCACACCTGAGATCTTTTGTTTGCCCGAAAACGGGCGTACACGTTCAAACGCCGGTTCTACCATGCGGCTTGAATCGTCAGCGGATTCTTGAACTTCAGAGAACTCTGCTCCAAACGATGGTTCAGAGAAACCGTATTTCGGATTACGTGGCCTGGTATTACACCCCGATGGCGCGAGAGTTCGCGTTTGACTTGAAGCCCAGCGTCACGATTTACGATTGCATGGACGAACTCTCAGCGTTTGCAGGCGCGCCTCCCTCAATGCGGCTCAACGAGGACGGCTTGTTCCGTGATGCCGATTTAGTGTTCACCGGCGGCGCTAGTTTGTTCGAGTCGAAACGTAAGCAACATCCTTCTGTACATCTCTTCCCGAGCAGCGTCGAAGTCGAGCATTTTGCGCAGGCTAGATCGATCAAGAGTGATCCCGAAGACCAAGCCGGAATACCGCATCCTCGGTTAGGTTATGCAGGCGTAATCGACGAGCGAATGGACCTTGAGTTACTCAGAGAACTAGCCGCCCAACGCCCTAACTGGCAAATCATCCTACTTGGTCCCGTCGTGAAAATAGAAGACTCATCTCTACCAAAGGCCCCAAATATTCACTATCTCGGCATTAAGCAGTACGCAGAATTGCCTGCTTATTTTTCCGGATGGGATATCGGCATGCTTCCATTCGCCCTCAATGACTCCACGCGATTCATAAGTCCGACTAAGACTCCTGAATATCTCGCGGCTGGTCTTAAAGTAGTATCCAGTCCAATTCGCGATGTCGCAACGCCCTACGGGGATCTGGGGCTGGTCTCAATCGCGAACGGAGCTGGCGAATTTGTGAAGGCCGTTGATTTACTTCTTCATAGCCCGCCTAACCGCGCGTTTCGAGCGCAGGTGGATCAATTGTTGGCGCAATCTTCTTGGGATAAGACCTGGAGCGGAATGAACGATCTGATTGAAAATACTCTGGTGCTGAAGCGCTGCGCTGGTCGCGGTACTCCGCGCGTCGAGCAGGCAACAAGGCCGTTGGTGGCGGCGAACAACATTTCCGATGAAGGCGCCGCGTATGTTTGATTACTTAGTAGTTGGTGCAGGTTTCGCCGGCGCTGTCGTTTCAGAAAGAATGGCGCGCTGTTTCGGGAAGAAAGTTCTCGTGGTCGATCGTCGCAGCCACATTGGGGGGAACGCTTACGACCATTACAATGATGATTCCGTCTTAGTACACCGCTACGGTCCGCATATCTTTCACACCAACTCGGAACAGGTTTTTCAATACCTTTCTCAGTTCACGTCCTGGCGCCCATATGAGCACAAGGTTTTGGCTTCGGTTGATGGAAAACTCGTTCCGGTACCGATCAATCTCGATACGGTGAATCTGTTATATGGACTGAATCTCACATCAGAGCAGCTCGAAACGTTCTTCGCTGCGCGGGCGGAAAGTCGCCCTTCCATCAGAACCTCTGAGGATGTGGTCGTAAGTAAAGTCGGGCGGGACCTTTATGAAAAGCTGTTCCGCAACTACACAAGAAAGCAGTGGGGGAAGGATCCCTCGGAATTAGATGCACAGGTCACTGCTCGTATTCCTGTCAGGACAAATCGCGATGACCGTTACTTCACCGATCGGTTCCAAGCAATGCCGAAGCACGGTTACACACGCATGTTTGAGAACATGTTGGACCACCCGAACATCACTATCGCACTCGGCGTCGATTACCGGGACATATTAAACGAAACCCGATTTCAGGAGTTAATCTATTCGGGTCCAATTGATGAGTTTTTTGGGTTCCGCTTCGGTGAGCTTCCTTACCGATCCCTGCGTTTTCAGCACGAAACTCTAAACACGGAATACTTACAGCCTGTCGCAGTTATCAATTACCCGAATGACCACGCGTACACTCGGGTCACGGAATTTAAGCACCTCACCGGGCAGGTAAGTCGCCGGACGAGTATCGTGTACGAGTATCCGGCCAGTGAGGGAGATCCCTATTACCCGGTTCCCACACCTGAGAATGGCGCGTTGTATAAGCGTTACGCTGAGCTTGCCTCGTCAACAAAACGAGTTCACTTTGTAGGTAGGCTAGGTACTTACCGCTATTACAATATGGATCAAGTTGTAGCCCAAGCACTTACTCTGTGCAAGCAATTGGCTGCCGCTCCCGAATTCCAGCTCACCAAGGCCGCTACAGCCGCTGCTGTCGGTCAGGGAATGCCGTCCGTGCCAGCCCTAGGATTGTAGCGGCTGATTGGCCATGAGCGAATTGACCATCGTATCGCCTCATCGCGACGATGTTCCCTTTTCGCTTTATCTCTCGCTTTCTGAATGGCGCTGTCTGCCACTGAAGCTGAACATTGCTACGGTCTTCACTATCAGCAGCTACGCACCGCGAGCAACCGGGCTGACCGGTGATTTCGATAGTCTGAGATCGTCCGTCACATCTATCAGGAAGAGAGAAGATCGCCGGGTATTTTCAATTATCGATGGGGCGATCAGAACAGAAGATCTCCATCTCCTGGATGCGCCATTGAGACTGGGCATCAGCGCCGACGCTGTATGTACTCGGCCGGGTCCTCTTCTCGAGAGCCAGCCTGAAATTGAAGTACTAAGCCGCCGTTTTCGAAAGTATTTTCTTAGGGGCTTGGTTCTGGCTCCGCTCGCGTTGGGGGATCACATCGATCATCTGACCGTAAGGGCGGCTGCCGTGAAGGCTTCATCTCCGCATAAGCTCGGGTTTTATGAAGATCTTCCTTATGCGACGTGGGTGTCGGAGGGTTCGCTCCGAAAGGCGATCTCCTCTGCGGAGCACAGCACAGGTACGCCGCTGAAAAGCGCTCTGATCCGGCGGAAGGGCTATATGTTCCGCAAGCGCAGCATCGTGAGTCAATACCGGTCCCAGATTACCCGAAACGAGGCATCGGGGATTGCTCGATTTGCGATCAAGTATGGGGGCGGGGAACGAATCTGGATTCCGAAACACTGCCGGGCTTGGAAATCCCTGACCCCGGACGCGTATGTCTAAGCCTGTTGAAGACCCACTCGGCCCAGAGCCTCCCGGCGAGAAATTAGAGGCGTGTGTTACAGTTCCCGTTCGAGATGAGGAGGAGTTGTTACCATCCGCCTTACGCGCTTTAGCGGAGCAGAAGACAACTACCGGAGATCCGCTCGATCATGAACGATATGAAGTGATTCTCCTCATCAACAATACTCACGATCGATCCCGGCAGGTCGCCGAGCAGTTTCAGCGTCTATATCCAACGTTTCGGCTTCATATCATTGAAAAACAGCTCGACAAGTCGCATGCGCACAACGGATATGTGCGCCGCCGCCTTATGGACGAGGCATGCCGCAGGTTGGAAATGCGGGCCGGCATGCGCGCAGCTATTCTTAGCACCGATGCAGATACTCAGGTGGCTTCGAACTGGATATCACGAAATCAGGAGGAGCTTGCTAACGGTGCGGAAGCAGTAGGCGGCCGGGTCGTAATTTTGCCGTGTGAGCAAGCTGTTCTTGACCCTGCCACTCGAGCGATACAAACATACGATCATTTATACCGCCGATTAGTCTCGTGGCTGGAACATCGTCTTGATCCGCAGGCCCACGATCCTTGGCCTCGGCACCACCACCATTTTGGCGCGAGTCTCGCGCTTACCCCCCGGATTTACAAGTTTATTGGCCGACTGCCGCCACGCCGCTACTTCGAAGATATTGCGTTCTATCAGGCCTTAATTCAGCATGACGTTCAACTGCGGCACAGCAACCGAGTTCGGGTCTTTACGTCCGCTCGCCTCACTGGAAGGGCTCGATTCGGTTTATCAAGTGAATTAAAGGATTGGCAGGTTCGCGGGAGGAAGGGACTGCGTGTGCCCGTCGAATGCCGGGCCTTCCTCGAGTATCTTTTTACTGCACGCCGGCGATTTCGTAAGTTATGGCAGGAATATTGCGTTGCCGGTGAGGTATCACCGGATCGAGTTCGGGAACTTTCACGCCTTACCGGAATAAGCTTCTCTCACATCATGACGGAGCTGCGAGCAGTGCGGCATTTCGGGCTATTGCTAGAGCGCATAAGTTTTTATGCAATGTGCCGCGACCAATGGCCTGACCTTCTTCGTCTCGCGCCGATGGAGTACGTAGTGCGTGAAATGCAAGCGGATTTCAGGAATCAGACTCGTCCCGCCGTTCGAGCACGTCGAGTCGATAGAACTCAGTACGAAACTGTAGGAGTGAGTGCCATTCGGAACGGTGCAGAAAGTGCTCGTGTACGTCGTCCCCTCGGAGTGGATAGTCCAGTACGGGTGCAAGCCAGTGAACTAATAACAAATGCGCCTGCAAGCCGGCATGGATCGTAATGTTATCACTTACCTGCGCCAACGCTTCGGGTTCGAGATAGTATCCAACCTCGGAGAGAACGGTGAGATCGAATGGCCCGGTCGGGTATTCGTCGGTTATCGAGATCGCTTTGAAGGTGACGTGCGGGAACTGTTGACAGCGTTCCTTAGCCTGTTTCAACACGGCGTTGCTTAGGTCTACCGAGAGCAGCCTTTTACATAGCGGCGCTAACTTAGCCGTAAACACCCCAATCGAGCAGCCGATTTCGAAGGCGCTCTGATACTGTTTGCGCGGAAGAGCTCGCAAGCTCGCCTCATATTTTTCTGTCTCATACTCGCTCGATTCGTAGTTCCAGGGATCTCCATTCTCCTGGTAGAGGCGGCTGAAATATTCGCGCGTACGAACGCTTGAGTCTGATTCTGTTCCTGCGGCCATCATTAGCCAATCTGCCACAGCACCTCAGCGAAAGGCCATGCGCTGTCTACCCATGTTTCGATGGGCCTAAATCCACTCAAACGAGCGTAGGTGCGCAGTTCGCTCAGCGTGAATTTATGAGAATACTCAGTGCAGATCGTTTCACCTGCCCGAAATTTAAACGTGGCATCAAGAACTCCCACCGAGACTACCTGGTTCCGCCCCGAGAGGAGATGCATCTCGATCCTCTGCTCGTCGGAATTCCATCGAACTTCGTGGGCAAAAGAGCGGAGGTCAAAATCCGCATCTAGCTCTCGATTGATTCGGGCAAGGACATTCAGGTTGAAAGCTGCCGTCACTCCGGTCGGGTCATCATACGCAGTCGTCATTGTGTCGATATTCTTGACGAGGTCCGCGCCAAGCAGAAAGAAATCTCCGGGGCGAAGATTCGAACGGAGGCTCTGAAGGAAGTCAAGGATTCCATCTCTCTCCAGGTTGCCGATTGAGCTGCCGAGAAATAAAAGCAACAGCGGTTCATTACCGCTTCGAGACTGCGCAATTTGTTGAAGCCCGGCGATCCAATCTGAGCAAAGCGGTTGTACTTCCGAAAGATCGCTAAGTTCTCGCTCACACGCGGCAAGCGCCCGGCGGGACACATCGATGGGAATGTAGAGAACATGAGGTTGGTTGTGCGATGCGGCAGCCAGTATGTGCCTCGTTTTTCGGCCCGTGCCACTACCTAACTCTGCGATGGTCGAAAGAGGCCCGGTTGCGCTAATGATCTCCTTCGCGTGTAAGCGTAGTAGGTTCTCATCGGCTCTTGTCAATCCATATTCGGGAAGGAGTGTGATGGCCTGGAAAAGAACGGTTCCCAAGTCGTCGTAAAAATATTTGGGAGCAATTCTCTTCTGCTCGCCGCAAGAGAGGCCCTCAGCAACATCTACGGCAAAGTGCGACAGTTCCGATTTAGCGGATGCAGACATTCGAGCTTCCTAGGTCTCGACGCACCGGAAAGTGGCGTAAACATACGGGTAGTCACGCCGAAACCAGTTCCGAAATGAGCGTCGCAGCAACCGGGATGCCGTACGCGGTGAGCCGCCTTTAATCACGTAATGTTCATCATCGAAAAAATTCGCCGAATACCCTGGATACGTCTCGCGCGGCTTGAACCCCGGGAACGGACCAAATATCGTGCTGGTCCACTCCCAACCGTTTCCGACAAGCTGGCTCACACGGAATGCGCTGTCACCCGCCGGGGTAACATCAACGGGCTCCGGATCCCACCGCTTGAAATTGAAATTGCCAGTTCTGGCCGTTGGTGCCGTGTTGCCCCATGGGTATTGGCGGTGCTCGAGAGATGGGGTGCCATAAGCCGCACGGTGAAACTGCTGCTCGGTAGGCAAGCTCTTACCCATCCATCTCGCGTACGATTCAGCCTCTAGTTGGGTCACGTAGACTGGCCAGTCAAGCTCTAAGGGCATCTTGTCGAACATACCGGCGTAATAGAGTGAACCGCCATGCTCACGCCAAAAATGCGGAATACGGGCACCGTCGTTGACAAACCGCAAGTATTCGCCGTTGGTAACGTTATAGCGTTGCATTCGGAACGCTGGCACGCTAGTTCTCAATTCCTCGTATTCGTTGTCCCAACCAAATGTGCCGTCTTGCGGCCTTCCGAGAATCGCTTCACCTCGTGGAATCTGACGCCACGAGTTTTCGTTCTTTGGTCGTGAATCACGCTTCGGCTCAATCGTTTCCGGATTCTTCTTCTTTTCGTACGGGAAGTTGTGAAACATGTAGGCGAGCGTTTCCAGGTGCATCAGCCGGTGTTCAAGCGCCATATGAACGACGTCTTCAGAGGCGCGTTCCAGATTCTCGTCGACTGAATTCCGACACCGCTCAACGTAGGCCTTCACTCGATCGAGCGTCGGCCAGTCGGAGGGTCTATCAGCCGGAAGATGAGCCGAATCGGGGTCGATGCCAGCTTGAAATAAGGCATCCAACGCGGCATCTGGCGATTTTATCCCCAGAGCTTCCCGGCATATCTGAATCGAGTCGAACCCGTCCAAGTGGCCGATGTAGAAAATCACTCGATGTCGCTCCGCGATAGGCCGCTCATAAAGAGCTTCGCGCTTGAGGATCGAAAAGAGCCGATCACTTTCGAGTCGTGCTGAGCGCAACTCCTGGATCAGGTTCGCTGCCGCGGCTTCTAAGACAGGCATAGTTATAGCTCTCCAGAACAAGGGGAGTTAGTATTGTGACGATCGCCCTCCGGTTTGACGCCAGAATGCTCGTGAAGATGCCAAAGTTTCTGTTTTTCGGCGGTTAGGCAGCTGCATCAAGTACTAAACGGGCTAGAGCGAGTGCCTCGTCACGAGTCTGAATCTCACCTTCCAACTGTGCTGTTTCAACAATTCCCAAGGCACGCCCAAACTCTGGACCCGGCGCATAACCCGCTTCTATCAAGTCACGCCCACTTATCAGCCTAGCGGGGCGCAGTTCCTCCTGGCTTAGCTCACATACTTTAGCTTTAACAAAGTTGTACGTCTCCATGTGGCCATTGCTTGCGAGACAATCCAGCCGATGCAGCTCAAGGTGCTCCTCAAACTCAGGCAGCCGCAGAAAGCGCTTCAGCGTACTAGTCCTCATCTGACGTACATCTTTGAATCGCATATGATTTCCAATCAACGAGACAACCTGTCGGGTATCTTCGTTGGAAAATTTGAGCCTACAAAGTATGTGTCTCGATATCTCTGCGCCTAACTCGGCGTGACCGTCAAAGCGAATACGTTCGGCCACACGGAACGTCGCTGGCTTTCCAACATCGTGCAGAAGAACCCCCAACGCAAGCGTCGGACTAGAATTTCTAAGCTGCTCCAGCATGAGCAGGACGTGCGTCCACACATCGCCCTCGGGATGGAATTCCGGCGGCTGCTGAACGCCCTGGAAGGCTTTTACCTGCGGCAGAATGTGGACGAGGAGACCCGATTCGTCCAGCAATTCCAGACCGCGCCGCGCGCCGCCTTCCGTCAGGATGCGAATTAGTTCATCGCGCACTCGTTCCGCCGAGATCTTGCAAATGGCTGGAGCAAGCCGCTGGATGGCGGCCAGCGTATCGGGCGCAATAGAAAAATTAAGGCGAGCCGCGAAACGAACCGCTCGCAACATCCTCAGATGGTCTTCACTGAAGCGCCGCTCGGCATCTCCTATCGCGCGAACGACTTGCTGTTCAAGATCCGCTCTCCCCCCTACATAATCCAGAAGCTCACCGGAAAGCGGCTCCAGCATAAGTCCATTAATCGTGAAATCGCGTCTCTGCGCGTCCAGAGCCGGATCTGTTTCGAACTGCACTTTGTCAGGCCGGCGTCCGTCGAAGTAAACACCATCGCTTCTGAAAGTGGCTACTTCAACATGGATTCCATCGGGCGCGCCCACAAGAATCACGCCGAAGTGAACTCCAATGCGCTCCGAGTGAGGAAAATAGGAAAGAATCTCGTCGGGCGCAGCGTCTGTGCTGATGTCGTAATCTTTCGGAACGATCCCGAGCAGCCGGTCACGCACACACCCCCCGACGAGGTACGCCTTGTGCCCGCGCGCACGCAGCTCGCGAACGATCTTGGTCGCTAATGTCTCGCGCGCAATGCTAAGTGATGTATCCAAGCGGAGGAACGCCGAATATCAGGCGTTCTCACCACTAGTATCGACTTTCGTCGTCAAGTCCGGATTCTCAACGCTCACCGTTCCGTTTCCGGCTGCGATAGCGGCTGCTTCAGCTTCTGCCCTCTTAAGATCCTTCTTTGAGGGAGGCGCTTGCTCATGGCGATAGTCATGGTCGTGATAGCACGTCCGACAGCGAACCTTGGCAGCTTCGCCATTCACCAGTGACACGATTGAGTGATTGGTGATCCTACGGCACTTGATGCAGTGATCGTCAATGATGTCTCCGAGTCGCTGTTCACCCATACTAGAGCCCGACTAGTCCGGAGTATATCAGGGTCCAGCGTGGGACGCACGTTTGGGTGCCCATTTGGGCCGGGCGTGGCGTATATCACGGGTTTGATCGACAAATCGATTTGTTAGACTGAAGCTCTCTTGAGGCACCGGCCAGGTAGCTCAGTCGGTAGAGCGCAGCCCTGAAAAGGCTGGCGTCGGCGGTTCGATTCCGTCCCTGGCCACCTATTTATCTGCCCTGTTTTTAGCACTTACGCGCCGTCTCTTCCGTCTGTGCCAGATTCGTGCCATGGATGCTCCGGGTCGCCCCGTCTTTCCGGGACTGAAACTCAGGAGTCCATTTCCAATAGTGGCGACGGATGGTGGCGGGCGTGTCTCCCAGGATAGCCGAAACCACTTCAACCCCTTCGCCTTTCCCTAAGAGTTCGCTTGCAAGCGTGTGGCGGAATCGGTGTGGGAACGCACCTTTCACGCCAGAGCGTTTGAACACTACGGCGAGCGTTCGTTCCGCGCCCTTTACGAGGCTGCGTACGCTCGCGGTGTCGCTCGCAAAATACATCTTTGAATCTGCCGGCGCCGCTCTCGGGTGTGGGAGCGCCTCGAGAGCTTGGAGTACAACCGGCTGCAGTTCGATCTTTAATTTCCGTTTGTTCTTGATGGCGCGCTTCACGATGTATGTCCCCTAGAACGTGTTCGCGTGAGAGCGTCACGACGTCACTGATGCGCAGTCCGGCGAACCGCATGAGTAGCACCATTGCGCGGGCGCGCAGCCTCTCATAACTGTCGCGGCCGATTCCGTCGCAGGCTGCAATAATTCTTCCTACCTCATGCGAAGTGTACGGGACGATCTCCTCCCGTTCCGGCAAGCTTGGCCTCTCAATCTCGGCCGCCGGGTTCTCATCGATCCATTTGCGTTTTTCGCAAAACTTGAAAAACTGCCGGAGGATCTCAATTTCCTTCAACCACGTGGCCGTCGCCCTCCGTCGCTCGATGACGTATGGATCGAGCGCCTCGATAGTAAGTTCCGGCAGAAACCAGAGACCGCGACCCTCGCAGTAAATCCGGAGCACGCCCAACACCCGCTTGTACTTGCGCTTCGTGTCGGGCGCTTTGTTGGCCTTGTGGTCTTCAAAAACAGCGATTGCCTGAGCGATCGTTTTGCGGGGTGGCTCTAATTCGCACGCGTGTCCGAATTGTGCAAGCAGCCTCCATGCTCGCGCGAGGCCGCGGGTCTTCAGCGATTTTCGAATTCGTCGGCCGTTGTCGTCATAGCCTACGGCCCGTAGCTTGCAGCGGCATTTCAAAAAGTTTGGCCCCTTGCCGCGGTGCGGGCATTTCGGCGAGTGTCTGCGTTGAGGAGTCAGGTCCATGGGTTCAGCGCATGTGCTCCGCATATACCCGCATCGCAATGGAGAACGGAATGCGCAGCTCACAGCGGGTCCGTTTACCGTTCTTTGATTCTTTCCCGACGCGGAGGACGCCAGGCTCATCCTGGAACCATCTCACAATTGTCGATCTATCGATCCCCACAACTCGGCGTACACTGTCGGGCTGTAGTGGGGGTCGATTTGAACTCGTTGAACTGTCATCAGACCCCACCCTCAAACCGGCTGGGCCATCTTATGAGATTGTTCAAGCGCCCACCATTTCGGGATACGTAAACAGCCGAGAACGGGCCTTACATTTCCGAGGCACGATATGATCCCGCCCAGCATTGTTTTCCAGACCCGAGCAATTTACGTTCTTCAAAATGCAAGTGCTCATGCTATGCAGCCGTCGTTTCCGCGCGCTCTCTTGATAGATCCGCGCGAATAGGGTTGATCTATCGACTCAGATACGAAACTCGTTCCCGCTTTTAGGGTTGGTAATGATCGTGACGCAAAGACCGCAACTGCATTCATGCTTGATGTCGCAGATCGGATGAAGAATCGAGTGCAAATCTCAACGGACGGCCTCAAGGCTTACGTCGAAGCCATCGATTGGGCTTTCAGTGGCGATGTGGACTACGGACAGATCATCAAAACATACGGAGTAGAGGAATCGATACAGTCACACCGTAGATACAGCGCACCGGAGATCATATCTACTGAGAAGAAAGCGATATTCGGACAACCGAAATTTGATCTGATCTCAACCAGTTACATTGAACGGTTGAACGCGAC
>JBJMGM010000124.1:0-6386 GCA_045807905.1 Bryobacteraceae bacterium | reverse complement strand
GGTCCGATGACAAGCAGGCCGCAAGGGATACAACGCGACCGCCAGCCCTTTCATGCACCAAGGCCTCGTCGTATCCGACGACGAGATGGCCGCCATCAATATTGTCCGGGATTCATTCCATGGAGAGTGGAATTACATGATCAATCCGAGCAACCATCAAGTCAGAGCGGTAGATACCTGACAGGCCCTTACTTTCATCCAGAATGGCATGCCGGCTTTTGGGGCAAGATCGATGACGCAAACTTCGTCTCGTCCGGCCGGCAGCCAGAGTAGACGGAGCATCCGGCCGCCTCCGCTCTCCTGGATGACCTGGTTCTCGTATAGGCGGACGCTCATCGTAGCCTGCCACCAGGTTCGGCCGCCGCTGAGACAACGGGGGTTAGCGCTGGAACTGGGAACGGCTGCCCAGGGTCCAGTCGCTCATCGAACGGGACCTGCCAAAGCTTCCGGGCCAACGCGTGGCGCACGACCGCTAATGCCGTGCCACATGGGTAGCCGAACCGGTCGTCCGCGGCCGCGCTGACCGGCGCAACGGGAGGAAAGCGCCTTTGGCCAGTTCGCCATATAGATGGTCAACAAGTGCCCTGATTTCGTCCGGTGCCAGATTTTCGTCCGTGATACTGTAGTACTCATCGACCCAGTTCAGGTTTTGAATAAGTTGTTCTGGCAATTCCAGCTCCGTGACGATTTGCCATCGGCAGCCTCGGCGTTTCCAGTAGATGCGCTCAATCTCAAGCTTCTCCAAGGTCCGGAGTTCGGCCAACTGCCGGGATGGCTTGACAGCGATGGGCTGCAGGCGCTGCTCGACACCGCGCACGGTCAGCACCAGGTCGGTTGTCATCAACACGGGCGTGCCGTCGTTGTGAGCCGGGTGGCTGACGGCCAGTTCATCAGCAATCGCCATTGTCTCCGCCAGCGGCCACAGGGGATATTGTTCACGGAGGTCAGTGACGTCGTCCAGCCATTGTGCCGCCAGCAGAGTGCCGCGCTCAATGTTACTGAAGACGACGTGGTGTCGTCCCGTCTTCCTGCCCGGCAATCCGTTGTGGATCCTATTGACGAAACGTCGCCAGAGCCGAGCCAGGGACGATAGGCGGCCCCCTCGCCCTGTCCGAAGCCATGATTGAAGCGGGCTTGGATTTGTTCAACTGCGAGCTTGCGCATCATGGGCCTCCAGCGCCCGTGGCCAGAGCGGACGGACGCCATGGCTGTGGGCAGGCCACCGGGAAACGGCGCGACTGTTGGAAGAGATGGGGTAGGCGGCGTATGACGCGCTGGACGCGGGCTGCCGCCTGCGGATAGCTCTCAGCCAACGTGCGGGGCGCCGCGCAGCTAGGCCCAGGTACAGACTGTAAGCGCGGCGCTGATGACAGCCGAAACATAAGGAAAAACCCCAGGAACCCGATCATCAGTCCAGGATGCCACTGAAGGCGCCGCCAAATCATTTGTTGCCCGCACGTCTGATCGGCTGCGGCACCGGCTTCTTAAGGGTCGCCGCGCACATCCAGTCGGACAGGTTTCCCGGCATGCAGCCTTACAGCCTTGCGCCACAATCTGCCGCGCAGCTTGCAAGGCGAACGTTGGACCAACACCGGCTCGTTCGCCGCCACTCCGGACAGCTCTTGCCGATGGGCGTGCCAACTTCGGCAGCCTGTTTCGTCGGAAGTTCGGTCGAATCTCATGGCCACGTCGGACCTGTGTAATAACAGCGGCCCAGACCCCTGACCGCTTTCAATCGACATAGCGTCTGTCATTCTTGCTAACCCGCATGCAAAAAAGGGGCATCGGACGGGGCCGCTGGTATAAGTCGTATGCAAGGACCGGTCCGCCTTCTTTTAACCATGCAACAAATTTGACGGCGAGTGCCACCTGCCAGGTGTCACCGCTCGACTTGCGGTCGGCGGGGCGCTCAGTGGTCCACGACGACGTTGAGCAATTTGACCTGAACATGGGCGATCGCGATCCTCGCCGCCGCAACGAGATTTCCGTTCTAGGATCGTATCGGCATTTGCTCCCGGATGTCATCATAGCGCGGCACCTTTCGATGTTGGGGAAGCCACAAATTCAGGCCAGCTCAGCAGATGTCGCTCACGGCAATTCGTGAAGGCCGAGGCTCCGAGGCGCCGCGACAATTGGATGGACGTCGCGCACCGTCAGCCACTCTCGTAGATAGCGTTGGCACTGGTGCCAGTTCCGCCTGCTTCCACTTGACCCTCTGCCTCTCGGCACGACTACACGGGTTCCTCATGACAACGTCGCTCCCTCCACGTTCTTCCAACAGAGCTGCAGTGCAATTCGAACCTCGCAACAATCGTGAGGAAATTGACGCAACGGCAAGGTTCCACTGATTGGCAGGACAGCGTTTTTATCAACCTCTAATTTGCCGCGCCATCCTTTACGTGACGGCGAGGGTTCTCCTAGAGTCAGACTCCAACCGATTCTAGAACTCGGCTAAGATTCGGGCCTAGCCGGCTTTTGTCTGTGCGACCGGGCACGCCGGCATAACTTCTGTTCCCCCTGGAGACGTCTCCGGACGGCCTCAGGTGTATCGCTGAAAAGTGACTTTCCAAGGAAGCATCCCTACGGCGCCCGCTCGAATTTTGTTGCGGCCACAGTCAGAGCCAGAGCGGCACGCAATCAGCAGCCAGCAGCCACGGGCAATGAAAACTGAAGAACGGCGCCATGGGGTTCATTTGCGCTGGCCCATAATCGTCCACCATGCGTCTCGACGATTGAACGACAAATCGATAGTCCCAGACCCATCCCAGTCGGCTTCGTCGTGTGAAAGGGATCAAAAATGCGGCCAAACGTTGCATCAGTCAGCCCCGGCCCGGAGTCCTGCACGACAACAAGCACACGGTCCATTGTCTCATTCCTGGTGCTCACCAGCAATTCGCGCGGACCGTCGCTCGTTTCAATCATCGACTCAATCGCGTTGACAATCAGGTTCAATATGACCTGCTGCAGTTGAACCCTGTCACCCAGCACAACGGGAAGGCCGTCCGCCAGAGATAGCCGCACCGATATATGATTTTTCGTCGCCTGGTTCCGAGTCAGTTCGATAACCTCTCGAACGGCTTCATTCAATTCCACCACATCCCTCCGTGCCGGCGCCTTCCTCGCAAGTGCTCGAATTCGCTCTATGACCTCACGGGCGCGGTTGCCGTCCCTCAGGATGCGATTGAGCGCCTCGGTCGCCTCCTGGATGTCGGGCGTCGGGGCGCTCAACCAACCCAGTGCCGTATGAGCATTGGTAATTGCACCAGACACGGGCTGGCTCACTTCATGAGCAATGGAAGCGGTGATTTGCCCCATGGTCGCGACACGACCGGCATGCGCCAACGCCGCCTGGACCTCCCGATAGCGCCGCTCATTCTCGTGAGCCTCAGCCTCGGCCCGGCGCCGTTCCGTTAAATCAACGGCAAAGGCGAATCCCTCAAGCCGCCGTTCGTCGAAGGCGGCAAGCCCCATCAAGACTGGTATGCGCGTGCCATCCTTCCGCACATAGTCCGTTTCGAATGGCAGGACGGCGCCGGTCGCATTCACCTCCACCGCGGTATGGGCATCGTGATCGCGTCCTCCCGGTGCCGACAGAAGCGTCCTGCTGAGCACGCCCGCCGCGAGATCCTCGCGGTCATATCCGATCATTTGGAGAAAAGCGTCGTTTGCCTCGACAATAACGGCATCACTGATCCCGCTGTTCTGCCCGGTGACCTTCCATATGTAGGTCCCGATGATATTCGCGTCGACCAACCGCCGGATTTTCGCCTCTCGTTCGGCCACCTCGCGATATAGCCGAGCGTTTTCGAGCGCCACTGCTGCCTGCGAGGCCACAAGCTTCAGGACAGCGATCCGCGCTGGCGTGAAGACACGGGGAGCCAGATTGTTTTCGAGATAGAGCAAGCCGATAAGCTTGCTCTGGTTGACCAACGGCAGGCAGAGGACGGATCGCGCTTTCCGCAGGTTCAGGTACTCATCGGCAGCAAAGGGATTTTGAGAAAAAGCGTCGTCGAGAAGGACCGGTTCGCGGGTACGCATGCCGAAATGAATGACCGACGCCGGCAGCGACACCGCGGTCAGGGCCTCATCCCGCTGGTTCACGACCACCGAATCCCCTTCGGTGGATGCCTGGGCCGCCAACCGCGGTTCGTTGCCGCGCAACAGGATCAACAAACCACGCTCAGCGCCGGCCTGCGCAATCGCTGTTCGCATGAGCGTTTCAAGAAGCTTCTCCAGGACAATCTCGCCGGAAACGGCCTGTGAGACCCTGATCACGGTTGCCAGATCAAGATGGTCGCCCGACGTCACGATCGTGCTGGATGGTCCAATCGACGGTTCTTCCAAGCGAAGATGAGGATACAACTGATCTAGTTGCCGGACCTTGCCGTCGGCTTCCCAGCGGAGATAACCGGAACGGGCGTCTCGCAAATATGCGGAAGCAATCTTTTCGAAGCCACGCGTCGCATAGAAATTACCAGCGAGTTCGTGGGCGAGAGCCTCGTTGTGCACAAACCCCTTTGCGTGCGCAGACATTATTGCCGACTCGTAATTATGTTCGGCATCGAGAATCCTGCCTTCGATGCGCGCAATTTCCGCTGCGACAAGCGCGGTCCTGTTTTCGAAATTCGCGGGGCAATGCAACGCCCATATTTCGAGTTGCCGGTGATGATCGCAAAGAGCGGCAAAATGCTCCTGCTTCTCGTCCGAAGAAGCTGAGTTCCAGATGCCAGCATGCGCCAGGGCGGCGTAGAAACGAAAATCGCCCGTTTCAACCTGCGATGCCGCCGGCCATAGCAATTGATGGGCTTTGCGCGATGCCTCGACCGCCGAGGCGTAGTCTCCAGCGAACAATCTCGCCTGCAACTTTCGCGTCCAGTAGAAAAACTCAGCAAGAGCCAGCATCGGGTTCTGCGCGAGACGGTGTTGAATGTCCGATTCGTTGTAGTCGTGGGCATCGAAGCACCCAAAGGTCGGGTTCACGCCGCGCAGTGTACGTATCAACGCTAACTGCGCTCCGCAGTTCTCGGTCACCAATCCAAAGCCGGCTTTTCTGACAAAGTCGAGGCCTTTCTCCACCTCGGACTGCACTTCCGAAAGAGGGTCGCCTACGGCCAGATAATTGGTGATCAATGCATGCCAACTGTAAGCGGAAAATGTGAGGTCGCCGGTTCGATATGCGATTTCGGACGCACGCTGAACCAGTTCACGTCCCTTCCTGGCGTGCTTCGCCCAGGGTGTCAGTGTGCCAAATGAAATATAGGTTCTTGCCCGGTAGCGAATCAGGTTGCGCTTTTCGACGAGATCGTAGCCAAGCTGGCCGAAGCGGAATCCGTCATTGTAGTTGTTGAAGCGCGGTCCGGCGAACATCCCGAACCAGACATAGCCAAAACACGACGCATCGCAGTTACCGTGCTCCAGGCACAAGCTCACCAGGCGACAAACCACCAGTGTCGACAGATTTTCATCGAAGAACATGGCCGGATGGATGATTTCGGTAAATACATCGAGCATGTCGAGGACATCTGGATCAGCGAGCAGCGGTAGGTCGATCAGGTCCTCGATTTGGCGGTCGCCGACGAGCGACCAGATCCTGTTGTACTCGTCCATGACGTCATCGCGCGCGGGACGCCGCGGCCAATCCGTGCCGTTGCGGCGAAGGTAATCCAGAAACACGTCGATGGCTCGGTCGCTTCGATCCAGCGTCGTGTAAAGCGTGATCCGCAATCGTGTTACAATAGCGGAATCGTGGCGGCTCCTGGCACGCTGCGCCAACAGTGTCAGGCTGCTTTCGGCCGCCGCCATGTCGGCGGTATGAAGTTCACACTCCGCGATTAGAGACTCGATCGAAAAGCCGAGGACGTGGTTGAGATCCCAGATCTTCTCCGTCATCAATCCGCGCGCGGCATAGAGGTACTGCAGTGCCGAGCCGTAGGCTGTTGTCATGCGTGCGCGTTTTCCGGCGACAAGACCGAGCTGCGCTATGCGTTCACGCTCCGCAAGCGACGTGATCAAATGTGTGCCGCGAATAAGCTGGTTGACGATCTCGAAAATTTCCTCCTCGAGTTTGTCCGGCGGTGTGTGTTCGGCCATCGCCATCCCGATCCGCAGATGCGCCTCTGCCCGCAATTCTTGAGGAATCAGGTAGTAGGCGGCTTCCTGCACACGATCATGGAGAAACCTGTAGGACTCTTTAGACCGAACTTCCGTCTTGAGTTTTACATAAAGCGTTGACGGCACTGTATAAAGTGCCGTTGCATCCGCCTGCTACTGGCTACACGGTGAGGCTCAGCAAATCGAACGCCTTCTGCTGGATTGGTGTCGGCCGCGTCACCACCATGAGCGGGTGCAGCGGGGTGATGGCGGTCATGATGGTGTTGCGTGCCAGC
>JBJMGM010000123.1:0-5476 GCA_045807905.1 Bryobacteraceae bacterium | reverse complement strand
CAATCTCCGTGTAGTGCTCGACGTCAAGTACGTCGCTACCAAGCATAGTCTTTTGGATCTCCTCGCGGTCTCTTTCGGAAGCATTTGGATCTTGGACACGTAGCAAGCCTGACTTGATGTGCAACTCGATGTGATGGGCTGCACTGTCCACCACGCCGCCAGTGATTGGTGCGGCAATCTCGTGCTCATGGCCCAGGGCGGAAAACACACCCGACTTGTACACCCGTACTGTCATCGCTGATTTCCCGCTCTCGATCGCGTGTTGCTCGGCGAAGGCGCCCGCCGTCGATGCCAGGCTTGCGGCTAAAAGCACCAGCACCTTGTTTTCGAGCCGTCCTTTCGGAGGACTGCTGAAGCGGCTCCCCGCTGCGACCGTCCTGAACCAACTCTTTGCGTTCATGTGAGCACTCCGCGTGGCATTTTGACAACCCTCTGGGTCCAGAGTAGGCAGCCCGGCGGGCCGTTTGTTTTGAAAACCGTAACGATTTTGTGAATTGATCACCCCTCACGCACATACCGTTCTTTGCGGTTTTCGATTCCGTTGCCACAGGGAAGGTTTGCCGACTTCTCGTCCCTGTGATTCCGCCCGTCGATTTCGCTGCCTCGAACGATTGCGGCCGACGTACCGGATGCCGACTTCAATGGCATTTGCTGGTGCGAACAGGGATTTATCGCTAGTAATCCGCAGTCGGCGCTTCGCCGAGCGATCATCATTTGAAGTTCTCCACCAGCATGAGGTTACTTCCGGCCTCGTCTAGTTGCGTGTAAAGAATGCTCCCGCCATCGGGTGAAACCGCCAAACCGAAATCGACGCTCCTTTCGACAGTCAGCACCTTCGTGGTTTTGCTGGTCGCGAACTCGTACAGGCACAGATCGCTCCGACCCTTGTCGTCCGCCGTTGTGAAGAAGTAGATTCCCTTTGTCCCGACTGTCCATAGCGTAGATGGATTTACAGAATCGAGAACCTTGGTTTCCTCACCCCCCTCGACAGGCATCTTCCACACGCTCAAAGGCAGCGGCCATCCCTTGCTGTAGTAGACGAATTTCCCATCAGGTGATTGTTGTGGCACGTCGCCCTTGTTCCGGGTGATCTGAACCGCTCCTCCTCCAGTGGAACGCATCTTCCAGATCTCACCTCCCCCTACGAAATAGAGCGATTGGCCGTCTCGCGACCAGAACGGCCATTTTCCGCCGGCGGGCAGAGTTGTCAGGCGACGTGGAACCCCGCCGTTCACGCTGACGATATAGACTCCCGGTTCCTTTGTAGTCGCCCAGAAAGCAATGTTCTGGCTGTCCCAGGACCATTGCGGCCCGGAGATTGTCTGCCCTCCAAACGAAGTCAGTTGTACGGGATTCGACCCGTCGCCGTCGCACACCCAGATTTCTTCAGTCCCGGACCGGTTCGATGCAAACGCAATTCTTTTTCCATCCGGTGAAAACGCCGGCGTGACCTCGAGGCGGGTGGACGCAATGAATGGCACGGGAGTGGACGGCTGCGAGCCCGGGTCGCGCAAATCGATGCGCCAGATGTTGGTGTCAGATTTATCTTCCACGTAGGCCAGGCGGTTCAATTGCCTTGAAATCGCCGGCGTGGAACTGTTGTTCGGTGCGAACGGAAGCCTGCTGGGCTTGAGCTGCTCCGTTACCGCTGTGCGCCACAGACCCAACTCAGGACCCCCTGGGCTATAGCCAGAAGAGAACACGATTTCCCGCCCGTCCGGTGTCCACGCCGGGGCAATGTTCAATCCATTCGCCGGTGGAAGCCTTACCGGTTCTCTTTCTGCGGTGTAGCCGCCAGCCAGGCGGACCACGTAAAGGTCTGCTCTGGCAGCTTTATCCACGAAGCGGGCAAATGCGAGAGTGCGGCCATCCGGCGAAAACGCAGGAGTTGTGTCACCGTCGCCCATTCCACCGGATGACAGGGTCGTCAGTCTTCGCTCCTCTTGTGTATCCACCGAGATCAGAGACAACGAGGCGACTGGATCTCCGGTGGCAAACGCGATCCATTTCGAGTCTGGCGCCCAGGCCAGATATGGCCCCGGCAAGAACTTCATAAATGCGCCGGCTACGTCCGCCAAAACCCGTTCGCGTCCTCCGCGTTGCGGAATAACGAGCAGTACAGACTTGCCGGGAGACAGCTCACGGAGGTAGGCGATGAACCGTCCATCAGGAGACCAGGCCGGGCTGAACTCCGACGCCCGAGTCGCCGTCAGGCGAAACGGTAGCTCCACGCCGATCTGCTTGACATAAATGTTGCAGTTCTTCCCCTCGGTATCTTTGCACCATTCAAAGGCCACTTGTGTGCCGTCGGGAGAGAAACTCGGAGAATACTCTATCCCTGGATCGCTGGTGAGGGGAACGGCAACCAGCGAAGCCTCGGGCGCTCGGGTCTTCGATCGAACAAACCAGACACCAACGCTGACCAGAAGCAAGACTGCCACAAGCCCCGCCCCCCAAACGAACCGGCCATGCCGTCTTTGCGTCTTCGCAGCAGAGGTCAACACACCTGCATATGATTTCTCCTTGATTTGCTCTAGAGCCAGCTTCACGTCATCGATATGTTGATAGCGATCTGCCGGATTCTTGCGAAGGCACAAACCGATCAGCCCTTCGAGTTCTGGAGGTACGTCCTCCACGAGCGCGCTTGCTGACTGCGGATTCTCGCGAAGCAATGCGGCTATCGTTGAGGCGGCCGTGTCGCGCTGAAACGCCTGCCGACCGGTTACCATTTCATACAACAGTGAGCCGAAGCTGAAGATATCCGAACGCGCATCGACAGGCCTTCCATCGGCCTGCTCCGGAGACATGTAAGCGACAGTTCCTAATATGAGTCCGTGTTGCGTAAGGGTTCCAGCGTTTTCGAAACCGGGCGCGATCGAGTCCGGCGGCGGTTCTGCTCGCGTCTGCTTGGCGATGCCGAAGTCGAGCACCTTGGGCACACCGCTCTCGGTAATCACTACATTCCCCGGTTTCAGATCGCGGTGGATGATGCCGGCTTTGTGGGCACACCTTAGTGCATCTGCAATCTGGATCCCATATCGAAGCGCTTCCTTCAACTTCAACCCATTGCGTGGGATCAAGCGGTCGAGCGGCTTACCGGCCACGTACTCCATAACAAGATAGTCCAGCTCACCGCATGTGCCGAAATCGTGGACCGTGACTATATTGGGGTGGTTGAGCGCCGACGCTGCTTTCGCCTCACGCACAAAACGCCGCTTGCGCTCGGCATCCTGCGTGAACTCGGCAGACAGGATCTTCAGCGCAACTTCGCGGTCGAGGCGCATATCCCGCGCCAGGTAAACCGTACCCATACCGCCCTCGGCCAACTTGGAAACTAGCCGGTAATTCCCGAGAATGCGCTCGGGCATTGGTGAGATCGGGGATTTGTCTACAGGCGAGGCCTGATTGTCGGAATCAAGCAGAGATTCGATGCGCTTCCGCAGATCGTCGTCGCCTGCACACATGCGCGAAATGTACTCTGCACGGTCAAATGGGTCCCGCCGTTCAAGCGCGTCATGGAAGATACTCTCGATGCGGTCCCATTGCGCACGTTCATTCATGGATTGCCGCGCCGCTCATTTCGCTCCTCAACCAGGCCCGCGCAAATCGCCAATCACGCAGCGCCGTTTCTCGTGAGATGCCCAGCGCCTCCGCAGTTTCCTCGACGCTGAGCCCACCGAAGAACCGCATCTCGATGGCTTTGCTCTTTCTCGCGTCAACCTGGGCGAGGAGAGTCAGAGCGTCATCGAGTCGCACGAGGTCTGCAGGCCTCAATTCTGCATGGACGTCTTCATCGAACTGAACCCGCCACTCACCGCCGCCCCGTTTTGCCGACATCCGTGCTCGGGCCGCATCGACCAGAATCCGCCGCATCACTTGCGCACATAGCGCGAGAAAATGCGCCCGGTCGCGCGGCGTCACATTGGCAGCTTGCGCCAATTTGAGGAAAACCTCGTTAACCAGCGCAGTCGTCTGCAGTGTCTGCCCAGCAGCCTGGCAACGCCTCGAGCGATGTGCGGCCTGGCGGAGTTCCGAGTAGAGGATTGCGATGAGCCGATTCAACGCTTCCTCGTTTCCGCCTCGCCAGGTCGTCAGCAGACACGTGATTTCGCCCGGTGCAGTTGAGTTCATCGGGGTGTCGCTCCTTGCTCCGAGTGTGGGCTCAGTATACATCCCGCAGCCGTTTCACGGCAATTCGAGCCCTGCGTTTTCTTTCGCTCATGACACTTTTCGTCCCCGCTTTCCGAGTTCCCGGGTGGAGGCGGTTATGCAGCATGACTTTTCCATATCGGTATTGGTTGCGTTCGTCATCACGTTTTCGATCGATGCTCACGCACAGCCACTTACAATCTTCGTTCACAATTACGCCGATGTGGGGCAGCGCACACTGAAACGGGCGGAAACCGAAGCGGCAAGAATCCTTGGGACAGCGGGCGTGCAAGTTAATTGGGTTGACTGTTCCAACTCGCCTCCAGCACTGCTGATTTGCGGTGAGTCACCCGATTCGACAGAGCTTGTCCTCGACCTGCTACCCGCCAGCGCAACGCGGCGAGGCGCAACATCCGGGGCACTCGGGTTTGCCGTGGCGCCTGAATCGGGGCCCTTTGGATCGTATGCGGGCGTACTATACGACCGCGTGGAAAGCCTCAGATTCGGAGCTCGTGGCAACTCTGTCGTACTAGGGGATGCCATGGCACACGAACTGGGGCATCTCTTGCTTGGCGCAGGCAGCCATGCGCCGAGCGGCATTATGAAAGATGAGTGGCACAGCGAAGAACTCAAAGAGGCAGCACAGGGCACTCTGGTCTTCCATCGGAAAGAGCGCCACCGCATGGAGGAAAACGTTCGGTATCGACTCGCGACTCGGTCGGCGAATCCCAAACGGTGAACCCGGGCGAGTTGGAAGCCAAAGCACGCGGGCCCTAAAAACAGCAGGCATGTTTAGCCGGTCCCTCGCTGATTACCGCCGCGTTACGACACGCGCCTGGAAATGATTCCCAATCGTCAACGGGCGGTTCGCGTTTTGGAGGTGGCTGGCGCGAAATCGCCGTCTCAGCAATCATAGTCCAGCAGATCTAGAGCTATCTTCCGCCTGTCCGTATAACGCGCATCCCGTACATTGGACTTCGAAGTCGCGGAAAACGCCCTAGGCGGAAACTCGATCAGACCCGGTCATCGTGCGATAGCGTTAATTTCACAAATGCGAATTATCGACGTTAAATCTATAATCCGCATTCAGACGACATCCACTCCCGCAATTAAGAACACTTCTGCAGCTGCCTTTCACCGTGAGCAAGGAATAATAAACTCTGATCGCGGGTGTGAGCGCCCGGTCCGCAATGGCAGATACAGAAACGCATCACGAACGGAAAGCGAGCGAAACCGGCGCTTCGACTACTCACGTTCGATACCGGGTAGTCGCATTCACGATGACGCTCGCGGCAGTCACTTATCTGGACAGGGTCTGCATCTCGAT
>JBJMGM010000122.1:0-76746 GCA_045807905.1 Bryobacteraceae bacterium | reverse complement strand
AGCGACTCGATGTTGCCGTCAAAGATCAGGCCCACTAACTCTCCGTCCCGATTTATGACTGGCGAACCGGAGTTGCCGCCGACGATGTCATCGGTGCTTACAAAATCTAGCGGCGTCGAGAGAGTCAACGTGTTACGCCCGTGATCATACCGCGGCGGCAGCACGAATGGACCGCTATTGTTGAAACTCGCGGAACGATCGTACAGGCCGTAAAATGTGGTCTTTGAAGGTGCTATGGTTCCGTTCATTGGATAGCCTTTCACTTGACCATAGGACAAGCGCAAAGTGAAGGTCGCATCTGGATAAGTTGATTTCCCATAGACGAGAAAACGGGCCTTGCCCAACTGCTCACCCGCGTGCTGTACGACGCTGGTGACGTTCTCTTCCCGCCATTTGATCATTTCGCGCCGCAGAGGATCGAGCTTTCTCGCAAACACGATCATTGGATCATTCGAAGCGTTAACCGCCGTTTCTCCACCTTCGATCAGTTGCTTCCGCACCGCGGGATCGGACAGCTTCGACCCAGCAACGAGTGCGGCAGCCGATTGTTCGGGCGTCCTGCCGTCCAACAGGATTTTTAGATATGGGTCGTCATTGCCAAGCTCCTGGACGCCCAGGTGCAGGCTCCCCGCCAGGTTCGCCTTCTCCAGGTTCGGATAGATAGGAGCGGGGGAGAAGAGTTGTAAGCGCAACGAATCCAGCTGGGCTTCCTGATATCCGGGGAGCCGCTCTGCAGCGGGTTTTTTGATTTCGGCGACGTATTGGACGATCGTTTCGGCAAATTCGGCCAGTTGCGAATCGAGGTTGCGAAACAGGTAGAACTTGATTCTGGATTCGTACCTGTGTTCGGCCCCGGCGATTGCGTCCCATGCTTCGCCGAACTGCTGCTTCCATTGGGCATTGAAGATGACCAAAGAACGAAACTCATTTTCTTCTTTTTGCTTCTTGTCAAAGGTCTGTTTGTTGAGGAGCGCATCCCACTCTCCCTTAATTGCCTTCTGCGAGTTCTGCAATCCGAAGATCTCTGAAGCGGCCTGGCGGGCTTGTTCTGCACCCCCATGAGAGTACTCTTCGAGAGCCTCGATACGGCTCTTTATCAAAGCCAGGATTAGGGGGTCCGCAACATCTCGATCGAAGAGGATTTGTGAGACCGTTGCTAAGCGCCGGGTGCTACCGGGATTGCCGGAAACGAAAACCAGTTCTCCATCGCCCGCGCCTTTCGCGTTCCATCTTAGGTAATTGTCAGTGTGGATGGGCTTATCGTTCTCATAGACGCGAAACAGCGCGAAATCGATGTCGTAGCGAGGATAGGTGAAATTATCCGGGTCTCCTCCGAAAAACGCGGCCTGCTGCTCGGGAGCAAATACAATTCGGACATCGGTGTATCGCTTGTAGCGATAGAGCCAATATTCGCCGCCTGAATAGAGTGTTACGACTTGGCTTTGAAAACCGGTTTTTTTCTGGCTTTCCTGCTCAATTTCGGCCATCGCGGCTTTCCGAGCTTTGAACTGTTGCTTCTCATCCGTGATGTCTTTGATTTGCCGCTCTATTCGATTGGTCACGTTCTCAGTTGAGATCAGGACCGCTATTTCGAGATCGGGCGACTTGATCTCCTGCTCACGAGTCTCCGCGTAGAAGCCATCTTTGATGTAGTCGTGTTCCGGCGTGGAGCTCTTCTGGAGTTGGCCACGCGCCACGTGATGGTTGGTGAGGAGCAGCCCATTTGGACTCACGAAAGATCCAGATCCTCCGTCCGCCAGCCTTACTGATGCCAACTGAATATGCTCGAGCCATTGTTTGGAGGCGACGAAGTTGTACTTTTCCCGAAGCTGTTTAGCGGGTAGATTGTCCAAGGTCCACATTCCTTCGTCTGCAAAGAGCACAGGAGTGGTGACGAGAAAGGCTATAAAGGCAGGAATAGAGCGAAACAGCCGCATACACGACGACGGTATCACGTACGACAGCGTGTTAGGTTGAACGTGTAGAGTCGAGCCAATGAGCAGCGGTGGCTTTCTTGAACGCGCAGAGCCAGCACCACACGCCCTGTGCGCTCCTGTCAGTGTCACGATTGTGACGTTTAACAGCGCCCGGCATATCGCACAATGCCTCAAGTCTGTGTTGGAACAGGATTATCCGCGCAAAGAAGTGATTGTGGTAGATAACGCCTCTAGCGACGATACTCGCGCAATCTTGCGAAATTTCGAAGGGCGGATGCGTGTCGTCTTCAACCGTGAGAATATCGGCTTTGCCGCGGGTCAGAACCAAGCCATAGCGCTCTCTGAATCGGAGTGGGTTCTGGTGTTGAATCCGGACGTGCGATTAATGCCGGATTTCATCAGCATGATCGTGGCCTCCGCCGAAGCGAACCCGAGCGCAGGCAGCGTGTGCGGCAAGTTGCTGAGGATGTCAGCCGATGGCGAGGTACCGAAAGAGCGGCTTTTCGATTCTACCGGCATTTACTTCACGCCATCGCTCCGTCATCTGGATCGAGGTAGCCAACAGATTGATGATGGCCGGTATGGCCAGTTTGAACATGTTTTTGGAGCAAGCGGCGCGGCGGCTCTGTACAGCAAGCGGATGATTGACGATATATCGGTCTCCGGCGAGCTCTTTGATTCAGACTTCTTTGCCTATCGCGAAGACGCGGATCTAGCATGGCGTGCGCAGTTACTCGGATGGAAGTGCCTCTATACACCATTAGCAGTCGGATATCACGTACGTAACGTACTGCCGGCCAATCGTCGTGTACTAGCTCCAGTTCTGAACATGCACTCGGTGAAGAACCGCTGGCTGATGCGAATCAAGAACATGACCCCGGGAGTGTACAAGCAGTGTTGGTTGCCAGCCACAATGCGGGATCTAGTGGTGATCGCGGGCTGCCTCTTGCGCGAGTTTACATCGCTTCGAGCGTTTCCGTTTGTCGTGCGGAATGCCCGGCGATTTTTGGAGAAGCGGCGGCAAATAATGGCGCGACGCCGGGCCGATGACACGTATATGGCAGCGTGGTTTTCATATAAGCCGGTGAGTTATCCTGCTCCGCAGGTCGCGTCCAAGTGCGCCGAAAATGGCCGCATGGCAACTAGGTCATGGAGATAGGGACATAGCAGGCTGTCTCTTGACGGATGCGCATCGGCTTGCTTGGTACGCGCGGTATTCCGGCCAATTACGGTGGGTTTGAAACATTTGCGGAAGAGATCTCGGTAAGACTGGCCGAGCGAGGCCATCATGTCACCGTATATTGCCGTGAGCGGAACGATGAGGAGACATATCGGGGAGTGCGGTTGCGGTACCTGCCGACTATCCGCCACAAATATTTCGACACGGTAGCCCACACCTGGCTGTCGACGGTCGACGTGGTTTTTCGCAGCTTCGACGTAGTGTTGTACTGCAATGCGGCGAATGCGGTATTCACTATTTGGCCACGGTTCATCGGCACGCCGACAGCGCTGAATGTCGATGGGGTCGAACGGCACCGGAAGAAGTGGAATTACCTAGCGAAGACCTGGTATCAGGTATCGGAGTGGCTAGCAACGTGGTGCTGCTCAGCAATCGTTTCCGATGCGCAACGGATTCGAGAGTATTATCTGGAGCACTATGGTAAAGAATCAACTTTCATTCCTTACGGAGCGGAAGTCGGACGGATACAAGGGACGGACGTAATTCAGGCTCTGGGCCTGGAGTCTGGGAGATACGTTCTCTATGTGAGCCGAATGGAGCCAGAAAATAATGCGCTCATGGTTCGACAGGCATTCGAAAAGGTTAGGACCGATTTCAAGCTGGCGTTGGTGGGAGATGCGCCGTATGCGGTGGACTATATACGCCACGTGAAAGATACGCGGGATCCACGCATTGTAATACCGGGTGGAATCTACGGGGAAGGGTACCGGCAATTGCAGTCGCACTGCCATACGTACGTGCAAGCCACCGAGGTGGGCGGCACGCACCCCGCGATGATTGAAGCGATGGGCCGAGGGGCGCTGGTCTTGTATTTGGATACACCGGTGAGCGCCGAAGTGGCAGGTGATGCAGCTGTTCCTTTTAATGACGACCTCGTTGCGAAGATGCAGTGGGCCGTTGATGTCCGTGAGGAGGAGCGTGCCGCCTGGGGTTGCCGGGCCATGCAACGCGTGGAAAAGCATTATAGTTGGAATGCCGTGACGGACGCGTATGAGGCATTGCTCAGGCGATTAGTGGCATGAGTGATCGTTGCTTCCCGTTCAGAAGTTGGGTGGAGGTATCGCGAGCGCAAATCGCGGCGAACTATCAGGCCATCCGGGCAGTGGTAGGTCCAGGTGTCAAAGTGATGCCGGTGGTTAAAGCCGACGCATACCGGCACGGCGCGGTCGAGGTGTCGCGAACGCTCGAGGAACAAGGCGCGAATTGGCTGGCCGTTAGCAGCACGGAGGAAGGCGTGTCGCTGCGAGATGCCGGCATTCGATCACGAATTCTGGTGATGGCCGATTTTCTGCCATTTACACGTGAGGCAATGCTGGCGCATGGCTTGACGCCGGTGATCCACTCGCTTGAGGATCTCAAAGAGTTGAATCGGCTCGCAGCAGCACGCGCGGAGACGTGCCGGTACCACTTAAAAATTGATAGCGGGATGGGGAGGCTGGGCGTGAAGGCCGACGCGGCGGGAATCGGCGAAGCAATTCTTTCCGCGAAAAATGCCGAGCTCGAAGGCTTGATGACGCACTTCGCTTCCGCTGCCAATTACCAGACCAGCCAGACGGAACAGCAGGGCATGCTCTTCGACCAGCTCGCTGCCGCGCTGCGGAATGCGGGCGTCCATCCGGCACTAGTACACCTATCGAGCACGATCCCAGTGGCGTACGGACGAGAGACAGCGTGGCGAAACATGGTCCGCCCGGGGCATGCGATTTACGGCTACGTTTCACCAGTCCGGGGACACGCGCCGGGAAGACTCCTGCACGTGAAACCCGCGCTCACATGGCGCGCCACAGTGCTTTCGGTGAAGGACGTCCCCGCGGGCTCTTTAATTGGATATGGGGGCATGTTTCGCGCCACCCGTCCCATGCGGGTGGCAGTGCTCGCGGCAGGTTATGCGGATGGAGTCCAGCACAGGTTATCGAATCGAGGCAGCGTCATCGTGAATGGCAAGTTCGCCCCAATTGTGGGCGCGGTCTCGATGGACCTAACATCCATTGATGTGACTGAGTCTCCGGAGATGCAGGTGGGGGATGCCGTCACGCTGCTCGGATCGGAGGGCAAAGTAAGCATCGATGCGCAACAGATCGCGCGACTGGCCGGGACCATATCTTATAGCGTTCTATGCGGCATACATGCGCGGGTAAAGCGGATTTACGTGTAGGACTTGTAGTTCGTTGGAGCTAGACTAACGATAATCCTGTTCCCGCGTTTTTAGAAGCATAGAGTGCCCGCCTCGCCACCTCAAACGCCTCCGCCCGATGACAACCCCGTTTCGTTCGGCGAGACACTCGCATCGGGCGCGAGCGCCGGAGCGCTGATTGGCCCATACTATCTGCTCGAACTAATCGGACAAGGCGGAATGGGAGAGGTCTGGCTCGCCGAGCAGAAGCACCCCGTTCGTCGCAGAGTAGCTCTGAAGCTGATTAAAACGGGCATGGATACTCGCGAGGTCGTAGCGCGGTTCGAATCCGAGCGGCAGACACTTGCGCTCATGGATCATCCGGCGATTGCGAAGGTCTTCGACGCGGGATCGACTGCACAAGGCCGGCCTTATTTCGTGATGGAGTACGTGGCGGGTATTCCGATCGCTACTTTTTGCGATAAGCACAGACTGACTACCCGCGAACGGCTAGAGCTGTTTGTTCGTGTTTGCGGAGGTGTACAGCATGCACATCAAAAGGCGATTATCCATCGCGATTTGAAACCCTCGAACATTCTTGTGACTGAAGTGGACGGCAAGCCGGCACCGAAGATTATCGATTTTGGTGTTGCAAAGGCCATATCGCAACGGCTGACTGCTCAAACGATGTTCACGCGGATTGGAGCGATGCTCGGCACACCAGAGTACATGAGTCCGGAGCAGGCAGACCCGGCGGGAGAGGATATCGATACACGCACCGATGTTTACTCTCTGGGCGTGGTTCTCTACGAACTGCTTGTCGGTGCCGTTCCACTTGAGATTCGCAAGCTGTCATTCGAGGAGATGCTGCGTAAGCTGCGCGAGGAGGATGCGCCGAGACCGAGCACGAAACTGCGTACCTCGGGAGAGCAGTCGACCACCACCGCGCAGAACCGCCGAACAGAGCCAGCCACCTTGAGCCGGCAATTGCGCGGCGATCTTGATGCAATCACATTGAAAGCGATCGAGAAGGATCGGACTCGGCGCTACGGCACGCCATCGGAGGTGGCCGCGGATGTCGGAAGATACCTACGAAACGAGCCAGTGGTTGCGCGTCCCGCAAGCGTCGCGTATCGAACGCGGAAATACGTTAGGCGTCACCGAGTCGGAGTGGCTGTGGCGATTGGGTTGGTGATGCTGGTGGCGTCTTTCGCGATCGTGCAAGCGATGCAGCTACGCCGCATTACGCGCGAGCGCGATCGCGCAGATCGCATTACGAACTTCATGACGAGCATGTTCAAGGTTTCAAACCCAAGCGAAGCGCGAGGAAGCAAGATCACCGCGCGTGAAATCCTCGACAAGGCTTCAAGGGACATTGGGACAGGACTCGCGACGGATCCCGAACTCCAGGCGCAGATGATGAACGTAATGGGCACGGTTTACTTCAACCTGGGGCTGAACCCGCAAGCATATCCTCTTTTATCGAGGGCGGTCGAAATACGGAGCCGCATTCTCGGTCAGGAGAATCCTGACACGCTGAAATCGATGAATAATTTAGCGACCACTCTGGACGAGCAAGGCCGTTACGCCGAGGCGGAGAGGTTACATCGTCAGGTGCTCGACATCCGGCGCCGAACCCTCGGGCCAGATCACGCGGACACTTTGGTTTCGCTGAACAATCTCGCGAATAGCCTAGCCGAACAAGGCCGCTATGCAGAGGCTGAGAAGCTAATGCGGCAGGCGCTTGAGATTGAACATCGGATCTTGGGGCCGGAACACAACCTCACGATTGGTGCGATGGAAAATTTGGCCATTACTCTGGACCAGCAAGGGAAGTATGCTGAGGCGGAAAAGCTGGAGCGGCAAGTCCTGGGTATTCGGCGACGTGTCGCCGGGGCGGAACATCAGGACACAGTTCGAAGCATGTCCAATCTGGGCGCAACTCTTACACATAGGGGCAAGTACGGAGAAGCCGAGAGGGTGGAACGAGAAGCACTCAGCATTCAGCGCCGCATTCTTGGGCGGGAGCATCCCGATACCGCTGCTACAATCTACAATCTGGCCTGCATTGCGGCACATCAGGGGCGCCGTGACGAGGCGGTTTCACTCTTGCGAGAAGCGCTTGATGACCATTTAGATGTGGAAACAATGCTGGGCATGAAAAAGGAGCCGGAGCTGAGCTCATTGCACGGGGATCCACGGTTCGATGCACTCATGCAACGCGTCGCTCAGACTACAGCGGCTGCAACAGGGACCAAGTAATCGCTTCCTAGCATCTGCGCACCGGATGTTAAAATAACGCTTCAATGTCTGTTGCCAGTGACCGTGAGCAGCTGAAACGACTGCTTGCGGCTCGATCGGTCCGCCGCGGCGATTTCAAGCTTGCATCAGGGTTGACCAGCAACATCTATGTTGACGCCAAACTGACGACACTACATGCGGCGGCTATGCCTCTGGTTGGAAGCCTTTTTCTCGACAAAATCCGGCAACATCAGTGGAAACCGCGGGCGATCGGCGGACTTGTGCTGGGGGCTGATCCTATAGTGGGTGCCGTTGCGCGGGAGAGCCTTGCGAATGACGATCCAATGGATGCTTTCCTGGTTCGAAAGAATGCCAAGAATCACGGGCTTGAAAAGTTCATCGAAGGGCTGAACGAGACTGCTGGCCTCCCCGTCGTCATTGTTGATGACGTTTGTACAACTGGAGGTTCGACGGTCGAGGCGATTGAAAAGGCAAGAAGCGCAGGAATGGTTGTATTGGGCGCAATTTGCCTGGTCGATCGAGAAGAAGGTGCGGAAGAGCGCCTCGCCGAGCTCGGGTGCGCGTTCGATCGTGTTTTCAAGCTTACAGAGTTGCTGGAGGCCTATCAATCCGGCGAACTGGTCGGAGCCCAAAGCTCTAGCAGCTAAAACCTGTTACAAAACGGGAACATAAGGCAATAGATTGCCGTCTGGCAAAGGGCAGGAGTTCGTCTAATTTGAAGAAGAAGTGGAAGATTATCATTTTGCTGGGACTGCTCGTGCTGGTGGCAGGCGCAGTGTTCGCAAGCATCAAAATCAGCCAGCGCGGTGTAGTGATTGTCGAGACCGGCAAAGTGATGCGGATGGATTTGACTTCTATTGTGACTGCTTCGGGTGAGGTAAAGCCGCGAAATTACATCAATATAGGTACGAATGCCCAAGCTCCCGCGCCGATTGTCGCGATTTACGTGAAGGAGGGCGATCACGTAAGAAAAGGGCAGCGTCTGGCGCGGTTGGCGGACGTTCAGCCGACTGCAGATGTGGCTTCATCGCGAGCGGTGGTGAACTCGGCACTGGCCGATTCCGCAGCCAGCGAAGCGGCTCTGAAATCAGCAGACGACAACATAGCTGTGGCGCAAGCGCAGGTGGACCATGATCGCGCCGACTTGGAGCAGAAAAGGATAGATTTGCGGCGAAGCCAACAGCTTTATGATGCGAAGCTTGTCGCCCCGCAAGATTTTGAGGCGAAGAAAGCGGCTTATGATCTTGCCCAGTCTACTTTAGTTGAGGCTGAGAGGCGTGTCACGCAGGCCCAATCGCAGCGGGCGCAATCGGCAGCCCAGCTGGCATCAGCTCAGAGGAAGATAGCTCAGGCGCAAGCCCTGGTGACGCGGTCTGAGAATATACTGTCGCAATACGACGCAGTCGCGCCGCTGGACGGCGTCGTCACAAACCTGCCGGTTCGAGTGGGCGAAACGGTTGTACCGGGTATCCAGAACTCCCCTGCTTCGACCTTAATGACGATCGCAGATATGTCGATCATCACGGCCGAGGTGCACGTTGATGAGACCGATATTGTGAGCATCCGCTTGGAAGAGCCAGCGGAAGTGACAATCGATGCTATACCGAACCGAACGTTTAAAGGCAAGGTGATCGAGATTGGCGATACGGCGCTTGTTCGCTCGTCAGGAGTAGCGGCTTCGCAAAGCCAGACGTCGAGCCAGGAGGCCAAGGACTTCAAAGTAGTCATAGCTTTGGATATCCCAGAAGACTTGGTGCGTCCAGGCTTATCATGCATAGCGAAGATTACGACGGCCACACGAGCCCACGTTCTCGCGATTCCTATTCAAGCGTTGACGATGCGCCAACAGGCTCAACTGGAGCAGGGCAAGCCGAGTCAAAAGAACACAAAAGATCAGATGGACCCTGCAGCTCAGAAGGCGGCGAAGGAAGAGTTCCAAGGCGTTTTTGTTGTGAACGGAGGTAAGGCGCAATTCCGGAAGGTAGAAACGGGGATTACAGGATCGACCGAAATCGAAGTCTTGAGCGGACTGAAAGAGGGCGACCAATTAGTCACGGGAAGTTATGAGGTAATTCGCACGATTAGGAACGATGCCAAGATTAAGGTGGACAACAAAGCCCACATGATGCCGTCGAATCCGGCCGCGGGCTAGAGTTTTAAGAATCGCATAACGGGCGCCGACGCCCTATGCCCTTGGTTGAAAAACAAATGCCTGGAATGGAAACAGCACTTGAGGAACTAAGTGCCAAGCAACGCGAAGAGCTAGGAGAACAGCTTAAGCGCGAAGGAACCGTCATCCGTACGTACGATCTTTGGAAGACATACATCATGGGTGATCAGGAGATCCACGCAGTTTCAGGCGTTGATGTCGAGATCAAACGTGGCGAATACGTAGCGATCATGGGTCCATCGGGTTCAGGCAAGTCGACACTGATGAACTTGATCGGGTGTTTGGACACCCCGACCAAAGGGCTGTATTACCTGAATGGAAAGCTAGTGAGTGACATGGAAGATGACGAACTCGCGCGCATACGGAATAAGGAAATCGGGTTCGTTTTTCAGACTTTCAACCTGCTGGCACGTGCGTCGGCTTTACATAATGTCGAATTGCCGCTGATTTATGCCGGCATGTCATCGCAAGAACGCATTGAACGTGCGCGTGGCGCTTTGCGGGCTGTCGATTTGGAACAGCGGATGCAGCACAAGCCGAATGAACTCTCGGGCGGCCAGAGACAGCGGGTTGCCATTGCACGGGCCCTGGTGAACCATCCCTCAATTCTTCTGGCCGATGAGCCAACCGGGGCGCTCGATACGCATACCGGCAGCGAAATTATGGCGCTTTTTGAACGGCTGCATACCGAAGGGAACACGATCGTGTTGGTCACGCACGAAGCTGATATCGCGATGCACGCCCATAGAATCATTCATATCCGCGACGGAAAGGTCGAGCTGGACGAGAGCACCAGACATTGACAGGAAAGTTTCGCGCCTGCCCGATTCCAGAGCGATTTTCGGCCCCTTCAAACAACTAACCTCAAGAGCAGGGAATTGGTGTATCTTAAAACCTGCCCAAAGCGGGGCGCCAATCTGGAAATCGCTTATTGAGACTGGAATGCAAGCACCTGTCCGCATTTTGATGGCCGAGGACAACGGCATCAACCAACGCGTGGGCAAGCTCATTCTGCAGCGAGCAGGATTCATGATCGACCTCGTGGCGGACGGGAATGAGGCGCTAGATGCGCACCGGTCGAATCCGTACGACGTCATTTTGATGGACTGCCAGATGCCGGTGATGGATGGATTCGAGGCGTGCCGGCATATTCGGGAACTCGGGGAACCGCAACCCGCCATCATCGCGGTAACAGCCAACGCGCTGGTTGGGGAACGGGACCGGTGCTTAGGCGCGGGGATGGATGACTATCTCTCGAAGCCGTTTCAAGCGGAGCAGCTCGTCGCGATTGTGAAGAAGTGGGTCGATAACAGGCTCGCCCTGTACGCGGGCGATGGGCACGCTGCCCATATCGAGAAAATCAGCGGCGCCAAGTCAACAAAAGAGTAAAAAGTACAATCCACAGGAAATCCAGATAGTGCCAGAAAATGGACACGCCGTTCGCGATCACGCGCGTGTTCATTTGGTATTTCGGACCGCTCGCAGGCTCACGTGTACGGAACACCAGATACGCCAATCCAACCAAGCCCACCAGGATGTGCAGACCGTGCAGCCCCGTAAACAGGAAAATGAACCAGGAATGGGGATTGTTTGCCAGAACCACGCCGCCGTGTAGGATCTGGAACCACGCCGCGATCTGCCCAGCGAGAAAAATCAGCCCGAGCGCCGTGGTCCAGGTTATCAGACGAAAGAAGCTGCGCTGGTCCTTGCGCAGGAGATGGCGGCGGGCGGCTTCTAAAGTAGCGCTGCTCGCTAAAAGAATGGCGGTCGTGGCCCACAAAACGGGCGGGAGCGAGATGCGGCCCCAGAACAGTGGTGCTTGTGAACGCATCAGGAACACTGCAATCATTGCGCCAAACGTCATGGATACCGTAGCGAGAACGACTGTTACCGTCAGCACGGAAAGGGAATTGAGGTCACGCTCGCTGGCGATAGAATCCGTTTGCGAAGCCATCTTCTCTAATATCATCGTCCTTCGGCTTTCTGGGTTTGCATGAAGCAGAACGGGGCAGAACCGCCAGCGGTGAGCGTCATTATTCCTGCGTATCGTGTGGCTCCTTACATAGCCGACGCGATTGATTCAGTCCTCGCGCAGGCGTCGGGTCGGATTGAAATCATTGTGGTCAATGATGGAAGCCCAGATTCGGATGATTTGGAAAGCGTACTTGAGCCGTACGGCAATCGAATTGTTTATCTTAAGCAGGAGAATGGTGGAGTATCGAGCGCCAGGAATGCGGGTATTCGTGCGGCCCGGGGCGAATGGCTGGCGTTTTTAGATGGGGACGATATGTGGCTGCCGGACTACCTGGAATCTCAAATGGCGGTCCTGCGCGCCGATCCCCGTATCGACATGGTATTTGGAGACGCGATTCTTTTCGGTGATACGCCGCTAGCTGGCAGACTGACGACCGACTTTTCGCCGGTCCGAGGGGAAATCACATTTCTGAAGACCATAGCTGGAGAGTGCACTATCGCTTACTGTGCGGTCGTACGGCATCAAACCGTCATCCAAGCGGGAATGTTTGACACGCGATTGCGCGGTTCAGAGGACTTTAATTTATGGCTACGTGTTTTGAAAACCGGGGGCCGCATTGTCTACCAACACAAGCCTTTATACCGATATCGCAGACGCGAAGGAAGTGCAACATCGGATTCGGTTTGGATGAATGAGCGCATTTTGGAATCGCTACAGCGGGCGGAGGAAACGATTCCGATGTCAGCTCAAGAGAAGGCGGGCCTCGGCACGCATCGGCGGAAAGTACAGACAGAATTAGCCTTGGCGCGCGGCAAGGCGGCGTTTGGCAAACGCGATTGGGACGGCGCTGCCGCCCATTACATTGAAGCGCACAAACTGACGCCCAAGCGAAAGGTGAAGGCGATTCTTTTTCTGCTGAAGTGGTGTCCACGGTTCGGGCATGCAGCCTACACATGGTGGCAAAAACGTTTGTTGGAGCGGGCACATCGAGTTTACTGACCGGACACAACGGGTACCAACTCTGTGGGCGCTTTATGCTGTAATCGATTACATGTTCAGGCTCTCGCGTGTGCAGCAGTACGCATTGATAATCGCGTGTGGAGGCGTGTTCGTAGCGCAGTGCGCCGCAAATTCTCAAGAGTCGCCCGACTCAAGACTCAAAGGTGGTTTTCGCAATCCGACAAAAGAGGGATGGATTTTTGTCCATCTGGAAGGCGGGCCGTCCGCTGTCGGATTCCAACACGGATACCTGCTGGCTCCTGAGATTGAGGATTCGAAGCGCGCTATCGAGCTGAGCACGACTCGTGGCGTGAATCGTAACTGGAGTGAGCTGCGGGCGGTGGCGCAGAAATACTTCTGGCCGCGCGTGCCGGACGAATATCGCCAGGAACTCGGAGGCATCGCGGATGGATTGCGGGCGCATGGGTCAAAGCTGGATGTCATGGATCTGGTGACCATGAACGGCTCTATGGAATTTTCGTACTACTATGGCGAAGCGCGGCGGCGCGAAGCTAAGAACGTTGTCAGCAATCCATGTTCGACCGTGCACGGCGCTCAAGGAGCGCCCTGTGCGCCTGCCACGCCAGAACATTGCAGCGCATTTGTCGCGACCGGCAGTTACACAAAAGACGGGCGTATCGTCATCGGACACAACAACTGGACAGATTATCTGACCGGCAGCAGATGGAACATTATCTTCGATGTTGTTCCCGTCGCGGGACATCCCTTCATCATGGACGGCATGCCCGGGTTGATTCACAGTGCCGACGATTTTGCGATCAACAATATGGGCATCATGATCACGGAAACGACGATCGGGAATTTCCATGGCTTCGACGCGAATGCGACGCCTGAGTTTATTCGCGCTCGCAAAGCGACGCAGTATTCGGAATCCATTGACGACTTCGCAAAGATCATGAAAGAGGGCAATAACGGAGGCTATGCAAACACCTGGCTGATCGGAGATCGCAAGACGAACGAGATCGCGCGCCTCGAACTCGGATTGAAAAATGTGACGCTCGATCGCACAAAGGACGGCTATTTTGTAGGTTCAAACTTCCCCATTAATCCAAAGCTGATTGCAGAAGAAACTGATTTTCCGGCGAATGATCCCGACACGCCTAACCAGGTACGGCATCGCCGGTGGGATCAGCTTATGTCGGAGAACAAGGGCCGGATCGACGTAGCGGCTGGGGAGAAATTCGAGACCGATCACTACGACATCATCACGAAGGAAATCGATCCAAATGAAAGGACGATTTGCGGGCACATCGACAAATCGAGCAGAGGGTTGAAGCCCTGGCAAGATGCATATGGGCCGGCAGGAACAGCAGAGGCGAAGGTTGCCGACAGTGCTATGGCAGAAAAGATGTCGTTCGTTGCGGGAATGGGCCATCCATGCGGACTTGAGTTCCATGCGGCGGAGTTCTTGAAAGCGCATCCAGAGTATGCATGGCAACAGCCCTTGCTCGAAGATCTGAAGGCGAATCGCTGGGCGCCTTTCTCATCTACAAAATCGCCCGGAACCGCTGTCGCTGGTCGTTGAGACGTGGCGAAAAGTGCAGAACTGACCTAAGAAAAGTTTTCGGAAATTTCCACGTCGCGCATTCTTAGCTTCTCAGCAAAACTGAACGTGTATATGGAAAGCCAAACGGTGCCAGAAATCATGATCAGCAGCGCGACACTGTCGGTCAGAGCAAATTGGTTCTTTAGAAGCAGACCTTGGGTCCAAAGAGACGGGAGCAGCAGCATCAGCAAAATTTCCAGCCCTCTGAACAACAAGGCCCAGTTGCAGATTTGCCAAAATCGCTGAGAGTGCAGCAGATGCTTTTTCCACACGATCACCGCGAAGATCATCAAACCCAGAAACCATGCGTGCAGGTTTTCCCTCAGCATTCCTGAAATCGACGCTCCCCAATACACTGTAAAAACGGTGAAAGGGATAACAAAGACCATCAGCAGCCACGCTCGCGCCTTCCAAAGCGCTACATAAAGCAGCCGCAGCAAAGCGCAGCAGAAGAATGCGATGCCCGAACCGAAAGGCAGCGTATCCCAGTATTGCAAGAAGAACTGAACCACAGGGGGCGACGGGCCTTCCATAGAGTTAAGGTAGGGATCACTCCTATCGAAGATGAAGACATGGAGGGGCACTAGAGTATTAGCGAGCGACTGAAAGCGCGACCGAAGCCAATTGAGGGGAGTGGGGACATAGGTCCAGCTCTGTACAACGTATGCGTGGAAACCAGCTTGGGAAAAATGCCTGCCGTTCAAGCGTTTCCAAAGCAGAACACATATTGCGACTCCGGCAAGCATTGAGACTGTTTTCAGAGTCCACAAGTAAATCTTTCGCAAGCTTGAGAATACTTTCGAATCGAACGGAGGCGCTGTTAAGACAAGCACGCCAAAAAGGCAGGGGAACCAGACCAGTGCTGACGGATGACAGAGATACCCGACACCAAGTGAGACACCACTGAGAAGATAGCGGGAGCGAACGACTAAATACCCGGCAGTTAGCACGAACGATGCTGATGGAAGCTTCGCCCAGGTGAAGTAGGTTTCATGCACAACAAAAGGTGCAGTTACGGCGACAAGGAAGGCGAAGAAGGCCCGTTCGTTCGACAAGAACAGTGTCGCCAACGCGAACACTGGCAGTAGGCTGCAACAAGCGATCACGATCATCGCGATTCGATAAGCGGTAAAGCCCTCTGGATCGAACGGAACCCACGGCAGAGACTTAATACTCGTGGGCACCTGGACGGGACTGGCTAGCACAACGGGGGTCGCTGCCAATCCGGTGATTGGCCCTCGTTCAGAGAAGTTCCAGGTTTCATAAACGCTGTGAGCGAAGGGGCTAAAAGGGCGCTTCCTTAGTGCCACGAGTTGAACAATGTTGAACGCTACGCGGCTGTCGCTCCTTCCTCCGACTTCAAGAGTGCGCGACACCTCGTCGTGGTAGAGTTCACCGACCGGTCCTATCGAGTAAGTCGATTTCGCAATGGCGATTGCCGCGAGCACAACAATCATAAGCAGTACGCGCCGCTCCGTCGCGCTGGTAAAGCTTGAAATTGGTACACGAAAGAACTGATAACCGGCATAAAGCGCCAATATCCAGAGACCCGCTCGTGCGATTAAACACGGCGTAAACTGCTGCGGTCCTACCCACGAGGCCAGTCCGAGAAGCGCAAGTAAGAGAAGGCCCGGCACGGAAACGAAAATGAAAGGTAGGCGTCGGCCGGCAAATCGGAGAAGCTTTTGACGAAGCAAGAGACCGGGAGAAAGAAACGCCACAAACGATGCTGCGGTGACGAGCACTATTAGACACAGCTCCTTCAGAAACTTCGAACTGTTTGGATTTTGGACGAGGAAAGGTTGGGAGAAACCCAGCCAAAAGGCGGTCGACGAATCTGCCGCCACGATCCTAAACCTGGCAGGTTGCTGAACGTGATCCAACAAGATCTTTTGCAGCGACCAAGATTCGTGCGGCTCGCCTTTAGGTGAAAGGGACAAACGCACGGTGCCGGAGTGGGCTGTATCTACTTCTGCAAAGAGCTGATTATTCGCATGATTCGGATAACCAGCAACGAACAAGTAGAATTGACGAACTGGCGGATACCACGGTGTGTGAACTGAACCAGTCGGTCGATTGGAATGCAGCCACGAGCCGAAGAGGCTCAGGGTTCCTTCAATGGCAGGTAGGGGAGTTGTCGGATATACGGCATTGCTTGCGAAACCGGTACCCGACAGGAGATGCCCGCTGGGGTCGATGGGCTTTAGTGGTGAGACATGCAAGCGAGTCCGAGTTACGTGAACCAGGTTGCCCGTCAATAGAAATGCGACCGCAGCAAGGCAAAACACGATTGCGAGCTTGTCGGAGGCTGAGAATCTCGACATTCGGATACCTGCCGAGCGCCACGGAAGTTCAGCGGCTTTCTCCATCGCTTACTTAATGCACATCCAGTTACCTAATGCACACCGGTCGCAGAGCCGGCGTTTACTGGCTCACGTTCGAAAGCCGGAATAGAGGACGTAGGTGCAATCGGTGCGGGGCGGCCTTCATGGGGCCCAAACGAGTAAGTCGAGAATACTTTACTTTGGAACGTTAGGTTAACAAATCCGACCCAAGCTAGCGAGCGAGGAGTATCTGGTGGGAGATCAGGGGGAGAGCCTGCGGGAAGCTTTCGTCCCAGCCCGACGATGCGGCCCGATTCATCCACAAAGACGAAACGCTCGGGCCGGGGTGCATCTGTCCAACCCACAACCTGGACGCCACCGGATACGGGCGATACGTGCGTGATACCACCGGGCCGGCTTCGGTCAAATGGCCTGGAAAACCTGGACGTGAGGGGCTGTCCAAGCGAAGCACCGTACCCCTTATAAAAGAGTGACAAATGATGGGCACGCAAATCCTGCAGAAATGGCTTGATGAATGGGGGGTCCGGATAGAGGTACCGGGCTATCTCTGGGTCGAACAGACCATTCTCGACGCTGAGGGTCGCCCATTGTTGCTTGGTGAAGAACGCATCGTTTGCAGCAACCCACGGCATTAGCTTCGGAAATGTGATTGCCAAAAATGCAGCAGATATTAAGACGATGACTGTTGGTGACACCACTTGCCAGCCACGTCCCCCTGACAGCCAAATTAGCGCGATAAGTAGCGCGCCCCAGTTGGCAAGAGGAATGGTCAGATATCTGCTCGCCATAGCGGCAATAAAGGCCATATCACTCGGATTCATTCTGCCTGCTGCGGTGAGAAGTGCGGTCAATAGGGTGAATAGAAAATAGCCGAAGAGCACGATAGCAGGTTTAGAAGCGAACAGGCGCGCTCGCGCCGTGACGAAAAGGAGATAAAAGAATGATAAGAGATTGGCGAAGCCCATCCAAAGCCCGAAGTGTCTGGCGGCGCGCACACCAAAAGGCATACTGACGTAGGATGCTAGGAAACCCAACAAGTAAATGGGATGATTGAAAAGCTTCCCGAGATCCAACTGGTGACTTAAACGATAGTTGACAAAATACAATCCGATGTTGCCCGCCGCAGCAAGGGCAATTACAAATATGTAGCGCTTGGGAGTGTATGATACTAAACCGGCAAGAACGATCACCGGCCATATTAGTAGTCCATTTGCTGACGAATAAGTAGCAACAGTCGCACATGTAAGCGTACCGGCCAGATACACCAGCCGGGAGCTATTTATAAAGGTCGCAAACAGCGCAAGTGCAAGAACGGAAGCAAACTGGGTCAGAGTCCAGTTCAATAGAAACGGAATTCCGAGCGCCATCACGCTCCCGTGCCAACCAATGACGATACCGGCAAGAAGAATCGCGGAGCAGCGAAGCGTGTGTGACAGGCTTCGGTCTGAAAATATCGCCCAACTCATAACCAGCCACGTGCCCAAGTAACAGCTAAAACTGATGACGAGGGGTAATACTTCCCGACCGTGTAACAGAAGCATATCCACGGCAAATACGATTTCCGGGAAAACGATGCGATGTTCGTTGTGCTGCACCCAAAGCACACGGATATCCAGGGCTCGATATTGCGGTAGGTGCTGAGCGACGTTCCAGTAATCCCATATAGGGAGTGGATTATAGTAACGCACCATTCTTTCAACGGTAAGAACCCAACTGTATGCCGCCCATGCGAAAAGAAGAAGCAGAAAGAGCAGCGCAATGCAAGCCGAATGAGCAGTTAGGAATGTGCCAACGCGCGTTCTCAGATGTGTCAAGCGATTGCCATACGGAAGCAACAGCAGTTTGCGGTCGAGCTGGTGGGATGATCTAGCAATCCAATTCACCGGGACCTTAGGGAATTGAGAAATAGTTCTACAGTGCTGTTCCGGCTGCTTTTGCGGCAGCCTCGACGCGAGCCTCCGCTTTTTTCACGGCGGCCAGCGCGGCGTCTGAATCGGGCTGTTGATGGGCGTTCTTCATGACCTCGAGTGCTTGCTCGAGCTGCCGTCGTGCGCTCTCGGCCTGAATGTCGCGGCCGAATTCGGCATGATCCGCCAACACGCGAACATGATTTTCGAACACTTCGACAAAACCGCCGTTGATCGCGACCACTTGCTCTGTGCCGCCCTGATATGTCAAAACGCCGGCTCCCAAAGCGCTGAGCAAAGGAGCATGACCAGCCAGAATGCCCATGTAGCCATCCTCGCCGGGCAATTCAGCCTCAGTCACCTGCTCGTCCACAAGTAGGCGTTCGGGAGTAGCAACCTCGAGTTGGAAGGTGTCGGACATGTTTTGAGAGTGCCTTATTACCCTTTCAGTTTTTCAGCGGCCTCAAGCACGTCGTCAATGGTCCCCTGCATATAGAAGGCTTGTTCTGGGAGCTGATCGTACTTGCCTTCAACGATCTCTTTGAAGCTGCGGACCGTGTCTTCAAGCTTCACGTACTTGCCGGGACGGCCGGTGAACTGCTCGGCCACGTGAAATGGCTGTGAAAGGAAACGCTGAATACGGCGAGCGCGCGCGACAGTTTGCTTGTCTTCATCACTGAGCTCGTCAATACCGAGAATCGCGATGATGTCCTGCAAATCCTTATAGCGTTGCAGTGTCTGCTTAACTCGCTGTGCAATGTCATAGTGCTCCGCGCCCACAATATTGGGATCCAGGATGCGCGAAGTGGACGCGAGCGGATCGACTGCGGGATAAATGCCAAGTTCTGAAATAGCGCGAGACAGGTTGGTCGTAGCATCCAAGTGGGCGAACGTGGTAGCGGGCGCTGGGTCGGTGTAGTCATCCGCCGGCACATAGATGGCTTGCACGGAAGTGATCGAGCCGCGCTTGGTAGATGTGATCCGCTCCTGCAACTCGCCCATCTCTGTTGCGAGGTTGGGCTGGTATCCGACGGCGGACGGCATGCGGCCCAGCAATGCAGACACTTCGGAGCCGGCTTGCGTGAATCGGAAGATATTGTCGATGAAGAGCAACACGTCCTGCCCTTCCTCATCGCGAAAATATTCGGCAACAGTTAACCCAGTCAGGCCGACCCGGAGGCGGGCGCCTGGGGGCTCGGTCATCTGTCCATACACCAGCGCGACCTTGGATTTGTGCCAGTCATGCGGATCTACAATGCCGGACTCCTGCATTTCAAGCCACAGGTCATTACCTTCACGCGTGCGCTCGCCGACCCCTGCAAAGACTGATACACCACCGTGTTTCATGGCGATGTTATTGATCAGCTCCTGAATGATGACCGTTTTGCCGACTCCGGCGCCCCCGAACAGGCCAATCTTTCCGCCACGCAGATACGGCTCGAGAAGATCGATCACCTTGATGCCGGTCTCAAACATCTCTAGATTGGTTGCTTGGTCCTCGAACAAGGGCGCAGCGCGATGGATGGGAAATTTCTGTTCTGTATTGACCGGGCCCATGTTATCAACCGGCTGCCCCAAGACATTCAGAACCCGGCCCAGAGTTTGTTTGCCCACAGGAATGGTTATCGGCTGGCCCGTATCGAAGGCCTTCATGCCTCGAACGAGGCCGTCAGTGGGCTCCATAGCGATAGTGCGCACGCGACCTTCGCCGATGTGCTGCGCGACTTCCGCCGTGATCTCGATTTTGAAAGGAACGTCAAACCCTTCGCTCGTTACGTGAATAGCGTTGAATATCTTCGGGATGTGGCCTTCGGGAAATTGGATTTCAATTGTCGGACCAGCGACCTGAACGACGTGGCCCTCGGCCACTGCTACAGCTTGTGTTGCCATAAACTCTCCAATTGATTACGAAGCGGCAGCGCCGCTGACAATTTCAATGATTTCACGAGTGATAGCCGCCTGACGGACCCGGTTCATATTAAGTGTCAGGGATTGGATGACGTCACCGGCGTTCGAGCTGGCCGTATCCATAGCGGCCATACGCGCGGCGTGCTCGGCAGAATTGGATTCGAGCAGCGCACGATAGATCTCCATTTCCACATAGCGGGGGAGCAGAGTGCCCAGGAGTTCCTGAGACGGCTGCTCATAAATGTAGTCGATTTGCTCACCGCCTTCCGGAACTTCGACGGGAAGAATCTTTTTCGTGACCAGGCGTGGGGCCATTACGTTCTTGAACTCGTTGACGGCAATGTAGACGGCGTCCACCTCGGCTTTGGTATAAAGGTCGATCATTTTGTGACCGATGGCGGCCGCCTGCTCGTGCGTTGGCCTTTCAATTATCCCTATGTGTTCTCCCGTAATGGTGAAGCCACGTTTGCGAAAGTAATCCCGTGATTTGCGGCCAATGGTTTCAACTCGTATGTCGGCGCCGCGGTGTTCATCGATAAAGCGCTGGGCCATGCGAAACAGATTTGCGTTAAAGGCTCCCGCCAGACCTCGATCACTGCTGACTACGATCATTTGAATGCGCTTTTCTTCGCGGACCTGCACTAGTGGTAGATCCGCTGCTTCTTCATTGCCCGCAGCAGCGGCAGCCACATTCGACAAAACGCGATTCATGATATCTGCGTATGGCCGAGACGCAATCGCACGATCTTGCGCCCGGCGCAGCTTAGCAGCCGAGACCATCTTCATCGCCTTGGTGATTTGCTGGGTATTCTTGACGCTGCGAATGCGGCGCCGGATGTCGATTAGGCTCGGCATTCCACACCGCGTTCCAAGCTCGGCATGCCGCTACACTTTGCCTACGGGCGTCGCAGCCGTAACACTTGCTTCGGATTCCTGCTCCTTGCGAGCAGATTCTTGCAACCTCTTGCCGTTGGCAGCCTCAGGCTTGCCCTGTTGATTGCCAGCCGTCTTTTCGGCGTGCTTCCTCTCCTCAGGTGGGGGCCCCTCTCTGGGGGCTTGGAAGCGCTCCTTGAACTCCTTGAGCGCTTCCGTGACCTGCTTTTTGATTTCGTCGGTAAGCTCGCGTTTGTCGCGGATCGCTGTCAGCAGGTCTGGCTTAGCGTTGTCGAGAAACTTGTAGAGTTCCGCTTCAAAACGCCGCACATCCTCGACCCGAAGGTCATCGAGATAACCATTCGTTCCGGCGAAAATGATCATAACCTGCTTTTCCACCGGCACCGGCGAGTACTGGCCCTGTTTGAGAATCTCCACAAGACGCCTGCCGCGATTGAGCTGCGCTTGGGATGCTTTGTCGAGATCTGAACCGAACTGTGCAAACGCCGCAAGCTCCCGATACTGCGCCAAATCGAGGCGCAAACTGCCAGCCACCGAGCGCATCGCCTTTACCTGAGCGCTTCCGCCGACGCGGCTCACTGAAAGACCCACGTTGATAGCCGGTCGAATGTTGGAGTTAAACAGATCAGTTTCGAGATAGATCTGACCATCGGTGATGGAAATGACGTTAGTGGGGATGTACGCCGACACGTCCCCGGCCTGAGTTTCAATGAACGGCAAAGCTGTGAGAGATCCTCCGCCCTTTTCGTCCGATAATTTGGCGGCGCGCTCGAGAAGCCGGCTGTGCAGATAGAAAACGTCGCCCGGGTATGCCTCGCGTCCGGGTGGGCGGCGCAGCAGCAGAGAGATCTCTCGATATGCCGCGGCGTGCTTCGACAAATCATCGTAGATGCAAAGAGCGTGCCTCTTTGAATCCCGGAAATATTCGCCAATCGAGCAGCCCGCATAAGGAGCGATGTACTGCATCGGAGCAGGATCAGACGCTGTCGCGGCGACCACGATGGTGTAATCCATCGCACCGTGCTCTTCGAGAACTTTGACTACCTGCGCCACGGTCGATCGCTTCTGGCCGATAGCGACATAAATGCAGATCAGATCGCCGCCCTTCTGGTTGATGATCGTATCGAGTGCGATCGTGGTCTTTCCGGTCTGCCGGTCTCCGATGATCAATTCGCGCTGGCCCCGGCCAATCGGCACCATGGCATCTATTGCTTTGATCCCGGTTTGGACCGGCTGCTTGACGGGCTGCCGATCGACAACGCCCGGAGCCAAGCGTTCAAGCGGATTCAGGTCGGTTGTGTCAATTGGGCCTTTACCATCGATTGGGCGACCTAGCGCATCGACGACCCGGCCCACCATGGCGTCCCCGACGGGAATTGACATAATGCGACCCGTCCGGCGTACCTGATCGCCCTCCTTCACCTCCTCGAAGTCGCCTAAAAGCACTACGCCCACCTGATCTTCTTCTAAGTTCAGGGCAATGCCAACGGTCTCGGGTCCAAACTCAACCAGTTCACCGGCCATAACGTTTTCAAGGCCGTAAATTCGCGCAATGCCATCGCCTACGCTAATGACGGAACCGGTTTCCGATACATTCGCGACCGCATCGAAATTCTCGATTTCGGAGAGAAGTACACGGGAGATTTCGTCTGCTCTGATTTGAGCCATAGGTTTAAATCAATTCCTTTTAGATTTGTGCGCCTAAACGTTGGCGCATGCTTTCCAGCTTGCCTCGGAGAGAAGCGTCGTACTCTCTAGAGGCAACGCGTGCCCGAACGCCGCCGAGCAACGCCGGATCTATTTCATAGTGCGCCCGGATGAATTTCCCGAGCTTTGTTCCCAAAGCGCGCTCGATTTCTTCCCGCTGTTCCGGTCTCAATTCTGTGGCGGCCGCTATCTCGGCGGGAATCCATCCCGATCTCTCATCCACGATGAGCTGAAAACTCTGCCTGATAGCGTTTAACTCACGAGTCCGCCTATGCCTGACCACTACCATGAAAAAATTCCGCATGATGCGATGCAAGCCTAATTCATCGGCAAGCCTTGAGATCACTGCCCCTTTGCGGGCCTTGCTGACTGCCGGTGAGAGCAGCGCAATTTGAAGCTCTTTCGAGCTTGAAATGAGATGTTCCGCAGCCGCGAGTTGCGCAAGGGCATCCTGCGGCGACACGCTCGAATCAGGCGCAAAAACCGCGTCAGCGAGCGCTCGGGCATAGTGCGTCGAAAGAGCATCGGTCATTTGTTGACTCTTCCTCGCGTCATCTAATTCTTTTCTCGCTCGACGAGGTGAACGAAATCCTGAACAAGCTCATCCTGCCTTTCCCGTCCGGCGCGATCCTGGAGTCGGCGCTCGGCTGACGCTAACGCGAGCTGAGCTGTGTGCTGCCGCACGTGACGGGTCCCCTCCAGCCGAAGAGCTTCGATCTCGGCCGCGACGTTACGATGAATGTGCTGGAGTTCCGAATCGGTTTCCGCACGGAACCGCTCGTGCTCCCGTTCCAACTCGCCCGCGTACTGCTGACGCAATTTCGTTACTTCTTCTGCGAGGCCCGCCATTTTCCTGTCGATCTCGGAAGAACGGAACTCAGCCTCGATTTTGAGCCCAGTCGCGTCTTGAATAGCCTTCTGAATCTCACTCGAACGAGCGTTGAAGAACGCCGGCGCATACTTGGCAATGAGATAGCCCAAGCCAATTGCGAAGACGAGAGTATTCGCAATCTTCCACCGTGTAACAGCGTCCATTGCGGCAGTTTCCTGCGGAGTGGGGACCTGAGCGGCGGCATAGGGGGCTGCTGCTAGAACAAGCAGCGCTGGTACCAGATATGACCAGCGAAGGCGCCGCACTATGCTGCTCTCCGAGGCCGTAGTACCGAGCTCACAATGTGGTCGCTCAAAGATTCGACAGCGGCATTCAGGTCTGCTTGGGCGCGCTCCACCTCGTCCGCGATTTGCTGTTTGGCTTCGAGAATTTGCTGGTCGGCTTCAGCGCGCGCCCTTTGAATCGTTTCCACCTGCTCGTCATCCCATCTGCGGCGCAGGGCTTCGTGCTCCTGCTCTATTTCGGCGCGAGCTAATTGTAATGCGCGTTGAAACTCGGACGCCTTCTCATCTGCCGCGGCAAAAGCTTGTTGAGCAAGTTGCCTCACACCCTCGGTAGCTCTCTTGCGCTCATCGAGGATTCTTGCCAGAGGCTCAAAAAAAACGCGCTTCAGGTATTTGGTTAAAAAGGCAAAAAAGATGATGGTTGGCACTGCTTTCAGCAGTAGGTCGGCAAGGCCGTGTAGAGTTGCTTCCATTCAAAACATCTTTCTTAAACGCGGCAGCGGTACCAAACGTCTCGGGTGCTCCTTCGAGAAGAAAGTTAGATCTTGAGTGCCCGATCCTGAGCGCACGACGACTGTTCGGAGTCTTCCCCTATGGAATTACGCTAGCATACGCAATTTTCATGGGTCAATTGATAAAAGGCATGTTCTCACCGCAGGAGCAGGCTCGCAGGTCACCTTATTGTTGCCCGTTTTTGTCAAGGGGTTCCAATGGATCCCTTCCAAACTCGGTATCCGTTGACAGGCCCGATTTGCGTGTAGACTATAGCTAGGTACTCAATCTGATTTCATTCTTCTTTTCTTCCAACGCGCAGACTCGCGCGATGCGTTAGTCGGCATGTATCCACCTAGAAGCTTTCCACCCCGCCGACCTAAAATCCGAGAAAACGTCAACGAGGCAATTCGGGTAAGGGAGGTCCGTGCTGTGTTCCCAGATGGCTCGGCCGAGATCATGCCCACTCCCGCGGCCGTCCGCAGGGCGCAAGACATGGGTCTCGACCTCATTCTGATTGCCCCGACGGCTGAACCGCCCGTTGCCAAAGCCATGGACTACGGTCAGTGGCAATACGAACAGAAAAAGAAGCAACACGAGGCCAAGAAAAAACAGCACGTCATTCAGGTGAAGGAACTGAAGTTCCGGCCCAACACAGATGACCATGATTACGACTTCAAGAGAAATCATGCGATTCGATTTCTGAAGGAAGGAAATCGCGTGAAAGCGATCGTTCAATTCCGGGGCCGCGAGATCGCACACACCGAGCTCGGCAAGAAGCTGCTCTTACGGTTCGCAGAAGATCTGGCAGGCGTCGGCGCAATTGAAGGGCATCCGCGCTTGGAAGGGCGTAACGCTCACGTGATTATCAGTCCAGTGAAAGCGAGCGCCCCTCCCAAAGAAAAGACCGAGAGGCCGAAGGATCAGAATCCCGCAACCTCGCCCGGCCCGCAAGCGTAGCGGTCCTACTCACCGCGTCCGAAAGCAGCCCTGTCCATTGTTTACCGGAATTCCTCTTGTAAAGCCTTCAGGGCGGACTGCCCAGGACACAACCTCTCATGCGGCAGCCTTGCGAGTGGAACCTCGGAAGTGCGGTTCATCTCGTGCAGATCGCTTACGGTTTCATCCACGTAGAGCAATCCGGTAACGATTTCACCTTTCGTCTGCTGCTCCATGAGATAGGAGATCGCTTTGCGGCGATCGGTTGGATCATAGTTCTCCGGAACTGACTTGAATTGCACAACACTGCCGTCGTGCATGCTCACATTCGTGACTCCACTGGGCGCGATGCTAGCCAGGATTTCCTTGGCGGGCGGAACAAAGTCTACCTCAGTCGCCTTGAGCTCGTGTTTGCGGGTATACAGATAGCTTTTGGTGGATCCGGAGTGATCGTTGAAGGTGACACAGGGAGAGATAACATCGACAAGCGCGAAGCCGCGATGCGCGAACGCCGCCTTCAGAATTGGTACAAGCTGTTCCTTGTCGCCGGAAAAACTGCGCGCAACAAACGTTGCGCCAATACTGAGGGCGAGCATTATGGGATTAATCGGCGCCATCTCATTTGCTTCTCCCCGCTTGCTTTTCGAGCCGGTGTCCGCGGAAGCGGAAAACTGCCCTTTTGTCAGCCCGTAAACCCCGTTGTTCTCGATAATGTAGACCATCCTCACGTTGCGCCGGATGGCGTGGCACATGTGGCCGAGGCCGATCGAAAGTGAGTCGCCATCGCCCGAAATTCCGACATATGTCAGCTCGCGGTTGGCTGCATTCGCCCCGGTCGCAATGGTGGGCATGCGGCCATGCGCAGAATTGAACCCGTGCGCCCCGTTGACAAAGTAGGCCGGCGTCTTGGACGAACATCCGATCCCGCTCATTTTCGCGAGCATGTGCGGGGGCATGGAAATTTCCCACAGCGCCCGAACGATCGCCGCGGTGATGGAATCGTGTCCGCATCCTGCGCAGAGAGTTGACATCGACCCCTCATAGTCGCGGATCGTAAGCCCGAGCTCGTTCCGTTGCAGACTGGGATGCCGGGCAACCGGCTTCACAATTGAGGGCATTTTCTATGTCTCCAGTTGATCCATGATCCCGTCGACGACATGCCTGGCGCTCAGAGGAAATCCGCCATACACGAGCACTGACCGCACCCTGTTTTTGGGAACACAGGTTTCGAGAATGAGCAGGGATCGAAGTTGAGCATCGCGGTTCTGCTCGACGATAAAGCAGAAATCGTGCTCATAGAGAAAGGCTTCCACACTCTTGTGAAAAGGGAAGCCACAAAGGCGCATATAGTCACTAGGGATATCGCGCTCGGCCAGAATTTCCACGGCCTCGCGAACAGCGGGTTCGCAGCCGCCAATCGTAATCACACCGAATTGCGCATCAGCGCGCCTGTCGATCTTAGGTAGGGGGACAAAGTTGGCTGCCGCTTTGTGTTTCAACGCGAGACGATCCACTACTTCCTGATATTCACTGGGCGTCTCGGTATATCGGCCGAACTTGTTGTGCCCGGAGCCACGCGTTACGTAAGCCCCACCGGCGTGCACTCCCGGCAGAGTTCTTGGAGCGACGTAATTTTCATCTTCATCGGAGTAGCGATGGAATTCGGGAACATGTTCAAGGTCCTGCGCGTCAAGCACCCGGCCACGTTGCGGGCGGTACGAGTCATCCCAATCGAGATGTGGCACAACCCAATCGTTCATGCCGATGTCAAGGTCAGACATCATGATCACCGGCGTTTGAAATTGTTCCGCGAGATCAAATGCCTTCACAGCGAATTCGAAGCACTCCGCCGGATTAGAGGGAAAGAGGAGGATCTGTTTCGTATCGCCGTGCGAAGCGTAAGCACATTCGAGGAGATCCGCCTGTTGAGTACGAGTGGGCATTCCGGTCGAAGGGCCGACCCGTTGAACATCGACCACAACAGCGGGAATCTCGGTATAGTAGGCCAACCCGAGCAACTCATTCATCAGCGAAATGCCCGGGCCGGAGGTTGAGGTGAACGCCCGGGCGCCATTCCAGCATGCTCCAATGACCATTCCAATTGCTGCTAGCTCATCTTCGGCCTGAAGAATGAGATAGTTGTTCTGGCCCGTTTCAGAATCGCGCCGGTACTTCTCGCAAAACAGCTTGAAACCGTCCATTACCGACGTGGCAGGCGTGATGGGATACCATGCCGCGACTGTTGCACCGGCATACACGCATCCCAGCGCCGTGGCTGTGTTCCCGTCGATCAGGATTTTGTCGTTGTTCGCGTCCATCTTCTCGAGATGGAAGGAGAGCGGACATGCAAATCGTTCTTTGGCGTATTCATACCCTAAACGCAAGGCTCGCCGGTTAGATTCCCGGAGCGCTTTCTTGCCTGCAAACCGCTCTGTCAGGAGGTCCTCAACCGTCGGCATATCAATGTCAAGAACGGCGACGAGCGATCCTGCATACGCGATGTTCTTCATGAGTGTGCGCTCGCGGGGATCGCGGAAATTCTCATTGCACATCTCCGCCAACGGAACCGGCAGAAAATTTATATCTTCTCGATACAGCGACCGGTCAAGCGGCCACGACGAGTCGTATAACACATAGCCGCCCGGCGACACCTCGGCTATATCGTGCGCATAGGTCTGGGCGTTCATCGCAACCATTAAGTCGTAATCAAGAGCGCGGGCGGTGTGACCGTCTTTATTTACCCGAATTTCGTACCAGGTAGGCAGACCCTGGATATTCGACGGGAACAGATTCTTGCCCGAAACCGGAATGCCCATCCGGAAAATGGCTTGCATTAGCAGACCATTCGCACTGGCAGAACCGGTGCCATTCACGTTCGCAAGCTTGATAGCGAAGTCGTTTACGCGGGTACGCAACTGTTGGTGCACGCCTTTACGCCTGCGTATGGAATAAGAAGCTCAAATTTCTGCATGTCCCAGGCCGCAGTGGGGCAGCGTTCCGCGCATAAGCCGCAGTGAACGCAAACATCTTCATCTTTCGCCATGATTCGCGCGGTTTGAGGAAGCGGCGCGGATACATAGAGAGCTTGATCCAGATTCAGCGCCGGAGCCGAGAGTCGCGTCCGGAGATCCATTTCTTCTCCATTGCGCGTGATCGTAAGGCACTGGACAGGGCAGACATCAACGCACGCGTCGCACTCAATGCAGCGGGCTGCCGTGAAATCAGTTTGTATATCGCAGTTCAAACAACGCTCCACCTCGCGCGCAGTCTGTTCGGCGGTGAAGCCAAGCTCCACTTCGATGTTGAGCTGCTGAAATCGCTCGACCAGGTCTACGTGCTTCATGCGTTGGCGCGGCACAGGATTGTAGTCGTTGTGATAGCTCCACTCGCTGATGCCCATTTTTTGGCTAATCAGGTTCATGCCCTGCGCTGGGCGATCGGTTGTCGGAATTCGCTCGCAATAATTGTGGATCGAAATCGCGGCCTGATGGCCGTGTTCAACGGCCCAAATTATGTTTTTCGGACCGAACGCCGCATCGCCACCGAAAAAGATCCCCGGCCGCGTGGCTTCCATAGTCCGTTCATTGACGACAGGCATCTCCCACTTATCGAACTGAATGCCCAAATCGCGCTGGATCCAAGGAAAGGCATTTTCCTGGCCGATGGCCAATATCACGTCGTCCGCAGGGAAGAATACCGTGTCGAGCGTCCGCGAACGCTTGGCATCCGCATCCCACTCCAGGCGCTCGAACAGCATTCCTGTGAGTTTGCCGTTTTCGATCACGAAACTCTTCGGCGCATAATTGATTACGATTTCGACGCCTTCCTCCTCGGAGTCCTCCAGTTCCCATGGCGAGGCTTTGAAATATTTTCGTGGACGTCGGGCCATTACTTTGATATCTTTGCCACCCAGCCGCCTTGATGACCGGCAGCAATCCATGGCCGTATTCCCAACGCCGATAATGAGTACCTTCTCACCAATTGAATCCACGTGGCCGAACGCAACCGACTCTAGCCAGTCAATACCGATGTGAATCCGGTCCGTATCGTGGCGCCCAGGAATATCGAGATCCTTGCCGCGAGGTGCGCCACTCCCGACGAAAACACCGTCAAAACCCTGCGCAAGCAGATCTCTCATGCTGTTCACAGGCGTGTTGAAATGCATGTTCACGCCCATGTTGAGGATCAGATCGATCTCGTCCATGAGAACCTGTTCGGGAAGCCGGAACGCTGGAATGTTCGAGCGCATGAGCCCGCCCGGTTTGTCCAGCTTGTCAAAAATCGTGACCTCATAGCCAAGGGGCAGCAGGTCATTCGCAACCGTCAGCGAAGCCGGACCGGCGCCCACGCACGCGATCCGCTTTCCATTTTTCTTCTCGGGAATCTTGGGAAGCAAGTGGCTGATTTCGCCACGCAGGTCGGCCGCAACGCGCTTTAATCGGCAGATCGCCACCGGCTTTCCGTCTACCCGGCCCCGGCGGCAAGCGGGTTCGCAGGGCCGATCGCAGGTCCGCCCCAGGATCGCCGGAAACACATTGGACTCCCGGTTCACCATATAGGCGTCCGTGTATCTGCCTTGAGCGATAAGCCGGATGTATTCGGGAACGTTCGTGTGCGCCGGGCAGGCCCACTGGCAATCTACAACCTTGTGATAATAATTCGGATTCTGAACGTCTGTGGGTGTCACGCGGGGCTATAACCAGCTACTTGAGGTCGAGCTAAATGTAGTCGGGACTTCATTATACATCGTTCTTATGGTAACTCGCACTTGCGGTTGCCCGTCCCTATCTATCATCATCTCTGGTGGAGACCTCTTGCCTATTATCGTTGGAACCCCTCGGGAAACTTTTCCCGGTGAGCGTCGCGTCGCGATCACTCCGCGTCAATGTGAGCTGCTGCATAAGTCACAGATGGAAGTCGTCGTTGAGCACTCGGCCGGTCTCGAAGCTGGATTTCCGGATAATGCGTACGTTTCCCGCGGCGCCCGTCTAGCTAGCCGGGCCGAACTCTTTCAAAAAGCCGACGTCATCGCGCAAGTGCGGTGCCTAGGAGCCAATCCCGATGCCGGCCGCTCGGACCTTCCACTACTTCGCCGGGGTCAGGCTCTGGTCGGTTTCGGTGAGCCTTTGACGGCTTTTGCGGAAGCTTCGGGCCTAGCCGGCACAGGCACTTCCTTCTTTGCTATGGAACTGATGCCGCGCATCACGCGTGCCCAGAGTATGGACGCGCTATCGTCCATGGCCACCATTTCTGGTTACCGGGCTGTGCTGCTGGCAGCAAGCCAGCTTCCGAAGATGTTTCCTCTGCTGATGACGGCCGCGGGCACCGTGACACCAGCCAAAGTGTTTGTGCTCGGTGTCGGTGTTGCCGGACTCCAGGCGATTGCGACGGCTCGCCGCTTAGGTGCAGTTGTTTCAGCCTACGATGTTCGTCCCGCAGTCAAGGAACAAGTGGAAAGCGTGGGGGCGAAGTTTGTCACTTTGGATGTCGACTCCCAAGCCTCCGAGGATAAGGGCGGATACGCCAAAGCGATGGACGAAGCCTTTTATCGCCGCCAACGGGAACTGCTGAGCGAGGTCCTGCGCGAACAGGATGTCGTCATCACAACGGCAGTAGTGCCCGGCCGAAAGGCACCCGTGCTGATAACTGCGGAGATGATCACTGGCATGTGTTGTGGGTCTGTGATTGTCGACATTGCGGCAGAACGCGGTGGCAATTGCGATCTGACCCGCGCAGGCGAAACGGTAGTTCATGAGGGGATCAGTATTCTAGGCCCCTTGAACCTTCCGTCCATGGTGCCTTACCATGCCAGCCAGATGTTCGCGACTAATGTTGCCGCATTCCTCAAGCTGCTGGTCCGCGATGGAGCTTTGAACATAAATCTAGAGGACGAAATCATTCGGGAAACTCTTGTGACCCATGACAATAACATTGTTCATCCCCGCATCTCGGGACTCCTGAAAGCATCGCAGGGTCAAGAAAAGGAAGTGAAAGTATGAGTTCCTACGAGGTTGCAATATGGGTATTCATGCTGGCAGCGTTCCTGGGATTTGAGCTCATCCGCCGCGTATCTCCGCTCCTCCACACGCCGCTTATGTCGCTGACAAATGCGATCTCAGCGATCGCGGTTGTCGGTGCCATTCTAATTACTGGCGAAAAGAATGCTTCCACTCTCACGCGCACGCTCGGGTTCATCGCCGTTGTGGCATCCACAACCAACGTGGTGAGCGGCTACCTCATCACAGACCGCATGCTCAAGATGTTTAAGAAGCGAGGTGCTGAAAAGAAAGGCGCTCACCAGAAATGACGGAGAGCATCTTTCCGATCCTCTACATTCTCGCTGCGGCTGGCTTCATTCTCGCTATCAAGTGGATGAATTCGCCGGCCACTGCACGGCGTGGCGTGATCGTTGGTGAAATCGGAATGCTGCTGGCCGTGGTTGGCACGCTGTTGCGGCATGAGGTCGTTGACTATCAATGGATCCTGATCGCTTTCTTTGTGGGCTCGGCTATTGGCGTCCCTCTCGCATACCTGATGCCAATGACCGCCGTTCCGCAGCGGACAGCGTTTTCTCACGCTTGCGGCGCTTTGGCTTCAGCATTGATCGGCACGGCGGAGTACTTCCGCCATACGCCTCATGGATTCGTCATGACCGCGCTCGTGATCGAAACTTTGCTTGGATTTCTTACCTTCACCGCCAGTCTGATGGCCTTCGGGAAGCTGCAAGAGATACTGCCGACACGGCCCATCACGTATCGCGGGCAGAATTTTGTGAATCTGGGAGTATTCGCTGTCGCTGTCGCGGTCGGGATTGCGCTGATTATCTCGCCCGAGCAAACCTGGTTATTCCCTATATTCACGGTGCTTTCGCTCGTGTTTGGCGTCATGCTTATCGTTCCGATCGGCGGGGCCGACATGCCGACCGTCATCGCTCTCCTCAATTCGTATGCCGGTTTGTCGGCCAGTGCGATGGGCTTCGTGCTCGACAACAGACTGTTGATCGTCGCAGGAGCGCTCGATGGGTCATCCGGCTTCATCCTCTCAGTGATTATGTGCCGCGCCATGAACCGTTCGTTCAGCAACGTACTTTTCGGCGCTTTCGGCACCATTCAGACCAGCGCAACTAAGGAAACGGCCGAACGCCCGGTCCGCTCCGCAACGGCTGAAGAGGCGGCTGAAATTCTCGATGCGGCGCGCAGCGTTGTCATTATTCCGGGTTACGGGATGGCCGTTGCTCAGGCGCAGCACAAGCTGCGTGAGATGTTCGATGTGCTCACCAGGCGCGGAATTGATGTGCGTTTCGCGATTCATCCAGTTGCGGGACGAATGCCGGGACACATGAACGTGCTCCTTGCTGAGGCAGATGTTCCCTACGACCGCCTTTCCGAAATGGACGATATTAACCCCGAATTCCCCAGGGCGGATGTCGCCTTAGTCATTGGCGCGAATGACGTAGTGAATCCAGCCGCAAGGTTAGAAAAGAACAGTCCGATTGCCGGCATGCCGATCCTGAATGCTCACGAGGCGCGCACCGTAATGGTGATCAAACGCAGCATGAGTCCGGGTTTTGCCGGCATTGATAACGAACTGTATTACATGGAGAAAACGCTTATGCTGTTCGGCGATGCCAAAGCTTTCGTGGGCAGCATCGTGAAGGAGCTAAACGCTGCTGTTGCGGCACGATAGCACGAACCAGGTGGGGTAGACACAACGCCGCCTCGCGACCACGCTGCTGTTAGCTTAGATACACTCAATCCGCGTAAAAAAGATACTTGCGCCACTGGTCGTCGCTGCGCCCGAGCAGTCGCATCAAGTGACGACTGGTATGTAGACTGAATGGCCGAGGCGCGCGCAAGAGCTTCATGCCGGCTTCTTCCGGCGTACGGCTGCCCTTCCTGTTGTTGCAAGGATGACAGCAGGCAACCAGATTTTCCCAAGCCGTCTCACCAGCTCGGGAGCGCGGGACGACGTGATCCAGGGTCATCTCGCCAGAAGGCAGGGTGCGATGGCAATATTGGCACGTATAGCGGTCGCGCATCAGTATGTTTTTCCGCGAGAGCGCCCGTGTTTGATGCGGAATTCGCCGGTATTCCAGCAGACGGATGACCGAGGGCACGCTGACGGTTCGCCTGGCCGAATGCACCTGCCCCGGGGACAATTCTTCTGCCGAAGCGACTCCTTTCAGAATCAGCACCACGGCTCGCCGTGCGGCGCAGATATTGATCGGCTCATAGCTCGCGTTGAGAACAAGAACAGGCCGATGAAGTCGATCCAGGCTGGGCATGCAGAGCTCCGTATTCCTTTAATGAAGTCCCGTCCCCGCAAATTGGGGGGCACGCGCATCTTGCTTTCGTGACGCGTTCATAGAATGGAAACCTCGCTGGTCCACACGGGCTAACGTAAGCGCGGTAACGTGAGCGGCGCCCGCCGTTTTCAATATCTCGGCAGCACTGCGAAGCGTCGCGCCCGTCGTGAAAACATCGTCAATTAGCAGGATGCGTTTCCCGGCAATCTGCTGAGCGTTTTTGACGCAAAATGAATCCTTAAGATTTTCGCGTCGCTGAACCTCGGTCAGAGCCGCTTGAGCCTTGGTGTAGCGCTTGCGCCGCAGATTAGTCGAAAGCTTCAATTTGCATCGCTTCGCTACTGGCCGGGCGAGCAGTTCTGCCTGGTTGAACCCTCGTTCCCACCGCTTGCGCCAGTGCATAGGCATGGCAATTACCACATCGAAGCACTCGTCCACCGGCATTGCCCGGAGCAGTAACCGGCTGAGGGGAAGCGCGAGGCTTTCCACTTTTGCGTATTTGAAAAGGTGGATTAACTTTCGGAGAGGACCCTCATAACTGCCGAAAGAGTAGGCTGCATCAAAATTCGCCAGACTCTCTCGGCAGACCGTACACAGGTCATGCTCATCCAGCGGATAAGAATCCACAAAGGGCGTGCGACAGGCTCGACAAAAAAATTCCGCATGCAGCGGTTCAGGAAGGGAAAGGCAGGCAGGGCATACTGGAATGCGAGACAGATTGTTCAAAGGCTGCTCACAAAGCCTACACTGGTCCGGGAAGACTAGGTTAAAGACGCCAAGTGAGAAGGCTTTGGTACCGGACAGCAGCGTGTACGGCCAGGAGTGGGATTTAGGTATGGTAGGGCGAGTCGTGAGACTAGGGAAGGCGCACCCCCACTAAACGAAGAGTATATAACAACATAGAGGAAAAGTAGAAAAATGGGTATGAAAGTTGCTGGAAAATGCACTGAAGTGACGAAGGTGCTCGACGCATCGGAGCGGCACTTTCCTGTCCGGGCGCTCTGAGAGGCTATGTTGTTGAATACGCTTCGAGTTCTTCTAATCGACGGTGATGCGCGCCAATCGCAGCTCATCAGCTCTAGACTTGCTGGCGCAAATCACACGGTACTCCCCGCACGTGGATTGGAAGAAGCTGCTGAAGCGCTCTGTAATCAGAAATTTGATGCTGTGGTGCTCGGTTCGCCGCTCCTCGCCGATAGAGTGTCCGAGTTCACACAGAAATTGCGAGCCTTAGAAATGAATCAGCGCGCGTCGTGCCGGACCGCGATTCTGTCGCTTTTACCAGACCTGTTCGACGGTTCAGGGTGCCAGCCCAGTAACCAGGCAGGAATTGATGGCTATCTCTCAGAGGACTTCGAAGCCGAGGCTCTCACGACCGCGGTGGCCAGCCTTGCGAAAGCCTTTTGCGGCCCACAGGACAATCATGAGGACCCGAGTTTGGCGAACCTCCCCATATTCGATCCGGAGAAGTTCAAAGCACAGGTGGCCTACGATCGCGATCTGCTGATCGAGATCATCGATCTGTTCCTGTCTGAGCAATTAGTCCAAATTGCCGACATGCACGAGGCGCTAGCAAAGGCGCAATACGACCGACTCTATCTAGTCGCGCATACAATAAAGGGCTCGCTGGCAAGTCTGTACGCTGAGGTCGGAAGGCTTCGCGCCGAGGAACTCGAAAGTGCCGCAAAAGAAAAAAATCATCAGCGCTGCCTGCATTTGCTTTCCGTCCTAAAGCGCGACATGGAGACGCTCGAGCCCGCGCTCTTGCATTTGCGCGACAGTTCCAGGGCCGTCTAAGAGCACAGATCAAAGGGTAATCGCAAAAACGCCCACTTCAAACACTGTTGCTACACTGAGGGGGCTTCTTAAAGACCCTTCAATGAGTTCCTCGCAAGCGCTGGAGATTGTTTGCGCTCACAGCCCCGATTCCGATGACGCCTTCATGTTTTATGGGTTGGCGACAAAGAAGATCCGGTCACGCGTAGTCAGCTTCCGCCACGTCTTAGAAGATATCGAGTCACTGAATCGGAAAGCGACTGAAGGGCTCTATGAGCTGACCGCAATCTCATATCACGCCTATCCGTATGTTGCGGACAAATACGTTCTCATGGCGAGCGGGTCGAGCGTCGGGGACGGCTATGGCCCGATGGTGGTGAGTTCCCGGCCCATAGCGGCTGAAGACTTGAAGGGAAAAAGAATCGCGATTCCCGGGACCATGACCACAGCGTTCCTTGTCCTCAAGCTGTTTCAGCCGGATTTTGAGCACAAAATCGTTCCGTTCGACAAGATTCTCGATGCAGTGAAGGAGCACGAGGTTGATGCCGGCCTGGTGATCCATGAAGGTCAGTTGACTTACGGTCAAGAAGGATTGCATCACATCCTGGACCTCGGGAAGTGGTTTAAGGGCAAGTATGAATTGCCGCTCCCGCTAGGCGCAAACGCACTGCGACGGAATCTGCCGCCGGAAGTTCAGACTGAATGTTCCAGGCTGATCCGTGAAAGCATTCAATACTCTTTCGACCATCACGATGAAGCGCTGAACTATGCCATGCAGTTTGCCCGGGATCTGGAGCCGGCGCTGGCGCAACAGTTCGTAGGCATGTATGTCAATCACCACACTATCGACGGTGCTGAGATCGTGCCCCGCGCCGCGCAGAAGCTGCTCGACCTTGGGTATGAAGCAGGGCTCATTCCACACAAAACAACAGTCGAAGTTGTCGGTTAGGCCCGTTTCGGGTAACTTCACAATATGCTCTTATGCTGGCTTCGCGTTATAGCATCCGGTTTCTGCCTGATTTCAGTTGTTGCATTTGCCCAGAACGAAGATGCGTATAGCGCACATCAGAGGATCGCCCGGATTCGAGATCTTGGCAAGAAAAACGCCCAGGCTATCCCGGCACTCGCTCAAAACCTCGGCGACCCCAACCGTAATATCCGGATTGAGGCGGTGAAAGCGATTGTCAAGATAGGCAGCGAAGCCAGTCTCGATCCGCTAATCAAGGCCACCCACGACGCCGATGCAGAAATCCAAATTCGTGCGGTAGACGGGATTGTGAACTTCCATGTCCCGGGATACGTCGCGAAAGGAAGTCTGACGGGGCCGCTCACGCGCGGAGTCCGGGAAGTGAGAGCGTTTTTTTCATCGCGTGATAATCAAGTAGTCGACCGTAACGTAACTATTCGTCCAGACGTTGCCGAGGCGCTAGGGGACGTAATACGTAGGGGCAGGAGTATGGATTCCCGCGCGAATGCGGCTCGCGCCGCCGGAATTCTTCGCGCGCGCCCAGCTCTCCCTGCGCTCCTCGATGCACTTCGCTCGAAGAACAGCGAGGTGATTTTTGAGTGCCTGGTCGCGCTTCAGAAAATAGACGATCCCTCCGCCGGCCAAGGTGTTTCCTTTCTCGCCCACGATTTAGACGATCGTGTTCAGGCCACGGCACTCGAAACAATTGGTGTGCTGCACAGCTCAAGTTCGGCTCCCGATGTTCGTTCGGTCCTGCGCGAGGCCCGAGATATGAAGATTCGACGTGCAGCGCTCCAATGCTTAGCCATGCTCGGCCTCGCTGAGGATCGAACAGTATTTCAGCGATATGTGGATGACAGAGACGCGGATTTGCGCGCATCTGCGCTTGATGGGCTCGGCCGGATCCGCGAGCCAGAGGATACCCCGGCTCTCGATCAGGCCTATAACGAGAAAAATGCCGATACTAAAGCGCATTTGGCCGCGGCATTCGCCCTCGTCAGTGAAGGCAAATTGGACACGTCCGACTTTAGTCCCTTACGATATCTGGTAGAAAATTTAGACGTTAGAGCACAGCGTGATTCGGCGCAAGCCTATCTTACTGAATTGTGCAGGCGTGGTGACGTGCGCGAGGCGTTATTCCCGCTGCTGAAGGAGGCTACGAAAGGTCAAAAACTCGCCCTTTGCCAAGCTCTTTCAGCGAGCCGAAACGATGATGTGATTCCAGTGCTCGACGTTCTGTCGAAAGATATCGATCCGGATGTTTCGTTCGCTGCTTCGAAAGGCCTCAGGACGGTGCAGGCTCCCACGCCTTGATGAATCGAGCGTGCCGGGATTCTATCAACAGGAACTAGCGGTTTACTTTGCTCGCTTCTGTTTCTGTTGACCGACGCGGATCTTGAAGTGCTGCTGTTTCGCTTCCTGGTATGCCTTATGGTCGTGCCGGGCGACCACGTCCGTCAGGTAATCGTTCACGTTGGCATGCTTGGGGAGGACCGCCATCACGGTAAAAGTCTCGTTGCAAGTCGGGCAAAACGGCCGAAAGCGTTTCACATTCGGGATCGGCATAACAACTTCAGGGTAACATGAACCGCCGCCTTTCGAGTGAAAGGACCGACCAGGGGTCCGGAAACTCAGATCTGCGAATACGAAGTCGGGTTCAGTATCAGGCTCGTTATATTCGAGACGATTTCTTCAAAATGGAACCGCGGTGAATTGCTCAACTTCTTCCATTCCGCATCTGCGCCGAACGCCTTCCATCTGGCAGTCAGCTCTGAAATATCTGGGAAGCTCAACATGTATGTCAGATTGGGCAGATGTGAGCCAATCAGCGTGTCACCATAAAAGACCTGCCAAAAACCGGCTCTCTGGAAAACGCCAAATTCCCCGCTGTTGAACATTTCAACCTTGCGCCTGTGATCTTGATCAGTGGGACTCTCATAAGTCCGAAGCTGGAAAACGCGCGATGCCTTTTGCGCAGTTGCTGGCGGCAAGACAAGTTTCGGCCAGCCCTCAAAAGCACTCATCAGTGAGCTCTCCACCCGCGCATAGGCCGGTTCCTTGGCCGGGGCATTGAGGAAGAACGCTCCAGCCCTTTGGTACTCTTCGTCTCGCGCCAGGCGGAACTCCAGGTTCACAAGAGTTTCGAGAGAGGTGCTTGAAATCAGCACATAGACGGAAGGCGTCTCCGGCCCAATATAAAGATCAAAGGCTCCCACCGGCTTGATGCCTAGCCGGTTTAGAGCCGGAATCAAAGCATCCGCTATAAAGCTGTTTGTCAATTTCTGTTGCGGGCCCGACGCCAGCTGATACCGGCGAAGTTCATAGTACTCCCGCCCGCTGCCTGCAGATGTCTGCTGCCCAGCTTGCATATCGCTGCTCGAAGCATCAATCGCCATCGCTGAAGCGGCAAGCGACGAAGCTAAAAACCGGCGTCTGTGCACTGATCCCTCCTGTGTAGTCTGCATTTTAACCAAGGGCCGGTATTGCAGCCCCTACAAGGAGCGACATCGAGCCAGAGATGCCAGTGCGGGGAATCCAGTGAAACTTGCAAACTGGATTGCGATCCCTTGCTGTCTAGCTTTAGGGACCCTCGCCAGGCGGCGAATGATCCCAAAAGCCAGCTTCACTACCGCGACTGCAATTGGCGACGAGCTCGGCAAAATCTAAGTGCCGCGATAATCCCTTAATAACGCCGGCCGTAACCGATCTCATGCCGGTCATAGGCCTCGCGCATTCCCCGCAGTTGTGCGAGATCGTTATACAGCGCATCGCGATCTCGGGGCGGCATGTGGTTGTTATCAACGACGTGCTGAATACTTTCGATCGCTTCATCAAGCTCGTCCTTGTCGAACCGGCCTTGATACCACTTCCTGGCAAAATCGCGCAGCTCGTGCTCGGCATGATTCAGGCGTTTCCGGTCGTCGCGTGAGAAATGCCATCCTTCATACGACCGGTTTAGATCCATATGAACTCGGTCGATGAGACCGGAAACCGAGTGCGGCTCATACATTCCGCGCGGCCCGTACTGAGCCTCGGCGAAAGTCCCGAAAACGAAAAGTGCCCCCGTGATTAGAGCCACTGTCATCAAGCGTTGCATCCTCTTCCCTCCCGTCACTGAGAAAGACGCGTAAAGGCTCTAGAGCGCTCCGATCTAAGTGAAAATTAATGCCGGTTGCGCGCTGTACCCAAACCTGCGAATATTGACCAACGTGAAAACTTAGGAGTGTGATTACGCATGATGCCCTTCATTCGTTTGCTGTTCATAGTGCCGCTGGCGTGGCTGGCGTTCGATCACAAGCCGATCCAAGCCCAATCGCGAGCCGAGCAGCAGATTCAGCCCCAAGCACCTAGCTCCAATTCGATCCCGGAGGAGGTGGCGGAAGAGGAGCTGGCACCTGCGGCACTGAAGCTCGACGTTTCGCACAGTTCGCCTCTTATCCAGGTTCTGTACCAAGCGACACGTGAGACCAAGGAGCAGACTATACTCGATCGCCTGGCGGATGCCAAACGGCTGATTGCAGGCAATGCGGAAATCAAAGCAGTCGACGCACAGGGGCGTACAGCCCTGCACTGGGCGATATTCGGCTCGAGCTACACAAGAAAACCAAAAGTTCTGGTCGGTTACGAGGAGATCGCGGACGACCTGATCGAGCGAGGTGTCGAGATCAACCGTGAAGACGCCTACAACGACACGGCTCTGGACTATCTGCTCTACTCGCCGAATTTTGAGATGCAGACGTTGCTGATCGAGCATGGCGCGAGTAGCGGCTTCCTAGCTTCGTTCTTCCAGTTCTTCAATCAGCCTGACGATGGAGACGGTCCGGCAGGCGCTGCCGAAGTATCGAGGGCCAAGCAGGCGGACCTTGCGCCGGGGAAAACAATCAGCGTTCAACTGAACGCTGCTGTCTATAGCGATCGCTCCCGAACCGGAGATCCCGTCGAGGCTACGGTCACTTACCCTTTGTGCAAGGATGGCGAGCAGGTGGCTTGCAAAGATGGCGAGCTGCTGTTAGCGCCCGGTACCCGAGTCAACGGAACAGTTCTTTTCGCCCAGAAAGCGCCGGATAAATATTCGCGGCCACGGCTCGTGCTCGACTTTTCGAATATCGTTCATACCGATGGCCAGCTCTCACCTTTGTATGCCCGTGTTCTAAGCGTTGACAATGCTCGCGAAACAGTGCGGAACAATGAGATTCTGGGAATTATACAGCCTCACGCCTCAACGAAAGCTTCGCTTGCCTTGGCGGCGGTGGGCGTCATCCCCATCGCCGGGCACACCCTCAAGGGCATGCAAGCGGTGTACGGGCTATCGATTCGACGTGAGATCCTTTTTCCTGATGGGACAGATCTGCAGCTGCAAATTGTGCGTCCGTCCAGACTGAAGCACAAAGCGGCGTGGCCTGGATGGCCCGTCATGACAGTTGATGAAAAGCTGCGATCACTTGTGACGGCTGCACCATTACGAACCCAGACGAACAACGGAACGCCTTCCGATATTACGAACCTGATGTTTGTCGGCTCTCAGCAGCAGCTTGAGGTCGCCTTCGATGAGGCGGGCTGGTTCGAAGCGGATGACCTCAGCATACGTTCGGCGGCAAAGACCGTTGGCGCTACAATCCGTCAGGCTGGCTACTCTAGTGCGCCCGTGTCAACGCTCCGGATCAATGGCCAGCCGCCGGACCTTGTGTTTCAAAAGTCCCTCAATACCTTTGCGAACAGGCATCACTTGCGTATCTGGAAGCAAGCTACGGGGTACAACGGAAGGGACGTGTGGGTCGGCGCCGCGACTCACGACATCGCTATCTCTAAAGCTCGAGCCGGAACGAAGTGGTCTCACAGAATCGATCCGCACATAGACCGGGAGCGCGATTGGGTCTCGACAGACCTGCTTTTCGCCGGAACTGCTGTTGGCTACGCCGACGTGGATCGTCCGACAGCTCCCAAGAAGGCCAGCAACGCGACAGGAGACCAGTTGTTAAGTGACGGCAAGATGTCAGTTTTGGAATTACGAGGATCAAAAGCAGCCAGACAGGAGAACCCGTCGACGCCTGCGGCCTTTACGGCAAGCCAGCACGATGGCCGCATCCGGGCGAGCACTGTGGTCACAGCGAAAAAAACAGGTTCTCAGTACCAAGAATAAGGACGTAACTATCGCTCGATGTCGTCGGCTTCAAGTAGTCGAAGCTGCCATGAAACTCATTAGCAAACGGCGTTGTAGGCAAGCGGAGTAATAGTACTGGTTGAGCTACGTACCGGGGACGAAAATGCTCGAGCAGGTGAGCGACAGTTATCGATCAAAAGATAGCTTGTAGTCGCACTTGAAGCGTACGATCATTGAAGCTCGCCTGATGAACTATGGTCCTGAACGTCAACGGTGAACTGATTTGCGACATAACGGTTCACCCGGAGCCGGGAGGTCTCAGGTACGCTGTGGTGCGACCGCACGGTACATCACTCATCTTCGGACGCCGGGACTATCTATTGAACGATGTGGCAAGGCTTGTGCAAGCTGCTGCTAAACGAGCACTGGAGCGGGGGCCGAGTGCCTAGGTCTTATGAACCGAGCCTACGGTGCCGAATCTTATCTCGACGTCAAGACCTCACTCCACCAAAACTAAATGCCACTTCACACGCTTTTTAGACATGCTCGGCCATACACATTCTGCGTACACTCATTTCTCGGGTAAAGCCCTGGCCGGTTACAGGATCGATGTCTCGAAGATCATTCGAGACCGGCGGTTTCTAGGGGCCGACCTAATCACTGGTCAGCTCGTCGATCAGTCCGGTCAAGGTCGTACCTCGATTCCATTTAAATTGAGCACGTACGACTGCCATTTCACAGATCCTGTTCATCTGGACCATATGCTCGCGGCAATGCAAACAGAACTCGACAGTCATGCTTCCCAGATCACGCTTGTCTATCCGGACGTGTGAACACGCGCCCGAGAAGCACTGAATAATCCGAGCCGGATAATCTGCACTGCAACCATCACTCCGACAACGTGCACAGGCTCGCTCGCACCGTAGGGCGAGACCAGATTCTTTTTGGTGGGCTGAAGTTTCTCTATCCGGCTGATTTCAAGAAGTCAGCGAAAGTCCCTCGTGAGCAATCTCCAAAGTCTCGATTGCAACGTCGCTGCTTTCCCCGTTCAGGTTTGGCCCCGACCATTTTACGGGCCATGCATGCTTGAAGTCGAATCGCATGACCTCTTCTCGCCCCTCGCTTAACAGCACTACCGACATACTCCTTCGACTAACCTGCCCTTCCAGCGTTTCTCGCATCCAATTCCATAAACTCAAGTCGCTGGTCATGCCGCGTTTCAAAACGATATTGCTGAATTTCGCTTCGCCAGGCAGCTTTCGAGCACCAGGAATTTTATCGTTTCCCGGCCGATAATCGACGACGGCAACATCCGCTTCGATGCCGGACACGGCTAAAAATGCTGAAGTAGCAATCCCGTCGATCTCCACAATAAACTTCATTGAGTTGAAAGGATCTTCTCGATCGCCAGTTGGCATGGGAGGAGTATATCGAAGGCCAATTAATTCGAGTTAGGCATTGCAATCCGGTTTGTCGTTTCGAATGCTTCTGATCCAGGCGCTCAACTCATTGTTTTTCGTACGCCATCGTATAGCGAACCCGGCTGCCATCCGTGCCGTGCCCGCACAGTAACACTCATTGTCTTGCCATGGTTTGAGATTACGGCTCGTGTCGTGGTGTTGTACTTTGTGCCGCTATTCTTCTGACTCGTAGCGAAAGTGTTCGCGTTTACCTGGTTGACGGCGCGATGCTGCCCTATGGGGTTCCGACGACGGCACATTCTTTGCCGTCATACTTTGCTGTGTAGCTGCCATTGATCGGCGTAGCATCAGCTCGCTCGCCGCTCATCCTCACCTGACTCCATCATCAGACCTTCACGCGTCCCAGGCAGGCTTTTCACCGGCGAAGAAGGTCACCACGGCAGTGTTACCGAACGCATGTACATTTGTGTCATCAAATTTGGAAGATTCGATTGTAGATTACCGGAGTTGAAGTCATCGATGATTCGTGCCTTGTCCATGACCATCCCGCCAGGATTCGTAAAGGTGCAGTTGATGCGTCGGCCTTGACGATGGCGTCATTCCATCTCTTGCTCAATGTTCATCAATGCTTGTTCAACTTTGCCGCTCTGCTTGTCCCTTTTATCTCTGGTTTGAGCTGAAGCAATACAAACTGAGGTAATCGTCAGCGCGGCTATAGCGGTGATCGGTTTCGTTAGAATGCTTAGCTCCTGGTGGGAATGTCTGAAGAGTTGACTACGGGCACGCCAGCATGAAGTCTCACCGCGGAATCTCGTACGACGACAGAGATCAACTAATTACAGCGCCGTTCAATTTTTTGAGTCAACGGTGCACAGCGTACCTGGCGAGTTTCGTCCAGGCCGCCTCTGAATGAAACGAAACAGGAGAGCAAGCCGAAGTGCGGAGACCACCTTGGCTAGGCCGAGCTGGTTCTCCTCATTTCTGAATGTGAGCGATTTCACCTCGGCACGAGACGGGCAGTCATCGGGGCTCCGGTACTCGCCACAAGTGCTCACCGCACTTCAAACGCGAGGTACAGCGGCTCCACCGAAATCCTCTGCTTGGCGTCCCCAAGGGGATTCGAACCCCTGTTATCGCCGTGAAAGGGCGGTGTCCTAGGCCGGGCTAGACGATGGGGACGCGGTAGAGCCAGCAGACTTCCTAAATCTAGCAGACCGGCGTGGGGCCGAGCCCGCTGCGCCTGACCTTAGGGAAACCGGTTAGATCGTTTTTAGATATGCGATAACGTTCGCTTTGTCGTCGGCCGAAAGTATATCGGCGTAAGCCGGCATGCCATTGCCGCCGTTGTTGATCTGTTCAAGAACATTGGCTTCGTTCACCGGCTTGCCGTTATTCAATTTCGATTTCTTGAATAGTCCTTTGAGCGATGGCCCCATTTTCTTCTCGTCGGTATCGACGTTATGGCAGACGCTGCACTGTTCAAATACATCTTTGCCTTTGGCTGCATCACCCTGCCCGGACTTAGCTTGGGGGCCAGCTGCTCCCATCACGAATGATGCGCAAACAAAACACGCAGTGGCAAACGTCCCGGCAATCGTCAACATTCGTGGGCTCATGGTCTTTAGCATCATGGCTCGGCGGATCATAAAATCCTCTCTAATGCCCCACATCTTGGGCTTTCTGTTTTTTCAGTCTACAACCTCGGCCTTATTCTTTGACATGCGCGAGCGGAAAACGTGTCGCAACAAACGTCCTCATGAACGGAGATTAACCCTGAAGAAACTTCACATCCCTCCGGAACCGTCTCACTAGTACCAGCTTCCACCCTTGCACACGATCTCACATTCGCCTTTGCGGGATAATGTTGAACATCCGGTGGACTGACCCAGTTGATGCAACGCTAAGGTCGCGTTCTGGCCGAGAAGAAGGTATGTCTATGCTCCAGCGAGCGCTTCTATGCTCCCTTATGCTGTCACTTCCACCCTTGTTATCCATCGGCGCGGCTGCCCAGGACAACAGGGTTCCGAATATGACCACGCCGCCCAAAGCAGGCCCTGTACAGTTCTTTCCGGAAGCGTCGCTGAGACCTGGAATAAAAGGGATCGCCTGGACCGTTTTTCAGGGCAGTAAACCTGAACCGGTTCCAGTTGAAATTATCGGTATATGGGAGAACGCCTGGGGGCCTAAGCAAGACATCATCGTCGCCAAATTAACCGGCCCTGCGCAACGAACCAATGTGGCCGGCGGAATGAGCGGAAGCCCCGTTTATATCGATGGGAAGCTGGTTGGCGCAATTTCCCTGCGCTTAAGCGTTTTCTCGCCGGATGCGATCTGTGGCATTACGCCAATTCGATTGATGATGGAAGTCAACGATTTCGACAGGACGCGTCCTGCCGACAGCCGCACTCCGGACAAGGTTCAAGAGGTGGCCTCATTGCAGATGCCGGGCGAGTTGCTTTCGCGCGTTATGTCCCGAGGAGCGAGCGACCGGCTGCCCGAAACTGCCATGATGACTCCGATTGCTACGCCCATTACGATGTCCGGTTTTACGGACGATGCAGTTAAGCAATTCGCGCCTATTTTCAACCAGCTCGGCCTGACAGCTTCGCAGGGTGGTGCAGGTGGATCGCTCGATTCAGCCAAGCCGGCCGCCGACTGGGCAACTTCATTGCAGCCAGGCGAGGGAGTCGCCGCGGTGCTTGTGTCCGGTGATATGACTATGACCGGAGGCGGGACTGTCACTTACAACGACGGCAAACGCATCCTGGCTTTCGGACATCAGATGTTCAATCTTGGGCCCATAGACATGCCTATTGCCAAGGAAAACATCATCATGACGCTGGCTTCGTCATACCAGCCGACCAAAATGGGCAATGCGTCTGAGGTAGTGGGTGCTTTGCGGCAGGATCGTCACAGCGGTATCCAGGGCGAGCTTGGCGCAACTGCCCAAATGATTCCAGTGACCATGAAGGTCTGCTCCCGAAATGCCGACAATAGCATCCGCAAGGCGCAGGATTTCCACTTCAACGTTTTTGTTGATCAGAAGTGGACGCCTTACCTGATGATGGCGACGCTTTTCAACTCGCTCTCGAACCTAAACGATTTTTCTGATGAAGCCACCTATCGGCTGCGCGGCGAGCTCCAGGTAGAAGGACAAAATCGTATTGAGCTCACGACTATGCAGGCGCCCGCCGAAACGCCTGTCCCTACCCCCATGCTTCTCGCAGGTTGGTGGGGCGATAAGTTCAATCGCCTGTTTGTAAATTCATCCAGGATGCCGAAGCTGAATGCCGTCAATGTGTCCGTCGACCTCATCCCGGAAAGACGCATTGCTCAGATAGAATCAGCCTGGATTGCAGACAACAAGGTCACGGCAGGCACTGAAGTGCCGGTGAAAGTATTCCTTAAGCCTTACCGTGGCGATCGCATCGAGCGCACGGTCAACGTCAAGATACCTGCCGGCGTGGCGCGTGGCGATCACCAGATCCTGTTCAGTGATGCCGACACTCTCAGCCGGTTCCAGAACATTGCCAGCTCGCTAAACCGGATCGAAGATATTCCGCAAACCGTCGCCATGCTGAATGACGTGCGCAGCAATAACCGACTTTACGTTTCGCTGATCGAATCTCAGCCCACTGTGTATTCCGACGAGAAAGTATTGCCAAGTTTACCGGCCTCCGTGCTCAACGTAATGCAGAGCGGACGGGCGACTAATCACCAATTCGTCAGCTCGCCAGAAAGCGCTCACGAGCAGACCTCTGTACCCTTCGACGTGGTCGTTACCGGCAACTACTCTCTGAAGGTCGCCGTGAACTGAAGGTCATTACCGAAAGCCGAATCATCTCCCTCATGCACAATTACTCGGGCTTGTACCGGGCCGCAGGTCTCGTCTTGCTTGCGGCGGCACCGTCCCTTTGTTTCGCCGTCGAGACTCACGTCTGGGAACAATCAGATCAGGCGGCGTTCGCTCGAGGCACCTCTGACAACCTTTCCATCCGCAGTGATGGTCGCGTGACGCTAGCGCCGGTCTTCAAAGAGCTGGACAGTACTGGCGTGCCCTATCTCTGGGCGATTGCACAGGATTCGAGACAAGTTCTCTACTATGCAGGGGGTGCGCCTACCGGAGCCACCACGAAGATATTCGCGCGCGCGGCCAATGCCAAGCCCAGGGTCGCCGCTGAACTGACAGGTCTCGAAATTCACGCGCTAGCAACAGATTCGCAAGATCGAATCTATGCGGCAGTGCTTCCGGACGCAAAAATTTACCGAATTGACAAGACTGGAAAACCGCAGCTCTTTTTCGACGCCAAATGTAAGTACATTTGGGCCATGGCGTTCAATCGTTCTGGCGATCTTTTCATCGCAACCGGAGATTCCGGGGTGATCTATCGTGTCACTCGGGACGGCAAAGGTTCAGAGTTCTTCCGGACCGAGGAAACTCACGCGCGTTCGATGATCATCGACGATAGCGGCAATCTGATTGTGGGAACTGAGCCGAACGGTCTGGTGATTCGCATCACGCCCGAGGGCAAAGGTTTTGTCCTATATCAAACCAATAAACGGGAAGTGACCGCGGTTGCAGAACACGATGGCGCGATCTATGCCGCAGCCGTGGGCAGCAAGCCGGCCAGTGTTTCCGTCGCGGGGCCTGCCCCCGTACTCCCGTCGAATCCTCCTTCCGTGACGCCGACGGGTGCGCCTCGAACTGCGACCGCCCCTCCCTCACTCCCTCCGGCCGTAGGATCTCTGAGCGCCGCGGTGGTTGGCGGCTCAGAATTTTATCGGATCGAAAGGGACGGATTTGCGGAAAGCATCTGGAGCTCTCCAACCGATTTGATTTACGCGATCGCTTTCGACCCCGCTGGTAAACCTCTGCTTGGAACGGGGAACAAGGGCCTCATCTATCGAGTAGATTCTGATCACCTCTCGACGCAGCTGCTCAATGCGCCGCCGACGCAAATCACGGCCTTTCTGCAGGGCAAGAACGGGCTGGTATATGCTGCAACCGGCAATGTAGGGAACCTGTATTCGATTGGACCCGAGCTAGAAACCAGCGGCACTCTCGAAAGCGAAGTCCTTGACATTTCCCAGTTCGCGTATTGGGGAAAAGTTCATTTGACCTCGACTTTGCGCGGCGGCGCGATCGCGTTTGAAACGCGAAGCGGTAATCTGAGCCGCCCTCAAAACAGCTGGAGCCCGTGGACCAAGGTCGCGATCACCAAAGTGGGCGGTCAGATAAACTCACCCGCTGCTCGATTCCTGCAGTACCGCCTGACGCTGAGTCGTTCGTCAGAAGCCGAATCACCTGAGTTGAGCGTCGTTGATATTGCATACCTAGCAAAAAACATTGCGCCCAAGATTTTCCAGGTTGACATCGCGCCATTCAACTACCGCGAGAGCGCGGCCCCTTCCGCTTTGGAGAGATCTCCACTGCCATCGGGTTCGCCAACCACTCTGACGTTACCGGCAGTGGGACAAAGGAAACCGGCTGCTTCCAATCCAACTCTCGAGCTAAGCGGAAGCAGCACCCTGCAGTACAGCAAAGGCTACGTGACAATTCGCTGGAACGCAGCAGATCCGAATGGCGACGCTCTCATCTTCAAAATCGAAATTAAAGAGAAGACAGGATTTCTGTGGCGCTTGCTGCAAGACAAGTTGAAAGACCAGCGTTACTCTTTTGACAGCACGGCGTTTGCAGACGGCCAATATGTCGTGCGCGTCACGGCAAGCGACGCGCCTGCAAATACTCCCGCCGATGTGTTGACCTCCTCACTTGAAAGCGATCCTTTGACAATCGACAATACGCCGCCCGAAATTGTGAATGTCAAAGTCACGAATGACGGTGCGCGGCATCAGATTAGTTTCACGGCCAAGGACGCACTGAGCTGGATAGACAAAGCTGAATACTCGGTAAATGGCGCTGAGTGGACATCACTCCAACCGGTAAACAAGGTCACCGACTCACAAACGTTAGATTACATGCTGCCAGCGAGTGCCGGACAACTTGTGGCCGTACGCGTTTTCGACGAGAACGATAACGTGGTTGTGAAGCAATTTACGGTTCAGTAAGATCCGCGCTTGCGCTCGGCCGTTTCGCGCCATCGTTAACCTGAATTTTCGAAAACAGATAACTCCCAATCACTAGGACCACAGAAGCGACGGCTACGAGACCAAGCCGTCCATTGCCACACCGAAATGCGCCGGCCTATCAGAGTTGCTCTCAAGCCATCTACCCCGTACGCCAACGGGTCGAGGCTGGTGATTGCGCTCAAGAGTTTTGGCAGGTCATTGAGCGGATACAGGGCGCCCGATAAAAAGAATATCGGCATTACCAGGAAGTTCATTATCAGTTGAAAACCCTGAATGTTTGCAATACGGAGCCGATACCAGTTCCCCATGCGAGAACAGAGACGCGATCAGTGCCATGAGCAGTACGGGCAAAGGAACGTTTGCGAGACTTACGATGCGAAAGCCGGCAGTGAAACATACAACGACGACGAGCAGCCCCTGAACGACGGCCACCGATGCAGCACGCAGAGTTCGACCCAAGATGATTTGAATCCTAGGCACGGGTGCGACCAGGGCTTCTTTGAGAAATCCGAACTGCCGGTCCCAGAGCAAACCCATTCCGGAGAAAACCGAGCTGAACAGGACTGTTATTGCAATTATTCCAGGTGCGACAAATTGCAGATAGCTGCCCTGTCCAGCTTTCTGAAACACGGGTCCCATTCCAAACCCGAGCGAGGAAGGCTTGTTCGAGCGAATCAGCGCCGGTCCGCTGTTTTAATCGCCGGGGCGAATCTTCTGCCACGATCTTGCCGTGATCGATGATCGCGAGTCGCTGAGCGACTCGCTCCGCTTCGTCCATATAGTCCGTCGTCAGAAATACGGTTAACCCCTTCTGTCTGATTCAGCTGCTTTACCTGCGACCAGAGTTGATCACGAGTTTGCGGATCGAGACCCAATGTCGGCTCGTCTAGAAACAGGATTTTTGGCGTATGTAAAAGCCCCACGCCCAATTTCCAATGGGCGCTTCATACCTCCGGAAAATAGCTTCACTTGCTCATTGCGCCGTCCCACAAATCGAACAGCCGGAGCAGTTGTTCTGTTCTCTCCAAGCGAAGCTTACGGGGTATGTGATAGAACACGGCGTGGAGCTCCATATTGTCGTAGGCGGTCATGTCGCCATCGAGGCTGGCCTCTTGGAACACGATCCCAAATCGTTTCCGCACCTCATTCGAGTGGGCCCGAGGATCGAGTCCATCGATCTCCAGCTTTCCACTGGTGGGTCGGAGAAGTGTGGTGAGCATCTTAATAGTCGTTCGCTTCCCCGCGCCGTTCGGGCCTAGAAACGCGAAGATCTCGCCCTTGCCCACCTGGAAAGAAATGTGATCGACTGCCGTGAATTCGCCAAACGTTTTGACGAGATTCTCCACTCGGATCATGCGAAAGGCCCCCTGGAATACTAAACGGTTCAGTTCAGGAAGGTCAAAACAAAGGCAACGGTTTCAGGACTGTTCCTCGACAAGATCTTTGATGGGGAATTGGTGCCCGGCCAGCTAGCCGCGCGCAAGGCGCCTGCTCCGAACAGCAGAGCCCAGCAGAAAAAGGAGTGAACAACACCTCACCAACGTCAAGTAACCAACACTAACCCAACACGGTCCTACTTGCACCCTTCGGGCATGCAGATCTCATCTAGGTAATAGACGATGGCCGCACCGAATACACGATGGCGACAGGAGCATAAGACGCCGAAGAGCAAAATTGCCAGGTCAGGAAAAACGCTCGATTTGTTACACTAACGGCTCAGTTCGGTCTAAAAATTTCTCGCCGCACAAGGCGCGGCATGCATACGATTGACACAAAGCGTAAATTGCTAAGGGCTTTCTTTGCACTACTGCTGCTCCCTGGATTTGCGTTTGGCGCGGCAGACGATCAAAAGAACGACAATAAGGCCCTCGGCGCAGATGTCCTTAAGAGGTACTTGGAAACAACACGAAGCCATGAGCATGAACTTCGCGGGGTGTCCATGCAAGTGGATATCAGCGCCACCGTGCCAAAGCTGAAGGAAAAAGGGCGACTGCGTGCGCTCCGACAAATCTCCAAAGTGGGACAGATTACTTACCGAGTTCTAGGATTTCAAGGGGACAACACGGTAAAGAGCCAGGTGATTGCACGCTACCTCGAAGCTGAGAAGCAGGGCCAAGGCAACGGGCAACTGGATATCACGCCCGCCAACTACAAGTTCAAATTCAAAGGCAAATGGCAGTTCGACGGCAAAGATGCGTATCTTTTTCAACTCTCTCCGCGCGCGAAAAGAGTGGGTTTGTTCAAGGGCGAGATCTGGTTGGACTCGGCCACGTGTTTACCGGTTTATGAGAAGGGCCGCCTGGTAAAAAACCCGAGTATTTTCTTCAAAAGAGTCGTATTCGAACGAGCCTTTACGATTGAGAACGGCCTGGCTGTTCCCAAGTATATGGTGAGCTCAATCGATACTCGCGTTATCGGAAAAGTAGAGATCACCATCAATTATTCGAACTTAGAGCAGAATGCGGGGCCCGAGGGCGGACAGGCGCAGTCTGCCGCTCTACCGCGCACGGCTAAGTAGGTTCTTCGATCCGCTTAATGCCACAATTAAGCTATATGCCCCGGTACTACGCCGGTCGGCTTTCTGTGGTTGAGTGTTACTGGCAAAACCAACTACGCTAAAAAGTTAAGGCTTAAGGGAGTCTATGAGAACGCTTTTCTTAAACCCTCCTTCATTTGAGGGCTTTGATGGTGGTGCGGGTTCACGATGGCCTGCGGCGCGAGAAATTGAGTCTTACTGGTATCCGGTCTGGCTTTGCTATCCGGCTGGGATGCTTACCGATAGCAAGGTGGTGGACGCGCCTCCGCACAAGATTTCAATAGACCAGACGGTCGCAATGGCTGACGAGTTCGAGTTGCTGGTGCTATTTACCTCCACGCCCGGATTCGATGTCGACGTGAAAATCGCGGAGATGATGAAGGATGTCAATTCGAAGCTCAAAGTGGCGTTTGTCGGGCCGCCGGTCACCATAGAGCCTGAAAAGAGCCTGCGGGCTTCGAAGGCCATCGATTTCGTGGTGAAGCGTGAGTTTGATTATCAGATACGCGACTACGCCATGGGAAAGCCACTTGAGGAAATTCCAAGCGTGGTGTTCCGAAAGAATGGCGGCTTTCAGCACAATCCGGAGCGGGGAGTCATCGAGAACCTGGACGAGTTGCCCTGGGTCACCAAGGTGTATCAGCGCGACCTTGACTTCCGGCGCTACAACGTTCCGTTTCTTCTGAATCCGTATATTTCCTTCTATACGACTCGCGGCTGCCCGGCGCAATGCACTTTTTGCCTTTGGCCGCAAACGCATTCGGGCCATCGCTGGCGTCTGCGCTCATCGAAAGACATTATGAACGAGTGCCGCTGGGCGCTCGAAAACTTCACTGGCCTGAAGGAAATCTTCTTCGATGACGACACATTCAACTATCAGAAGGCGCGCACGATAGAACTCTGCAGCAAACTGAAGGAGCTGAAATTTACGTGGAGCTGCACGTCGCGGGTCACGACGGATTACGACACGCTTAAGGCCATGAAAGAGGCCGGGTGCCGGCTCCTAATTGTGGGTTACGAATCGGGCGACCAGCAGATTCTAAAGAACATCAAGAAAGGCGCGACGATCGACATGGCGCGCCGGTTTACGGCGAACTGCAAGAAGCTGGGCTTGACGATTCACGGCGATTTCATCGTCGGTTTGCCTGGTGAAACGCGCGAGACAATCCGGAAGAGCATAGATTTTGCCAAGGAACTGGATGTCGAGACCATTCAGGTGTCCATGGGACACGCCTATCCGGGCACGGAATTTTACGATCACATCACGAAGAACGGCCTCATCAACCTCAATGAAAGCATGACGGACGAAGCTGGCCACCAGCTTCCAAACTATGCGTATCCCGGTCTGGATCGCGGAGAGCTTGTCGAGTGGGTGGAGCGTTTTTACAGCGAGTTTTATTTTCGGCCCAAAGTGGCGCTACGGCTGGTTAGGAAAGCCATGTTCAACAATGCGGAGCGGCGGCGCCTTTACAAAGAGGCACGGGAATATCTGGCGCTGCGCTCGAAGCGCAAGCAGTTCGTTAAGGACGAAAAACGGCAATCTGCAGTCCTGAGTGCAGGTGATTGATCTCGATCGTATTCCTGCCCGCGACGGCGTACCAATGTCTTGCGATCTATGCGGGACTGCGATATTTGTTGAAACGGCGCTCGGCGCGATCACCCGCGCCGCAGCAGACTAAATCGGATTGTGTGTTAGAGAGTCGACCGGGCGTTTCTGTTCTGAAGCCGCTGCGGGGTTTGGATTCGAACACCTATGAGGCGTTTGTCTCGCAAATAGAACAGCAATATCCCACATTCGAAATTCTGTTTGGAGTAAGCGAGGAAGGCGATCCCGCGGCTGCCGAAGTGCGCCGATTGATGCGCGATTTTCCTGAAGCCGCCATTCGCCTGATTGTCGGCGCTACGGCTGCGCCAAATGGAAAAGTGGGAATTCTGATGGAACTGGCGCGCCATGCACAATATCCGATTTGGGTTGTCAATGACAGCGATATCAAAGTTGGATCTAGGTATCTCGCCAGCGTAGTAGAACCGCTTTCGGAGCGGGGAATCGGTCTTGTCACGTGCCTTTATCGACCACGAGCACACAGTCTGGCTGCGGGTTGGGAAGCACTGGGAATCGCGACAGATTTCATGCCGAGCGCTTTGGTTGCTCCGCTGGTCGGGGTTCGCGAGTTTGGTCTAGGCTCGACACTTGCGTTCCGTGCTGCCGATTTAGAACGTGTGGGCGGCTTCGCGACCGTCGCTGAGTATCTGGCAGACGATTACCAGCTTGCAAAACGTGTGAGTGGCATCGGCAAACGCGTACTGCTCTCGCAGTATGTCGTAGAGACCTCGGTCAATGAATCAACCTGGCGCGGCGTTTGGGAACATCAACTGCGATGGGCTCGCACGATCCGCGTCTCAAAAGGGAACAGCTATGCGGGCCTACCGATTGCCCATGCTGGCGTGTGGGTACTGATCGCGGCTGCCTGTGGAGCCTGGGGGTCGGCCGGCATTCTGGTGACGGCGAGAATCGCCTCGGCCTTGATCACCGGTTGTTTTGTCCTCCGTAGCTCCGTGGCAACCGTTTTTTGCTGGCTGGCGCCCGTCTGGGACGTGTACGCGTTCGCCGTCTGGTTGGCGTCCTACATGAGCAGGAAGGTTCGATGGCGCGATCGTATTCTGGCGATGGATTCCCAGGGCCGGATTCAGATCTGACGGCGGCGTCCGAGCATACGCATGTTAGCCTGATTATCGGCAGATTTGTTACCGCCTGTCGTTGCTTTGTGCACCCGGCGGTTATATCAGCACGGGAGCTCACAACATAATGTTTCTAAAAGTTCGGAGCGTTCTGCTCATGGCCGCTGTCGCGGCTCTCGCGGTAGCAACCGCTGAAGCACAAACGATCGCTCCTTCGAAAGTTGCAATTATCAACGCTCAGAAGGCCGTTGCGGACACGCAGGAAATTAAGAAGGCGCAGGCGGCGCTGCAAGCAAAGTATCAGCCCAGACAGCAAGCGATCGATACTCTGCAGCGCGATCTCCAGAATATCCAGCAGCAGTTGACCACGCCTAATCTACCCCCAGACAGAGCCGCTCAGCTCAGGGCGGACGGCACTCACAAGCAGAGGGATTTGCAGCGCCTCAGCGAGGATTTGCAGAGCGATGTGAATAATGAGCGACAGGATATTCTCGGCCGTGCAGGCCGGCAAATGACGGATGTCGTGAAGAGGGTGGCGGAGGCGCGGGGGCTCGATATTGTCATCGACATCACCAACACGCTTTACTTCAAGCCGGGGCTTGACATCACCCCCGAGGCAACCGCGGCTTACGACAAGGCATACCCGGCGAGGTAGGTAACGGCCAGTTGCTCAAGGAGAACTCATGGGCAGCTATTTGCAGCAATATGGGGCAGGCGATGAGCGTCGCATCCGCATCATCAAAACGATCATTATCGCCGGTGTAATCGTTGCAAGCTTGGCAATTGCGGGCTATCTGTTTTTTCGAAATTATCCCGAAAAGCAGGTTGTAAAGCAGTTCCTCGCTGAAGTAAATAGTCGTCAGTACCAGGCCGCGTATCGCGATTGGGGCTGCACTTCCAGCAATGCGTGCCGCGATTATGACTACAGGCGTTTCATGCAGGATTGGGCCGGCAAGGGTTCCTCGCCCTGGAAGATTGCTTCGGTAGATGGTTGCAAAAGCTTCGTAACCGTGAATGTTCAGGCGAACGGCGCAGAGTTGGAGTCACTGGCTGTTCAGCGCGGCACTCACGCCCTAAGCTTTGCTCCCTCACCCGAGTGCCAGGAGAGGCAGTGGCGCTGGAAGCAGTTCTTTCACCGGATTTTCGGTGCTTCCTAGAGCGCGCGGATTAGAGAACATCTTTCGGGCAAGATCAAGATCCAGGAACAAGCAAGACGTCTAGCGTCTTGTCAGGCGTGTTTTCTCGAATCGTAATAGGTGTTGTTACGAGCGTCCGCGCGCCGACTCTGCTTTTGACAATAAGTAGAGCCGCTTCGGGAATGCGGAGCATCATTGCACACAGTGTGTTGGAACGCAAATGAGATTATTGCGGCCCATGCTTATGGCGTTTTTATACGCGGCGAGCATCCTCCATGCTGCGGAAGTACCTGGCACACGGCTCGAAAACACCATCCTGCCTGAAATCGGCCAGCCGACTTATTACTGGCAGGCGACCGCGGTCGGCCATAGTGCCCAATTGCTGACGCTTTTTTGCCGCTCTTGCGAGAGCGCGAATGAGCTTCGCGCAGGCGTGCCGCTGGTGACGATCTTGCGTGACACACTGGGCGACAACGATGCCAGGAATGATCGTGTTTCTTATATATGGCTCCTCAGCTATGCACGTCCTAACCTGGGGCAGCGCCTTCTGTCGGCAGTCCCCTTTTTTTACTGGCGCGTTGCAGATGGATCCACATCCGTAAGCATCAACGATACGGCGCCCCTTCTGAATCTCACTGCGCCGCGCGATCCCGTGGTGTCGGAGATCAGCCGTAATCTCTTGCAATGGACCATGCTCGACCCGAGGACAATGGCCATCCGCGCCACGTCGCGAGCGTATAGAACGAATCAGGTTGACCATGAGCGTTTGCATCTGGAGGAAGCCATCGGCTACTTGCGCAACGCTCCCACCGCGGCGAGTAATTCCGCGTTGACACAAACTCAGTTGGATACTGTGATAGCCCGCCTGGAACTGCGTAAACAACTGCTGGGAGGTTTCGTTTCTGAGCGTGATGCCGCGCGAGTCGGGCTGGAAAGTGGTTTTGAGCAGGAGCGCATTCGAAGCCGAAACTGGGAGCTGCTTCGGCAATGCGCAGAGAAAACGGGACTCGTTTTCGAATCTATCGATATCGCGGGCAATATCGGGCAGTATGCAATCATTTGGTTCCCGCTAGACCAATCAGCGCCAGAGTTCGGCAGTTCACGAGGAGCGGTTTGGAAGCTCCTCAATATTAAGAACCCCTGGAATGACTCGCGACTGAAGCATTGGTCGGGGCAGCAATATGTTCGTGCTGTCAGCGAAAACAGCTCGTTGTTGCCGCCGGACGCTCGAGGGGCACGGCAAATCCGGCTCGTCCCGTTGGGGGTATACAGCTTGGAGTATCGCAAGGCCCCTTTGCTACTGGTCGATTTTCGGGACAAACTTCGCACCCGCTGGAATGAGGTAACGCAGCGTACGATTAACGAGATTACAGCTGGTGTCATCGGCATATCGCACATCACAAATTGGTATTACTACGTGGGGGCCGATCTATATAACTTTGTGAGGGCTCGGCACGGGGCGGCAGTAGATTCAGCGGCGAGGCTTGATTGTTATTCGCAATTTCGCGTGAAGCTCGCACTCGATCATCAATTGGATCCGGCTCTACGGAAAGAAATGGAGCGGCGGGTGCAGTCTCTCGCTATGAATCCGCTTGAAGGTGCGCCCGATCGTGAGATCGAGTTGGCCCAGGCCCGCTATCTTCGGCTGCAGGCTGAGGCTCAGGACGAGGGGCACTTAGTAGAGCGCCTGGATCAGGACCGCCGCGCGGAGCTGGCCGAATTTGGAGAGACTCGGCGGGCTAAATTCGCGCGCAACCTGCTGGGCGGCGCAACTTTGGGCTTCTATACTCATCGGGCAAGGAAAGATGGCGCCAATTTAGCGACGCTAGACCGCGAACGGCGTATTGAATATCAATTGAGTTTTCTTGATTCTCTCGTCGAAACGGGCACTTCGCCTGAAGTCGCGTTCGATAGTTCGCGAATTGAGGCGTCCGTAGTCGAGTTGGGGAGTCTAATGCGGGGTGTCGAAGCGCCTAAAATACGAACGCATGTAGGAAAGACAATCGAGCGGCTCCAAGAATTATCACAAGACGCGGGGCTTCAAACTGCATACTCCCTGACGCTCACGGATTTGAGGGATGAGGCGCCCGCTTCAGCACGAGCTTTCGCAGGCGGTTCCACACGTGTTGCGGGAACGGCCGCATTCATTGGCGCTGGTGCGGAATTGCATCAGTGAACAGACGCCTCGTTGCGTTCGTCACAGGTTTCATAGCGTTAGGCGCGTGCTCGGGGATTTTTGCTTCACAATCCCGAGAGCAGGCTCGTCCGAGAGTGCGTCGGGTCGTAATCTTCAAAATTGACGGGCTCAACGCGGATCTGCTGTACCGGACGATGCGTCAAAAGGACCCCATGACGGGTAGGTCGCGTCTTCCGTGGTTCTCGAATATCTTTGCGGAGAACGGGATGATTTTTGAGAATTTCTACACGCGCGGCATCAGCCTTTCTTCTCCATCCTGGTCCATGCTCACTACCGGTCGTCACGTGATTATTCGGGGAAATGTCGAGTATGACCGCTTCACCGGGCACGTTTACGACTATCTAAACTTTTTTCCGTTTTATATGGGTTACGCGCGGTCCCGGAATGTCGATATGCCGGCCGTTGAAGTGCTCGACCGGGCGGGGATACCGCTGGTCAGTGATGCGTTCTCGTATGCACAAAAGTTCCAGAGCTTCCAGCTTTTTCAGCGTGGCGTGCGCTGGTCTACTTTGCAGCACGTCCTGGTTCAACGGTTCTCGACGAAGGTGATTTTGCCCATGCTGGAGAGTGCCGGGACGCCGTCACTCGACGAACTGCTCGGTGAGCAAACGGAAAAAGAGCTGAAGCAATCACTCGAAAATCCTGAAATTTTCTACCTCGATTTCTATACCGGCGACATGGATGATCAAAGTCACGCCACGAATAATCCGGCAGCGCTTCTGGATCACTTACGCCGCCTGGATGCGCTGGCGGGAAGAATGTGGACGAAGATCCAGGCGACTCCACTGGCACCGGAAACCCTATTTGTCGTGGTATCCGATCACGGCATGAACAATGTCCCGGGGATTTTCAGTGAAAGCTTCAGCCTTCCCGACGTCTTCAACAGCCGCGACGGCGGCGCGCACCACGTGATTACCAATCGCCACCAGCTTAGCGATTACAAGCTCATGGGTCTTAATCCGCTCGTCCAGCGCGTGACGACGCCCAGCACGGTGTCTTTTTACTTGAAGGGCGAAGAGGCACACTATCCTACCGCATGGCTCGACCTTGATGGCAACGAACGGGCGGCAGTCCACTTGCGCAACAGCGACCTGAACAAGATCCACATTCTGCTGCTCGAACTTGCAAGGTCTGATCTGCAGCAGCCTATCCGTAAAGCAGCGGCAGAGTGCCTACAGGAAACCATTGAGCGCCATCGCGCCGGGTGGGAAAAGACTATAGCAAGTCTGGACGAAGAGATGCGCGCGCTGGCGCAGGCCATCGAACAGCGCCAGCAGGTTGTGCGGCGCCTACCTAAAACATGGACGGCAGACCAGAAGGACCACGGAGAGGATAAGAGAGCAAGGCGGTTAGCTAAAGAACTCAACGATTGGAAACGCGAACACGGCGAATACACCGGCTATTTGAGGCAGCTTCGAGCTTTACTCGCCTTCCAGCCGGACTCAAAGCGGGCGTTCCGACAGAAAATTGCGGATTTTGTCCCAGAGCGGACGCTCGGCGACAACAACACTGTTGCCGATCTCGAACATTATGTGGCGGGACCGACGGCGGAAGGTCTGGTTTTAGATGAGAGCGGGCGCTTGGATGAGGAGCGATCGTTTCGGTTCGTGGATTATTTTTCTCTGCTAAGCGAGCAGCGCGCGCGCAATAACCCACAACCGGCATTATCGTCCCGACCGATCGATTTCATAGCGATGTGTTTGCCGGACGAGGTTTACGACCCGGCGGTGGACAGTCCACAACACGCTTATTGGCTATATGGCGACGAGTCGAGTCAAATCCTGATACTTGTCGACCGCATGGGGCGCATTGCCGTAAAGCCCATCGGGCATTTGACGCACGACAAAACCAGGTCCGAGAAACTCGACTGGTCCGCAGAACGGTGGCACCCGGGTCTGCCTCTACAGCTATTCGAAGATACGCAGCTCAAGGTGCCACCAGGAGTGAGCCGCGCAGCATGGCTATCTGAATGGCACAGTGAGCAGGAATGGCTGGAGGCGGTCCACATGTGCAAGTATTCGAATGCAGTGATTGGAATTGGTGAAGAACTCTCGCCAGTTGCTGATAATGTACCCGGGCCGCCCGGGATCAGTACGCTTATGTTGCGGTACGAGCGTCATCGTCGTGAACTCGTGCAGGCGGATTTTCATGTATTTGCGGCCGACCACTGGAATTTCAATGTGCGTAGTTTCAATCCGGGCGGTAATCATGGCGGCTTCTTTCGTATCTCTACCCATTCGGTTTGGATGATGGCGGGGGCCGGTTTGCCGACCCAAGTGAGGAACGAACCTTACGACAGCCTCAATTTCGCTTCATCCGTCCTAGCCCTCCTAGGCTACACACCTCCCATGCCAGATCGAGCCGTATTACATTGATTCGGCTGGCTAAAAGAAGGTAAACGACGGGATTAAAAAGAAACACTTTCCTATCGGCCGAAAGGTAATGTAAGATAGCACAACGATTGACTTGCTGAATCTTTACTTTCAGCTTGAGTTACGACCGGGGTGAACGTGCCGAATGACTAGACCGAAGCCGGACCGCCTGCTCGCAGAGGAGCGGCGGCGCGAGATTCTCGCTGTCTTGGGAAAGAACGGCAGAATCACTGTGGAGGAAGTCGTTCGGCGATTCGGGGTATCCGCTGTTACCGCGCGCGGTGACCTCGACACGCTCTCCCAAAAGGGAGTGCTGGTGCGCTCGCACGGGGGAGGTATTCGGCCCTTGGCTGCCGGTCCCGAGCACCCGCTGAGGGTTCGCAAGGGAATCCGACACGAAGAGAAGACGCGCATCGCGCAGGCCGCAGTTCGGTTAATTCGCCCTTCGCAGACTGTGATTCTCTGTACCGGCTCCACTTCCGCAGAGCTTGCAGCTCAGATTCGGGGCACCTCGCCCGACAGCCTTACGGTCATTACTTATGCCCTGAACATAGCGTCCGCTTTGTCTGAAGCGTCTGGCCTGCTGCTCGTGATGGTGGGAGGTATCCTCCGCCAGGAGTCCAGCGCCTTCGTCGGGCCGCATGCCGAGCAGATGATGGAATCACTTCATGCCGACCACTGTTTCCTGAGTACAGTGGGGCTGGATGTGGAGGTGGGCCTGACGACTCTCGACATAATGGAAGCACAGCTCAATCGGCGCATGATCCAAGCCGCCACTCAGGTGACGGTGCTGGCCGATTCCAGTAAGTTCGGTCACCGCAGTCTTTCATTAATCTCAGATTTCCGTTCCATTCAGCGGGTCATTACGGACGCGGGCGCCCCAACAGCAGACGTCGAAAAGCTACGTTCACGGGGCGTCGAAGTGTACATTACGTAACACTCTTGCTGTTTCCCACACGTTAGGAAAGCATCCGAAAGCTTACAGCCTAACGAAACCATGATTTACTTTCGTTTTGTTTCTTTTTCCTTGACAAGCTTCTTAAAAGCCCATTACAATTCCGTCAAGCTCGCAAAATGCGCGACTATCCAAAGGTCGCCCAGGGGACTTAAGGAGTTAAGGAACTATGAGGACGATTTCACGAATTTCCGCTATTTCACTGAAGCAGCTTTTCTTTGGGCTTTCTTTATCCGTCGTCACTCTCAGCCTGTGTGCGCCGGCCAGGGCGCAAGAAGTAACGGCTGCCATCAACGGTGTAGTCTCCGATCCGTCGGGCGGTGCCGTTGCTAACGCAAAGGTTACGGCAAAAGACCTGGATCGCGGCACGGTGTACCCCACGACCACGAACGGCAACGGCGCTTACAGCCTGCCTCGCATCCCAGTGGGTCGTTATGAGGTTCGTGTAGAGAATCCAGGATTTCAGGCATCCGTACAGTCTCCGGTCGTGCTGCAACTGAACCAAGTCGCCAAATTGGATTTCCAATTACAGGTAGGTAATGTAACTCAGACCGTTGAAGTAACGACAGCGGCGCCCGTCCTTCAAACGCAGACGACGCAGCTTGGCACGGTTCTCGACGCGCGTACCAACGCGGCGTTGCCTTTGGCCACTCGCAATTACAACCAATTGACGTTGCTCGCGCCGGGCTCTGTCACGACTGATCCTAGCGAGTTCACAGGTCCACAGACCACTTTCGGCAGCGGCCGCCCTTATATCAACGGAAATCGCGAGCAGGCCAACAATTACCTCCTCGACGGAATGGATAACAATCAGATCTCTGACAATCTCGTCGGGTATGCGCCTAGCGTCGATGCCATCCAGGAATTCAATCTGATCACTCAGAATGCCTCTGCCGAATTCGGTAATTTCATGGGCGGCATCGTCAATGCGAGCATCAAAGCCGGCACGAACCAGTTCCATGGTGTCGCTTTTGAATTTTTCCGTAACAACGTATTGAATGCGAACGAATGGTCCAATAACCTCACCGGGGCCCCTCGCCCGCTGTTGCGCTGGAACGAATTCGGCGGCGGTGTGGGTGGCCCGATCAAAAAAGATAAACTCTTCTTTTTTGTGGACTACCAGGGCTCGCGCTATGATCAGCCCTCTACTTCCAACAATTTCTCAGTGTTCACGGCGGCTGAGCGCGTCGGCAATTTCGCCCAGATTTGCACGGCGGGCTTCAATGCCGCGGGTATCTGCACTAATCCGGCGCAGCAGCTTTACAATCCATTTTCGAGCACAAACCCCAGCGCCCGCGCACCCTATGCTTTTAACCAGATCACGAGTCCGCTCAGCCCCATCGCTACGGCGATCTTGAGCTCCCCACTATACCCCGCGGCCTTAAACGGAGACCTGGTCAACAATCAATTCAATACAACCCATACAGCTACGAACGGGGACCAGGGCGACGTCAGGGTAGATTGGGCCGCCTCCGAGAAGGATCGGCTTTTCGGCCGCTACTCGCAGCAGCACGTCGTCAATCCAGGCACGAACAGCCAGGCGCTGTTGTATAACAGTCTGAATACTTATCCCCTCTACAACGGGGTACTTGACTACACACGAACGTTTAGTCCCACGTTCGTGAATGACATGCGGGGGGGCGTTAACTACTACCCGGCTAATACTGGTAACGTAAATCCGGGCGGCAACACTACCTTCGGTCTGCCTGGCGCACCGTCAAGCTTCCTACCCGGTATGACTTTCACGGGTGGCAACGTAAGTGGTTTCGGCAATGCCGACGTTACGCAGGCTTTTGCGTCGACTGTGATCCAGGCTGAAGACACAGCGATTATCACGCGCGGCGCGCATACCTTCCATGCAGGGTTTCAGTACCTTCGAGATAGGATCAATGTCTTCTATTCCGGCAACGAAGGGTTAGCCGGCACGTTTGGGTTCAACGGACAATATACCGGGAATGTGGCAGCGAACTCCAACGGTCTTCCCGAAGCCGACTTCTTGCTGGGCCTTCCGCAAAGTGTAGGTGTAGGCGCGGGGGGCGGAACATGGGGTCAGCGTTCAACTATTTACTCGGCGTTCGTACAGGACGACTGGAAAGTAAGCAATACGCTGACTGTGAACCTGGGCGTTCGCTGGGAACTGCACACGCCGTGGGATGAGGTTCATAATCGACAGACCAACTTCATTCAATCCACTGGACAGGTGGTGCTATCCGGTCAGACGAACCTATTCAATGACAACAACGCTTTGTACAACCAGTACAACGGGATCACAAATTTTCAGCCGCGTATCGGGTTCGCCTGGACGCCCTGGGGAAACAACACCGTCATTCGCGCGTCGTACTCGCTATCGAGCTATCTCGAAGGGACCGGGACGAATCTTCGTCTGACTCGCAACCCACCATGGCAGACTGGACACCTCGTGACGTACGCATCGGGGGCCGATCTGGTTCTTCCTCCGACGACGCTCGATCAGGGTTTTTCTGCCTTTCCGAGCAGCGGCTGCACACCGGCGACTATACTGACGTACTCGCCAGCGTGCTTCTCGGGAGCAACGATCTTCACCTGGGATCCCAAGATCCGGCCGGCTGTGTCGAATCAGTGGAACTTCAGCATCCAGCACCAGTTCGGTAGTTCAACGACGCTGCAGGTATCGTATGTCGGTCAGAATAACGATCACCTGATGGTGCCCATCAATGCCTCGCAAGGATTCCTAAACCCGGATGGAACTGTCTCAACAAGCCCTTACCTGGCGGGGAATCCCGCCCTTGCGGCTCTAGCACCAACCGACAAGCTGACGAATAGCAACGGCATTCAGAACTACAACGCGCTTCAGGTCAGTTTGCAGAAACGGCTGAGTAGGGGACTTGAGTTCCAATTCAATTACACCTGGTCGAAGTGTCTGACGAATTCGATTGGATACTACGGCGGGTATGGTCAGGGCGGGGGCAACTACTACTATTGGCAGAATGCGTTTGACGCCCACTCCTACTATGGGCCGTGTTATTACGACGTAAAACACGCCTTCAACGGATTCGTCACTTATGATATTCCGTTCGGCCGTGGCCGTACGTTCGGCAACAACATGAACAAAGCCGTTAACGCCGTGATCGGCGATTGGCAGGTCAATGCCATCTTGACGTTCCACTCGGGGTTCCCATTTACGATCGGGGCTAATGATGTGTCCGGGACAGGATCATTCGGCCCTCTCGCAAGTTGTATCGGCAGCCCGCAAGTTTATGGCTCCAGAAATGCGCCTCAAGGGGGCTATCAGTGGTGGAACCCGAGCACATTTGTTCAGCCGACCTCGGGTTTTGGTAACTGCGGTGTTGGCGTCATTCGCGGTCCAGGTCTGAACACAGCTGACCTGAGTGTCTCGAAGCTGTTCACGGTGACCGAACACCAGAATGTTGAATTCAGGGCTGAGGCCATTAACTTCACCAATACACCTATCCTTAACGCCCCAAGCAGCAGTCTGGGTCCAAACCTCGGTCTGGTCAACAGTTCACAAGGTGCTCGCGAGATTCAATTCGCATTGAAGTACAACTTCTGATCTTCACCAAATCACAGTACGAAGGGCCGACCGTTCACACGGCCAGCCCTTTCACGGTCTGAGCGTTCAGCATTTTTTCCGCATTCAAGGCTCCGGCAGGTGTCTCTTCATGCTTGAAGATGGCATAGGTCGGATACGCATTGGCCCGATATTGCTGCAGGCGGTAAGCTATGCTGCTCAACTCGGATTCCGTGTAGTCGGGTTTTCGCAGACGTAAATAGACAAAATCGGCCGTTACCACATGCGGGCTTTCCAGATTCTCGTTCTCCGCCATGCATAGCGCAACGTTTGCGTCTCTGAGCACCGCGTAAGTAGCTTCGTCGAACCAGCTTGCGTTCCTGAATTCGAATGCCCTTTGCACAGATTTCGGCACCAGTGAAATGAAATTGCGTAGGGTTTCGATATCTGCCTTAAACGATGGTGGAAGCTGAAAGAGGATCGGACCGAGGCGGCCAGCGGCGCGCAACGGCTCCAACGATTGCAGAAACACCCGCGTGAATTCCTCGGCGTCTTTGAGTTTCAGCGAGTGCGTGATCTTCATGTGTGCTTTCGGGAGGAAGAGGAAGCCGTCGGGCGTGGCAGCGACCCATTTCTCAAACGTAGCTGGGGGCGCAATGCGGCGGTACGTGTAGTTCACCTCGACGGCGTTGAGCCGGCTCGCATAGTAGGAAAGAAAATGTGCGCTGGCCAGCTTTTCGGGATAGAAATCGGGCTTCCAACTGGGATAAGCGAAGCCCGATGTTCCGCAGTAAAGTTTCGCTTCCGGCATCGGTTAAAGCCCCGCGAACCAGTCGTACCCTTCTTCGGCCCAGTAATCATCCGGTCGATCGTTGGCGTATTCAATTATGCCGACGCGCTTGATGTTTTTGATTCCGTATTTGACTGGAATGACGAGTCGAAGGGGAGCTCCGTGTTCGTCGGCAAGTCGTTTCCCGTTCTGCTCATAAGCCAGCAGGGTCTGCGGATGCAGGGCGCTTTTCATATCGAGTCCAACATAGTAATCTTCGCCGGGCGTAGCAAGATAGACGAAATTCGTCAGCTTGCGATCGGGCCGAAAATATTTTTTCGTGAAGTCTGAAAAACGTGCGCCGCCCCAGTACGCTATCGTGCTCCAGCCTTCTATGCAGCAGAACTTCGTAATCATTTCCACTTTGGGAAGTGCGCGGAGGTCCGCCAACGAGAGCTTCAGGTCCGGCCCGCCTTGGCCGTTAGATACTTTGATCTGCCAACTGTTTGCATCCAGATCATCATCCATTCCGATATCGCCGTTGGGCTTCAGCCACCCTACTTGGTCGCGCGAATAAGTCGGCATTAGATGTGAGTCGTTCAAATAGCTATGCGCTAGTTTTCCGTTCCAGTCGAGAATCCGGCGTTGTGGCCATTGGAGTCCGTCATCTCGTTTCCTCGACCGTATCCATTCGTATCCACCGACTGCTCCCACGGCAGCGACTCCTCCTACCAGGAAATCTCGCCGCGTTCGTCGCCGTAGCTGGCGCTTGGTTTCGTCATCGGACAAAACAATTTCGCGATCCCAGCTATTCATTGTCTTTCACCAGTTCGTAGCCGATAACCATGCTGCGGAAATTGTTCCAACCGGCTCGAGCTACTTGCGCGATGTGCACGACGAAGAACGCCAGGTACCCTAGCGTGAGCAGAAAGTGGATTAACCGCGCTGCCTCATAGCCGCCGAATATGACGGCTAACCATGCTAACTGCGCAGGCTTGTAAATAGCAAGGCCGGTTAGTACCGACCCAACGCCCATCAAAACAATGGCCGAATAGCTGACCTGCTGGGCGGCGTTGTACTTTTCTTGAGGCGGGGCTTCTTTGTGGAGGCCGAGGTCATGCAGCAAAACGTACCACGCATCTCGAAACGTGGATAGAGAGCGGGGAAGCAGCAGACGCCACTCGCCCGATACGAGCGTGTAGCCCACGTAGAAAATGCCGTTAATGACGAACAGCCACATGAAGACGAAATGCAATCCCATGCCGTCAGCCAGCCGGTGGTCCATGTGCAGGGTCCGGTACACCCAAGCGGGGAAAAAATGAAGCGGGCCGATGTGATAGATGTCGTACGCCCAGTAGATTAGGAATCCACTCCAGATCATCAGAAACAGCAATGGAAAGTTGATCCAATGAAACCAGCGGATGGCGACCAGGTGCTTAAGCCTAAGTGTCTGCATTCACCTTTTCGGTAGCTTGCGATTCGGGGTATCCGTACTGTTGCTAGCTACTAAAAGAGTATCCTTATTTGTTCAGGTATGCAGCAATCGGCCATAGCAAAGCGTTCTCAGCCGCTGACGTTGTTGTGTTTGGCGAGTTATGAGAAGGGGCATGGATTTCTAGAGGAGGCTAAAAAGCAGGGCTGCCGGGTTTTCCTTTTGACCTCTTTGAGCCTTCAGCACAAGGCCAATTGGCCAAGCGAGAGCCTCGATGATATCTTCTACATGCCGGATCAGGAGAACGAATGGAATTTTCAGGATATGCTTCAGGCCGTGAGCCATCTGTACCGGACGATACAGATCGACAGGATTGTTCCGCTTGATGACTTCGATCTGGAGAAGGCCTCATTTTTGAGGGAGCATTTGCGGCTGCCGGGACTCGGCGAGACTGCGACACGTTATTTCCGTGACAAGCTCGCGATGCGCATGCGTGCGACCGAGCACGGGATTGCTGTTCCGGAATTTACAGCTACTTTCAACTACGAAAACATAACGCGGTATCTCGACTCCGTCCCGCCTCCGTGGCTGCTCAAGCCGCGGCTTATGGCCGGCGCGATAGGCATCAGCAAGTTTCGCGAGAAACAAGAAGTCTGGGACAAGATTCACAGCCTCGGCGATCAGCAATCCTTCTTTGTGCTCGAACGGTTTGTACCAGGAGATATTTTTCACGTTGATTCAATCTGGTTCAACGGAGAGATGGCCTACGCAGTAGCGAGTGCCTACGGAACACCTCCACTGGATGTTACGCAGCGAGGCGGCATATTTACGACCAGAATTGTCGAACGAGGCTCTCCGATTGACGACGTATTGAAACAGCTCAACCGAAGCGTATTAAAAGCGTTTGGGCTGACAGACGGTGTTTCTCACACCGAGTTTATTCGCGCTCATGAAGATCAAAGGCTGTACTTCTTGGAGACATCGGCGCGCGTGGGGGGCGCTCACATTTCTGACCTCATTCAAGCGGCTACGGGTATCGATATGTGGGCAGAGTGGGCCAAAGTCGAGCTGGCGACCGCCTCCGGCGGTTCGTATGCGCCTCCTCAACCGAGTGATCATTATGCAGGATTGCTCGTGTCTCTGGCGCGGCAAGACTGGCCGGATACATCCAGCTTTCGAGAACCGGAGCTCGTGTGGCGAATCAGTAAGCGCCATCATGTCGGCTTCATCGTGAGGTCAACTGAGTATGCGCGTGTAGGTGAATTACTGAACGTTTACTCTGAACGCGTGCGGAACGAGTACCACGCTTCTGCCCCGGCCAGGGACAAAGTGCGGGAATGAGTAGCGTTGCGATTTGCTGCTAGGTAATCCCGATCGGCTTTGTCTTGTTTTCCCGAACGGACGCCCGCAAATGCTTTACTCATGCACGGGTAAATTCGATGGGGCACCCCAGGCATTTACTTGCAAGGAAGCGTCAGCTCGAGTGCCGAGTTGGCCTGCGACCCGGGTTCCGAAACAAATCACCGCAGGTGGAGTCTCGCTTAACGGCGCGCAGCGGTACATCGTGTCAGCAATACACGTGGTAGGCTGAGGGCGATGCCACGTATTAATGCAGCGGCTGTTGCGGGCGGGGCTGTGCTGGGTGGCGTTTCTGCGACCTTGGCCTACGGCAGCATGTCCAAATCATCGCAACTTTTTGGACCTTCCGTGTACCGCGGTCCGGGGCAAAGGCGTTCGATTGCCTTGACGTTCGACGATGGTCCCAGCGAAGGGACGCTGCCGCTACTTGAATATCTCGCGAAACAGGAAGTTACCTGTACGTTTTTTCAATGCGGCAAGAACGTGCGCCGGCTGCCTCGAATTGCCGGGGAGGTTGCGGCCCAAAATCATCAGCTCGGTAACCATAGTTACTCGCACCCCAGACTTCCGTTCAAGTCCCGCAAGTTTATCGACGATGAGTTTACGAAGACGCAGAGGATCATCCAATCTGAAACAGGTTTCACGCCAATGTTGCTACGCGCGCCGTATGGGTTCCGTTGGTTCGGAATGCAAGCAGTGCAGGAAAAGCTGGCACTTTTGGGCGTGATGTGGACCGTAATTGGTAACGACTGGCGATGGCCGCCAAACCGCATTGCGAAATACGTGCTCGGGCATTCATCACCGGGGGGGATTATTTGCCTGCACGACGGACGCGCGGTACAGCCGAAACCGGATATTACGCCAACACTGAGCGCGGTTCGCCAGATTGTCCCAGTTCTAAAAGACCAGGGCTATCGATTCGAGATTGTCAGCGACTTGCTGGATTGAAACGGCGACCGTAGTCGGGGTTATTACGGCCATGCTCTCATCTACTGGCTTGCACCCGTCCCTTTATGTGCGAGACGGCTGCACGCTTCGCCTGCACCCAGGGTCGCGACGGCATCCTTGCCGGCTTCGATATAGCTAATCTTTCCATCTTTGTCGACAACGAAGGTCACGCGATTTGCCACGCCATACTCGGGAACGAATACACCGTATTCCTCGGCGACTTTGCGGGTAGCGAAATCGCTCAACAACGGGAACTTAAGGCCCAGCTTGTTTGCAAACTCCTTTTGTGAGGGTGTGTTGTCTTCGCTGATACCGAAAACTGCCGCATCAGTGCCCTTGAACTTATCGATCCCTAACTGATAGGTTTGCATCTCTTTGGTGCACCCACCTGTAAATGCTGCGGGGAAGAACGCGAGCACTACAGTCTGCTTCCCGCGAAACGACGAGAGCGTGACTTTGTCGCCAGTAGTAGAGGGCAAAGTGAAATCCGGCGCCATGTCACCCACCTTCAGTTTGGTTGAGGGCGGCGCCGCACTAGCCGCGGAATTGTTGCTTTGGCCCAGTACGAGCGTGCTCATCACGGTAGCAAAAGCCAGAACATTGAATAGCTTCATAGTTTCCTCAGTTGCTCGGGTTTCAAGTAAATCCGATACTCAACGCAACTCTATCACCGCAAGCCCTTCGCCGGCAATTGGGATGGGTTCACTGATAGGGCGCTCCTGAGCAGGCGTTAAATCGGAAGGCTCGTTCCACACTTCGAAATACCGTTGCTCGATTTCGTCACGGCCATACTATCAAGCAAATGCTTTGTGAATGCTTTAATCAATGCGCTCCATTTCGCGGGATCTTTGGGCGGTGAAGGAAGCGGCTTAGTGAGCGAAAGGGCGGTCCGGAGCGTTCGGATCTATTGTGATCGTTTCGTCCGAACTGCTGGCCTAATTTCCGGTCGCGGCGGGGACACAATCCCGGCCAGAGTCACAGCCGTAAGTTTAGAGAAACTCTTCATCTCTGTTACAAGGCAAAGAAGCCCAGTATGTTGCTTGTTACGATACAAATGTTACCAAATTGCGCGAGGTATTCAAGATGAGCGAGCGTCTCCTGTTTGGCATAATCACTATTGCAGCGATTGGGGCGACGGCGAGTGCTCAAATATCCGACCCAAATCCGGCGCACGCACCAAGTGTGTTTCTCGGCAATAAGCGTCCACCGAACAAGAAGGACAAGACGCCGACAGCCCGCTCGGTGACGGGCAAAGTGGTCGATGCTTCGGGGCAACCGCTTGAAGGCGCGCTGGTAACTGTAACGGACACCAAGGCTGCGGAAAAGCGAACGTTTATCACGAAGAAAGATGGGCGCTATAACTTCGACAGTCTCAGCTTTACGGTCGACTATCAACTCCAAGCGCGTTATAAAGATGCCGTGAGTGAGCCGAGGAAGTTGAGCCAGTATGATCATACGGTTAACATCGTGCGAATCCTGGACGTCGTGACTCCCGCAAGCCCGACTACGGAAGCAAAAAAAGAACAGCTGGAACCGAAGAAGTGACTGTTAGGCCGGCATTGCTGCAAAGTTCCGGAAGTTTCCTTGAAATAGCCGCTTTACGTCGCGCTTAATCTGGTCCGACGTGGGCTGCCATCCGTCGCGGGCAAGCGCAGCGTAGGAATCGGTCAAGGACGCGGCAATGGTGTGGCGCGAGTGTTTCCATTTATAAATGATCTGGTCCAGTATGCGCGCGTCCGAGTGCTGCGGAATAAAACTTGTCCCGAGCATCTCAATGCGCTCATCTGTTATCTCGCGAACAATCGATGGATTGTTGAGGAACCACCAGCATCCGAACGGCATAAGATTCGCAAATTTTCGCGCTGCAACACAAAGCTCGTGCTGATTTTCGCGCGAGAGCATGCTCACGAGAAAACGATTCTCGGGATTTTCGAGGCAAATCCGTTCCACAGATTGCGTATCTGCGTAACCGACGCTGTCCCCCGCGTCTTTCAGCGCTGGATTTACCGCTTTCCGGGCTCCCATCATCATCGAAAATGGCAGGTTGTGCTCACGCCCCGCAGGTAGCACAACTTCTTTAATGAGTCGCCCGCGAGGAGAGTCTTCCGGATACCGAAAAGCAGGCGGTAACGAAACGGCCATGTACACCGGATTCATGCGTTCAATCCAGGCATCCAGAAAACGACGTGCGCTTTGAATACCCGCGACATCCAATTTGCTACTGGCGGCGTATCCCTGGCTGCTCAACAGCTGATGCGCCTCGGCCCACCTATTCAAGAGGGCATCCAACCGCAGGGCCGCGTGTAATTTTGGATGAGGTTGTGCGTTCGTTTCCCAGTACTCCAGTTCCCGTGAATCGAATACATCATTTGTCATCACCATGTCCGTGACGCCTGCCAATTGCATCGCCTTCTCGACGTGATCAGCCGGTGTGATAGCTGAAAAGAATTCGCGCGCGTCTTTCAGTGAACGAGCGTGGGGATCAAGGCCATAGGCGTCCATCACGCATACGACGCCCCGGCATGCCTCCGATATGGGTGTGTTGCGGACAAACAGTGTCTCCCAGATCAGGTCTGCCTGCTGCGGCTTTGTCATCGCCCAAAACGAATCGGTCGAAATGCCTGAGGAGCGGAAAAGCTCAGCGACGAGATAGTGATAGGTCACCAGATCGTCGATGCCCGCCGAGAAAAGCGTTTTGAAACTGGGTGGATACTGATGCGTATGAACGTCGAATACGGCAGTTTCCGCAACGATGCCCTCCACGTCCGCTGCTAATCCGTTCGACTGAACAGGCGGAGCCTTCACAGGCTCCACAGTCTTCACACTCTTCACATTCGCGGGCATTTTGTTCACTATTGGATCACCGCTTGCACATTTGCGGGTACTGTTTCTTCAACGCTGCAAGCTTTGGAAGATCGTTGTACATGATGTAGGGACTGTTGGGATTTCGATCCAGGTAGTGCTGGTGATAACTTTCAGCTGCATAGAAGCCCTGGAACGGTACAAGCTGAGTTACGATCCGTTTGGAAAAAATCTTGGCGTTTTCGAGCTGCTGGATGTACGCCTCGGCTACCTTCTTCTGGTCATCGTTCATGTAGAAAATGGTGGACCGATATTGAGTGCCCGTATCCGGACCCTGCCGGTTCAACTCAGTGGGGTTATGGGCGACTGAGAAATACACCTTCAGCAACTGGCCGTAGGTAATCTGTGTCGGGTCGTACGTGATCTTCACCGATTCGGCGTGTCCAGTCCTGCCCGTGCTCACCGTTTCGTAATGCGCCGTCGACTTGTCACCGCCCGCAAAACCTGAGACTACGTTCGTGACCCCCTTCAGGTGCTCGAATACAGCCTCGACACCCCAAAAGCATCCACCAGCCAAAACGGCAATTTGTTTGCCTGACGCAGCCGATACCGGAATATCGAGGGCGGGGTCAGGAAACGGCGCTTTGGGGCGGGCTGCCAGGCAAAGCCCTCCTATGACGAAAACGGTTAACACATACGCGACATACGGTTTGTTCATGAATTTATTTCCATTCTGGATTCTTCGCTACACTTACGAGGTTAGCTAATATGCGATACGCGCCGGGCACACCGGATGGAAGCTGACGGTAGAGCGCGAATGCATCGTAAATATACGTCCCGCGACCATAGCGCGCGACCAACAGCCCACCCCGTTGCGGATTCTGGTTTGGGTCGTGAGTTTCGATTAATGCTTTGTATCGCGAATCCCAACTATTCATGAACCCGTGGCCCCGCTCTTCTTCCCAGCCATGAAAATCGGTCGCGGTGATTTTGTTGGGCCAAGTTAACACAGGATTCGCGGCGTCGACTATCTTTATTGGTGATGTCTCGTCAACTACCTTCTGCGGGTTTGAACCCAAACTGAAGGGATAGGGACCGTAGTTATCCTCAAAGTTCTGCAGATTGTATTGCACGATCAGGACGCCTCCCTCTTTCACATAATTGAGTAGCCGCGCATTTGCCGATCGCAATGCTGCATTGACCGCGTAGGCTCGCACCCCTAGAACGATTGCGTCATAGTCTTTCAGATTGCCCGTTTCAATGTCGCCGGCAGACAGAATTTTCACGGTGACCCCGAGATCTTCGAGCGCCTGCGGAACGTCGTCTCCGGTCCCTGGCAAGAACGCCAGGCGTAGGCCCGGAGCCGTTTTTACGTCCACTCCGACCGCTTTGTATGTTGCAGGACGGTAGTACGGATACGGCACCAGACCTGGATAGCCAACCAGCCGATATCCTTGTTCATACAGCTTGCCTTGATATTCTGCGACTGCTTTGATCTGATAGCTATCCGGCTTAATGGACCGAGGTGCAACCTCAAAGGTCAGAGTTTGAGTCTCGCCATCACCAGCAATTGAGAACGGGTATTCATTGGGGGTTGAGAGCCAACCGGCAGGTAAGTGCAGGCGCAGCACGCCCTTCGCTGGCCCTTTTACGTTACTGTGAAGCGCGCATGAAAAAGCGAACGAGCTGGCGCCGAGCGGTATCGCCCCCGCCGCGGGAGAGACGGCGACTGAAATGGCTGGTCCCATCAACAGCGGCTGTGCCTGCAATCCCATTTTTTCAACTCGCTGCATGCTTTGGACTACTTGCTCAATTTCGATTTCGGTCTCGCGGTAACTGAGGCGGGCAATCGCTGAGAGTGGATACGGCGCAAACGAAAGGTTCCGATACCGGTCATCGGTCAAATCGTAATAAGGCTGTTCCTGGTTCGGACGCGAAAAGTACGGCTTAGTCAGCGGTGCGTCAGAAGGCGCGCTAATGGCGAATTTCAGCCGCATGTCTTCCCCTGCGCCTAGCGTCGGTTTGGGTGAATGCTCGGCTCGAATATTCCAAGCCTTGCCATCGGAGGGTCTCACCTCAATGCTTTCGATCCCGACCGGATCGGGGCTCTGATTTAGCAAATGCGACTGAACGTGGAAGGACTGCCCGGGAATAGCCATGGAAAAGGTGACCGGCGGTCCGCCAAACGCGGCGAACGGCCCGGCGGCATCCTTCTCCGGCGCAATCGCCGTTTGAAAAGACAGACCGAGCGCCAGTGTAAGCGCTTTTTGAAACTGTTTTTCCTTGACCTGCAACTCGAATGCGACGTCGCTCTTCCCTGGTTCTTCCAACTGACTTGCGCGAATCTGCTGTAGGAGCGTGCGCGTAGCTTTCAGACCATCCGCCAAGGTACCGGCGATGCTGGCGGGATTGTCCGCCCTATACCGGCTGACTGCATCGGCGGCGAGCTGAGAAATTCGGTCGAGTCCATCAGCCAGGAATTTCGTTTGCCCTTTTGCCAGCGCTGCGATACCCATTAACGAAACGTCAATGCCATCGTAAAAAGACTTCTCCTTTTCCGCACATTGTATATGCGATCCGTAACGATGGTACGGTGCGCTGTACAGCGCCGGGGGAGGTATCGTCCCACCGCCATTCTGGCTCTTCTGATATCCCCAGCCCGCACGGCCGATTTGGAGGAATGTCAAACCTGCCGCAGCCGCGGGGTTTCCTTCCGGGATTTCAACATTTGCGGGAGGGCGCTCGGTGATCCAGGTCTGGTGGACGTAGTCGAAGAACCGCACGGGAACATATTTATCCGTTGCGTAGTCGTAGATGCCTTCCTTAGTCGCTGAAAAAAACGGCACGCGAGCATAGACTTTCAGTGGTGTCCATGGGCGCAAGCCTTGATGAAGCTGCTCTGGGAAGCGGTTCGGATCTCCGGCGGCGAGAAATGCCTCCTGCGCCATCTGTCCGGATACTTGATGATTGCCGTGCCCGTCGGTGGGCGCGCCGGCGAACACGGCTGTGATAACCAGCGGCCGCGTGATACGGATTACGCGAACAACATCTGAAAGTACTCGATCGTGTCCCCACTTTTCGAGCGCTTCTTCGCGGGTCTTCGAAAATCCGTAATCAATCACGGTTCCCCAATATTGATCGACTCCGTAATAACGATCAGACGCCAGAAGCTCTTGCGTCCGTATCAGGCCGAGGGCGTCGTATAAATCCATCGTCATGACGTTCTGGCCGCCTTCGCCGCGGTTCAGGGTCAGTAGAGTAGCTCGCGCGCCGACTCCGCGGCTCTGGTACGCCAGCATCCCGCCATCTTCATCGTCGGGATGTGCTGTGAGCATGAGAATGCTCGCGCGAGTACGAATTGCAGCCAGCCAACGGGATAGGCCGGCCGCACCACGATTGACGTCAACGGGCATGGGGTTCGAATCGATGTGGGCCGCTTCCGGCGCCAGTTCACTCGAGTAGGCCCAGATTCCAGCGGTTACGATCGCTAGTCCAGCAAACAGAAATATGGTTCTAAATGCGAATCGAGTTCCGCTTCTCATGCACGTCTTTAGGATAGTGGTCAGCTATACGAGCGGGATTCCGTGTTGTTCGAGAGTGCCTCTCACTTCGTCCGCTGACAGCCGTGAAGCATCGTATTCGATGAACAGTTCATTGCCCGAAGGCAGGACGCGAGCTGCGAGGATGCCGTAGACGGCGTGGATGCGGGAAATGCTTTCGAGATCGCGATCCGTAAGCGCAACTGAGAGCTTCAGCGTGACATCCACCTTCGTCATCCGCGATTCAGAATAGCATCGAGCCAATTGCGAATGCGCCCGCTACGACGCGCTCAGTTGGTTTGCAGATTGCGGCAATACGAGCAGTATCCAGGAATACCGGGCGTGCGTCTGGTAACGGCACGCCCTGACTTTTCCCGGGCAACTATTGGATCACGTAGGTCGCAGTTACCACGGGGCTGGCCGAGAAGGTGCCTCCGGCCGCAATCGCCTGGACGATTGTCGTTGCACTCACTGGGATTGGGCCCGTGTACACGCTCGAAGACGTAGTCGGCGTGGTCCCATTCGTCGTGTAATAGATCGCCGCACCTACCGAGCTGGTTGAGATACTGACCGACTGGGTGGACGAGTAGGTGCCAGCAACCGGACTGAAGGTCGGCGTAGCCGAGACGAATGCATACCCGAATGCGCCCATCATCCATCCCAAAGATTGATCATATGTGCCGAACGGCGAAGCTACGCCGAGCGGACTCAGGATTGAGCCAAACGCTGAACCGAGGTTCGCGCCACCCCGAATGGCCGGAGACGTCGATTGAAGCTTTACATCGGTGGCTTTCAAGGGCGGGTTGACCATAAATTTTGGGCTGGTCTTGCTTTTGCTGTGTCCTCCGCGTGTAACACCGTTGCTAGAGGGCGTACTTACATCTATGTCAAAGACATTGTAATCTTCCGTCGCGGTCCCGCTGATTCCCACCGGATAGTTTTTGAAGATGTTGTTCTTCACAATGCCGCTGCTTCCTGGAGGGAAGAGCATGCCTATGTACCCGCGATTATCCGGCCCGCGGCCGACACCGACGAGCGTATTGTTGTAAATCTGAAGGTTTTTCGAATACGCATTCAGCGCAAAGGCCCGGGGCGTGCTGGTTGAAGTGCCGGTCTGACACCCGCCCATGACAACATTCCCGTATATCTTGACGTCTTGCGCATAGTAGGTGCCGATGGCATCTGAGCCGCCTACGTGAATTGGGCCGGTCTTGCAGATAATCACATTGCGGGCCACCGTGACATTGTGCTGCGGATAACCCGGGCAGCCGTTTGTCTCGATT
>JBJMGM010000121.1:0-19745 GCA_045807905.1 Bryobacteraceae bacterium | reverse complement strand
CTTGGCCGCCAGCTTCCATCTGATCGACCATCTGTGTACGGATGAGACCGGGGCATACGTCGTTCACACGAATCCCGCGAGTTGCATATTCGAGAGCTGCACTCTTCGTGAGACCGATCACGCCATGCTTCGCCGCGTGATACGTCCCTCGCTGATTACCCCCGACAAGACCTCCTAAAGAGGAACAGTTGACGATTGCGCCGCTCCGTTGTTCGCGCATGACCTGCAGTTCGAATTTCATGCAACTCCAAACGCCCCGCAGATTGACAGCCATGACGCGGTCGTAGTCATCGCGAGGTGAATCGGCCGTCTCGGCAAGGACGTTCTGAATGCCCGCGTTATTGAAGGCCATGTCCAGGCGGCCGAATGTCGCAACGGTCTGTTTCACCATTGCTTCCACTTCATCGTCATTCGAAACGTCGCACCGGATCGCCAGAGTTTTGAAGCCTTTGTCAGCCAGCTCCTTCGCCGCTGCCTGAACTTCCTTTTCATTCACATCCACCAAAGCCACGCAAGCTTCCGATTCCGCAAAACCCTTTGCTGTTGCAAACCCGAGTCCTGACGCTGCACCAGTGACGAGCGCTACCTTGCCTTCAAATAAAATGTTCACTTCTTCCTCTCATGCCATGACAGCGAGTTTACTTGTTTCAGAAAGGGTCCTTTATGGCTTAACGCGCTGTGTAGCCGCCATCGGGAACGATCACCTGTCCCACCATGAAGCCCGCGTCGGGGCTGCACAACCAAAGGACGGCTGAAGCAATCTCTTCAGAACTGCCGAGTCGACCCAACGGAATCTCCTTCATCACGGCTTTCATTGTCTCCGGTTCGTTCGCCAGCGCATCGGCGACCATGGGTGTGTCGATTGCCCCCGGACATATTGCGTTGATCCGGATACCCCGCGCCGCATATTCGAGAGCAGCGCTTTTCGTTAAGCCGATCACGCCATGCTTGGAGGCGGTATACGCGCCTAGACCTGCGACGCCAACCAACCCACTCGTGGATGAGCAGTTGACGATTGCACCGCTTGCTTGCTCGCGCATGTGGCGGAGTTCGTGTTTCATGCAGGCCCAGACGCCCCGCAGGTTAATAGCCATCAAGCGGTCGAAGTCCTCACCCCGCGCATCAGCCGTTTCAGCAACGGGAACCTGAATCCCGGCATTGTTGAAGGCAAAATCCAGTTGACCGAACTTGGAGATGGTCTGGTGGACTATGGCAGCAACGGCGTCCTCATCGGACACATCGCAACGGAGCGCTATCGCTTTATGTCCCGCCGAGCGCAGTTGCTCGGCAGCGGAGCCGATGGCGTTCTCGTCAATATCAATCAATGCGACGGCGGCCCCTGCTTCAGCGAAAGCTCGGGCGGTCGCCAGACCAATGCCGGAGCCTGCGCCAGTGACTAAGCCCGTCTGGTTCTCAAACGAGTGATTCATTCACGCTGCCTTTCATCAATTCTCTGACATGGCCGAGAGTAGCTTATAACGGGCGGGCGACCTAGAAATAGCAAAGGGCCGCGCCAGTGTTGCAGTCGCATAAAGGGATGCAAATTGAATGGCAAAGTTTGGCTCGCGATCATCGGGGCATCTCTCTTCGCGCCCTTTTCATCCGGCCTGCCGAAGATGGCGCCTTCAGTCGCAAATATCTGTTGCAAATTAAAGTCGCAATAACGCCCTTCGTCTGCAGACTGCGGCCAACTCTTGGCCAGGGAGAAACCAAGTTGACGGGAAGTCGGCTACCCGTACATTGGCAATTGGAATCCGTCAAGATCCTTTTAAATCCCCTTTGTTGACTCTGCTTGGTGAATTCCGAAGCGAATCACGCGCAAACCGAACTCATGTACATTTCGAACCTCTGTACTCACTGAACTTTTGATCCGGCACTTTACCTTCAATAACCGTAATTGTTGAAGGTAATGGGTATTAGTGCATCCGGCGCTGGCGTAGGCTTCGCCAGTAAGCGTGGGCCAGCGTTCCAATATGCCTTAACGGTGAATGGTGAGCAGGACGCCATCACACGCGAGCGATCGCGAAGAATTCCACGCACGATACGCTCATGAGAAATTGACGTCACTGTCTGCGGACGACCTGCCAGCCAGCCGTCGAGCACGGCTGAACCCCGGGACCGTGTTCCAGAATGCTCGTCAGAAAATTCACATTAAACGGATGAGCATTATCTTTTCGCTTAACAGCGCCCGTGGCATTCACTACGCAAGTTGAGGCAAAATCGTGCATCCTAATGCCCATCAACCACATGAAACAGCTCGGCAGCCCGATTGCATGGCACCAGAGCGTTTCAGGGTTTGCCTGGGGAAGGGAGCAGGATATGGAAAAACGCCTTGGCCCATCGGCGGGAATTCTAGCCGTTTTGGCCGTCCTTGTCCACATCCTGGGAAACTCGGTCGGCGAGCAGCAAGGGGGTTCCAGGAAAAAGGCGAGCACTGCTGTTTCGTCCACGCCCGTCCCGAATGACACTAATGTTAGTTCCAAACAGGGCCAAGGCCCATGGCGAGCGACTCAGCAATATTTCCACGCCAGCCCTGAAGGGCTCGGCCGTGAGTATCAGTCGTGCCTCTCCCAACCGACGAGCATCTGTGTGCGCGAAATTTTGCTCGGACTATATGGCTTTCCGGCCGGCTTTCCCGAGCAAAACATCCACACTCTCATTGCGACTGCCCCTGACCCGCTGCACACTCGTATGGCAATAGAAACGGATCGCTATCTGGATGCCATCCAGCAGGCGGCCTTTCGTTCCGACTGGGAACTCGCAACTCAGTGGCTGCCATGGACAGCTGAAGCGAAAGCCGCACCGAAGACGGATTCCAAAGATTCGTCACCAACGGCGTTCGATACCGAAAGGTTGCCCGGACTCCTGGTGTTCCGGCCGCACTTTGTGCCTTACATCAACCCCGATTCGCTTCTGCTGGTGTTCGTGGTGGGCGAGACACCGACCGCCGGCATTAATGGATTCCAGTTTCAGCTTGCGCGCCAGACACTAACGCGGCTGGGTTCCTATCGGCCGAATACGCTTTTCATCGCCGGACCAAATTTCTCCGGATCGTTTCTGTCATTGACGCATTTGCTGGAGGAGTATCCCGCGAGCACCCATTTCGAATTACACTCCGGTTCCGTAGCGAACTCCGACTACGCGCGAGCCATGCTGCTCAGACTGCAGTCGCAAGGCTTCGCCCTAACCCAGGACGACTCGGTTCCAATGAGCACGCCTGCCCATAAGCCGGTGGATCCCCAGGTTCCAAATCCACCTTCTGTGACCTTTCACGGTTCTACGCTCCCGAGTGCTTCCTTTCATCACCATTTCGTTCGTCTCGCGAAGACCTTCGGTCTGAAACCCGATCAAGTTGCTGAATTGGTGGAAGACGAAACCGGTTTTTCCTTTACTGACCCGGACCTCCACCCCGATATGGACACCTTTCCAATTGCAACTTATCGTTATCCTCGCGATATCGCGCAGCTTCGAAATGTTTACAACGACACCGCCTTTGCGGGGCCTTCGGCTCAGTCCGGAACCAAGCCGCCTTCGGCCGTCGAATTTTCATTGAAGGACACACAATCGGGCGAGGACACCTTCCCAATGTTCTCGACCAGTCACACCCCCCTTTCTCAGGATGCCGAACTCGAGCAGATTGTTGGCTTTTTAAATCGCAGGTCCGCGCGACTGGTCAGCTTATCCGCCACGAATGTTTTCGACGCCCTTTTCCTCGCAAACGTGCTGACGCACAAGTGCCCGGATACCCGCATTGTTCTGCAGGGACCTGATCTTCTCTTCGTGCAGGACGCGGCGCAAGGCGCGCTCTCGGGTGTAATGGCCATCTCGCCTTTTCCGCTGTTCCCTGAAGGAGCCGAATGGAGTCGCGCCGGCGCAGCGGGTGCTTTAGCCACGCTGAAACGGTCGGCTGACAACAACGCGTCGAATGCTGAAAGCGCTCCGGATGTCGTGACGTTTGCGACGTCTGATCAGATCGGCGAATTCGATGCCGTGTTATCCCTGCTGCAATCGCGCGCCGTTCAGAATCCCGACCGCCAGTCCTTCGAAGCTGCCTTTGCCCCTGACAGCCCAGCACAGCACCGGCCCAAAGACACCGTACGGCAAGCCATGTTCTCTGCCTGGGTGCTGGCGCTCGGCCCCGCAGGCTGGTTACCGATCGACTTGTACGGGCAAATGAATGAAAAGCTCTTGCCGATTAAGCGACCGGCTGCTTTGTGGTTTGATCCCAAAGACGCACCTCCGCATCAGGCCAATCTTCCCCTACCTCTCCCGAAGGCCAAACTGGGATGGACCGCTCTGTGTCTCAGCATCGTGATGTTCTCGTTCGCGTTCTGCGGCGCATTCTTCTATATCAATTTAGACGCACTCAAATTACGCGCGCTCAAGTTACACTCGCTCAAATTAGACTCGCGCAGCCTGGTCTGGAGCGTCCTCTGTATCAGCGACCTTGACTCTGCCGAACGAAGGCGAGCCGTTAACGAGATCGTCCACACCCGCTATCTATGCATGCTCTCATGCTTTGCTTCGTTGGCAGTTGTAAATGGGCTTCTGCTATGTCCGATGTGGGCCGCTCACTTAACGTACGGCGGATCCATTGCTCCCGTAATCGAGGCACTCGTGGCGCTGGCGTACGCCCTGTCGATAGGAACGGCTATTTACCTGTCTTTTTTCGTACCTCTGCGTATCTGTCCTGAAGGGCCGCTGGGAACCTGTCCGGTCAATACACCCATATCGTGGTGGTCGCTTGTATTGAGGGTCGGTATACTTGCGCTTTCGCTTGGCTGTGTTTACCTATGGTGGTGGTGCTGCAACAACGGCGTGCCCGGCTACTTCCTTTGTTTCCGGACTCGCGGGCTGGCTGCGCCTGTCTGTCCGATCTGGCCGCTGCTCCTCATGACCTGCGGCCTGTTGACCCTGGCGTACTTCCATCTGAGACGCTTCACATGGGGTGACCGGCGCCAACCCCATCTCGAAACTTCTGTTTTCGACGAAGCTCTTTGCAACGAGTTTTCGGACCTGAAGACAGAGTTGGACCTCAATCTTCTGCGTCCGTTCAGCGAGACAGCGCTGCCGGGAGTTCCGTCACTGATACTTAGTGCCGTCCTGATCATTCTCGTTTTATGGATGCTCTTCACAGCTGCGAGTTTGCAGTCGTTCGAGCCTCATTGGTTCTCCTGGCTCGTCGGTGTGCTGCTCCTGCCCCTGTTTGTATTTACGCTTTTGAGTTTCCTTCGCTTCGTCCGATGCTGGCGCATACTGCGGGCTTTCCTCGTAAGCCTGAACAGCGTCGTTCTCGGCCGCTTTTTCATGCGCATACCGGAATTCGGCGGTAGTGGACCCGTCTGGATCCGTGAGGTCAAGCTTATGTCGCTGGCCACAGCCATCAACTCTGCGATCGCTCTACACAATCTCGAGAAGACCTGTCCGTCTTTCGCCTATACCGCGGAATTTGTAGATAAGCTACGCAAGTTCCTGTCGCCCCAGGGCGGGCACGGAACCGGCCTCGATTTGATGTGCGCCTACAACGATTTTCGAGAGACAGCAAAAGCAATTACCGGGGCGCTTGGAAATGCGGTTTTGCGGCCCTACTGGCGAAACAACAAGTTGCCGTTCGTCGGGACAGGTGCTGCGGAGCCTAGCGATGTTCAGCCGCCTAAGACCGAGGCGCTTGCCGAAGTGGCAGCCGCTGCAACGGTGGGAGGTGGACCGGTCCAGCCCTCGAGCTTCACGCCTGGGCCTGCAGACCTGAAAGCTTTGTCAGTGAATCCAACGACTGCTATGGTGCAGGCTGAAGCGACGCCAGATAAAACGCAGGAAGGCCCGTCCGTTTCCACCGAAGCCCATGAGTACGCGGCAAAGTACGTGGCGCTGCAATATTCGGTGTACATCGGATATGTGCTGCATCAACTGCAGAACCTGCTGCTCTGCTTCATTGGATCTTTTGTGTTTCTGGTGGCTGCGCTGAACTCGTTCAGCTTTCAAACTCCCCAAGCCATATTTCGGTTCCTAATGGTGATGCTCGTAATCGGCGCAGTCGCGGTGCTCAGAGTGTTCGCGCAAATGGAACGGGATCCAATTCTGAGCCGGCTCTCCGGCACCACCGGAGGCGAGTTGGGGAAAGACTTCTATCTGCGCGCGCTCACTTACGGCGCCCTACCTGTGCTGACCGTTCTGAGTACGCAATTCCCGGCCATATCGCGATTTCTTGCGGCGTGGATTCAACCGGCCTCGACGGCTATTCATTAAAAAACGTCTGCCTTCTACACATAGAACGATGGATTCTAAATAATGGTGTTGAGCCGGGCGTTGCAATCGTGCTGGGCAGTTTTGAAATTTCGAATGGTGAGCAGGGATTAGCTTCAACAGATGGTCTTTTCGAAGCTAAAACCGAAGCTGCTGTGTAAGCCAGATCGCGAACGGTCATAACTGACAGACAATTTCTTGGGCGGAGAACCACTTTTATTTGAACAAGAAACATTGCGGCTCTGTTTTGGAGCCTAGCAGTTTGGGGGCAATCAGAAGTGTCAGCAAAGAAAAAAGTAGCTTTAACGCTGAGCAAGCCAAAGAGCGCGTCGAAGCCGAAACAACAAATGCCTGAGCTAACGAAAGTTGAAGGGCAGCTCACCCGCGAAGAGATGATCGCGTCTTTTCAGCAGAAGAGAATCCCAGCGGCGCTCGGGGTCGATGACTGCACGACCTTGGCAGCGACGCTCGTAAACCAGATTGTATCCGTGCACAACGCTTGGCCGGCCGGGGATGATAAACAAAAACTGATGATCGCTCTCGAAACGGCGATAACCCTGAAGCCGCGGAATGCGATCGAGGCCATGCTGATCACACAGATAACGGGCGTTCATGCTGCGGTGATTTCCGCGCTATCCAAAGCGGGTTTGAAAGAACAGCCGTACGAAATTGCGGAGCTCTACACCAATCGAGCGAGTCGACTGATGCGGCTGTATGTGCAACAGATCGAGGCCCTATCGAAACTCCGAGGAGAGAGCGGCCAATCGCGGGTGGTTGTTGAGCATGTGAACGTGAACGCGGGTGGCCAAGCCATCGTTGGTGCAATCACAAAAGGCCAGAGCTAGGACTCCGATTGGCAACTGAAAAGAGACCGATTGGCAGATTTTGTGGCGCCCGCACGCGATTTGGCCAGGCTTGTCGAAAGTGGGCGATCACGGGGCGTGCTCGCTGTCGTCTCCACGGTGGTGTAAGCACAGGTCCGAAAACAGCAGAGGGAATCAGCCGCATTCAGTCGGCCAGGACAGTGCACGGGCGCTATTCGAAGGCATTTATCGCAGAGCGTCAGAAATCGCGGATGCTCATCAAAGAGGCACGTTGCCTGCCCCGGTCTTTGGAACGTGAAGATCCAAGCGTGCCTGTTGACGATTTATACCGCTAGATGCCGACGCCTTGACGCTTTTGCACCACCTATAACTTGCCTCTTCCATAGGGTCTTCCCTCAATTCCGAATGCTGACCCCTCCCCAGAGAACTTCACACGTCTGAACGAGCCGTTCCATGCAGAGCTTAACGCAAGCCCATCGCCACTCTTGGCCATAACGATAGCCTTTTGTGTAATCGCCTCCGCCTCGCCTGCGAGCATCTGCTGAAGCAGAATCGTTGCACGCCTGTGGGGCACGCAAACCGAAGCGAGGTGGGCTTAATACGTTCAATTCGTAGACGGAGCACAATCAGGCTGGACGGCATGATTAGATCCTTGAGAAACCAAACGCTCGGTTATGCTGCTGCCATGCCTAAAGACAACGCAGGATCCCGAGGCGCGCGCGATGGCGAAGCGCAGTGTCAAAGCACGCAAGGAAGCCTGGGGGGAGGAAGAGTTCGACCGCCGCATGCGGGAGATTGGCAAGCTCGGCGGCCGTCCCAAGGGAAGCACCAGGAAGGGGCAAGCCTGAGATGAGCGTTTATCGGCCACAGTACAGAGACAGAAAGACAGGCAAGCTCAGGCACACAAAGATCTGGTACTACGAGTTCATCTTTGCCGGCCGCCTCGTGAAGGAATCGGCGAAGACCAGGTCGAAAACCGTGGCCCGAGAAGCGGAGAAGCAACGGCGACGAGAACTTGAGGAAGGGTTCAACGGAATCTCTGACCGTCGTGATCAGCGGATCCGCACGCTCAGGGGATTGGCTCAAACGTTCTTGGAGGATTATAAAGTGCGCCAGCCTAAGTCTGCCTGCTTTGCGGAGCACGCGATCGGGCATGTGGAGCGTTTGCTCGGTGAATGCATGGCCGTAGACATCAGCGACAAAACGATTTTGAAGTACCAGACGGACCGCCTGACCGAAGGGGCTGCACCCAAGACGATTAACGACGAAGTGGGTTTCTTGTTGCGGCTGCTAAACGTTGCACAGGGAGGCGCCATACGCGCTCAATTGAGGCAACAAAAGAAGCTCAAACTGAAAATGGATAGCCGGGTGGGGAAAGCCTATTCAACTGAAGAGAAGACCGGGCTGGTAACCGCCGCCAAAGCCGCGCCCCGGTCCAAGTCCATCTATTTCGCCACTATGCTTGCGCAACATGCTGCCCTCCGGGACAAGGAAATCCGCACTATGCAGTGGAACGGATTAAATCTCACCAAACGGATGCTTACCGTAGGCCAGAGCAAAACGAACGCAGGAACGGGCCGAACCATTCCGATGAATGACGAGCTATTCGCCGCCGCTGTGGAGTACGCCAAGTGGTACGCGGAACGGTTCAAGACCTCAAAGCCCGAATGGTACGTTTTCCCCTTCGGTCGGCCACGCCCTACCGATCCCACACGTCACCAAACGTCTATGAAAACTGCCTGGCGGAACGTTCGCACCAAGGCGAAGGTTACCGGACGTTTTCACGACAACCGGCACACATTTGTAACCGACCTCGCTGAAGGAGGCGCTAGCGATCAGATGATTCAAGATCTCGCCGGCCACGTGTCTCCTCAGATGGTGAAGCACTACTCGCACATGCGGACGGAGGCGAAGCGGAGAGCTGTTGGAACTCTTGCAACCCCCGGTGCCAAGCCGGATCACGTTCAGACGCAACCGAAATCACCAAATTGCGAGGGGGTCCCACAAGATATCCCACAAGTCACGGCTGTAAACTAGCCACACCGGAATTCTTGTGCCTGTAAGAGATTGAGCAATTTGGCTCCTCAGGTAGGATTCGAACCTACAACCCTTCGGTTAACAGCCGAATGCTCTACCGTTGAGCTACTGAGGAGCATCACAGTCCACACCGCAAAAGCCGTACCGCCGGGCTCCGCAACGTGAGTCAAAACTATTAAAGCACAATTGCTACGCTGAGATTTCCATGCAGCTTGACAAGGTGTACGAGCCCCAGCGCTTCGAACCGCACTGGGCTCAGTGGTGGATTGATTCCGGTCTATATTGTGTCGATCTCAGCCAAGCCAAGAGCCATCATATCTTTTCACTTGTCATTCCACCGCCGAATGTAACGGGATCGCTCCATATCGGACATATGCTCGACCACACCGTAATGGACGTGGCCGTTCGCTGGCATCGCATGAAAGGCGACACCACGCTCTGGGTCCCCGGAATGGATCATGCCGGAATCGGCACGCAGATGGTTGTGGAGCGTCAGCTTGCGGCTGAAGGACTTACCCGGCAGCAACTGGGTCGTGAAGAATTTGAGCGTCGTGTCTGGCAATGGAAAGAGCACTACGGCGGTCGCATTCAGGAGCAAATTCGCCGCGAGGGCGCGAGCGTCGATTGGTCTCGTGAACGCTTCACCATGGACACTGGACTCTCGCGCGCTGTTCGCGAGACCTTCGTCCGGCTGTGGGAAAAAGGGCTGATCTATCGCGGCGAGTACATGGTGAACTGGTGTCCTCGCTGCCAGACCGCGATCTCCGATGTGGAGACGGTGCACGAAGCCGTCGAGAGCCACCTGTGGCACATCAGCTATCCACTGAAGAGCACCGATCAAAGATTGACAGTCGCAACCACTCGTCCCGAGACCATGCTGGGCGACACAGCTCTGGCAGTTCATCCGGAGGACGAACGGTATAAGCATCTGCATGGCAAGCGAGCGATTGTCCCGCTCGTCGGCCGCGAAATTCCAGTTATCGCTGATTCGATCGTTGATCCAAGCTTCGGGACGGGCGTTGTCAAAGTCACCCCCGCTCACGACCCGAATGACTTTGAAATGGGCAGGCGGCATGGCCTCGAATTCGTGAAGGTAATCGGGGAAGACGGTCGCATGACATCTTCCGCCGGACCGTACGCCGGTCTCGATCGATTCGAAGCACGTAAGAGAGTGGTCGCTGCTTTAGAAGAATCCGGAGAGCTAGCCAACACCGAGCCGTACACTGTCAACGTCAGTAAATGCGAGCGCTGCAAAACCATCATTGAGCCGCTCGCATCAACGCAGTGGTTCGTGCGCATGAAGCCGCTTGCTCAGAAGGCAATCGAGGCCGTAAAGAGCGGGCGCATTCGATTTGTACCTGATGACCGAGTAGTTATCTTCTTTCAGTGGATGGAGAACATCCGTGATTGGTGCATCTCACGCCAGCTCTGGTGGGGTCATCGCATTCCAGCCTGGCATTGTAGGAACTGCCAGCAAATTACGGTCTCGCGCACTGCGCCAGCTACTTGCCCCTACTGCAACTCGACCGAGGTCGAGCAGGATCCTGACGTCCTCGACACGTGGTTCAGTTCGGCATTGTGGCCGTTTTCAACGTTCGGTTGGCCTGATGAGACCGAAGACTTCAAGACGTTTTATCCCACTTCCCTGCTGATTACAGGTTTCGACATCTTGTTTTTCTGGGTTTCACGAATGATCATGATGGGCCTTGAATGCACGGGTGACGTTCCTTTTCGTGAAGTGCACATGCACGGGCTGGTTCGCGACGCCGAGCGCCAGAAGATGTCCAAAACTAAAGGCAATGTAGTCGACCCGCTCGACTTAATGGATCGCTTCGGCACTGATGCAGCACGCATCGCTCTCCTTATTTCAGCCGCACCCGGCGCAGATATCGCTCTGAAAGAAGACCGAATGGCGGCCAGCAGAGCTTTCACAAACAAGCTGTGGAACGCCTCGAGGCTGTTGTTTCTCAACATGGAGCGCTCCGGTGTCGTGGAGTGGAGAACGGGAAAAACGGGTTCCGCCATCGCACTCGAGGATGGTTGGATCAAAAATCGACTTAGCGTTTGCGCAAGAGTCGTTAACGAAAGCTTGAAATTGCATCGCTATCACGAGGCAAGCCAGGCGCTCTGGGATTTCGTGTGGCATGAGTTCTGCGACTGGTACCTGGAAATTAAGAAGCTCCGTTTTCGGGAGAACTCAGGCCAGGATGACCACTGGACGGAAGTGCTCACCGTCTATGAATCTATGCTTCGGCTTCTGCATCCATTCACTCCCTTCATTACCGAGGAACTTTGGCAACGGCTGATTGCAACGGCACGGTTTGAGCACCCGATCTCGATTTCGCTGGCTGCTTACCCGAAACCCGAGGAGCAGTCCGCCTACCAAACGCAGGCGGATGAGTTTGGCAGGCTGCAACAGATTGTTACTGCAGCGCGCGAACTGCGGGCCGATAACAAACTCGATCCAAAGTCAACCTTGCCTGCAACTCTGCATGTTCACGGATCCCACCTTGATGAAGCAGACGTGAGTGTGATCGCCGCCCTGGCCAAGCTGCACCTTCAACAGCGCACGGGTCCCCTCATCGAGTCACGAGGACTGATTCGCTCGACACCAGAGTTCGATCTTCAGATTCTGTGTGCGGCCGCCGCTCAGAACGGCGCCTCAACTGCAGAGGCTCGCACACGTACCGCGAAGGAAATTGCGAAATTGGAGCGCGCAATTGAAAATTCAAAACGCCAGCTCAGTGATGCAACTTTCCTTGGCAAAGCACCCGAGAACATCGTCGTTAGCCTGCGAGGAAAGGTCGCCGACTACGAAATTCAGCTCGCAAAAAATAGAAAGCTGCTCGAAGGGCTCGAGCCGTAATGTTTGATGTGTCGCACCCCGACATACGTGAGGTAGTGGAACGTGCGCTCGCAGAGGATATTGGGCCGGGCGACATCACTTCAGAGTTGACCGTTCCAGCCGCGCTCAAAGCCCGAGGCACTTTCATCGCGAAGCAGCGTCTAGTCCTCGCCGGTATCGAACTCCTCCGGGTGATTTACGACAGGGCGGCGGAGACCAAGGTTGACGTTTTCGCACAGAGCGGTTCGCCTATCGCGCCCGACGAGATTATCGGCCAGGTTAGTGGGAACGCGCGCATGCTGCTCGGACGCGAACGCGTTGCTCTAAATTTCCTTCAGCGGCTGAGCGGTATAGCAACGCTTGCTCGCAACTACGTTGACGCCGTCGCCGGCACTGGAGTGAAAGTTCTGGACACACGCAAAACGACACCCGGCTTGCGCAAGCTTGAAAAAATGGCGGCAGCAGCAGGAGGAGTAACGAATCACCGCTATGGATTATTCGATGCTGTTCTGATCAAAAACAATCACATCACTGCGGCCGGTGGTGTGCGCCAAGCGCTCGACAGGACTAAGGAGTTTGCTGGTCGGGTGGAGATTGAGGTTCGGACGCGAGCCGAACTGAATGACGCATTATCGGCAGGCGCTAAGCACCTACTGCTCGACAATCTTTCTCCGTCCCAAGCGGCAGAATGGATCCGCCATATCGGCGGACGTGCGACTGTTGAGTTGTCGGGGGGAATCGGATTACAAAACATTCGCGCGTATGCCGAAACCGGCCCGGATTTCATCTCTTGCGGCGCAATCACTCACTCGGCAGCCGCTGCCGACATCAGCTTTCGACTTGAGTTGGACCAACATAAATGCGGCTAGACATCGAGAGACTCCGAAGGCTGCGGCCGCAAAATCAGCTACATTATTTCGAAACAATCGGCTCGACAATGACAGAGGCGGCACGTCTCGCAGGTACGGGAGCTCCACATGGAACAGCGGTTTTTGCAGAAGAGCAGACGGCCGGCATCGGGCGTCTCGGGCGTTCCTGGCAATCAGATGCTGAGTTAGGGATCTATTGTTCGATCCTGCTTCGGCTGCAGGTTGACCCCAGCACTTTGCCGGTGATCAATCTGGTGCTTGGACTCGCTACGGCCGAAGCGATCCAGAAGGCCACTCGTCTTGCTTGTGATCTTCGATGGCCTAATGATGTACTGATTCATGAAAGAAAGGTGGCTGGAATTCTCGCTCAGCTTGTCGATCACTGCGTCATCGCCGGCATCGGGATCAATGTGAATCAAATGTCATTTCCTCCTGATTTACGAACTCCTGCAACCTCGTTGCGCATGGAGTGCGCTGGCGAGATTCAATCTCGCGAGGACATCGTCATAAAGTTGATCGAGTCAGTGGACACGTTCTCGTCTATGCTGATGACGCAAGGCTCGGAATGTATAGTCCGAGCATTCACTCTAGCGTCAAGCTATGCGCTCGACCGACGCGTACTCATGGAAGAGGATGGCAGGAGAGGCGTGACGGCAGGATTAGATGAAGATGGATTTCTGCTCGTGCGCTTCGATAACGGCGACATGGAAAGGATTGCAGCAGGCGGCGTTCGTCGGGACGCTTAGCGATCCGGCATGAGCCAAGCCGCCGAGAACCAGGGAGATGAAGCCGACTGGGCTGGCAACTACTTTAACTATTTCACTGAAATAGAAGAGCATTTTCAGCGTGCGCGCGGAACTGGCTTATTCCTTCTTTCCCCGCTGGATTGGGCGCTCATTGAAAACTGGAAGAACGCCGGCATTCCCCTGCACGCAGTTCTGAGCGGCATTGATGACGCGTTCGACAAATGGCACAGCCGAAAACGGAAGTATCGTTTCGTAAATTCTCTCGCTTATTGCGCTCAAGCAATTTTGGAAGTCGCCCAGCGCACCCCAAACCGGCGCGAACTCGAAACGCAGAACCGGGAGGCGCCATTCACACCCGAAGAAGTCCGGGCACATCTGAACAAAGCGGTTGCGACCTTACGCGCGAGACCCGAGGCGTCATTCAATGAAATAGCGTCATCACTCGCCGCTTTGGCTGCCGAGGCGGAGCATCAAGTTCATCAACTCGAGGATCTGGAGCGGCGGCTGGCAGCTATGGAGGACAAAATGGTGGCTACGGCACGAAGTATTGAAAGCGACGAAAATCTGTACTCCATTCGCAACGCGCTGGATGCGGAGCTGAGACCTTACCGCGGCAAGATGACGGCGGACCAATTGGCTACGCTCGAAAGGCGCTATCTTGATTCTGCAATCCTGGAACGCGCCAAGCTGCCCCGCCTAAGTCTTTTCTATTTGCGTTGATTTTGATAGAGTATGCCCACCCATGGACACCGCACGCCGCTCAAGGGCGTTGGACTGGACGGCGCTTGCACTGCTCGTTATCTCGGTTTGCATTAACTACGCCGATCGCACAAATCTCGCTGTCGCCGCAAGAAGCATAGAAGCAGATCTGCACTTCACACCAGATCATCTGGGCATATTGCTTGGGGGATTTTTCTGGACCTATTCGTTGATGCAACTCGTGGCCGGTAAAGCGATTGACCGCTGGGATGTCAACTGGGTCTATGCAGCGGCATTTCTGCTCTGGTCCGGAGCGACGGCTCTCACTGGCCTGACTAATTCGTTTGCGGCAATCCTGTGCTTGCGGCTACTGCTCGGAGCGGGCGAGTCGGTGGCTTATCCGGCCTATTCCAAAATTATTGCGGCCACTTTTCCGGAACAGCTCCGCGGAACGGCGAATGCGCTGATTGACGCTGGATCGAAGATGGGTCCGGCACTGGGAGTTTTAGCGGGTGTCAAGATGATCGGGTGGCTTTCGTGGCGCGGAATGTTCGTCGCCATAGGGGCTTGCAGTCTTTTATGGCTGATACCGTGGGCGTTGGTTGCGGCCAGACTTGCTCGTAGGCCGTTTGCCAAGCCCTCTGTGTCGGCGCCCACCTATCGTGAACTTCTCTCTAGGCGCGCTTTTCTGGGCACCGCCCTGGGCCTTTTTGGTGGAAACTATACCTGGTATTTTCTTCTGACCTGGCTGCCCTACTATTTCGAGAATGAGCGCCACTATACCCGGGACCGGCTCGCCCTCATCGCTTCGTTACCATTCTGGGCGGTTGCCGTCTCTTCGGTCTTGTTCGGAAGTCTCGCAGACGTACTGATCCGCGGAGGCAAAGAAGCGGGCAGAGTTCGTCAGTTCTTTGCAGCCGCCGGGCTCGTCGGCTGCGGCATATTTCTGCTCCCGGCACTGCTGGTCAGAGAGGGATTTCTGTCCAATTTCTTTCTGATTCTCGCTTGCGTTTCGTTGGCCATGTTTTCCTCGAGTAACTGGGCGTTGACACAGCGCCTTTCCGGTCCAGACGGCGCCGGCAAATGGACCAGTCTTCAGAATTGCATCGGTAACTTCGCCGGAATCGTTGCTCCGTATGTGACCGGGGTTGCCTTGCAGAAAACGCATTCGTTTTTTGCTGCGTTTGCTATTGCGTGCGCAATTCTTCTGCTGGGAGCAGTGGGTTACTGGGTGGTAATCGGGGAGCCGGTTCAGATCTCCTGGAAAGCTCGCTCCGAACCCGAACTTAGAATATTGTAATCTCTTGGGGCGCTCAATCGTCCTTTAGTTCAGCTAGCGATTTGGCGCGTGGACGCGAAAGCGCCGTTGCGCGCCTCCGGTGGGCATCTTCCTCCGAGTGCCCACCGGGATTCGTCATCAGCGGCTAGTGATCCCGTTTCCGCAATCCTGACGCTTTTCGGCAATGAGAGACAAGCGGAACGCTGGCCGATGGACGGACACCCGTGCATCTGGGATTCCGGCTCTGCTTGCCAATGCCATCAATTCGTCTGATCGAAACGCGGCTCGGACCGAGATGGGTCCATCGTGTAGCGTGATGCGCTGCCATCCAAAGAACCATTTCGTCAGAGGCAAGAAATAGTATGAAACGACGTGGCGCTCCAAATCGCAAACCAGCAGAGCACGCCGAGCGACACCATAGAAACTCCGCAATAAGCCGACGACTTGCTCGTCGCTGAAATGGTGCAGGAATAGTGAGGAGAGCACATAATCGAAGCGCCGAGGCAGAAAAGGAAGCTCGAATGCATTCGCAATCAGCTTTGGGGCAGGCGCCGCTTCCAGGTTCACCGAGTTGTAATCGAGACTTGTTACCGATGCACGCGGGTACAAGCGCTGCAAGAGTCGCGCGGTGTCCCCTGACGCCGCTCCGACGTCCAACAGCGTGAATTGGTCGTCATTCGCGACGACCTGCGCTAGAAGTTTGCGGATTGTTCCGTGCCCCCCAAAGTTGCGATTGATTCGAACCAGATCGGCAAGGTTGAGTCTTGCTTCATCCGGCGGAGCATGGTCCAGCAGTTCAGGTTTGATTAACCGTTTAGAAAACACGCGCAATAGAGTCACCCTATGCCGCCCAGCTTACCTGCTCCGGCCGGTCTACATAGCGTGTACCGCTAAAACAGACTATTCACGTCAAACACAGCGTCCATAAGAAACTCAGCTATGAGCTGGTGTGTTTTGACAAGACATCCCAAACGCATTTGAAAGATAATGGAGGAAAGACACATTTACCCAAGGTAGAGCACGGCCGTCCCAAGGCGTGCCTGTAAATCCTTCCCATGAGGAATAAACAATGAGTACTACATCACAACAGCCGACTTATATCATCCCGCCGCCGTCTGGTCCTAATTGGAGGACGCCGCTACTGGTCGGGGTGATCGTTCTGCTGGCGGCGTCCAACATATACCTGTTTACGCAAGTGGAACGTGTCAAGACAGATAACAAGAACGAGATGGCGAAATTGAGCACCGATCTGAACGGTGCGATCGAGAAAATGCGCATCGATTCGTCTGCTGCCGTTCAGCACTCGCGCCAGACGATTGACACATTGCAGTCACAGTTACGCGAGCAGCGGCGGTCTGCGGAACGTGCTGTAGGCCAAGCCAAGGTTGACGCACAAAAAAGAGTTGAAATGCTACAAAGCCAGGTTGCGACCGAACAGGCCCAGCAGCAACAGGCCATAAACGCCGTCAAGCAAACCGCCGATACTGCCACAACCCAACTGGCGAATGTTTCAACGGATGTTCAGAACACGAAGGGCCAGCTGGAGCAAACAGTCGCCAACTTGAAACGAGTCACGGGCGACGTAGATAACCACGCTAGCCTCATCGCAACTAACGGTAGGGAGCTTGAGGCGCTGAAGGCGCTTGGTGAGCGTAACTACTCGGAATTCACGATCACGAAATCGAAGCAACCAACGCGCGTTGCAGATATTACTGTCCAGTTAAAGAAAGTTGACGTAAAGCGGAACAAGTTCACGATTGCGATCACAGTGGATGACAAACTGGTGGAAAAGAAAGATCGCACTATCAACGAACCGATCCAATTCTATACGTCAAAGGCCAGACAGCCCGATGAAATTGTGGTAAACCAGGTGCGCAAAGATACGATTGTTGGTTATCTTGCCACGCCCAAGGTTCAAACACCGCGAACTGGTACTTAGGAGTCAAGGAGCTAACGTAATGCGATATTCTGAACCACTTATTATTCCGATGCGGAAGGACTTGACCCAGTACGGGGTTCAAGAGACGCGAACACCTGAGGAAGTCAATCGGGCGCTGAAGCCAGGGAGTGGGACCGTGCTGATGGTCGTCAATTCGGTTTGCGGCTGCGCTGCAGGGAAGGCGCGCCCGGCGGTCGGACTTGCCCTCAAGCATCACACGCGTCCCGATACGATCGCTACCGTTTTTGCGGGAGCGGATTTAGAGGCTGTGCAGGCGGTTCGCGAGTTGCTTCCCGACCAGCCACCCTCGTCACCTTCGATGGCGCTGTTCCGCGACGGCAAGCCGGTTTGGGTACTGCATCGGCAGCAGATAGAAACCCGGCAGGCCGATCAAATAGCCAAGCTTCTGACAGAAGCTTTCGATCAGTACTGCGTCACGGCAAAACAGTAGTCTTCGCGCCCAATCCATATAGCCGGTGTGCCTCAATGTAATCCCGGACTCCTTCCGGAAGTTCGGGCGTTGGTTCTCCTGCCGCAAGCCTGAAGCGAGTACTTGAGCTCGATACCGGAAGTGACAAGCCATCCAGGCGATGTACCCGCGCGTTCTGCGGAATATGATAGTCATGATTGGGCCTCGTCACGACGATGAATTCGGTGAGATTGACAACGTCCTGCCAGCGTTTCCATGTCTCGAGCTCATCGAACGCGTCAGATCCGATTAGGAAGAACAGCCGATCATTGGTACGAAGTTCTTTTCTGAAGCGTTCGAGTGTATCGACTGTATAGCTGCGCGCGTTTCCTGCTTCCAAGCGGGATGCCATAAACGCCGGGTACGGAGTACAGGCGATCTCCACCATCCGGAACCGGTCTTGATATAGAGTTAAGCTCGTTGGATCTTTATGGGGAGGATTACGAGCTGCAATGAACAGAACTTGATCTAGTGAAAACCTGCTCATTGCCTCTTCAGCGAGGCGTAGATGAGCTTTATGGATGGGATCGAACGTGCCTCCAAACAGGCAGACCCGGGCGCCTTCATAGGGACGCGAGGTGTCCTCAGTAGGGAAGTTTGGTTCGACTTGGCTCACTCGAAATCTGCTCTTCAGCGGCCCGGCTCGCTAGCTCGTCGCAACGATTATTGTCCTCATGCGAGGCATGCCCTTTGGTCCATTTCCAATGCGTCTCATGTGCGGTTACAAGCTCATCGAGCATCATCCAGAGATCCTGGTTTTTCACGGGAGTTTTGCCGGAACTCTTCCAGCCGTTCCGTTTCCACGCCTTAATCCATTGCATGATGCCGCTCTTTACATATTCCGAATCTGTAATGATTTCGACCGAGCAGCGTTCATTCAATCTTTTCAGCCCTTCAATGACGGCAGCGAGCTCCATGCGGTTGTTTGTCGTGTGAGGGCTCGATCCGAACACCTCCCGCTTATACTCGCCATAGCGCAGAATACAAGCCCAGCCCCCCTTTCCTGGGTTACCTTTGCAGGCTCCGTCCGTAATGAGTTGCACGTGCTTCAAGCAACTTCAGCACATTCGAGCGCAGAAAGGTCCTGCAGCTGAACGTCGAAGAACGCATCCACAATATCTAGAATCCGTTTCACATCCTGGGCGCGGTAGATCTCAGTCCTTAGCTTCGATCCGTTCCGCACGCCATGGGTGAAGTAGGTGGCAAACTGCTTCATCTTCCCGACCGCGTCCGCCTCCCCGTGTTGCTCGAGCATCAGATAATACGTCTTCATCATGTTGTATCGTTCCCGGTCCGGGGGCACGATATATGACCCTGTTCGAAGATATTCGTCGAGCTGGCGAAAAATCCACGGATTCGAAGAAGCCGCTCGCCCAATCATGATGGCATCGCATTGGGTTTCGCGATACATACGCACCGCATCCTCTGGATTCAGGATGTCACCGTTGCCGATTACGGGAATCTTCACGGCTGCCTTCACTTCGGCGATCCTCGACCAATCGGCATTGCCGCTATAGCCCTGCTCCCGCGTCCGTGGATGTAGGGCAACCGCAGCTACGCCGCTATTCTGCGCTATTTTTGCCATCTGGACAGCAACGAGTTCTTTATCGTTCCAGCCGGCCCGAAACTTACATGTCAACGGGATTGAAATCGCAGAGCGAACTTTCCGCAGGATGGTCTCGACCAGAGGGAGATCACGCAATAGCCCCGAGCCGCCGTTGCACTTCACGACTTTGTTGACGGGACAACCGAAATTGATATCGACGATGTCAAATCCGCGATCCTCACAAACCTT
>JBJMGM010000120.1:0-10553 GCA_045807905.1 Bryobacteraceae bacterium | reverse complement strand
CGGCCCCCACTCTCCGGGGATCATCCCAAATATCCTCATAGGCGAAATGAGCGTAGTACGCGCCAAACCGGCCTTTGCCGGGCGGTCCCGACGGTAGAACCGGCCAAGGCAGCACCTGCGCGGTCGGCGCGTGCACTGTTTCGAATCTGCGACCCACTTCTTCCCCGCCAAGGCTGTGGTCGAAGATCCGGATTTCATCGAGAAGGCCGTCGAAGGAGTACCACACGGGATATTTTGGGTGAATCCATTGTGCAGGCAGTTGGGGGCTTCGCACTCTGCCAATGCGCAGTTCTTCCCGATACGCAGGTTCCCAGTTCCCGTCCATGGTCAAGATCCCTGCCTGTTTGCCGTTCAAATAGAGCGTTAGGACATGATTGGGACCGAAAGTTGCCGAAACCTGAGCCCACTTGCGAAGCGGTAGCTGCGCCTTCGACAACACACGCTGCCACTCACCATTAATCGCCAGCTCTAGGCCGAAATGCCCGAACGAGTCGATCCCGAAGGAATACCCGGCCTGGTCTTCCCTTCGTTGTTCAACGATAGGAAGCCAGTTCCAAGGATAGGAGCCGACTGCAATCCAGGCTTCGACCGAAAAGGCGCTAGGAACATGGGGAGCATCCTTCGCTTTCCAAACGAGACCGGTGGTGTAGCCATCGAACCGCAGCGCGCTCCCTGATACACCGGCCATGCGCTTGAAATAGCCGTCAATCTTAGCCGTACTGTTCGTCACCGCTTCACGGGCGGAAGCACCGTCCGTCTCATCAAAACTCCAGCTTCCGACCGTCCCCGCTTCTGCTGGTTTCGAGGCCGCGCGCATATGGATCGGAGCTAATACAGAGACCGCTATCAATCCGAAGAAGACCAGCTTCACTCTAGACGCCTTTCGAGCAGCTAATGATTGGACGAACCAATGGCTGTGATTTTAGCGGCAGCCACAATGTGCTGTCAATACCGGCTTGTACGAGCGAAGAAAACCCCAGACGCAGGTATCACCCGCATCAGCATTTCGACCGTCTTAGGCCAACCGTTGACGTTTCGGAGCGAGGAGCGCCTTGGCGTCAGAGATATGTTCGTGCATCTTCCGCCGGGCAGTCTCAGGATCATGGTTGTAAATGGCCGTATAGATAGCGCGATGGTAGGAGAGCGGGCGCTCCAGCTCTACGCGGCCCGCGAGCTGGGTCATGCTCGTCAACAACGTACGATGCACGACTCGGAAGAGCAAGTGACAGATGCGATTGCCGGCGGCGCGAAAGATACACTCATGAAACGCCATATCGGCATCGAGTCGTTCTTTAGTGGTTACGCAGTTCTCAAGGCTTTTAATGGCCTTTCGCAGTAAGCCCAAATCCTCCGCTGTCGCTCTCTCGGCAGCACGCGCGGCAAGTTCGGGTTCGACGATCAGACGTGTTTCGAAGAGCTCGTGATGCGATAGGTCGTCCAGCAGCACGAGGAAGTCAAGCGGTTCGTCCAAAATCGACTCGGCACTGTCATTTAAGTACGTGCCGTCTCCCACGCGCTGCGACAAAACACCCATGATTTCGAGCACTTTCAGAACCTGACGGAGAGATGCGCGATTCACGCCGAAGCTCTTGGCCAGCTCTCGCTCGGGCGGAATCTTCGAGCCGGGAGTGAGCGCACCATTTGAAATCAAGTGCTTGACTTCGGAGATGAGGCGCCCGGTCACGCGATCGTCGGGCGTATCCCTATTCCTACCCTTACTGCGCTGATTCTCCAAACGGGCGCCTGATGTCGAGCTCTCGCCGCCTCGAGCCGGCCGTCGCGTAGGAGGGGAATGAGGACTCATTTTATCGGCGTGACGCCGTCGGCTCTTTCAGTATAAGTTTGGTACAACACTGTTCGGTTGAAAGAATCTCTTCATCATAGTCCTTTTAAGCCCACAATTTGTGCGGGAAACTGGCTGTTAAGCCCCACGTCATCGCGAAGTTCTGGAAGCCAAGTTTTAGGACCGGAGAGTCAGGCCTGACGCGAAAGTTCTTTTCCTCCGGGTTTTCGAACAATGGATCGGCGACTATGGAGTGTTTATCGAATCCCAAGCTCTGCCATTCCTCAAACGTGTAACGCTGTGTGTCGCGTGAAGGGCCAGTGTCTCCCCGAAGTTCGCTTACGCGGGACGAGAAAGTTCCACCTTTTCGGAAGAAGCAGTTGTGGTCGACTTCCTGCATCCAGGGCCCTAGGGTTGGTGGAGCAATGAACGAGTACATATCATCCTCAAGCATTACCGTGATGTTGCGGAAATACCGGTCGTGATTGTTTTCATTCCCCGTATGGATGGCAACGGCGACCCGGCTGTTGTACCAGATGTTATTGTGTACCTTGCGATAGGCGCCTTCCCGCAGTTTCATACTGATTCCGATTGAAATGTTGTTATATATGTCGTAGTTCGAAGCGCCATCGTCGAGATCGAGACCCCAACCTGATTTCTCTTCGAAAAGATTATTCCTAACAATTACCGGCTCCATGGCGTCAACGAGCACGTCCCAAGCGTCGAGCGTGTGGTCGACAGTGTAGGTTCCATGTGACTGTGCAAGGCTCCATTGGCGGTCCCGGCCCCAAGCATTGAATGGACCGTGGTCTGATGTCTCTCTTACGGTGTCGTGGATATGGTTGTATTCGATGACGTGTCCGCCCCACGTGCCGTCCCCAATACAGATCCCCGCCCTAGGCATGTTATAGATCAGATTGTGAGATGCGGTGATGCGTTTGGCGCGCGAGATGTAGATACCGGCGATTTGCTTCCCAAACACCCCACAATCGTGAACGAGGTTGTTCTCGGCTCTACATTCAAATGGAAACTCGCGCAAGGTGCCGTTACACAACGCAAAGTCGCCCACAAAGCAAATAGCGCTATCGCCCGTTTCAGTGAAGTTACAACCTGACACAACATTGTTTCGGTTGTATCGGCTCATAAACACGCCGTTACCACCGATCGCGTCAAACCAGCAATTCTCAATGCTGCAATCTCTCGCACCTTGAAAGAAAACCGAGCCGCCTCTGTGAATAGACCAATCGCTCAGTGAGGTAATCTCGTACGGCTCGAGAAAGGTGGAGGCAGTGTGCGCGATTCGAAATCCTTTTACATGTACATGAGCCACGGGGTTCTGCTCTGTGCCCAAAAAACGCATGGCTTGCTCGAGAACGGCAACCTCTATGACTGCCTCCTCGAGATCGACTCCCGGTTCTGGCATGTAATACAGAATTCCGTTGGTCTTGTCCAAATACCATTCTTTCGGCGAATCCAACTCCTCAAAAACGTTTTCGACATAGAATCGGGAGCGCTGGCTTACGCGAGCAGGGTCGCGGTCCCACTTGGCCCCAATCTGGTACCCGCCTTCGCCGAACCAGACATGATGGTTGTCGTAATCTATCCCTTTGATGCGCCATTCAAGATTGCCCCAGTAGGCAGCTTGAAAAATGTGGATGACCGCCTCGTGTGGACGCGCCCACTTTCTCTTCGTAAACGAGGCTGGATCGAAAACGATTCCTCGCGGCGCAGCACCGGAGAACGACATGTCGTCGTTGGGACCCGGATTCGGATCGGGAATGTCTGCTCCGATCTCGCCAGCAGCTAGGATGTACCCAATCTTGCCTGGCATAGAAGCATCTTCGTTCGGATAACGCGCTCTCACCTGTCGTTTTCCATTCACGAACATTTGCGTGAAGGTGAGCTCCCCGGACCGGACTTCGGGCAAAGTGCACATCTTGATTCCGTTTCGGTACTCCCGCCATTCACATTTGAGCCGACGTCCACCGCTTATCGTGACGCGCTCACCAGGGTATGCGGAATAGGTGACGGGCGCGTCTGCTGTCCCTGAGTCGATTGAACGGAACGTAAGAGGCTCTGGCAGGTAGTAAGTGCCCTCCCGCAACACTACCTCAACGGGTTCACCCGTCATCCTTTTAACTTCAAGAACACGCTTCTGGGCTCTGGCGAGAGTCCCCAAAGGCCGATCCTGTGAACCGGAGTAGTGATCCTTTCCGAGATTCGAAACGTAGATCGTTCTTGACGACTTGGTCGAGGACTGGCCAGGCTGGAACGGAAGCGCTTCTGGGGCCGGCAACGACGTCGCCCCTGCAACCAATAAGAAATCTCTTCGGTTCATGGAAGAAAGCGGGAAATGAAGCGCTGAGGATGAGCGAGCATGTCCTATTTGTTGTAGTAGACCTGCTCCATCGGGGCCCAACCACTTTGGCCGGGAAGGGGGAGCTGCATTTCGTCGGTCACGGCGAGCCAGGCTTTGTTTCGCTGCTCCGCCGAGAGGCGCTTCATGTCTCCTTCGTAGTCGGTACCGTCATATTCGTAGTAGCCGAACAGATATGTTTTCCCGTGCTCGAGCTCACGCAAGAAAATCGAAAAATTTCGCATATGATATTTGCTCAGCAGATCGCGAACACCGGGATTCGAGTCGGCGTGCAGGGCCTTATAGGCGGGAATCTTCTCCGGTTTGATTCCAATCACCATCCCAACACGGCGAACCGGCTGCTCACGCCTTTCGAGTCCCAGGAGAACACCGAGTCCGATCAACACCACACCCAAAAACTTCTTTTTCGGCATTACGTATTCCTCGCAGTCGTCAGTTCCCCCGACTCCGTAGCTTTGGACGAAAAGCTGGTCTTCACGGACTCGCATCCTGTAGGTTACGAATGTATTCCTCGATGTCGTCGGGAGACTTCGAACCCCGTAATGAGCTTGCTTTTTCTCTCATCGCGGATGCTTTGGTCGGTTGCCCGTTTCCCGAATAAAGCTCGGCTAATTCCGTGAAAGCTTGGCCGAGCTTAGGGTCGATGGTTACCGCAGCTTGCAGATCTTGAATCGCCTTCGTCCTCTGGCCTTGCAAAGCCAGAGTTTTGCCCCGCCAGTAGTAACTATCAGCATCATTCGGGTCGAGACTCAATGCCCGGTCGAACTGGGCTTGCGCTTCCGTCAAATGTCGCCCCATAAGCTGCGCCACCCCAAGCTGGCGGCGATACAGAGCGGTGGTTGGTCGAACCTCGACTGCCCGGTTGAATGCTTCAGCTGCCAAGTCGTAGCGTTGTTCTGCCAGCCGGATCATCCCCTGTAAGAAATAGAGCCGATCGAAGGAGGAAGAGGTATGAATCGCTCGCATACACACCTGCGAGGCCTCGCTGGCTTTCCCAGTTAGAAAATAACTGATTGCCATTCGATACGCAATGTACGGCGATCCGGGATCCAGATCTTGTGCGCTTCGGAGCACACACAAAGCCTCATTGTGCAGTCCCCTAAGCTGTTTCAGCCAAGCCAAAGCGACCAGGTACTTCGAATTCTTCGGATCAGCTTCTATTGCGGACGTTAGGTCAGCCGAAGCTTCGTCGAAATGCTTCGTAAGAGCCTCGGCCTGCCCCTTGAGCATGTTGACTTCACCTCGCCCTCCAGCATCAGTCGGCACATCCTTAAGAACCGCGAGTGCCTCGATCGGTTCGCCCCCGAGTAAGCTCGCTTTGGCCAGCATCAGTTTCACGGTCAAGTTATCGGACGCGATTCCACTCCCATTCTCGAGAAGATAACGGGCTTTTTGAATCCGCTGATAGCGCATGCAAAGATCCGCGAGCGTGACCGCGATGCGAACATTGTCGGGAAACTTCGAGCTTGCGCTATCGATGGTGCTCTCGGCATGTTTCGTATCTCCAGCCGCAAAATAAGCCCGAACGAGATTAGCCCAGGCGTCCGCAGCTTGGGGACGCAGATCCACCACCCGGGTCAAATAGGGGATGCCGTCCTTTGCACGTCCTGTATCCACAAGCGATACGCCCAACGCATACATCGCGAGCGAATAACTTGGGTCAATCGCCAGCGCCATCTTTAATTCGGTGATCCCGAGATCATCCTGATGGTTTCGCACATACGCTAAACCCAAGTTGTAATGCACGACCGCCGTATTGTTTCCTTTTCGTATCGACTCTCGAAAATGAGTGATCGCGCTCGGCAAAGCGCCCTGGCTCGCTTCCGCCATGCCTAAGTAGTTCAGGTTCTCAGCAGACGCGTTCTGCTCGACGAGAGCGGAGAAGATTTGCCGCGCACGCGGGAAATCGTGTTTCTGCAGGGCAGCGATACCGGCCTGGGGATCGAGTGAGGGGTTGTCAGCGCTGAAAGATCTCGCAACAGTGGCCAAGAACAGGAAGGCAGTTGAAGCGCGCACGAGGACCATCATTTGACCCGGAGACTTCGCGCCAGCTGCGCGAATTTGAGATCGTCCGGAGGTTCGAGCCGTAGTGCCCGAATCAAGCGTAATTGATCTTCGTTGAAGTTCCCGGTTGCATCCATGTATTGGATCAACATCCTCTTGTTCGCGTAATCCTCATGGCTCAAATGGATGAGACGGTAATTCGCTTGGCGGTGGCTGTAATCGAAATCTATGTGGGCTTCGGGATCGTGTATTTCGTACCGTACATTCTGCACATACTGCAGAGCATTCGAGAAATGGTCGACGGCCGCCACCCAGGGGAAGGGGGCGGTTTGCTGTCCCCAGTTTCTGTCGACCTCCATGCGAAGCGTTCCGGGAATGCTAATCCGAAAAAAGCGATCACTCGATTCGTCAGTGTCGAGGGGTACTGCTCGAACGCGCGAGAACTCAGCGGCACCACCGGTGAACATGCTAGCGATGAGCTTCAGCATGGCGGCGCGCTCGTCAGGGGAAGATCTCTCGTCAAAATATAAGGCGGAGAGCGTATGGTATGTCATCGAACAGGCGCCCCCGCTATCGATCATTCGCAGACCCGCCAAGTCTGTCGTTCCATATCGACCTTGCTTGATGTGCAAGTAGAGTGTCGCTTCACAATGACCGAAGCTCGGCGGTCCGTTACGACGACACGGGCACGGGACACGGCACGGACAGCACACCACGCCCGCGCCGTCTAACGACCAAGACTTGCCGTCATAGCGTGCGACCTCCGATTTTGTGGCACAGGCATGTCCAACGGAAGCACCGTTTGCGTCTAAAGGGTACCCGTACATGAAGCAAAGCACTGCGACGAGTGAAGTGGATGTCGTAAGAGACATGTTCATCAGGGGTGCCCCATGGCTCACACTACAGCCACCCGAACGCGATGAAACCAGTTATTCGCATAACGATCAATTCGAACTGGATCGGGGCTCTGAGGCTGAGTTTCGCCGCTCGAGTCACGGGCACGCACCATTAGTTCCAGGGCGCCTCGACTCCTTGCCTCGACGCTCGCGTTCCATGAAACCCACTCGGCGGGCGGCCTGTTTTCGAATGGGACTCGTTGCCAGTGTGCACCGCCGTTTGATGACAACTCCACTGTTTCGATCTGTCCGCTTCCCGACCACGCAAGACCGCGGACCTGTATATTTCCGGTGGAACACGAAGTGCCGGCCCGAGGTGCTGTAATGATCGATTTCACCTGAATCCTGGGCAAAGGCTCAGTACGTATGCCAGATGCATCACGCCTGATCTGGTGATAACTATAGCTGGCATCGGCCGGGGCTTCTGTCACAATGACCATCCTTTCTAGCCATTTGACAGAGTCCATCCCGTACCAGCCAGGAAAGAAGGCCCGCCATGGTCCACCGTGACTTCTTTGTAGGGGTGCACCATTCAGATCACAAACCAACATCGCGCCTTCTGCTAGACGGGTAATGGGAATTACACGGGCATACCGATCGCGTCCATATAGAAGGATATGCGTGCTCGCTGCTGCCGGTCGCGCTCGCGCCACAACATCTGCCAGCCGCCAACCACCCCAGTGACCATTGCTCACAAGAGCGTTGGTTGACACGGGATTCCCGGCACACTCAAGCACAGCCCCGAGTTCGACACGTTTGAGCGCCCCCAACTCGGAGGCCCCCAGCCGAATGGGTTGTTCCACCGACCCGCTGATCTCTATAGAGGATGGAGCAGTTGCGGGCACGGGAAAGTGATCTCGAACGTAAAAATCGTACACGGGCGTATAACGGCTAGTCGCCGAAGCCAAATCGAATTCGACTTCGAACGGTTCCGCCGATATGACGTGGTGGTCCGCCCGCAGCGCGTTGGCAGAGGCCAAATAGGCTGAGCTCACCAAACCAATGAAACGTCGCCGCCCTAGTCCCAATGCACCTGAATTGGAATGACTGTCCGACACGAAAAGCTTCCAGTTTGGAACATCGTCTCCCAAGTGCTGTTTTGGTGCCCTACCTAGAAATAGAACTTTAACGCCAGTTGAATTTGTCTCTCGGTATTAGCGGTTGAGGACACCTGAGCGAAGTTCGGATCAGTAACGAACGAATCGGGAATTGCGAATACTGGCGTGTTGGTGAAGTTGAAAGCCTCGCAGCGGAACTCGAGCCTCGTCGTTTCAGAAAATGGAAACTGCCGGAAGAGCGATAAATCGAGATTTCTCCGCCAATCGCTTCTGAACGTATTTCTGCCAAGATTGCCAAACGTGTACGGTGCCGGAACGGCAAACGCCGCTGGGTTAATAGGCAGGAGAGATGTAGTACCAGCGTACGGATCCCCAATGAGATTCGGTCGCTCGGTTCCCGCCACGCCATTATTGATGTTCGATATCTCGACAGGCGCGTTCACGCTGTAGGGCTGACCCGAAGAAAGGGTGAGAATGCCGTTTAGCTCCCAATTCCCGATTATGGAATTGAGAACACGGCTCGTGGTGCTCCATTTCCTTCCAGGACCCCAGGGCAATTGATAGACCCAGCTGGCGGAAAAGACGTGCGTGAGATCGAATCCAGCCACGCTTCGATCGTTCTGCCAGTGATTTGGATCTTGGATATCACAGCCGCTAAAATATCCATCGCAGCCGATATCAATTGACTTGGACCAGGTATAGGCCAGTAGGTAAGTTAGGTCGCCCGCTTTGCGATCCAGGGCCGCTTGAAACGCGTGATAGCTACTCTTGCCCCAGCTCCGCGTGTATGGCTGGGCCGGTATGTAGGGGTATGGCGAACGTAACGAGGGGTCTCCTGGCCCCGGTGTCAGCGCAACGTTCTGGGAGAGAAAGATAGGAATGCGGCTTGAGTGTGAGCCGACGTAGTTGACCGTTAATACCTGATGCGCGCCGAATTGTTGTTGGATTCCAAGGTTCCACTGATCCGAAAGGGCATTTCGCAGAAATGGATCCATGAAAGCTGTGACCTGGCTGAAGGGATCAGCCGGCGGCACTATGGGGCCGCTTCCCAATCGCAGTGGATCCTGAGCAAATGCGTTCGGTATGTCTGTATTTAAATTGCCATTTCCGAGAGCACCCAGATTGGGCCAAGTGTATGCGTAGTTGTTGACAGTTTGAGTTACGCCCGCCCAGTTATCGAAAAACCTACCATAAGCCCCGCGGAGAGCCGTCGTGTTAGTTAACCGATAGGCAAAACCAAAACGTGGCTGAAAATTGTCTTTTGTGTTTCGGATAATGTGGCCGTTCGAAGATAGGACCACGTTCGGCGGAAGCGTGCCCCCTGGGATGCATGGAGCGCCTTGGGTCGCTGAGCACGCCGGAGAAGTCTTTTGTAGGATGTAAGTCCCATTATTCAAATCGAAGTCTCCAACTTGGTCGCTCCCGTTCGAGCTTTCCCCAGATGATGGAATCAGCGTAATGTCATAACGGAGTCCCAGATTCAGCGTCAGCTTGTCACTGACTTTCCATTGATCCTGGAAATAGAATCCGTCGACCCAACCACCGTTGCTAATGATGTCTTCGTTCCCTCGAAACGTGCTGGATGGCAGCCCAAGAAGGAATGACGCCAGAGCGCTCCCTCCTTCTCCCGTTTCGAGATTAGACGTTTGGAAGGAGCAGAAAGCTGTACTGCACAGGCAGAATACCGGATCCTGCATGCTGTTCGTCGCAAGATCGGCACCCATTCGCATTGTGTGTTTTCCCGCAACTTTAGAGAAATCCTCGCGAATCTGATAAATATCAGCCGCATGAGCGTGGTTGACGTTTTCCCCGCCGCCGATGAATCCGTTGATTGACATGTTGGGGATGAGGGTCAGTCCGGGTTGGGCAAAGTTCGTCACGAAATTCGATGCAAAGCCGACCTGAGAATCAAAAGCCGCCGCGTCAACGTTTCGAAATTTACTCTCGGTGTCGAACTCCATTGACGTGCGCCCAAAAGTCAGTTGCGACACCGCCGTCGGTCCGAAGGTGTGCGTCCAGCTGGCTGCGTAGTTATAACTCAGAAAATCGACACTGTTCGCTAGGCCCTGAAAACCACCCGACCCGTTTACGGTTTGCCCCACTCTTGTGTACCGAAAGAACAGTCTATCCTTTTCACCAAACTGTTGATCGATACGAACGTTTGGCACATATTGATTGGTTACGATCGGCGTTGTATCCCTACCGTTAAACCCAGCAACACCCGTATCGATCGGCGCTGGAAACAGCGTCTGCGCAAACAGCACCATTCCTTGGTTGAGATACTGTGGCGGTATTTGTGCGTTCGGGAAAACATCTCGGATAAACTGGCCGGGATTGTTCGGATCCGGGCGCGTGCTAAACGGGTTGTAAATAGGCACTCCGAGATCACTTAAGTTGCCGGTAAGGTCAGCCGGTGTCGGCACAATATACAACTG
>JBJMGM010000119.1:0-8885 GCA_045807905.1 Bryobacteraceae bacterium | reverse complement strand
TACAAAGTCGGGGCCGACAATCAATCTAGAGGCCTGAATTCCTTAAGCGCACCGATCATCAACGGTAACCTGATTACCTATCGCGGCTTCAAAGAAATGCTGATTTTCGGCGCAAGACCCGACAAGGTTTTCGCGGTCGATGCTGATCTTAACCAGCCTCTCTGGGATGCGCGTATGGAGTATCGGGGAGACAAAGTGCCCGCGCACACTCCGAGCGCTCACTGCCTTGGCGGTTCGGCCCCGCCCGTGCTCATGGCGGGCAACAGCTCAGCTCTCATGCACTTTGCCTCTGAAGCAAGTCGCACACCTGCGGCGGCTGGCGTTAAGGCACAACGTCGTTCGCCCTACTTTCCTCCTCTTTCGCAAACTCTGTACCCATTACGCCCGACCACCTTAAGTCAACTCGCGGCCCTATACACAGTCAGCAGTGACGGTAATTTGCACGTACTGAACAGCTCGACCGGCAAGGATCTCCTCCCGGCAGTAAAGTTTGTCCCTCCGAACGCGAAAGTGACTAGCCTGAACATTTGGGAGAACATCATCTACGCGACCACTGGAGACAATTGCGACGGCTATCGCAACGCTCTATTTGCGATCGACCTTTTGAGCCGCGAGAAAAAGGTCGAGTCGTTCGTGCCGCAGGGCGGCGGTTTTTCCGGTACAGGCGGCACTGCGATCGGTAACGATGGCACCGTTTATGTACAGGTGATGTACGCGCCCGGCGACGCGGCTGAGTCCTACCGCGAGACCGTCGTTGCGCTCACTCCAAAGGATCTGAAGGTGAAGGACTATTTCACGCCCGACAAGAAGCCCATCGATAAGAGCAGCGTCGAACGGCCCGGTATCACGCCTTTGGTGTTCTCTTCGTTTGGCAAGGAGATGCTGCTGGTCGGCGGAAGGTATGGCCGCCTATTTCTCTTGCATTCCAAATCGCTGGGAGGAGCGGATCATCACACGCCCCTATTCGCCAGTGATCCCATCGTGCAAAGTGATAAAAAGGGCGGACAGGGTTTCCGAGGCACATTCTCCAGTTGGGTGGACTTCAATACCGGTACAACATGGTTCTACGCGCCAATTTTCGGACCTCCCCACCCCTCAGCCAAATTGACAGCGCGAAAGAACGCCCCCGTTGGCGGGAGCATCGTGGCCCTGAAGCTTGCAGAAGAAAACGGGCACCCTGCGCTGGAGACGGTTTGGCTCTCGCGTGATATCCCCTCGCCTGCGCCCGTCGTCATCGCGAATGGGATGGTTTTTGCGCTTTCAACAGAAGAATCGCCGAGTCTCGCGAAACGAAAGCGGGCACCGTACAGCACCGCTGAACTCAATCAGGTGTCAGGCAAAGCGACGCTTTTCGTTTTGGATGGAGTCACTGGAAAGCAAATGTACTCGAGTGGTGATTCTGTGTCGAGCAGTTCTCCGGGAGCCGGCTTGGCGTTAGCCAACGGTCGAGTCTACTTCGTTACTCAGGACAAGACCGTTTATTGCTTCGGGTTGCTGAAGTATCAATCTCAATTGAGAGAACAGTAACAACACCATGACAGGACCGAGATCGCAGATGCGATTACTGAGTTGTTTTCTGGCCGCCGCACTCTTGACGTTCGGCCAAACTGCAAATTGGTTAACCGATGGCGGAGGGCCGCAGCGGACCAACTGGCAACAGGACGAACACATCCTCACAAAGCAAAACGTCAAAGATCTAAAGATTCTCTGGAAGCTCAAGCTGGACAACCAGCCGAGGGAGATGCATTCCTTATTCCCGCCTCTGATCGTCAACAACGTCCAGACCCTCAATGGCGTTGAGCAGATTGCAATCGAGGCTGGCATTTCGGACAATCTCTACGCGATTGATGTGGAAACCGGAACGATACTTTGGCAGAAGCATTTCGAATATCGTCCGGTAAAAGAGGGGAGGGGTCTGGAGCCAGGCGACCCGCTTTGTCCGGGCGGGCAAACAGCAACGCCTATTATCGGACCCGCGGATGCCTCCGGAAAAAGAACTTTTTATGCGCTTGCAGGTGATGGCTGGCTCCACTCCATCGATGTTGCTAGCGGGCAAGAAACCGCAGCACCGGTAAAGTTTGGCTTCGGCAACTCAAAATCATACTCGCTCAACATGTGGAATGGCGTGATATTCACTACTACGTCGCAGAGTTGTAACGGCAGCCCGAATCAAGTGTGGGCAATCGATATCAATGATCCCAGTAAAAAGGTAATGACCTTTAACCCTCGCAGCGGAGGGCTTTGGGGACGGCAAGGTGCCGCAATCGATTCTACAGGAACGGCATGGGCGCCGACCGGAGATGGCGTGTACGACCCTGAAACCCGCACTTTCGGCAATGGACTGATCGGTGTGAAGGTGGAAGGAAAGCAGCTTCAGCTGCAAGATTGGTTTGAACCGTCGAATTGGTTCTGGATGCGTAAGCGCGATCTTGATATGCAGGTTACTCCGGCCGTTTTCAAATTTGGAGACAAGGAATTGTTAGCCACTGGAAGCAAGGCATGCCGGATTTACCTTCTGGACGCAAGGGCTTCTGGTGGCGACGATCACGAAACGCCTTTGGCGCAAACACCGCTTCTCTGCAACGAGGAAGTGAACTTCGCTTCCGCTGGTATTTGGGGTTCGCTTGCCACGTGGGAAGACTCCTCAGGTACGCGTTGGATCCTGACGCCTTTTTGGGGGCCGGTTCACAGCAACTTTCATCCGCCTGTCTCCTACAGGCCCGTTACACACGGTGCAATCGTTGCATTCAAACTTCTGTCGCGGGGCGGCTCTTTCGAACTCGTGCCCGCCTGGATGTCGCGTGATATGAACCGGGCGGAACCGCCCGTTGTCGCCAACGGCGTCGTATTCGCGTATGGAAGCGGCGAGAACACGGAACAGGCTTATCCGGAACGCGGCTTGTATGATTACAGCCCGGAGCGAATCAGGAATTCCACGCACGCCACTCTATATGCGCTCGATGCCGAAACCGGCAAGGAGCTTTACTCGAGCGGTGATCAGATAACCTCATTCAATCACTTCAGCGGACTGTCGGTTGCGAACGGGCGTGTTTACATCGCTACGTATGACAGTACGCTTTACTGTTTTGGTTTATTGCAGTGAATAATCTGGTTGAGAGAGATTTGATTTTCGGGACCATCGCCGCATTAATCGAGCCAGCATGATCAGCGACCTTTGGTATAAAAGCGGCGCTAGGCCTCGGCGGTCGCCTCCACCCCCATGCACCGGCTCATCTTCCAACAGATCGTTCGATCCGTCAAGCGACCAGCGCTGTTGCGAGGGACCAGGGAGAGCAGCGCATTCACTGATGATATTGGTCGAATTGAAATAGGAGGATCGAACGATGCAAATCGAAGATCGTGTTTTCATTGTCACGGGCGCTTCGTCGGGCATTGGGCGCTCGACGGCGATCGCGCTCACTGGTCGGGGCGCGAAAGTCGCCCTGCTCGCTCGCAGCACCGATCCGCTGGAAGAATTGTCACAGCAGCTTCCAGGCAGCTTGCCTTTCACGGTAGATATGACGCAGTTTGGCCGAGTGCGGGACGCCATAGGCGCCGTGCAACGGTCTAGTCAGAAATGCATGTCCGATGTTGTCCAAGGTCCAGCAATGCGGTTATATCCCGCCAGTATTCTCATGCGGCAGGCGCAGCACCAGTTCGGTGACCTCGCGGCCCGCCGAAGGCCGCCCTGGATATCCTCGATATCTCGAGCGGTCGAACTTCTGAGAGATCAGTTTTCGATACCAGGCCAAGATGGTGTCCGGCTTGGCTAGGCAAGCAACCTGTTGGAGCTCTCCGGCCCAGACGTTTGCCGATTCCGCCAGCGTAGAGCGCTGCGGATCGGTTAACCGGAGCCGAGCAGGCAGATGCGCGTGTAAGATTCTGTTGTCAGCGGCCAAGTACTCGTTCTGCAACAGGACTTGCTCGTCGGCTTCAGCTCTCGGCGAATGCGCTCATTCAATTCGTGACTCGGTCAAAACGCAATACATACCGCCATAAAAGCTACCTCATGAAGTTGGAGTCTCTGGAAACTCCAAAGTTTAAGCAGGCCTAAACAGGTACATTTGGCGTCCAATCAGCGCGACGTTCGCGGTCATGCCTCCAGTTTACCGTGGTTTTAACGCCACTTTAACGGCAATTATCCGTTCCCTTCGCGGCCTAATTTCCGCCTGGGGGTAGCCAACGAAATTTCCGTCTTTTACGGCTTATCAGCAGCATCAGCGTTCGCTCCATTCAAATGTTTCTGTCCCATCGAGCCTTTCATAGTCGGTAAAAACCCCCGGAGACGGAGAGCTGGATTCGAATCGGAGAGCCAAACCGCTTATCGAATATGACAGATATCGGAGCAGCGCTGCGAGTCAAGTAAAAGGATGTAGATCCAATCAGGTGCACGGTGAAATCACGCCCGCATCTGCCGTTCGCTTATTTACCATGAATTTAAACAGCAGGAAGCGCGCAGCTGCCGACATCCTGCGACGTCGCGCATCGTGTTCTCCTGCAGAAGAGGCGGGCATATCCCGGCACTCGATCACTTTTGGGTGCATGCATTCCGCGTCATATCTTCGAAATCGGAGTGGGGACCCAAACCGCGCTGTCGAACATGAAGATAGAACCGTAGTCGGCGCCATACACTTCATGAACGTGTCCGCATCGGCGGAGTAATGTGCGGTTGCTGTGAGTAACTGAGGATGAATCCCGCGTTCGGTAGGGATGTAGCCGGACGCCCAGCCGGATTGTCGAATCATGGTAGCTTCACGTCGTGGAACTGTGGCCCGGGTCATAGCTGAAGATAAAGCCGGCATCCTTGCTCACCGTCACTTTTCCCCCCCGGTCGATGTGTGCCGGGTCACGCGGATTCCATTCATTGCCTGTAAAGCCGTGGAGGGTATACTCTGTGGTTCGCATGAACCCAAGCATGCGATCGAACGAGCGGTTCTTAAGGATCAAGGCGACGACGTGCTGAACTGTGGGGACACACAGCATTCCTAGGGAATCCTAACCGCATCACTCTACATACGGAGGATGCGTAACGTTTTCAGATCATTTCTGGAGCCCGGATCCTGCAACACAGCCGCCAAGATCGCTTTCCGGATTTCCTGGTCTTCACGCAGCCGAAACTTAAGAGACTCGTCGAGTGTCGTCTGTTCGTCCTCAAATCCGATTGTTTCAATAAAATGGAGCCAAACCCGCTCTTCGGCATCACAATTTCGCAAGAGTTTGGAACTTCACTTATCCACTAGAGTGAATTGATTAACTATGTGGCGTGTTCCGCATCAGTTTCAACTGTCCGTACTTGCGCCCCTATGTGCAGCAGGATTCCTCTCCGGATCTGTCTTAGCCCAAACAGGCGATATCGCTGCTCAGATTTATGAGAAGACCTCATCTTGTGTTTTTGTTATCTCGGTTCGCGACGGAAACGGATCACCGCTCTTATTCGGTACGGGGTTCCTCGTTGAAAAAAATACTATCGCGACCAATCTCCACGTAGTTCAGGGCGGAAATGTCTTTTTGGAGCAAGGCGCCCTGCGAATTCCCGCAGCGGTTGAGAAGCGAGACCCAGCGAATGACTTGGCGATCATTGCCGTTAGCGTAGAAATCGCAGCAACGCCGCTTGTACTTTCGCACGACCGCGCGATACCCGGTGAAAGTATATTCGCTATTGGCAACCCAGAAGGCCTAGAAAAAAGCATTAGCACGGGTGTAATCGCAGGTTTACGAGAATTCGATGGCCAAAAACTGCTCCAAATCACTGCACCGATCTCTCTCGGATCTAGCGGCGGGCCCATATTAAATTCAGCGGGTGAGGTTATTGGCGTGGCGGTGGCAATGCTTAAGGATGGTCAGAATCTTAATTTCGCTGTCCCGGCCGAACTAATAGGAAAGCTGCTAAAAAGCGCTGCACCAATGAACGGCGATTTATCAGGACTTTTCGACAAGATCGATCGTTTGGATGAAGAGCAGAAGCAACTACAATTCTCAAACGATCCTGATTCCGATTGGCAGAACACGAGTCGGAAGATTGATTCAATCCTTCGATCCGCTCTCGAACAGGCCAGCAGCAATCCAGATTTGTTGCTAAGGGTCGCCGAACGGGCCAAACCAGAGAATTGGAACATTGCAATTGAAGCCGCCGAACGCGCAACGCGCCTGACACCGTCTGCGAGATCTAATTTTCTGCTAGGACACGAATTGTACGTCAAAGCGGTTTACAGCGACCTCACGGTTAAAGCTGGTCTTTTGAGACAAGCGGAAATGGCGCTCCGGAACGCCATCCAAATGTCTAGTACGCTGACGGGAACGCCAGATCCCGAGATGTACAACGATCTGGCTGGCGTTTTTGAAGAACAAGGCTCGTTTGTGCAAGCAGCGGAACATTTCAAGCACGCTTTGCAAATCGGCAAGGCCACTGGAAATCTGGAACAGCAAGCCACGAGTTTGCGCGGTTTGACCAGTACTGTGTATAAGTTGAACCGGACAGTTGAGATCGACCACTGGTTTGCAGCGCTGGTCGACACTGGATCGGCCACCCCATCGGATTGGCAACAGCAAGGCGCTCGTCTGGACCAAGTCCAGAGGTACGCTGACGCGGGAAAAAGCTATAGGCAGGCCGCTTCCGTCGGAGGAGCTTGGACGAACTGGTGTAGTGCCGCTGAATCATTTGCTAAGGGCGGCAGTCAACCGGACGATGTACTTTCGAACGCTCGAGAGTGCATAACCGCGGGTACCGGAAAGAAGGAATCAGAAAAGCAGATTGCATTCGCCGATTACCTGATTTCGGATGTGTTGAACGGTCGCGGTGTGTTTTCAGAAGCTCTGAGCCATGCCAGACAAGCCAGTGATCTTGATGCGTCTAACCCCTGGTTTTTCCAGTCGCGAGCAAACGCACTATTCGGCCTCCGACGATTTCAGGAAGCCATTAACGCAAGCACTCAAGCAATTCGTTTGGCAGATGGCAAATATGCGACCATGCACTTTAGATTAGGTGCTTCATACTTCGAGCTGGAAAATTGGGAGTTTGCTAGGCAGAGCTTCGAAAAGGCTGCCGAACTCGACGCCACAGACGCCAGCGCTCCTTACAAGGTCGCGCTCTGCTACGTTCGTTTAGGCTACTCCAACGATGCTGCACACTGGTATGAAGAGGTCCTTCGTCGGAATCCCAATTCTCCTGAACGTGCCGAGATACAAAGGCGAATTCTCCTAATTAGAGGTGTGCGTTAAATTGCGCTGGCATCGGAAGTTCATCGTCAATAGATATGATGACTTTCTGTTGAGCTCTTTCAGGACCAGGTACAAGGCAAAGACGCCTGGCGAGCGAAACCATCTCATCCGCACCTTTGGACGGCCCACCGACCCGTAAACACGCATCACACCGCACGACTAACTCGCGGGATATGGGATGAAAGATTTCGCTGAACATGCCATCGCCGATTTGCTGGGACCCAGCGTGCTCGATCAACGGCAGTGCGAACTACTCGCCCAGTACTGGAAGATGGCCCAGCCGGAACAACTTGAGGGCCGTATCCGTCATCGCATGGACATTGGCCCGGATCAGTATTGGATCATCGTTAGTCCCCGACCGATAGGGACCTGCTACGAGAATCATCAGCGGCTCAGGCATGAAAATTAAAATACTCCTTCCCCGGTTGAAGGATCGGAACGTGGTCCCAAATGCTCAGCTGATCGGTGTTCTTAAGAGGCTCGCATTGGCTCACAAACGCTCTCGGCGAGGCGATCGTTTCCGATCCATTGCGATCAGCTAATTCCACACGATATTGACTTACGATTCCCAATCCGGTTGCGAATTCTATGCAATGCTCTGCGGAATCCGATTCCCAGTAGCATCGAGCGCGGCTTCCCGATTCTCGATTCAATCGGCGGCGACCTAGGTTAACGCCGGATCAACATTGTAATTCACCCGAAAGAAGTTACCTGGACCAAATCTCTTCTTCACGGCTGTCAAGCGCGGTAAGTTCGGGCCGAAGGCGGTGTTGATGGCTTCCGTAGTTTCAACGTCAAGCGCGGAAAGGAGGGCCGTTTTCAGCCGGACTGGCCGTGAGTACTTTTCCGTCTGCGGCAACCATCTGGCAAGACAAGAGGTTGTCAATAGACATCCCATATTTCCGAACCAGCCACCAACATCGCCACCGAGAGTGAGACCTCCGATACCCGTCTTTGGTACTATCCCTGACGGGACGGCGAGACCGAATGGATGCGTTTCCCGGTCGCGATCGCCCAGAGTGGCTCCGCCCTGAACTCGCACGCTGCGTTTGGCTGGATCAACATGCGCCAAACGCATTCGCGAAAGTCGATTACGATACCGTGATCGCAAAGTGCGCGCCCGCCTACGTTGTGACCACCACCTCGGATCGCCGTCAGGATATCGTTCTCTCGCGCGAAGTTCACAGCAGCGATAATGTCTGCGATCCCTGAGCAGCGGGCGATCAGCGCAGCGTGCTTCTGTATGCTGGCGTTCCAAATGCGGCAAGCATCGCTATAGCCGGCGTCCTCGGCTCAAACAGCTCACCGTGAAACGAGGATTTGAGTGGTTGAATGTCTATAACGGGCATGGCCTTTGAGGGCGAATTCTAGCATGAGGCCCTATACTTCCGGTGCGAATCGACTTCGGCCTGCAATTAAGAATGTCACACGCCGTATGATCCACGCCTCTACTTCGCCTCGTCAGAATGGCGTTCTCATGGGAACTCGTTCAAAGCGTGTGGACTTTTGGAGCAGCGAGCGGGGCGAGCTCACCCGAAGCAAGTCGCAACGTATATGAGCTGCCGCGATTTCTTCTTCGTCTGGAGGTTCGCACTTTCAAGCGATTCATCCGCCGAAAGGCCCCACTACCCAGCAGTTTGGGATCAGCCGGGTTTCAAGATTGCTCT
>JBJMGM010000118.1:0-52055 GCA_045807905.1 Bryobacteraceae bacterium | reverse complement strand
GGATCGGAGACCCCTGGAACTTTTACGCGGTGAGTGATTCTGATCCCAAGCCGATCGCGCCTGAGTTGAGCACCTGGACAGTCACAACCCGAAAAAAAAACGTAAACCCCCGATAACCCTTGCACACGTAACAATTTGCACTCAGAAATCCGGAGCCCCTATGCCCGCTCCCGGAAAAGGCTCGTACTAGCGTTGTGCAGTGATTGAGGGCATTCCGATTCGAAATCGATGTGGAAACCGCACGTCATCAATGCGGCCCGTCAATGGCGAATACGAAATTCTGTCCATCTTCGAAAAAATCTAAGATCATGCTTGAGTTCTTCCGAAAACTGTTTTCTAGCGATTTCATGCCGCACGGCGTGTGCTACCTCTGGAACCCTGCTGTTCTTTGGTTGAACGTGACCTCGGACTTACTTATCGCCATTTCTTACTACATCATCCCGCTTTTCCTGTTTCTTCTCGCACGTAAACGGAAAGAGTTAACGTTCCACTGGGTCTTTGTAGCGTTCGGCGTCTTTATCCTGGCTTGCGGAACCACACATGTGCTCTCTGTCTGGACTGTCTGGCACGCTATGTATCGGCTGGATGGTGTTGTGAAAGCCTTCACTGCCATTGCTTCCGTCATTACGACCGCTCTCCTATTTCCAGTGCTCCCGGTGCTGATTCGGCTACCAGGCCCGGCCCAACTCGCCGTTGCAAATAAAAACCTGGCCAACGAAATTGAGGGACGAAAAAAAATGGCCGCTGTGCTGGAGCGGCAGGCTGGCCTACTTGAGCTGGCCCATGACGCAATTCTCGTGCGCCACCTGGACGGCAGGATCCTGTTCTGGAATCGAGGCGCGGAACAGTTGTATGGGTGGTCCAAAGAAGAAGCCAAGGGCTGTAACAAACATGAACTGCTTAAAACGGTGTTCCCAGAACCACTCGAAAAAATTCGACAAACGTTGATAGATACGGGCTACTGGGAGGGTGAGCTTCGACATGCCAAACGCGATGGGAGCGTGATCATGGTGTCCAGCCGATGGGTGCCTCGCTCTCTGGATGACCGAATTGAGGTGCTCGAAATCAACCGGGACATAACCGAGCAGAAGCGCTCTGAGAAGGCTTTATTTGAAAAGAATATCGAGCTCGAAAAGGCAAATCAGGCTAAAGATCGGTTTCTTGCCAGCATGAGCCATGAGTTGCGTACCCCGCTAAACGCGATTCTCGGGTTTACTGGGACTCTTTTGATGAGGTTACCCGGCCCGTTAACACTTGATCAGGAAAAGCAATTGCGAATTGTACAAACAAGTGGGCGGCACCTGCTCTCGTTGATCAATGATCTGTTAGATCTCGCGAAGATTCAATCCGGAAAGCTCGAATTGAGGCGAGAACCCGTGAACTGCAGGGAGATAGTAGAGGAAATCGCCGCGTATCTCCGGCCTATGGTGGAAGACAAGGACCTGGTCATTTGCGTCAATGCGCCTTTACGTGACTTACATCTACAAACAGATCGCCGCGCACTGCACCAAATTCTGCTGAATCTAGGCAACAATGCCGTGAAGTTCACGGAATCGGGCAGCGTGCAGCTTCAAGTTAAGGAACAACTGATGGGCGATGTTCCAGCGGTGGAGTTCGCAGTGATCGACACTGGTGTCGGCATCCGTCCCGAAGATCAAAACAAACTTTTTCAGGCTTTCAGTCGACTGGATGCTTCGAATGAGCTTTTACATCAGGGCACCGGTCTCGGGCTGTACCTCAGCCAGAAACTGGCAGAGATGCTTGCAGGGCAGATTAGCTTTGAAAGCGAGTTTGGCAAGGGCAGCACCTTTCGATTTCTGCTGGTCCGGGGATGACATGCCCGCGCGCATTCTGGTCATAGAAGACAATCCGGCGAACCTCGATCTGATGATGTATTTGATTCGTGCTTTTGGGCACATCGCGGTTTCTGCGCGTGACGGGCGAGAGGGTCTGTGCGCAGCGGCTCAGATGAGACCCGACCTCATCCTATGCGATATACATCTTCCCAAGACCGACGGATACGAAGTAGTTCGTAGGCTAAAGAGCGATCCTAACTGCTGCTCGATTCCTACCGTCGCTGTGACCGCGCTCGCAATGGTAGGAGATCGCGATCGCGTTCTCCAGGCTGGCTTCGATGGATATTTAGCGAAGCCGATCAATCCCGAAGCATTCGTTCAACAGATCAAAGATTTTATCGATTCGAGCCCTCTCGCGTGCCGCAATAAGCATCGAACAGCCGACACTCTTCAGCCCGCGCCTAAATCTGCGAAGATCCTCGTGCTCGACAATGTAGAGTCCAATCTCCAATTCGCTTGCGCCACTCTCACCCCCTCCGGGTACGACGTGATCACATCCATGAGGTCGAGCGAAGCCCTTGAACTGGCGAACCAGCACACGCCTGATCTCATACTTTGTGATATTTGTATGTCGGAGGGCAACGGGTACGACTTCATTCGACGTGTCAAAGCCAATCCAAAACTGGCCCGCATTCCGTTTGTTTTCCTCACCTCCTCAATGTGTGAACCCGAAGACCGGGCGCGGGCTCTGGCCCTGGGTGCAGACCAGTTTCTTATTCGTCCGATAGATCCACAGCGGCTTCTGACTGTTATAGAGTCGTGCCTCACAAATTCCAGCGGCACACATATCGGGGATTGATGATCTCGCGGATCGCCGCTTGAAACACCTTCTTGTAAACCTTTCGTCCGCTCGAAACCTGTTGCGGTAATCGCGTTGAGCGCGCGATATCAACTCGCCGCAGCCTGTGAAATAGCTCGCCTGCTTAGGCCTTGGCCAGGAAATCACATATGTTGAACAAAATCGTATTTCCTTTCTGCCCGCCCAAACTTGCTGAGCGCTATGCAGTTGCACTTATGCGGGTGCTGGGCGAGATCGCAAGGGGTAACTGACATCGCTCGGGGCATGCTCTTGTGATCACACGCGGAACTTCTGCGCAGACGAATTGAGTTCTGGAGTGCGCCTATGAACGTCATATACGAAAATCTTCAAAAATGGAATCCGAAAAGATGCAGGCTCGCGACTCTCATACCTGCATGCAGCTTGCTTGTCGCTCTCGCTCTCACTCCCCGTAGCAAGGCCGAAATCATTTCGGTCGTTTCGGGGCGCGTTCGGGACCAGCAAGGTCTCGCGCTGCCCGGCGTAGCGCTGCGTTTGAAAAACAAGGAAACTGGCACGGATCGATATGCCCAAAGCGGTGCGACGGGCTTGTATTGCATTGCAGGGCTGTCCGCGGGTACCTACGAAATTACCGCATCAAAAGCAGGATTTAGCGACAAACGTTTCAGTGACGTACACGTGCCAACCAACGCGAGTGTGGATCTCGATATTCTCCTCAGCGTGGCTTCCGTACAGTCGGAGGCTAGCGTAAACGGATCCGCCCGTCTTAATGTTGAGAATTCGTCTTTCGGCGCGATGATCACGCCCCGGCAGATCCAGGATATGCCTCTGAACGGGCGAAATTATCTGGATCTACTGCAACTGGTGCCAGGCGTGGTGCTCAATCGTCAGGCGGCGATAGACTCCGATACCGCCACTCCCATTTTGGGCGAGAGAGCCGGGAACGCCCAATTCCTGATCGATGGACTTCCGAATAGCGATCAGATCAACGGAGGCGCGGCGGCGCCGTTCAATCAGGAGTCGATCCTCGAACTCCAAGTGATCACCTCCGGCTATAAGGCGGAGTTCGGCCATGCATCCGGCGGCATAGTCAATGTGGTGAGCAAGAGCGGCACCAACGATTTCCATGGTGCGGCTTCGCTGTTCCACCGTAATTACAATCTAGATTCCAGTGATCTCCCCGGACAAAGGAGCGCTCCATTCCTGCTCCGCTGGGATCCGAGCGGCCAATTCGCCGCTCCGCTCGTCAAAAATCGTGACTTCTTTTTCGTTTCCGGTGAGCGCATCCGGGAAAGCCGTGATCTCAACTTTCAATTTCCGGCGCATACACCAAATACGCTGGTTCTGTTTGAATCCCCGTTTAATGCCCATTCGAGGACATTTGATACGCGCTTTCGGACAAAGCTTGACCAACAGGTCGGCCGTAATTGGTTCAGCGAACAGGTAAACCTGACGAACACGCACGTCAGTGATTTTCTGCCGCTCTCGGAAGCGACTCGTTTGCCGTCAACAAGAACTAACACGGATGCGAGGCGCCTGATGCTCGGCGCTTCGGATGTCGCGTTGCTGGGCGATGCTGCTAACCCATTCGTACTGAATTTTTACGGCCAGTATCGGGGTGAGCCCGGACGTATCTATGCATCGCACTCCCGGGCTGGTGCGGCCTCAACACTATTCAATCTGTTCGATACCTACAACTCAGGTCAGATCACAGGCAATCGGGGCCAAGTTATGTTTGGCCCGGGTTTTACGCCTTTTGCGCTGCGCCAGCAGTACGCGTCTCTCGGTACCAGTCTGGCGCGACAGAATGGCCCTCACGGTTGGAAGATCGGCTGGGATTTCCAGCGCATCATTGCAGATGGAACGGAGTCGAACAACATTTTCAACCAAATGTTTGCAACAATCTCCGACTTCGATCGATTTGGACCTGTAAACTCCGGGGTGAATCTGATCACGTATCAGGGCGCGAGTACGATTCAGGAAGGCCGCATTCACCTCAGTAATAACTACGACGGCGCTTACGCCCAGGATGACTGGAAGGTTGCGCGCTCTCTCATCGTGAACTATGGTTTGCGATGGGATTACGATTCTGGTTTTCCCAACAACCTGAATCTTTCGCCGCGAGTCGGCCTAGCTTGGTCCTTGACTCCGAAAACGGTGGTGCGTGCGAGCTGGGGGATCTTTTATGACCGGTTCCGAGTAGGTACGGCCCGTGATGTACCGGAGTTGGGCGGGGCGGCTATTAGCACAACCCGCTACCTTTCGTTTCCTCGGCTATTTTATGGTGATCCGAGTCAGGTCGCGCAGGTCTTCGCAATTCGCGGGACCGGCGTTCCGTGCATCTCGAATACGCTCACGGATGAGCAAATCGCCAAACAGAATCCGAGCTGTATGTTTGGTGCCCAAGTCTTGCCCCTGCCCCTTTACGGAATCGATCACTTGAACAGAATTGTTGCGCCCGGGCATGCTCCAATTCCGGCAAACGCCGTCCTGGACACCTCTAACGTTCAGCAACTCTCGGGGTTACCCCTGGACCAGTTCGCGGCGGCTGCCGCTTCCGCGATCGGCCGCCAACCGGGTTTTTTCACTTGGGATCCCTTCGGCCATCTTTCGACGAACGCGATCGCGGCGTCTGGAGATGCCATTCCCGTCACGGTGGACCCCAAATTCCGGACACCTTACACGAGCGCCATGCAGGTGGACCTCCAGCGGGAACTGGGACGCGATCTCGTTCTGGAAGCCGGCTTTTACCATCGCGATATTTATGACATCCTTGGCGTGCGCAATACGAACCTGGCTTTCGTCGCCCGCATGCAGGGCCATACTGGCGAGTTACAACCAGGTACTGGCCACAATATTACTCTTGGATACGGGCCCTGGTACGCCGGCACTTACAACGGAGCCGTTGTATCGCTGCAGAAGCGCTTCGGTCGAAATGCTGCTATCGAGGCTAATTACACGTTCACCCACGCCGTCGACGACGCTGTAGCAAACCTCGTTACGGACCCTCAACGGGGCTTGGGCCTATCGTTTGCATCCGGAGTTAACGGGCCCTTAGATAGTTACGTGGGCGTTGCACCGGTTGTAATTGACCCTGCGTCCGGCAAAACCAATGCGAACGGATCTTTTATCGCTAGTAACGGGAACCCCGTGCCAAAGGCAGGAAAATTCTATAACGGACCGTCTCTGACCTCCGGACCTTCAGACTTGGCACTGGATCACACGTTCCTGCTACACGGCATTTGGGATTTGCCCTGGGGATTTAGTGTAAGCGGCATTTTCCGGGCGCAAAGCGGATTTCACTATAGCGCTTCTGTCGTAACGCTCGTCGATGTGGATGGTGATGGGCTTTATAACGCGCTGGATTACACGAAAGGACGAAATCATTTTACGGCACCGCCTTTCATCAATGTGGATTTCCGCGTTGCGAAACTGTTCAAAATCCGCGAAACACTACAGCTTCATGCGTATGTGGAGTTTTTCAATTTGTTTAACAACGCCAACCCGGCGGCTGTTGAGACATTTCCGAATGTTGCCTCAACGCCGTTCGGGGCGATGCTTCAGGCGCTGCCTGGTCGCGAAGGGCAGGTGGGCTTACGTCTCGAGTTTTGACCTACGTGCCAGGCTGGCTAAATGTGAGAAAACCGAGTCACAAGTCACTTGGGGAAGTCGAGACTGATGGACCAGTGAGACCACCATACGGGGTTCTTCCGCGCTCGAAGCGGAAATGGGCCAGATTCGCCGGGCGACTTAAGGTGAGTCTAATCGTGGCGACTGTCTATCTAGTCGCATCCATTCTTTCCCGTGCTCATGAAATCGCAAGAATCGATGCGCTCACATCAAAGCACTTGGCGACTGTTGTCCGACCTAGTGATGGAACCCGCTTCGCAGGAGACGACCATGAGTTCACGTTGAACCTTAACGGTAACGTAGTGCATTTCCACATTCGAATGGGCATTCTCGGTTTCGGGGTAACCCTCACGCTGGCCGGTTTGCTAGCCGCAGCGGTTTTCCTCGCTGCAATGGGGCGGCGCCGGGCGAGGGAGGGGGAGGCAGCCAACCGGCAATTGAAAAGCGAAATCAGCGAACGTAAGCGCGTCCAAGAAGAGATACTGATACTGAACGCCGACCTGGAGCGCCGCCGGGCTGACGAAAAGTTCCGAGGGCTGCTGGAATCGGCGCCCGACGCCATGCTCATCGTGAATTGCGACGGCGAAATCGTTTTGGTCAATTCCCAGACCGAAGACTTGTTCGGCCACGAGCGTCACGAGTTGGTGGGCAAGAGTGCCGAGATCCTGCTTCCAGAGCGCTTCCGAAACGGAAATCCCAAACACCGCGGGAGTTATTTCACTGAACCATGCAAAGACATGGATGCTGGGCTGGATCTCTGCGGTTTGAACAAGCACGGTAGTGAATTTCCCATTGAGATTCGTCTCAGCCCTTTCCGCACGGAAGAAGGCATGCTCGTCAGCGCTTCGATTCGCGATATCACCGACCGTAAACGGTTTGAGAAAACGCTGCAAGAGAAGAACATTGAGCTCGAGAAAGCAAATCGGGCCAAAGACCAGTTTCTTGCCGGCATGAGTCATGAGTTGCGCACGCCGCTAAACGCAATTATCGGATTCACCGGCACGCTTTTGATGCGGTTACCAGGCCCTTTGACGCTCGATCAGGAAAAGCAACTACGGACCGTGCAAGCCAGCGGAAGGCACCTACTTTCGCTGATAAACGACTTACTCGATCTCGCCAAAATTGAATCCGGAAAGGTCGTACTGAGAAAGGAGACCGTGAACTGCGCAGAAATACTTAATGAGATTGCCAGCTATCTCCAGCCCATGGCGGACGATAAGAGCGTAGCTCTGTCAATTGACGTGACCCCACATGACCTACTCGTAGAGACCGATCGACGTACGCTCCATCAGATCTTGCTTAACTTGGCTAATAATGCCGTTAAGTTTACGGATGCGGGCTTTGTGCGTCTTCAAATGCGAGAGCAGGTGCAGGGCAGCGGCGTTATGGTGGAATTCGCGGTCATCGATTCGGGCGTCGGCATCCGTCGCGAAGATCAGGACAAGCTCTTTCAAGCTTTCAGCCAAGTGGATCCTTCAAGCGACAGGTCTTATCAAGGTACCGGTCTGGGTTTACATCTGAGCCAGAAGCTGGCAGAGCTGGTTGCTGGACAGATAACCTTCGAGAGCGAGTTTGGCAAAGGTAGCACGTTTCGGTTAGCGCTGGCACAACGGAATATTGCCTAGCTCAAGAAGCTCCTTCGAGACTTACGTCGAAGCAAAGAGGGTCGCAAGTCTCTAAAAATAGTTGCGTCCTGTTTTCAACGACTTGCTGAGAACTCGCTGTGCTCACGCGACACACCACGCCCTACGCTCTTGAAGGGGACTTCTATGCGCAAATCTAAACGTCGAATCCTCATCATCGATGATGACATCTTCTATGCATATTACGCAGCCAATCTGCTCACCGACATTGGTGGATATGTGGTCACGCAGTCTCACTCCGTCGATGAGGGCTGGGAGCTTGCGCGCCGTGGAAAATTCCCGTTGATTATTGTTGATTTGAAGATGCCGCCGGGCAAGTGTTTCGGCTCTCTCGACACATCCGGCGGCCACAAAACTGGACTCGTATTAGCGAGGGAGATTAAGAAAGTCTCTCCCTCAACAAAGATCATCATCCAATCCGCGGCTCCGGACGCAGATCTTGAGCGGAATTCGTCGCAGCTAGACAGTACGATGTTCCTGTGCAAGTCTCCGAATCCAGCGCCGCTGCTTCGAGCGGTTCAGGAAATTCTCGATCCGAACGCGGTACGCGCAAAATCCTTCATCGTGCATGGCCGTGACAGAAAGACCGCGCTCGAGCTGAAAAATTATCTGCAGAATTGGCTTGGCTTCGACGAGCCCATCATGCTCGCCGAGCAGCCTTCAAAAGGCGCGAGCATACTTGAGAAGTTTGAGGTATACGCTTCAGATGCAGACTGGGTCTTCGTCCTGCTAACACCAGACGATACGGGCCACGTGACGAGCGAACCTGACGCCGCTCAGCCGCGGGCCAGGCAGAACGTCATCTTCGAGCTTGGATATTTTCATGGCTTGATGCGCCGGCAAAGTGGTCGAATCATTCTGCTTCATAAAGGCGCGCTGGAGATTCCATCAGATCTGAACGGTATCCTATACATCGACATTACGTTCGGGATCGAGGCTGCCGGGGAAACCATCCGGCGTAATTTGGCAGGAACCTCTCCGCGCCTGTAGGTCTTCTGTTCAGAAGATCCTTGTATAAGTCTAGCTCTTACCGTCGATTTTCTTTTTGGCCGCATGAGCCAGCTTTGAATCGGGTACAAGTTGCAGTACCTTCTCGAAAGCGGCTTTCGCACCGTCTTTATTCTTCAGCTTTTCTTGCGCCTCTCCCAACCGAAAAAACGCCTCCGCGGAATTCGGGTTGTACCGCGTCGCATCTTCAAATCGGCCGAGGGCCGCACGGTAACCCCGCTGCGTCCGCTGACGCATATAGAAGTTTCCCACCTTGATGTTTCGTTCGGACTCGAGCGGGTTGAGCGGATATACTTTCGGCGCTACCGAGGAATCCTCTTCAGGCGGATTATCTTCGGGCTGCTGCTGAACTGTGGGCTCATTTCCGCCTCCCTGCTGTTTTGTTTTCTCCTGATTCGGAGCTACGGGATTAGTGTTCGATTGCGCTCCAGAACTAACTGAGAGTGTCAGCGAGAGTAGACAAGCAAGAAACAACGTGCGTGTCACAATTGAATTATAGCTGCCGATGGAAAAGGATGAGCCCGCCATTATTGGCGAGGCAAAGGGCCAACTTAGAGAGAAAGTAGCGCTGCTTCCCACTCGGCCAGGCGTTTACCTGTACAAGGATGCAGAGGGAAAAGTGCTTTACGTCGGTAAAGCGAACAACCTTCGTGGCCGCGTCAGGAATTATTTCAGTGAAGACAAGCTCGCTGACGCGAAGACGGGAAGCCTAATCGCGGAAGCGCGCGATATCCACTTTATTGAAGTGGACAATAACAAAGAAGCGCTGGCGCTTGAAAACAACCTCATCAAGCAGTACAAGCCTCGCTTCAATGTCCTGCTGCGAGATGACAAGACATATCCGTACGTGAAGCTGACAAACGAACGCTATCCGCGTGTCTATGTCACGCGCCGGATACTCAAGGATGGCGCCGCTTACTATGGCCCGTTTTTTCCGGGCAACCTCGCGCATCGTTTAGTTCACTTCATCCATCGCCATTTCAAAGTTCCATCGTGCAAAATCGACTTCGGGCGCAAGCACACACACCCCTGTCTGCAGTTTCATATTCATCGTTGCCTCGGTCCTTGCGTCTCGGGGCTCACGAAAGAGGAGGCGTTCGGAGCGGCAGTAAAGGACGTACGGCTGTTTCTAGAAGGCCGGCATCGCGACCTCGCCGACCAACTTGAAAGCCGGATGGCCGGGGCCGCTCAGGACATGCGATTCGAGGAGGCAGCCAGCTTGCGCAATCTCGCCTCTACGGTCCGCGAAATGGAAGAAAAACAGAAAATGGCGGCCGCCGAAGGCGAGAACATTGACATTTTTGCGTATCATGCAGAGCCGCCGCTTGTAGCTGTAAACCTATTTCATTTACGGAATGGAACCATCGTCGATCGGCGCGAGTTCTTCTGGGAAGATCAAACGGATTTTGATCCGCCTGAGTTCTTCGAAGCGCTTCTGAAGCAGGTATATCTGAATACTAAATACATTCCGGGGCGAATTCACGTACCCGCAGATTTCGAGGGGCTTCAGGAGCTGGAAGAGTTCCTTTCAGAAGTGCGCAGCCGGAAAGTCGAGATTGCGACACCCCACCGTGGTTCGAAGAAGGCCCTCCTCGCTTTGGTCGAGACAAACGCAAAGCACAGTTTTGATCAGCGCTTTCGCGTAATGAAGCCAAGCTCGAAAGCCATTCAAGTGGCCGTCCAGGACGCTTTCAACTTGCCGGAGCCCCCCCGCAGAATCGAATGTTTTGATATCTCCCACATCCAAGGTACGGAAAAAGTGGCCAGCATGGTGGTGTGGGAAGAGGGGAAAATGAAAAAGTCGGACTACCGCAAATTCATCATCCGAACCGTTGCCGGTAACGACGATTTCGCCTCGATGCGCGAGGTGATTACTCGCCGGTATTCGAAACTCCAGGACGAAAAGACGCCATTTCCAGGGCTTGTGCTGGTGGATGGCGGCCTTGGACAGCTGCACGCCGCTGCCGGCGCGCTGGAGCAGATCGGCATTACCTATCAGCCGCTCGCTGCGATTGCGAAGCGCGAAGAATGGATCTACGTGTATGGACAGGAAGATGAGCCCATTGTTCTGGACAAGTTTTCGCCGATTCTGCATCTGATCCAGGCTATTCGAGACGAAGCGCATCGGTTTGCCCTGACGTTTCACAGAACTCGCCGAAACACCCAGCGCTTGACTTCGGAACTGCATGATGCTCCCGGTATCGGGCAGAAGACGGTTGAGAAATTATTGCGCACATTTGGAAGCTTGGAGCGGATACGGCAAGCGACCGATGAGGATCTGGCGCGCGTTGTTGGGAAAGCTGCGGCGACAAGATTACGATCATTCTTAACCCAAAACGACGCTTCAGGTTCGCTGGTTCAGATCTCTCCGCAGAAACCTGAACACTTACATTCCCTGGAACAGCCTTAGCGCAAGCACCTCCGGTAGGCCCGCCTTCAAAATCTCTTCGGCAGTTTTTTGGATCGGGTACTCAGCCCTCCGCAACGCGACTGTGTTTTGTTCAGAATCAAAAATGGCATAGGCCGCGCGTGGATCGCCGTCTCGCGGCTGACCAATCGAACCGGGATTCACCATGTAGCAAGTGTCCCGCTCGAGCGCAACAATCCTTCCCTGGTGCTCCATTGGGACCGCCATAATGGGGCCCGTTCTCCTGTGCTTGCGGAAGAAGCCGCCTTGTAGATGTGTGTGGCCGAAAAACGCAAGCGGCAGCTCGAAAGCTGCAAAGCACGGTGTGGCTTCGCGTGGCATTGTGACGTACTCATCTTCGTCGAGCGGCGACCCATGCCAGAAATGAAAGTGCTCGAGCTTCAGGGGGCCCATCTGCAGCTCTCGCAGATACTCGACCTGGTCACCACCTAACTGCTCTCTAGTCCAGAGTGCAGCAACTTGGGCAACCTCGTTGAACCACTCAATGTCATCAATCCCCGCAACTACTTTGTCGTGATTGCCGCGGATAACGTGTGCGCAATGTGCCCTGGTCCATTCGAGAACGTCTGCGGGTCGCGGATTGTATCCGACAATGTCACCACAACAGATGATCTGTTGAAATTTGCCGTCTGCATGCGCGAGGACCGCTTCAAGAGCGTGCCAATTGGCGTGAATATCACTGACAATCAGGAACTGCACAAACGTATCAGCGTAATTTCGGGGAGTGCGGCAGCTTCCGCCGGACCGCCGGCATCATGTTCTCCCTCGTCGCAAACGTAGATGAAGAGAATTGGAGCCGCGGATCCGAGCAGTTAAGCAGCGCACTAACGTGAAGGCGTCGACGACCAATATAATACCTGGGCAATCGTGCCTAACGGGCATACAAGCGCGCCAGTGATGTCGGCAACGGAGGACGGCCGCTCATAACTCACACTCCATTGTAGACTCAGAATTGAATTTAAGCTTCGGATCCTCCAGTACAATGCAAGACAATGTCATTGGTTGTAGTTGGCTCTGTTGCATATGACGCGATTGAGACGCCCCACGGAAAAAGGGAGCGCACCCTGGGCGGTTCCTGCACTTACATTGCGCTCAGCGCAAGTTACTTCGTAAAACCTTCGATCGTTGCCGTAGTTGGCGAGGATTTCGCCGATCAAGATCGTGCGCTGCTTACGAACAAAGGTGTCGATCTCGAGGGACTGGAGCAAGTTCCTGGAAAGACCTTTTTTTGGTCGGGTGTCTACTCCGCAGATATGAACGATCGGACCACGCTTCGCACGGATCTAAATGTATTCGCGGATTTCCAGCCCAAGCTCCCGGGTTCGTATGCTAGCCAGCAATACCTCTTCCTTGGCAATATTCAGCCTACCCTGCAACGCGATGTTTACAAGCAAATGCGCCGGCTTCGCTTCGCAGGCGGAGATACGATGAACCTCTGGATCGCACAAAATCGCGACGAGCTGCTCGAGACTATCCGCGACTGGGACTTCCTGTTGGTGAACGACAGTGAAGCCCGAATGCTGGTCGAGCAGAGTAACCTGAGAAGGGCGGCCCAGAAAATTTTGGACCTGGGGCCCCAGAGTCTGGTGATCAAGCGCGGTGAACATGGGGCCATGCTTTTCCGGCGTGACACCTTATTCATGGTCCCCAGCTATTTGTTGGAAGATGTATTCGACCCAACTGGAGCGGGTGATTGCTTCGCGGGCGGATTCGTCGGATACTTAGCCGAGCGCGGATTTGACCTTCAGAATGGCCATATTGATATTCATGAGCTGCATCGCGCTGTGATCTACGGCTCAGTTATGGGAAGTTTTTGCTGTGAGCAATTCGGGGTGGAACGTTTTCGAACGCTAACTCGAAAAGAGATCGATCAGCGCTTTGACCAATTCCGGCGATTCACGGCGTTCTAGACATCCAAGCGGCATTGCTCAGGCCGCCATCGTCTGCGCACTGCTAACGGTACTGGCCTTTCTAAGCGCATTTTGGTGCTTCCAGCGGGGGTATGTTCTTTACTACGGCGACGCCCAGGCACACCTGAATATCAGCCGAAGCATTATCGATTCACGGACACCTGGTTACGATCAGCTTGGTACTGTGTGGTTGCCCATGCTTCACCTCCTATGTCTTCCGTTTGTCATAAACGATTCGCTTTGGAGCACCGGGCTCGCCGGAACCATCCCAGCAGCCGGGTGTTTCGTTGTTGCAGGTCTTTGCTTTTATCTGGTTGCTCGGGACGTATATGAAACTTCTGTTGCAGCCGCCGTTGTCGTCGCTTGCTTTGCTATGAATCCTAATGTTCTGTACCTATCATCAATTCCCATGACAGAAGTCGTATTCCTGGCAGGTTTGGCTGTCATGTTGCTGGCTCTTTTCCGCTTCCGCACAACGCAGAAAACGAAATTCGTTTGGACCGGTGTCGCTGCCGTGTGGTCAATGAGCCTCACAAGATACGACGGCTGGTTTTTCATCCCTTTTGCAAGCCTCGGGTTTGCCCTGTTTGCGACAAATCGGCGCTGGCTGACACTGATTGTATTTGGGCTGGCGGCAAACTTTGTTCCTTTATATTGGGTGGCACACAATTGGTGGGAAACTGGGCGGGCACTCGATTTTTTCAACGGCCCCTACTCACCGGTCGCCATACAAGGTTCAAAGCCATATCCCGGATATCACGATTGGAAACAGGCCATCCTCTATTACTCAGCAGCTGGCGAGCTTTGTGCCGGGTGGCCTCTGCTGCTGCTGGGCTGCGCGGGCGCGGCATGTGCCGCAGCCAAGAAGGTAACCACTCCTTTGTTATTTCTGCTGGTAACGCCAGTATTCTATGTCTGGAGTATTCACTCGTCCGGGGCGACGCCCATCCATGTCCCGCAGCTTTGGCCGTTCACTTACTACAACACTCGCTATGGAATCGCCGCCGTGCCATTGGCCGCGTTTGCAGCGGGTGCTATCGTCTTGGTCGTTCCAACGCGATGGCGGCGGTTTGCTTTCGTGCTGCCGCTGCTTTCGACCGCAATTTGGGTTATCCGCCCCTCCCCAGAAAACTGGATCTGTTGGAAGGAGTCACAGGTGAACTCCACTGCCCGCCGCGCCTGGACGAAAGCCGGCGCTGATTTCTATCGTGCGAACTATCACCATGATGAGGGCACACTGGCCAGATTCAGTGATCTAACCGGCATTTTTTGCCGTGCGCGTATCCCTCTCGCTGAAACTTTACATGAAGGTAATGGGCCAGCTTGGTTTGCCGCCACTTCGCGGCCCGATCTTTTCCATCCCCAACTCTGGGCTATTGCACAGCAGGGCGATTTCGTCTCCGCTGCTATCAACCGCACGGCAGATCCTGTCTATCGAATCAACAACAAAATCGCCGTCAAGGACGCTCCTTTAGTCGGAATTTACCGACGAACTAACCAAACCAGCCGAACCCCGGACGAAAAGGAGCGATGATTGAAATCCCGTTCATGAAATTGCACGGCGCCAGCAACGATTTTCTCCTGACGTGGAGAAATGAGGCGCGGCAGGCCGGTTTGCCGGAAATCGCTCGTCGCATCTGTATGCGGACCACAGGGGTCGGCGCCGATGGATGGATGCTGGTCTGGCTTCAAGATAGAGAGCTAAGTACCCGGCTCTTTAACTCGGACGGTGGCGAGGCGGAGATTTCAGGCAACGGCACCCGCTGCGCTGCTGCTTTCGGTCTTTTAAATGGTGTAGTCTCTCCACCTCACATTCCTGTAGTCACGGGCGCCGGCAGAAAAGATCTCCAGTTGTTATCCAGGGGCAGCAACGAATTTGTGTTTGAGATGAATATGGGGCTGCCCGAAATTGAAGATGTACATACGACCCTTCAGTTGGTCGGAACTGACTTTGACGCGACGATTTTAAATGTCGGCAACCCCCAATGTGCAATTTTCGTGGACCAGTTTCCAACCAATTGGCAGGTTGCCGCGCAACAAGCGGAGCGGCACCAACGCTTTCCGCGGCATACCAATGTCTCGTTCGTTCGAGTACTAAATCGACATACGATTGAAGCCGTATTTTTTGAGCGCGGTGCGGGCGAAACCAGGAGTTCCGGCACCGGCTCGACGGGGGCTGCTGTTGCTGCTATTCTCAGGAATGTAGCCGAGAGTCCACTCGAGATCCGGACCCCCGCGGGGAGCCTGACCCTACGCTGGGAAGACCATATTTACTTGACGGGACCGGCTGAACGAATCGCCGAAGGAAGGTTTTTTCTTGATCTCTGAAACAGTTGAGCGTACTGACGAGCAGACCTCTTCAGCTGCGGCTGAATTACGGCAGCGAATTTCTAAAAAGACAGCACGCGTCGGTGTGCTTGGACTTGGGTATGTCGGCCTGCCTCTTGCCCTTGAGTTCGCCCGGGCCGGCTTCGAAGTAGTCGGGATCGATGTCCAGAAGGACAAGGTGGACCAGTTCAATCGCGGGCAGTCGTATGTCAAGGACGTGGAAGACAGCGTATTTGCCCCACTGGTAAAAAGCGGCAGACTGCGCGCCACCTCAGATTATTCGGTGATCGAGAAACTGGACACAATTGACATTTGCGTCCCCACGCCGCTACGGAAAACCAAAGATCCCGATATGAGCTACGTCGTCTCTGCTACGAATGCAATCGCGGAACATTTGCATCCTGGATTGCTGGTCATGTTGGAGTCGACCACGTACCCCGGCACCACAGATGAATTATTGCTGCCCAAGCTCGAGGGAACCGGTCTCAAGGTGGGGCGCGACTTCTTCCTGTGTTTCTCCCCTGAGCGAGTTGATCCGGGCAATCCGAAATTTCACACTCGCAATATTCCTAAAGTCGTCGGCGGAATTACCACGACTTGCACCGAAATGGGCGCGCTGTTCTATAAGCAAGCTCTCGAGACCGTGGTCCCGGTTAGCTCTACGCGTGTGGCCGAGATGGTGAAATTGCTGGAGAATACCTTCCGCATGATTAACATCGGTCTGGCGAACGAACTAGCGCTGATGTGTGATCGCATGAATATTGATGTCTGGGAAATCATTGATGCTGCGGCAACCAAGCCTTTTGGCTTTATGCCTTTCTATCCTGGTCCGGGCCTCGGCGGCCATTGCATACCGATCGACCCTTTCTATCTATCCTGGAAGAGCAAACAGGCCGGCATTGAGGCTCGTTTCATTGAGTTGGCGGGCTACATCAATGGCCGAATGCCCGAGTTCGTTATCGAGAAGATCCAAGGCGCGTTGAACGACGTCTCGAAGCCGATTAGAGGTTCGCGGATTCACATCTTAGGTGTCGCATACAAGCGGGACATTGAAGACGTCCGTGAATCCCCTGCGCTCGATGTTATTCAACTGCTTCTGCGCCGAGGGGCATCAGTTACGTTTTCCGATCCATACGTACCGGCCATTCACGTTGACGGAACGAGCCTTCATTCGCAAGAGATTATTGCTGGAGTCGAGGCAGCCGATTGCGTCGTAGTGGTTACGAATCATACTGAATTCGATTACGCAGCGATTGTAGACCACAGTAAGTTAATCGTGGACACGAGAAACGCACTTAAGGGCCATCGCTCTGAGAAAATTGTTCGTTTGTAACTAACCGAAGATCAACTGCTCGCATTGGATCGTTCGCTCTCTTCTGGGCCGCTTTCCAGACCCATTTGGGACAGCCGATAGCGCAGAGCATTCCGCGTCAGGCCTAAGATTCGGGCTGCCTGGCTTTTGTTGCCGTTAGCTCGCTGCAACGCCTCGCGGATCATCATCTGCTCCCAATGCTCCAATGTTTCGCCTTCCGGTAGGAGAGGCGTTTGTTTAGACGCCAAAGCAGAGGCATTTCTCGGCGCCTCGATCCTGATATCGCCGGCTTGCAAGATCTCGCCCGAGGCCAGTACCAAGCTTCGTTCAATCGTGTTCTCTAATTCGCGTACATTGCCCGGCCAGGAGTGACTTATCAATCTATCGAGGGCTGCGCCACTGATCTCTTTGGCCGTTGCTCCCAGGTCATTTGAGACCTTCTCAATGAAGTGAATCGCTAAAAAAGGAATGTCTTGCTTGCGGTCTCGCAAAGGCGGAATGCTAATTGGAACGACATTAAGACGGTAATAAAGGTCCTCCCGAAAACGTCCTTCTTCGAGGGCAGCACGTAAATCGACATTAGTAGCGGCTATCACCCTCACATCCACTTTGCGAGTGATATTTGATCCAAGGCGTTCGAATTGTCGCTCCTGAAGAACACGCAAGAGCTTCACCTGTATGTTGCCCGGAACGTCACCGATTTCGTCGAGAAACGCGGTGCCCTGATCGGCTTGTTCGAATTTGCCGGGCTTGCTCGCGTTGGCCCCTGTAAAAGCGCCCTTTTCATAACCGAACAGCTCACTTTCCATGAGGTTTTCCGGAAGCGCTGTACAGTTAATCTTGACAAACGCATGATTCTTGCGCGGCGAGTGCTGATGAATCGCACGCGCGATCATGTCCTTGCCCACACCACTTTCTCCGGCCAGTAAAACGGTAGCCCGGGTAGGCGCCACGCGTTCAACCGTATGAAAGATCTCACGCATCGCAGGGCTTCGCCCAATGATGTTGTCGAACTCGTAGCGCCGGTCGAGTTCTTCGCGCATGCGGCGGTTTTCTGTGCGTAGTGACTGCAGGACCATGACCTTCTGCACGATTGCACCCAAATGATCGAGCGAGAACGGTTTTTGAAGAAAATCTGCCGCACCCAGCTTCATCGCATCCACTGCGGCTTCAATAGAACCATGGGCAGTCATGACGACGATGGCCGCTTGTATCCCCCTGGCTTGCAGTTGCTGAACAAACTGTAGCCCGTCCATTCCTGGTAAACGAAGGTCCGTAAGAATGAGATCGGCCGTTGCTGCCAAAGGCATGGCCGCTTCTGCGCTCGCCGACCCGTCTGCCTCAAACCCTGCCGATTCAAGATGCAGTTGAATCACCCGTCGAAGCTTGTCTTCGTCTTCAACCACGAGTATGCGTCCGGCAGACATGCCTAAACCTGTTCTCCTGCGGGTAGCGTAACTTCGAACGTCGTACCTGCGCCGGCTTCGCTGAAAACGTTAATGCGGCCTTGATGTTCGTCAATAATCTTGGAGACAATCGCGAGCCCCAGCCCAGTCCCGTGCGGTTTGGTTGTGAAAAATGGATTGAAGATGCTTTCGAGATGCTCCGGCTGTATTCCTTCCCCGCGGTCGCTCACAAAGATCATTACATTGTCATCGCGCTTTTCAGCCCTTATCTCTACGCTTTGTCCGGGAGCACTGGCCTGGATGGCGTTCTGCACAACGTTTGAAACGGCCGATTTGAGCAGATCCGGGTCGAACATAAAAGACAACGGTCCCTCGGCGATGCTGGCAGATAGACTGACGTTTCGGCTCCGGGCCAAATCCGATTGCTCTCGTACGACATCGTCGATTGCAGCGTGCAGATCAGCAACAATGGGACGGATATGCAGCGGTCTTGCGAAATCGAGAAAGCTCGCGATCAATCCATTGACCCGATCAACCTCGCTCACGATATAGCCGGTCATTTCGGAGCTCACTTCAGGACGGGTTTTCGTGGAATTCTTAGTCAACATTTCAGCGGATGCCTTGATTGTTCCTAATGGGTTTCTTAGTTCGTGAGCGAGGCCGGCCGTAAGTTGACCCAGTGCTGCCAGTCGTTCACTTCGGCGAAGTGAGGCTTGAGCGCGGCGGAGATTCCGGTTTGATTCCGCCAGACGCTCGGCTGCATTCTGAGTCCGCTTTACCTCATCTCGCTTGGCCTTGGCTTGCTCGTAAACGAGAAACGCGACAATGACGTAAAAGGAGGCATGGAGGGACATAATGCTGATCTGGTCTGGCGGCAGCCGAAACATGTCGTAATCCACAAACATCGGAAGCAAAAACGAGAAGTAAGCTAGACATGCAATCGCCGTAACGAGAATAACGCCCGGCAACTCCAGGATGGTGGCTGCTGATACTACAGGAATTAGAAAGATTGGGTAGTAGTAGCTGTCGCGCCCATGAGTGTAGCCGATCAGTAAGTAACTCAGATCTAATTTCAGCACGATCGAGGTGATTTGCCCTCTGCGTGAGGAAAACAGCTTTAGACGCGGCTCAGCGATTTGGAATGCGCCAATTAGCGGCAGAAGAATTAGGGCATCATAGTTCGTTTCAGGCGCTGTAGCGATGAGAATGGTGACAAATAGCAGCCATGCGAAATCCTGTATCCGAAAGAGATGCGCCGCTCGAAAGCCTGTTTTGGAAGGAGTGCCTGCCGCGTCTGCCATATCTAACGCTCTATGACAGAATAAGATCAACCCCGGCAGTCATGAGTAATGTGAAGTTAAATCCACCGATTTCCGCCCACAATCCAGAACCGCAGGAAGAATCCAGCTTTGCCGAGATGTTGTCCGATTTTGATCGACAACATGCTGACGGACAGAGAGGCGATACCGTTACGGGTACGGTTGTTTCGGTCGGCCCCGAGGTCATTCTGGTCGACGTTGGACGGAAGATAGAGGGCTCCTTGCCGGTTTCAAAGTGGCGCGAAATCGGGAATGGCGAACCCCAAATCGGCGCTACCCTCAACGTAACTATTGGGCCCCGAAATGAAGAGGGTTATTACGAATTATCCACCGTAAAGGTGCAACGTCCGAAGGACTGGAGCGGACTGCAAAAGGCATTCGCGGAAAAGGGAACTGTCGCCGGAGTGGTGATTGAGCAGGTAAAAGGCGGTTTTCGGGTCGATGTCGGGGTTCGCGCATTCATGCCCGCATCGAGGAGCGGTGTGCGGGAAACGGCTGAAATGGAAGCGCTCGTTGGACAGGAAATTCAATGCCGCATTACCAAGCTTGACCTCGAACAAGAAGATCTGGTGGTCGACCGTCGCGTCATTTTGGAGCAAGAGGAGGCACAACGGCGTGAACACGCGTTTTGCGAGCTCCGGGAAGGCGCGCTTATCCACGGCAAAGTACGAAGTGTTATGGATTTTGGCGCGTTTGTCGATCTTGGCGGAGTAGATGGATTACTACACGTTGCTGACATCGCTTACGCCCGGATCAGTAAGGCTAGCGATGCGGTCAAGGTCGGCGACGAGTTGGACGTCAAAATCCTCAAAATCGATTCCGCTGCTAAGAAAATCTCGGTCGGACTGAAACAGTTGCAGGAGGACCCTTGGGCCATCGCAGCGCGCACCTTCCACGTAGGTGATCGCGTAAGCGGCACAGTTTCCCGGCTAACTGATTTCGGCGCTTTCATCGAGTTACTGCCCGGAGTAGATGGCTTGATCCACGTGTCTGAGCTCTCCTGGGAAAAACGGGTGCGTAAGCCGGGTGATTTACTCAAAATCGGGGAGCGAGTCGAGACCGTCATTCTCCAAGCCAATACGGAAGAACGCCGGGTCAGTCTCGGGTACAAGCAGATTTTAGGTGACCCCTGGGATTCGGTGGCGCAAAAGTTTCCCGTTGGCTCTACCCTACAAGGGCCCATCACGAACGTCGTCGCGTTTGGAGTATTCATTGATCTTGGTGATGGCATTGAGGGCATGGTGCACATATCGGATATCACGAATGAGAAGCGTCTCAATCATCCCAAGGAGAAATTAGCAAAAGGGCAAATGGTGGAGGGCGTCGTGCTCGAAGTGGATCGCGAGCGGCGGCGCGTCCGTCTGGGCATGAAACAGCTTGAACCGACGACCCTCGATGGCTTCATCTCTGAGCACCAGACAGGGCAGACCGTCAGCGGTCGTCTGGTTGAGGTTCACGGAAACAAAGCTACTGTCGAACTGGGCGAGGGCGTGACGGGCACCTGTCACTTAAAATCCAGTCCGGAAACTGCTGCCATTCCAGAAGGGAACAAAGCTGCTGACGTCTCATCGCTCAGCGCGATGCTCGCAGCAAAATGGAAACAGGGTGGATCGTCGGGTCCGGCAAAGGAGACGGCCCGGACGGGACAGGTGCGAAGCTTCCGGATCTCGCATTTAGATCCTTCTAAGCGAGTCATAGAATTAGAGCTAGCTAGCTGAGCGATTTAGCTGGTCCCGGAGGTGCCGCGCATCCCCCAGGAACGCCCTAAATACGCCAGGTTCGTGACGAAATTGAAACCTCTACGTCCATCACGTTGGTGGAGACTCGAGCAGAAGCGATTGGGAATGTAGCCGTGCGCGGCACAAATGACCGGGTCGAGGAGTCGGCTCTAATCCGCGCTGCGCAGCACGGAGATTCAGATGCCTTCGAACAGCTGGTTCGCTCCTATGATCAAAGCGTCTTGAGAATGGCTCTCAACCTGTTGCACTCTCAGGAGGACGCGCGCGACGTTTATCAGGAGGCGTTCCTTCGCGTGTATCGGAATCTTGCACGGTTCCGGTTTGACTGTAGTTTCAGCACCTGGCTCTATCGCATCGTTACAAACCTCTGCCTTGATCAAATCCGCAAACGGAAGGTGCGAAAAGAAGAGCCTGCAGCCGTCCCCACCGATAGCGGGGAAGTAGACCGTTTTCGCTTCGTTGCCGAACACAGGGCCGATGTGGACCCACAACGGCAGCTGATGAGCGCAGAGGTGAATGCCCGCGTGCAGGAAGTTTTGGGTCGCCTCACGCCCCGGGAGCGACTTGTCTTTGAAATGCGCCACTTCCAAGGCATGAGATTGCGTTCGATTGGGGAAGCGTTGGGAGTTAGTGAAGAAGCCGCGAAGAACTGCCTGTTTCGAGCTACACAAAAAATGCGCACAGCGCTGGGGGAATTCGTATGACGTGCGCGCAGGTTCAAATGAATCTCTCGTTGTATTTGTACGGCGAACTGGATTTCTCGGAAGAGGAAATGCTTGAGCTGCACTTGACAGAATGTGCTCTGTGCAAACGCGCTCTGGAACGTGAGAAGTCCTGGCACAGTATGGTCAACGCAGAGCAGGTCGATGTGCCGCTCGAATTCTTGTCAGCGTGCCGTAATGAATTGAACACAGCGCTCCCCGCCTCCCGAAGTGGCAAAAAGAACACGGGCTTTTCCTGGCAAGGATGGGCGAGGCAGTTTGGATTTTCACTTTCGGCGTGGTCTACGCGGACAGCGGTTGCATCTTTTTTGGTCCTTGCCGGGTTTACCGCTGGGCGCTGGATCGATCGGTACGGTCTGCCGAATGGCTTCTCTGGCTTCGGCGGATCAGAAGCTGGTCTTCTTGATCCCTCGACCGCGCATATTCGCGATATCCAGGCGAGTGGGAATAACCGGGTCCGGATCATTTTTGATCAGGTTCATGAGCGGGAAATAACCGGCGGGATGGACGAGGACGAAGTAAGGCGACTGCTGATAGCAGCCTCCAAGGATCCGAGCGACCCGGGCATACGTGTGGATTCGGTAGAAATACTGAACAAACAGAACGGCAGTGACGTTCGCGATGCTTTGGCCTACGCCGCGCAACACGATCCAAATGCGGGTGTGCGCCTGAAGGCGTTGCAAGGTTTGGGCCGCTTTGTCGACGATCCTGCGACACGGCAGAACGTGGTATTCGTTCTCCAGCACGATAAGAATTCGGATGTGCGTTCTCAGGCAATCGACGTTCTGGCGTCGGTGCCAGCTAACGCCGAACTCAGCCCACAGCTAGCAGCCACTCTGCAAGACATTGTGCGTTCCGAGCAGGGCGACAATTATGTCCGCACGCGCTGTATGCAACTGTTGATGGAAATGAATGCCTTGCGGCCAGATGTATATTGACGCGTCACGATTGGTTATGCGTGCTTCTATTTTCTTACTTGGCCTGCTCGGTGCAGTAGGTCTGGTCGGACAAATTCAACCCGGCGCTGACAACGGGTTTTTGGACCCGGGCGAAGTTCACATGAGCGGCAGCTATCTGGGCGTAACCTTGGCCGACATCGACGCCGATCGGGCGAAAGTCCTCATGTTGGAAGAGCCTCGCGGTGTAGAGGTACTCAGGGCAGAGCAGGGAAGTCCCGCTGAGAAAGCCGGGATCAAGCCCGGTGACATTCTTCTGAGCTATAACGGTGAAAACATTCTTAGCGCTCAACAGCTCGGCCGGCTTGTGCGAGAGACCCCGCAAGGAAGGAAAGTGAAGGTTCAGCTTTGGCGGGATCGAACGGTTCAAACCTTGACAGTAATCACGGAAAGGCGTGAATCCCGGGACTTCGATATGGACGCGGAATTGAGGCGTTTCTATGTACCCGGCCAGGACGAGACCTTTAGCCGGCTTCGGGCGCGTCTGCTGAACATGGCGCCCGAGATACCGAGTCCGATGTTGATGTGGACCATTCCGAGTTTGGGGATTGAATGCGAGCCCGTCGATGCGCAGCTCGCGGAGTACTTCGGGGCAAACCGCGGAATGCTCGTGCGTTCCGTAGCCAAGGGCTCGCCCGCAGAAAAAGCCGGTCTGAAAGCGGGCGATGTCTTAACCTCGATTGGCGACCGGCCCATCGCTAATGCCCACGATGTTACTAGCTTCTTGAGAGGTCATCGCCAGCAGGGTACACCAACGTCAGTCGTTGTCATGCGTCAACGTAAGCAGGTGAGCCTGAACGTCACGCCGGTCGAACATGCGCAATAGAGATGTTAGTTGCTGAATCCGTTCACGCAGAACAGCGCTGAATTGGCCAGCGTTTTTGCATGTAGGACCTGAGACGCAACACTGCTTGAGACTTCAGTTGCGAGATTCGAGACTCGTGCAAGTCTACGATCTTGGCGATCTCGCGAAGCGTCATCTCTTCGTAATAGTAGAGCGCCAGCACTGTTCGCTCCAGGCTCGGCATCTTTTCGATAGCCTCAGCAAGTATGCGCTCGAGTTCGGCGCGCTCTAGTATCTGTGACGGCCAGTGCTCGTCTTTATCGGCTAGATAACGAAGTAGGTCGCAACCTTCCTCTTCAGTGCCCGCGTTCTCAAGACTGCCGAGGGTGAGCCCCCGAATGTCTGACAGCCACTCTTGATATTCGGCGACGGAAAGCCCAAGGTGAGCGGCGATCTCTTCCTCGGCGGGGGTCCGTTGGTGCTGCTGCTCGAGCGACGCGATAGCCGCTTCGATGAGCTTGGCACGCCTGCGTTGCTGCCGCGGAGCCCAGTCCAAACCTCTGAGGCTATCCAGAATTGCGCCTCGGATTTTGTACTCCGCGTACGTTTTCAGCTTGACATCGTGTGCTGCATCATACCGGTCGATAGCCGCGATTAACCCGACCACACCTGTCGAAATCAGGTCATCTAGGCTGACTGACCCAGGCAGCCGTTCGTGGATTCGCCTGGCGATTAACTTCACTTGCGGCAAGTGCTCTAAAATTAGCTGCTCCCGAAGTTCGGCTGTGACGTCCGGTGTAGCGTAACTTTCTACTTTGGTGGCCTTTGCAGTGCTCATCTGTTTGCGTTCTTACCGCCTATTCAACCTTCGACAGATGCAGAGCGAAACTTGAGCGAATTCGTGGACGTGTGGCCGTGCACAAGCAGCCGAGCTGTTGTCTAGGAGAATCCGGTAGAGTAAGTGGAGGAACTGTCTTCGCTGCCCCGGTATGAAATTCAATCGCGTTTTGATCCACAAACCTGGCCAGATATGAAAGGACAGGCGTTTGATTGAGCAGTTCTCCTGGCTTCGCTCGCGATGGACGGGTTATGCCGCTGCAGCATTGAGCGTTGCGATAGGGGTAGGCTGTTTTTATGTTCTACGTCAATGGTTTACGGCTCCTTATGTCATCCCTTTTATGATGGCGGTCGCTTTCTCGACCCTATTCGGCCTCGGTCCCGGTTTCGCCGCCTTGGTTTTAGCCATCGTCGTTTCTGACTACCTTTCCGTTCAGGGTATGGGAATACTCGGCGGAAGCGGTGCGGCCGTGAACCGTTTGGCTATAAACCATGTCACGTGGATCGCAGGGGGCAGTTATGGTGCAGTGCTACTGTTCACGCACGTTGGCGAGCAGTATATTCGTCGCAAAATTGCGCACTCTTTTCTGCTGCCGGATATTGGCGCCAAGCAAGACGAAGACATCCACACGCACCCACATTTGATGGGCAGGTTAGATGGGCATGTTGAAGGTGAGCTCTACGGCTGGGCTATGGATAAAGCTCAGATGTCAATCCCACCGAAGATCACGTTTTATGTTGACGAACGTCCGGTGGGTGAAGTGCTTGCGGTCCACTACCGCCCGGATGTGAAGGAGCACAGTTTCTTCTTCGACTTGAGTGAGTGCTGTCTGCCCTCATCAGCCGCGCGGGTCGAGGCAAAGTTTTCTAATCGAAAGCGGCTGTCCAATTGTCCACTGACAGTCAAAATACCTCGGCGAGCTGAGGCTCTCCATTCAGAGACTATTCTCTTCATGCATATTCCCAAAACCGCTGGAACCGCATTTCGGGAGGCCATGATCGGAAACTATAAACATTCGCAGGTTGCGTATGTTTACCCACATCCGCCAGGCTTTCTTGTTTCCAACTTAGGTTTATTACCTTTGGAACAGCGCGCCAGGTTTCGACTGGTTATGGGGCATTTCCAATACGGTATTCATGAGTTCCTTCCACAGGAGTACACTTACGTCACTATCGTTCGTGACCCGGTAGAGCGGGTGATCTCTCACTACAATTACTTGCGCCAGACACAGCCTGACATTGTCTCGGAGGGCGGTTCGACCCTTTCGTTGCCTGAAATGCTGGAGGGGCAGAGAACTGCAAATATTGACAACCTCATGGTCCGGTGCTTCAGCGGACTAGATAAGAATGATGTGCGGCCGGGGCATCTTGATCAAGGCGCATATGATCTTGCCATTGACCACCTGCGCACAAAGTTCAAGTTTGTCGGATATCAGGACAGGGCGGATGAAGCCTATACAGCGCTTCAGAAACAGTTCAATTGGAAGGACCGAGGATCACTTGCAGTCGTGAACCAGGGCGAACGCTCCAGCGCTACTGTAGACGAGGCCACGCGTCGCATTATTGAGCGTTTCAACAAATGGGACTGCCGGCTCTATTCGAAAATTCGTGAGTTGTTTCCGTAACCCTGCTTCGGCCTAAGCTAAGGAAAGGCGATGATTACCGCAACTCCGAGCTTTGCAGCGACCGTTGAGCGGCACGGATGGCCGGTTCTGACAAAAGCTCAAATCACTACTGTTCAAGTCAACGTGGGGAAGATTTGTAACCAAGCTTGCCAGCATTGTCACGTTGAAGCCGGTCCAAAGCGGACCGAAAGCATGTCATCGGAGACCGCCGAGCGAGTTCTGTTTCTTCTGAAGTCCAGTTCGCACGTCAACACAGTCGATATCACCGGCGGCGCTCCGGAACTGAATCCCAATTTTCGGAGGCTGGTCGTAGAGAGCCGCGCTCAGGGCCTTCACGTTATCGACCGATGTAATCTGACGATCCTGCTCGAGCCCGGGTTTGAGGACTTGCCGATGTTCCTCGCCCAGTATCGTGTGGAACTGACTGCGAGCCTGCCCTGCTATACACGGGAAAACGTCGATGCGCAACGTGGCCAAGGAGTATTCGAAAAGAGCATCCAAGCCCTCCAGTTAGTCAATCGCCTTGGATATGGGATCAATCCCGATTTAGCCTTGAATCTGGTCTACAATCCGCTGGGTGCGTCTCTGCCTCCGCCTCAGGATGCTCTCGAGTCAGACTACAAGCGGCATTTACGCGAGAATTTCGGTATTCAGTTCAATCGTCTGTTCACAATCACAAACATGCCGATCCGGCGCTTCGCTGATCTTCTGATGCGCACCGGCCAGCACGAGACGTACATGAACCTTTTGTTCAATCGATTCAATGCATCGACCGTACCGCACTTGATGTGTCGACCTCTGGTCAGTGTCGGATGGGATGGTCAGTTGTACGATTGCGACTTCAATCAGATGTTGGACATGCCGGTTTTAAATCAAGCCACTGTCTGGGATATTGAATCGTTTGATGCGATTGGGTTTCAGACCATTGCGACAGCGCACCATTGTTTCGGCTGCACGGCTGGCGCGGGCTCCAGTTGTGGAGGCGCACTCGGCTAGTTCCTACCGTGTCTCATTCTGTGGGCCGGGTGCATCTATCTGCAGAGGAAATCTGATTGAGGCGAGTTATCACAACTGCGCTCGTGGTGGTTCTCATTTCGTGCGGCTCGCGCAAACCAGCCGAAACTGCATCCACCGAAACGGCAGGCACATCGGCCGCGCCTGCTACTTACACGCCCCGAATCGGTGTAGCGGTTAATACAGGCGGCAGAACTTGTCTCGCCGTCCACAACGCCAATGTTGCTCCCACTACACCAGTGACTCTGGTTTCGCCTATGCCGCCCCAGACGTTTATTCAAGCTGAAATTACTGGGCCATCTCAAAGTGCTTGTCCGGTGACCAAAGAGGTGGACCCGACGGTTTCGAACTATGACATTCGCCTGTCGCAGGGATCTGTTCCGAAGCTGGCGCCTCTCATCGCCGTGTTGGGTGCGTCGGCTCCCTTTTCCATGGCGCCGAACAACAGTGTACAAGCGGATCTCGATCAGGATGGCAAGATGAAATCTTTCCGCGCATGCAGCGCCAGCAATGGCGTCCACTTGACGGTGTGGTTCCGCAACCCGCTCGACGGGACGTTGTTGTGGCACGGATACTATTACGAAGCCAGCAATCCTGGTTTGGGGCCCAGCTGCACCGCCAGGGAAATGGCCGGTCCGTAGCGCGCTGTCCCGGCATTGTCGCTCGCTCACCCTTGCCGTTCTGATACCTGTACGGAACCGCGCCCGTCAGCAGCTGTTTGCAGGCGGTATGGAAATTACCGTGACCGCCCAATCAACCCGTGTCGTTGATTCAATTTAGGCCCGCTCTACCGGCCTTAATACAATGGATGCGGCACTATTATGAACCGCCGCGATCTCCTGAGTGTCACCGTACTTGGAGCCCTGGGCGCCAGCACAACCGTCGCTCCTGCCGCCGCTCGCGAATTTCCTCCCGATGTTGACGCTTCGAAAGAGCTGGAGCGTCCCGATTGGAAGCCGATTTTTTTGGATGCCCATCAGAACGAAACTTTGATCCTTTTGAGCGATTCGATCATCCCGGCTACCGACACGCCGGGCGCCAAAGAAGCCTTGGTTAATCGATTTTTGGATTTGTTGATGAGCGCCGAAACAGCCGAGACACAACGCGCCTTTATCGCCGCCCTCGCCTACATTGACGGTGAGTCGATGCAGCGGTATAACACGGCTTTCATTCATGCTCCGCGGGCCCAGCAGCTCGAGTTCCTGACACTACTCGCTTATCCCCATTCACTCGAAACATGGGGCGAAGGGCAAGCCGAATTCCCGGGTCACACGCACTTCCAAAAATTGAAGAGGTGGATTGTGGGTGCGTACTACAGCTCTCCTGTTGGTCTGAAAGAACTCGGATGGAACGGCACGTTTCCGCACGGCATGTTTTCCGGATGCGATCATTCGCAAAACGGGCACAACGATGGGTCCTCTCAAACTGACGGGTCCTCTAGATAGGTAAGGGTCATGTTCCAGGATCCCCTTAGCAAAACCTATGATGCAGTCGTGGTCGGGTCCGGTGCCACGGGCGGGTGGGCTGCGAAACGCCTTTCCGAGGCCGGTCTCACCGTTGCGGTTCTCGAAGCGGGCCGCAATATCTCGCCGAAAGAATTTACAGAGCACATGCCGGCCTTTCGTCTGAAGTATAGAAATGTATCGCTCGACTGGCTCAAATCGCGCCCGGTACAAAAGCAGTGCTACGCCTGCATGGAATACAACTACGACTGGTTTGTCGACGATTTCCAGAATCCCTACAGCACGCCGCCTGGGAAGCCTTTTACCTGGCAGCGGCTGCGAATCGTTGGCGGTAGAACGCTCGTGTGGGGCCGCCAAAGCTACCGTTTCAGCGACTTGGATTTCAAGGCGGCAAGTCACGATGGCTACGGGGATGACTGGCCGATCTCTTACAAAGACATTGCGCCTTACTACGACATTGTGGAGGATTACGTCGGTATCAGTGGAGCGACGGAAGGAAATGATGCCCTGCCGGACGGTCACTTTTTACCACCCATGAAGATGACCTGTGGTGAAGTGCAGATGCGAGAGCGCGTCCAAAAGCAGTTTGGGCGTACCGTCACCATCGGCCGCACAGCGATCCTGACCAAAAATCATAATGGCCGGTTGGCGTGCCATTACTGCGGCCCGTGTGAGCGCGGCTGTAGCACCTTCTCCTATTTCAGCAGTCCTTTCACGACCCTTAAAGATGCTCTCAATACGGGCAAATGCACGCTCCTCACAACCGCCGTGGTTGCCCATGTGAATATGGATGGCGCATCGAATCGTGCAAGCGGCGTAACTTTTGTGGACGGCATCACGCGGCAGACAAAAACGGTGCGAGGCAAGATAGTAATTCTTTGCGCTCAGGCTCTCGAGTCTACGAGGATTCTTCTGAATTCTTCGACCCGCGAACACAGCGCTGGGCTTGGCAACTCAAGCAGCTTGTTGGGGCGCGGTTTAATGGACCATTCGACTGGGGCCGGGGCAGCGGGTGAGCTGCCAGGCTTCGATGCGAAGCCAACTCCATACAGCGGCCCGCATCGTGCGAACGGCATTTACGTCATCCGTTTTCGTAACTTGGCGAAGGGCCCGCAGCACCCGGGCTTCATTCGTGGCTATGGCTTTCAAGGAGGCGCAGAATCGGAATTTAACTTCGATGCGCCAGGATACGGCGCTGCTTTTAAGCAGGCAGTAAAGAATGGCTCTTATGGCATCAACCTTGGTGCTTTTGGAGAGTCGCTCGCCCGCAACGACAACTATGTCTCGATCGACCCGGAACTGAAGGACGCGTGGGGTATTCCCGCGCTGCACATTTCAATGACTCACGGCGATAACGAAAAGGCTCTGCACGAAGATGCTGCCGTGACAGCGGCGGAAATGCTCGAAGCGGCGGGCGCGAAAAACATTCGTATCCGTTCATCCGTGGCCGAGCCCGGCATGGCCATCCACGAGCTAGGCACTGCCCGCATGGGTGTAGATCCCAAAAAGTCTGTCGCCGACCCCTACAGCCGGTTGCACGACGTTAGGAATGTCTGTGTAATGGATGGCGCCTGCTTTGTGTCTTCGGGATGCCAAAATCCGACCCTCACGATGATGGCAATCACCGTGCGCGCTTGCGATCACCTGATTGAGAGCTTTCGGCGCGGGGACATATAGCCAGGCTTAATGCTGCTGTGAGGATCTTCCCAGACCTCGCAGGTTCGACGAACTTGGCGGTTTTCGAAAGGGCCGCCGGGGAGCCTTCTTAAGCGCTTTTTCCGCCGCGCGCCTTTCACGTTCTTTCAATAACGGCCGAAAATCCTCGACGACTACTTTGTAATGCTGAAATCTCGCTAGCTGACTCGGATCACCAAGGGATGCGCTCGTGAGAAGCTGTAAACAAAACGCTGGCCCTTCCTGCACTGATATCCGATTTTCCGCAAATAATGGAAGCGGGACCTCTATCGAAAATACACTTGCCTGAGTTCGTTCCTCAATCCCACGAAACATAAACCGTCTCGTACCACCGTCATGCGTAAAACCCTCATAAACGAAGTGCATTGTTCACCTTTTGACGCAACCGTTGGCTAAGATGAAACCGTTCAGATCACCTGACTTAGTTCAGACGACCGGAAGAGCGGGCGGAAGTGCCTCGATCTTCCCTAGAGTAGCAGATCGCGTTAAAGCCCTAGCAGGAAAAGACTTCGACACGCAACCAATTTTCGAAAATCCGAGCACTTAGCCGCCCTGAAAATCCCCACCCTGCCAGCCATCTAGGTCTGATATCGTGAATCTGGCTCCGATACCCAGGAGGATGATATGCAAGTCCTTGATCGCATTTCGATGGTTCTTCGGCAAAAAGGGAACGCAGTAATTTCTATCCGGTCCGACGCATCCGTGTATTCGGCAATCGAAATGATGGCGGAGAAACAGGTCGGTGCTCTGCTCGTGATGGAAGATGACCGCCTTCGAGGTGTTATATCTGAGCGCGATTACGCGCGCAAAGTGATCTTGAAGGGAAGATCGTCAAAGGACACGTTGGTTCGCGACATTATGACAGAATCACCGATTACAATTGGTCTCGAGACGTCTGTCGACGAAGCCATGCGCATCATGACCACAAACCGGATACGGCATTTGCCCGTGCTGGATGGTGAAGCACGGGTGGTCGGAGTTCTGTCGATTGGTGATCTGGTCAACTGGATACTTACTTCTCAACATGAGACGATCGAGCACCTCGAGCGCTATATCAGCGGCGGCCATGCCATTCCGGCCGCACAGCGATAGCGGCTTACGGCCGGCATTAGCGCGGGCTGTCGCTCGAGCCGGATCCCGACTGCGCTTTCTGCGAGTCTCCGGTCGACTTCTGATCGACAACGTGCACCACCTGCCGGTCCACAAGGGAATCAGGAGGGGTAACGATCACAGAGGCATCCGCCGGAAGACCGGAAACCACCTCTACTTCATTGCCAAAATCCCGGCCGAGCACAATGGGTATCAGGGCGGCATGGTTGCCGTTCATAATGACCGCTACCCGCAGCCCTTCCGAACGAAATATCAACGAAGAGGCGGGGAGGAGCAGCGTTGACACGCCACTGTTGATTCTGAAGTGCACCTCACTATAGGCGCCGGGGAAAAGTAATCCCGTTGAATTCACCACCTCCACCTCAACCAATAATGTCCGTGTAGTCGGATCGATTGCCTCGGCAGTGCGAACCAGGGTGCCTTGAAAGCGGCGGCCCGGCAGCTCCGGTAAAGTTAAATCGGCCTTAATGCCTCGAGCGGTGTCGTGCGAATAGATTTGCGGAACATTGACAAACACCCGGAGCTTTCGAATCGACGCGATATGGAATAGCTCGCGAGCGGGACCGCCGGACGAGCCGGAATCGATCAACTGCCCGATATCCGTGTTGCGGGCCGTGAGAACGCCGTCAAATGGCGCATAGATTTTTTGGAACGCAACTAGTTCTTCAAGACGCCTGACATTAGCCTGCTGCGACTTGACGGCTGCGTTCTTGGCGGCTGCATCCTGAACTGCATTATCAACATCCTGCTTGGCAACCGAGTCGGTTTTGAAGAGATTCTGATATCGATTGGCTGTAATCTGCGAGAGTTTTAGGTTCGCTTCGCCCGTAGCCAGGTCGGCGCGCGCCTGCTGGAGCTGCTGCTCAACTTCCGGTGTTTCGATATCGGCAAGCAACTGGCCTTCCTTTACGCGAGTGCCGATATCGGCATACCACTTTTTCAAGTACCCGGTTGTGCGTGCATAGATGGGAGCATCGATGAAGGCCTGAATGTTTCCAGGTAGAACGACCTCTTCGGAAGTCGCCTCGCGCCGAGGATGCACCACGGTGACAACTGGCGCTGCCAAACGGTCGGTCTCTTCGCGCAGCGCTTGGCGCGCCCGCACTCTTGGAATGATTCCTAATATGACCAGAACCGCCACTACCGCAACTACAACAGCAAGGATGAGGAACGCGCGCAAACGTGATGTCCGCCCGTTCGACTTCATGCTCCTCGCCGCTTACCGTGCAATATGCTGAAGAACACTGGAACGAAAAACAATGTGGCCAAAGTTGCAAACAGAAGGCCGCCGATTACTGCACGCCCGAGCGGCGCATTTTGCTCAGCCCCTTCGCCCAAACCGAGAGCCATCGGCAACATCCCCATAATCATGGCCAGCGCAGTCATCAGCACGGGTCGGAATCGCGTGAAGCCCGCGAGAATCGCCGCCTCCGCAGAAGTCTCAACGTCAGGAAGCTGCTCTTTCGCGAAACTAACAACCAAAATGCTGTTGGCCGTAGCGACGCCCATACACATGATGGACCCAGTTAGCGCCGGTACACTCACCGTCGTGTGTGTCATAAATAAAAACCACACGATCCCCGCCAGCGCGGCTGGCAAGGCCGAAATAATGATGAAAGGATCCAGCCAGGACTGAAAGTTGATCACAATCAGCATGTAGACAAGAACGATCGAGAAGAGCAGTCCCGCTATCAAACCCTGAAACGAAGAACGCATCGTCTCAATTTGACCGCGAACGACAACTTTCGAGCCCCGCGGAAGAGTTTTGCCCTGTCTTTTTATCAATTCGTCCAGCTCCCGCGACACGCCCCCCAGATCCGCGCCTTGTACTGCTCCATAGATATCTACGACCGGCGCGATGTTGTAATGGGAAACCGTAGCGAGACCTGTCCCTCGTTTGATCGACGCCAGGCTGGCCAGAAGCTGAGGCGGCGTGCCATTCCCGGCAATGGGAACGTTCCTGAGGTCCTGTAGAGAATCCATTTCGTACTGTGGCGATTGAGTCACGACGCTGTAACTTACTCCGTTGCGGGGATTCAGCCAGAACGTCGGAGAGGTCTGGAAGCTTCCACTTAAGGACACCAGAAGATTGCCGGCAATATCACGCGCGGTGTATCCCACCTGTTGCGACTTGGTCCGGTTGATATCCACAAACAACTTCGGCTGATTAAAGGGCTGTTGGATCCGAAGATCGGTCGCACCTGGAATATATTTCATCTGCTGCAAAAGCCTGTCCGCAAACTCTCGGTCGCTGTCTAGATTTGCGCCTACGATCTGGACATCGATTGGTGCGGGGAGTCCAAAGTTCAGAATCTGGCTCACCATGTCCGAAGGCAAAAAATAAAATGTAACGCCGGGAAATTTCTCCTGAAGCGTTGCTCGCAACCTTGCCAGATATTCAGCGGTGGGCCGATGCTTTTCGGCAAACGAGACCTGAATGTCGGCGTCGGCGGGGCCAATGACACCGGAATTGCTGTACGAAGTATTAATCCCGCTATAGGGCAGGCCGATGTTGTCAAGGATGTTGGTTAATTCATTCGCCGGAATGATTTCGCGAATGCTGTTCTCGACGAAATCGCACAGTTTCGCCGTCTCCTCGATCCGGGTGCCTGTTCGGGCACGAACATGGAGCCGAAATTGTCCGCTGTCGACCGCTGGAAAGAAATCCTGCCCGAGCCAGGGAAATAGACCGAAGGAAGCAATGCAAGCGGCGAAGAAGCAGATAGCGAATACCCGGCTATGCCGGATACACGCCTCGAGCAATGAGCGATAGGTTGAGCGGACCTTTTCAAATCCCGTCTCAAACGCCGTTTGCAATCGAACAAAAGGATTGTGTGAATCTCCGCGCCCCATCGCATCGTGATGGGAATGCCCTCGCAAGAGATACTTCGCCATGGTTGGAACTATCGTGCGCGACAGCAGATAGGAGGCCAGCATGGCGAACGAGATTGCCTCGGCCAAAGGCACAAACAGGTAGCGCGCCACTCCCGTCAGAAAAAACATCGGCACGAAGACGATGCAGATGCTCAGCGTGGAGACGAAAGCGGGAACTGCGATCTGGGCGGCCCCATCGAGAATAGCCTGCTCAATTTCTTTGCCCATTTCGAAATTGCGGTTTATGTTTTCAATTTCAACTGTGGCGTCATCGACCAGGATTCCAACTGCAAGCGCAAATCCGCCGAGCGTCATGATGTTGATCGTCTCGCCGAGCGCGCTCAGGGCGAATAGAGAGCACAGAATCGATAGTGGAATCGAAACGGCAATGATAACGGTGCTCCGCCAGCTGCCGAGGAATACCAGGATCATGATCGCCGTAAGGCAGGCTGCGATGATCGCCTCGCGCAAAACGCTACTGATAGAAGCACGCACGAAGATGGACTGATCCCCAATAGGAGTGATCTTGAGCTGCTGCGGTAGCGTGGCCGCAATTGCAGGCAACATTTTGCGAATGCCCGCAACAATGTCTAGAGTAGAGACGTCCCCCGACTTCAGCACGGTCATCAGAGAGCCGCGTCGGCCGTCGGATCTCACGATATTTGTCTGGGGCGGGTAGCCGTCCCGGACGTGCGCCACATCGCGAATGTATATCGTCGCCCCATTCAAGGTTTTGATAGGCAGATTGTTCAACTCGGCGACATTTCCCGGGCTGCCGTTAATTTGCACGTCATATTCGAGCGCTCCGATCTTTGAAGTGCCGCCCGGAAGAATCAAATTTTGATTGCCGATCGCGTTTACCACGTCAGAGGGACCGAGTCCTTTTGCCTGGAGAGCCCGGGTATCCAAATCGACCATTACCTCGCGCTGTTTGCCGCCGTATGAGTAGGGAATGGCGGTTCCCGGTATGGTGACCAGCTGAGTACGAATGAAATTCTGGCCGAAGTCGTTTAATTGTTGTTCTGTCAGCCCTTGGCCCGATAAACCAAGCTGCAGGATCGGTACTGTAGAAGCGCTATAAGTGATGATTAATGGCGGGGTAGTCCCTTCCGGCAGCTGCCTGAGTTGCGTCTGTGAAATTGCGGTCACTTGGGCAATGGCCGAAGCGATGTCCGAGTGCGGCTGGAAGAAAATCTTCACGACCGATCTGCCGTCCATCGATTGAGATTCGATGTGCTCGATGTTATTGACTGTAGTGGTCAGCGCGCGCTCCGTGATATAGACGATCCGGTCTGACATTTCCTCGGCGGACAGGCCAGTGTATTGCCAGACCACGCTGATCACCGGTATATCGATGTTGGGGAAGATGTCAGTCGGCGTCCGGATGATAACGACGGGCGCCAAAATGAACAATAACAACGATAAAACAACAAACGTGTAGGGTCGCCGCAACGCGAGGCGAACGATCCACATACTTCTCTCCTAAAACGTACGAACAACAATTATGAACCACGACCATAAGTAGAGCGGACCTCATGGCACGCGGCCGACCTTCGTCGGTTCCTGTGTCCAACTCCTGCCGCTTCACTCCAATGCAAATGCGACCACCGAGTCTCCCATCTTTGTCTCAAGTTTGCCATGGCCGCCGGCACAGATCACGACATACTGCTTACTGCCGGTGCGATATGTCATCGGCGTCGATTGTGCGCTCGCAGGCAATTCGCCCTTCCACAACTCTCTCCCGGTTTGCGAATCGAAAGCGCGCAAGTAAGTGTCCATCGCAGCCGCTGAGAAGACCAGCCCACCAGCGGTCAACATTGGCCCGCCCAGGTTCGGGCTTCCCGTCTGCATTCCCGGAACCATGCTTCCCAACGCCGCTTCCCACTTCCGTTTTCCGGTATTTAGATCGAAGGCCACCAGGGCGCCCCAGGGCGGCGCGTTGCACAGAGTCCGTTGCGGTGAAATCAACCACTCACGATACATCGCGTAAGGCGTTCCGGATTGCGTTCCGAACTCGCCCAAAAATCGATTCTTCTCTGCTTTCTCTCTCGCGCTGACGTATTCATCTCGAGGGATCAGCCGCACCATTCCCGCCAGCCGATTCGTATTCGTATACAGCACACCGTGCTCGCTGTCGACGGCTACGCTGCCCCAGTTCACACCGCCCGCGTTGCCGGGAAAAACCAGCGTGCCTTGAAGACTCGGCGGAGTGTAGAACCCCTCGTTTCGCAATTTCGCCATCGCATCGCTGCACCACTTCCGGGTTTGCTCGGTCGGTCCCCACGCTTCTTCCTGCTTCAGGCCGAGCGGTACCAATGAATCCCAAGCCGGTATCGGCTGTGTTGCTGAAGCATCCTCGCCCTTTACATCGCTCTTTGGTACCGCCCGTTCCACCACTTCATGCAGCGGCTTGCCTGTATCGCGATCAAGCACAAACAGCAGCCCCATTTTCGTCGCCACAGCCACAGCCGGGCGCCCGCGAAAGGTGATCAACGCTGGTTGTGCTGCAACGTCGTAATCCCACAAATCATGATGTACCACCTGATAGCTCCACACCATCTCTCCTGTCGATGCCCGTAACGCAGTCACCGAATCCGCGCGTGCATCGTCACCAGGCCGCATCCCGCCGTAAAAGTCAGGGCTGGGGCTAGTTGTCGGGACGAAAATTAGATTGCGCTCCGGATCCGCCGAGATCGCGCTCCAAGCGTTTGCCGCGCCGGTTTGGGTCCGGCGGCCAGCGCTCCAGGGAATCGGATCCCAACTCCATTTCAATGCTCCGCTTCGCACATCGTACGCGCGAACCACCCCACGCTCGACATCGAACGCCCGGTTATCGCCGATCGACGAGCCCGTGATGGCGACATCCCCGATGACAGTAGGTGCAGAGGTCACCTGATAATCGCCACGATCACGCAAGCCCACGTCTTTCGTGAGATTCACCTGGCCGTGATCTCCGAACCCATCGCATGGCAGGCCTGTAGCCGCATCCACCGCGATCAGTCGTGCATCGATTGTGCCCTCAAATAATCTCGTCCGGCATCGGCCGTCCGCCCGCGCCCTTGCATCGGCCCATGCGGCGACCCCACGTGACGTCACTTCCGAATAGTTTTGGTGACGATCGACGTATGGATCGTATTTCCACTTCTCCGCTCCCGTCACCGGATCGAGCGCGATGATCTGGTTAAACGGAGTCGTCACGTACAACGTTCCGTCGACCAGAATCGGCGTGCATTCAAACGCTGCCTTATGATTAGCATCGGTCTCCGGTTGGAGCGCACCCGTATGGTATTCCCAGGTCTTTTTCAGGTGGGCGATGTTACTCGTGTTGATCAAACGAAGAAGTGAGAACCGCGTTCCACCTGGGTCGCCGCCATAGTAGCCCCAGTCTGACGCGACAGCAAGGAGCGGCCCCATCCCTGCAGCTACGAGAATAGTGAGAGCGCTATTTCGGTTCGGCCGCACTCTTTAACTTACCCCTTGATCACTCTTTTGCGATCTGGTCAACAAAGAAAAATTCATCGAGCGTATAGAGCCAACGCGATTCCGTCAGCTTTTGTGATACCAAAAGGCGGAGTGATTGCTACGCAGTTTGCTGAAAGCCGCGGAGAAAACCGATTTCATCTCGGCTCTGCAGGGAGCCGGGCTTCGATAATCGAGCCAGCATGAATCGTTTTCAACCTTAGTGCACGCCCCGTGGTTACGGCTCGCCAAATCGGCGGCACAAAATGATGTAAAAAACTTTACACGATAGTTTGGACCTTCTTGTGCGGCCGTGCGTCAAAGCGAGCAGAAAGGGGCAAGCAAAATGCCTCAGGTAAAACAAATGTTGGACGCCACCAAAGTCGGATGGCAAGCACGAACGCTCGAGGGGAGCCTCCGGAAGTGCATTATCGGGCAGGACGAAGCGATTCAGCAAATTGCCAACGCATACCAAATGTTCCTCACGGGCCTGCGAGCGCCAGGACGTCCAATCGGGAACTTTCTCTTCCTTGGACCGACCGGCTCGGGCAAGACCCGCATCGTCGAGGCAACCGCTGAGAGTCTGGTCGGTACTCCGGCCGCAGTGGTCAAGATCGATTGCGCGGAGTTCCAGCATAGCCACGAAATAGCCAAGCTGATTGGATCGCCTCCCGGATATCTGGGACACCGCGAGACCCACCCGGCCCTGAGTCAGGAAGCCCTGAACCAATTTCATACTGACAAGATCAAGCTCAGCTTCGTGTTATTCGACGAGATTGAGAAGGCCAGCGATGCCCTTTGGAATCTGCTATTAGGAATTTTGGACAAAGCAACTCTGACACTCGGCGACAACCGGAAAGTCGATTTCTCCTCTGCGATGATTTTCCTGACCAGTAACTTGGGAGCCGCTGAGATGAGCGCAATCCTCCAACCCAAGCTTGGATTTGCTGCCGCGACGAAGCCTGCGGGGGACTTGGTCGAGAAGCGCGCCTCAAACAGTGCACTCGAGGCCGCGAGGCGTAAATTCAGTCCGGAGTTCGTCAACCGCCTAGACAAGATCGTCGTCTTTAAACGGCTCGGCGAGCCTGAGCTGCAGCGCATCCTAGAACTGGAGCTGCAGTTTGTACGGGAGCGTATCCTCCGCGCCGTCGGCACTAATTCTTTTCTCTTTACTGTTACAGATAACGCCAAGAGCCTCCTTCTGCGTGAGGGTTTCGACGACCAATACGGAGCACGTCATCTGAAGCGTGCGGTAGAGCACCTGCTGGTTCAGCCGATGGCGAACCTACTCGCGAGCGGCCAACTTCAAAACGGTGATTGGGTAGTAGTAGATTCTGCTCACGATCTGGATCACCTCGTCTTCTTCAAGGAATCCAGAATCGTTACGGGCGCGAGCGCGGCACAGGCCGGAAGTTCCGCCGCCGCGTAATTCTGGTCGCAACCGATCCGGCTCGCCAAACATCAGAGGACTAGAATGCCTGCCCGCCTCTGGGCTCTTTTCTTCCCGTTCTTACTAACGATGTCAAGCGCATACAGCACCGCGCGTGCTGCGTCACCCGCTACCGAATTGCACGCTGCGCGTCAAGAAGGTGATATTGAGTACGCCCGGGTCAGCGGTGTCAGCTTGCGGATGGATGCCAGTATTCCTGCTGGCGCAAAAAGATCCCCGGCTGTAATCATCGTCCATGGCGGTGCCTGGGTCGCGGGCGACCGTAAGTTCAACGTGCAACCTTTATTCCAGCCTCTCACAGACGCAGGGTTCGCCTGGTTCTCAATAAGCTATCGTCTGGCCACAGATATTACGCAATTTGGCGCGGCTGTGAGCGATGTGCGCGAGGCGATTCGTTTCGTGAAATCGCACGCCGCCGAGTACCATATTGATCCCGATGAGATGGCACTGATCGGCGAATCTGCGGGAGGTCAACTCGCAGCCATGGCGGTTCTTCGTGGCGGGCCCGATACGTCCGTCAAAGCCGTTGTCGCTTTGTATACACCGAGCGACCTCGTCAGCCTAGCCAAAGATTCGACATACATCCCCGCGTCGGTCCGTAACTCAGTCCGCGGAACGCCGTTCGAAGCTCTTGTACTAGCGGGGCTCGCCCAACTCTCGCCTATCAACAACGTCGGGCCCGGTATGCCGCCTTTCCTGTTCATCCACGGCACCGCGGATTCAATGGTTCCGTTCACCCAATCGCAAGAAATGTGCAATCGCATGCAGCAGGCCGGTGCCAGTTGCGAACTGTACCCCGTGGTAGGTGGAGGTCATGGCATGCGCTGGTGGGAGTCCTCGCCCAGGTTGGCAACCGGCTACAAACGGAAGATCATCGACTGGCTGCGGCAGGAGCTTGGATCTCCCACCGCTCCCAGGTCCTAACCTTGAAGCTGCCTAAGAGACTGTCTGCTCTTGTTCGTAATACGCCGAAATCTTTTCGTACACCTCGCGCGGAAAGTTCAGACTTTTGTAAACGTTACAGCCCTCACCGTCATCCGTGCTCTCACAAATTGGAAAATCTTGCTGCTCCATCCACTCCAGAATGCGTTGTCGCTTAGGTGGATTGTATCCCCGCGCTTCCACTTGTTTCACGAGTACCCGGGCCTTCTGCTCATCACAGTCCCGATCCTTCGCCAACTGCTCGATGACCTCTTCTTCGGTCAGGAAATGACGCGCTACCATTGCAAACGCCAAACGCCCGTAATGACCGATGTCCTCACCCCGATCAAGCGCGTCCAGCAAATGCGACATCATTGCGCTCTGCCGTAAATCCTCAACAGCCATCTTCATCCTCCCGATTCGTAGACGGCTCCCGCGCAGAGGAGTTTCTCTCTTTCTTCGCTGTCTCGATGTTTCGATTTGCTTCCTAATCGCTCGTTGCCGTGTGATTCGATATGATTCGCAAGTCCTTCTCCGTTTATGGCGGCAATGGCTGAGTCCGAGGTTGTCAACGCACTCTTCAACCTACTGAATGAGCTAATCGATGGCTCCGCGCCCGGTGCAGCTTGGATACTCAATCCTGAGGACCCCGGCCTCATGGGCTCGCTAGGTAGACTCTCTGCGGAGAAGGCATCAGCGGTACCATCCAGCGGCGGTGCTTCGATCGCAGCGCATGTGGACCATTTGCGTTACGGGTTGGAGTTGATGAATCGCTGGAGCCGGGGCGAGAAGCCGTTCGCCGACGCCGACTACAGCGCAAGCTGGCGCCGGGGTGAGGTGTCGGAGCCTGAATGGGCATCACGGCGGGAAGCCCTCCGGCGCGAAGCATATGCATGGCGGGAAGCGCTAGGGCATCCCCGCGACCTCACTGATTTAGAACTGACGGGCGTCTTGGCGAGCGTTGCCCACCTCGCGTATCATTTAGGAGCTATCCGCCAGATTGATCGCTCAACCCGGGGACCTTCAGCACGCGATTAAGCACGGGCCTTGACTCTCAACGAACATGATCGCGATTGAAATCTCTTCCTTCGGCCCGCCGGACGTTTTAAAACCCGTCGAACGCCCGAAACCTGCGCCGAAGGACACCGAAGTCCTGATTCGAGTCGAAGCTGCGGGCGTTGCGCGTGCCGATCTCATGCAGCGCCAGGGCAAATATCCGCCTCCGTCTGGTGCGTCCGAGATCCCCGGCCTTGATGTCGCAGGGGTGATTGATTCAGTCGGTACAAACGTCCGTGACTGGAAGGCTGGAGATCGCGTCTGTGCCATCTTGACCGGAGGCGGTTACGCGGAATTCTGTATTGCGCCATCTGCGCAGGTCCTGCCCATTCCAGAACGCTGGAACGCTGTCGAAGCCGCCACGCTGCCGGAAAACATGTTCACCGTGTACGACAATCTGATCACTCGCGCTGACCTCAAGCGCGGCGAGACCGTCCTGATTCACGGGGGCACCAGTGGCATCGGCAGCACAGCTGTCATGCTGAGTCGTGCCTGGGGTGCAATTCCCATAGCTAGCGCTGGTACTCAGGAAAAATGCGAAGCTTGCCTCATGTTTGGCGCTGAGCACGCCATCAATTATCAGGAGACTGATTTCGTCACAGAAGCGAAGCGAATCACAGAAAATCGCGGCGTAAACGTCGTCCTTGATATGGTCGGAGGTTCCTACCTCGCTAAACACGTGGACGTGCTCGCGCTCGAAGGGCGTCTAGCTATACTTGCTACCCAAGCCGGCCGAACTGGGCAGCTCGACATTGGCAACCTTATGGCGAAGCGCGGAAAAGTAATGGGCTCGACTTTACGCAGCCGAACGCCTGAAGAGAAAGGTGAGATCGCTCGCCGCCTACTCCGCGATGTCTGGCCCATGCTGCCGTCGAAAGACGTCATCCGTCCGATCATCGACTCAACAATTCGGCTCACCGATGCCCGCCTCGCCCATGAACGTATGGAGAGCTGCAAACACATTGGCAAAATCGTGCTGGTAACGTTCTAGTCAGAGAATTGATCATCACATGAATCCCATGTTTCTCCCCGACGTCGAGAACAACCCGCAACCGGGTCCCTATCTCGATGCCATCCGAACTATGCAAGCCGCCGCGCCGGAATACCCCCAGATCTGGCACATGTTTGCGTTTCTACCCCGTGCGACCGAACACTTGGCGCGTTTCACTCAGGAGATCATGCGGGAACCCGCGCCGCTCAGCCCCGGAATCCGCGAGCTGATCGCCGCCTATACCTCCTATCAGAACCACTGCCCTTTTTGAGTAAAGTCCCACGCCGCAGTTGCGGCGGAATTGCTGGGCAACGAGCAACTCGTATGGGACGTCCTGCGCGACCTCGAAACCTCAGCCCTCCCAGACAACGAGAAGGCGCTGTTTCGTTTCATCAGCAACGTGAACCATCACTCGGCCGAGATAACGAGGGACGACATGAAGCCGTTGTACGAATCCGGTTGGACTGATGAAGCGATCTACTTTGCGATAACGGTATGCGCGCTATTCAATTTTTATAACCGCTGGGTCGATGCTTCGGGCGTACATGCTTTATCCGACGAGGCGCATCGCCAAGGTGGCAAGCGCAGTGCCATCCACGGCTACGTCCGAAAGTAGCATTCAACGAGGGACAGGCGTGCGGCGGGTCGAGTGAATCGCTCCGGCGTCCCCCCGGCCAATGGCGCCAATTACGAACAACTAAAACAGCGACATTGCCAGCTCGGACCCGCGGGAAGGGGAGGGCGATATACTCGACCGAATCACAAATAGGAGATCAAGTATGGCTGGAGTTGTCCGGATCGCCGTGATGTGCCTTTCAAGCTTGGGATCGTTCGCTGCTCTGGCAGGAACGCCGGTGGCAGTCTTCCCGATCACTAAAGAATCGATCGCGGAAATGCGCAAACAGCATGGGCTTGTTTCGGCTGAGGTGAACGATCCGGTCTATAAACGCAAGCAGCGATATGAGGGGTTCTGGCTAAGTGACGTCTTCAAGAATTTAGGCCGGGGAGGTCATTCGGAAACCGAGCTGTACGTACGTTTCCGCTGTAAGGACGGGTATCTTCCGATTATGCCCCTGACTCGCGCGATGGGCAGCAAGGGATTGATCGCGATCCGTGACGCAAACGCTCCGGCAGGTCAAGACTGGGAGCCGTTGCCTGGGACCGGAACCGCCTCAACTCTGGCGCCCAGCTACTTAGTTTGGCTTTCGCCTCCAGGCGGCCCCGAAGAATACCCATGGCCCTATCAGATGGTTGCCATCGAACTGGTTTCTTCACCCGACGCCCTCGCTGGTCTGGGGCCCGCCGGCGTCATGCCCGGTCATGAGCTGTTCGTCACGAACTGCCTGAAATGCCACACGATCAATGGCGTTGGAGGGACATTTGGGCCGGAACTGAATTCTCCTTGTAGCGTAACGGAATATTGGAATCCGCGGCTCCTGAGCCGATTTATTGCGAATCCCGGCAGTATTCGCCATGGGAGTAAGATGCCCAACTTCGATTCGCTGCAGGAGAAGGACATCCAGGCAATCGTGGAATACCTTCAGTCTGTGGCCGGCCACAAACAGCCTGGCGCCGCCTGTCCATAGACCCTCGACAAACGCCCTTCAAGAGCACGACCTCGCGGACGATTTGCGACAAAATGTGCGGTTTAATGTAAAAGAGCCTGGCCTTAGGCACCCTGTTCGAGGCCGGACTAACCGTCATCATGATTTCGCGCGTTGCGAAGACCCTGTTTGTCGCGGCATCCGCGTTCTTCTACACGTTGGTCGTGTTCAACAACGTGACGGATTACAGCTCGAACTATCAGTTCGTGGATCATGTACTATTGATGGACTCCACGTTTCCTGGTAATCACGCCATGTGGCGAGCGATCCATCCAACATGGATTCACACAGCTTTCTACGTCTCGATCATTGCGTGGGAGGTTCTATCAATGCTGCTGACGTGGGCCGGCACAGTGCGACTGCTACGTGCCGTCGGCAAGACGGCCGCAGTTTTTCAGAGCGCGAAACGTTTGGCGATCGCGGGGCTAACCGCCGGCATGCTGATGTGGTTGGTCGCTTTCTTGACCATTGGAGGCGAATGGTTCCTGATGTGGCAGTCGCGGACCTGGAATGGACAAGATGCAGCGGTCAGCATGTTTTTGGTCCAGGGCCTCATTCTTCTTGTACTGCTGATGCCGGAAGCCGAGGATCACGAGCGTTTGCCCGAGTCCTCAATCCAACGATAATCAGGTTTTTAAATCTGCGACAGCGCCCAGCTTGGGGCAACTGCGGCGTGTTTCTGGCATCGACTGAGCTGGGCGATGCCGGATATGAGCTGCAGGTTGTTGATTCTTTCAAGACCGCTGTACATCGGAAGCCGGTGCTTGCAAGCTGATGACGGACGTGAGCAAATGCGAAACTGTTCGCATGGGCCGTGATACAACTGCATTCGTTGAATTGGGGCGTTTCGATGGAGCTTTAGGACGATTCAGCCGGCTCCCTCTCCGACCCATCGTCGCCTTCCTTGTTTGCGCGTCGGCAGCACTCGGTCAGCAACAACCGCCATCTGAGGCGGCCGCGCTCGCGATCTCCGCCAATATTCAGGCAAATCATATGCCATTCGGCGCGATTCTCGATCCTGTGTATGCAGCTCCCGCGAGTGATCAAATCATTGGTTACACACACTGCGGCGATTCAGCGCTCTGGACCGGTGCGTACCTCGGGGCTGAGGCCTTCCGCTATGCCGTTACTCGATCACCAGACGCGCTGACGAGAGTGAAGGCGGCGCTCTCCGGTCTAAAGGGTCTATCCGATGTCACGGGAGATAACCGGCTCGCGCGTTGCATGTTCTTTTCGGATTCGCCCTACGCGCTGGGGATGGAGAACGAAGAGGCTCATAACACCATCTATCAGAACTTGCCCTGGATTTGGATCGGCAACACGTCGCGGGATCAAATTGTCGGGGCGTTCTTTGGTTTGGGAGTCGCATACGATCTTGTGGACGATGCTTGGGTAAAGTCAACCGTAAGCGATCTCGCGACACTTCTCATCGGGTACATCTCGCGCCATCGATGGTCGCCTAACGACGACTTTTCGAGTACATTCGAGCTTCGGCCCGAATCACTGCAGATGTTGCTTCAGGTGGCCCGCCACGTCAATCCTTCGAACTCAGTTCACGGGCCGTTCTTTGTTGCGCCGGTAAACGCGGCGGTGTTTGTTGACGTGCAAACGAACGACTCCTATTACAAGTTCAACCTGGATTACATGAGTTTTTATCATCTTGTCCGGCTACAAGACAACGATGATAACCGGCAAGCGTACGATATGCTTCGAAGTTATACAGCGTTGCATCAGAGCGCATTCTTCGATATCGTCGATCGCGCGCTTGGAGCGGTGAATGCTACCCGCGATGCTGAACTGTGTGCACTGCTTGGACAGTGGCTGCAAAGGCCGAGGCGCACGACCTACGTCGATCTTACATCCGTGTTCCCCATGTGCGGCGCCGACGCCTGCACAACGCTGCCGGTAGTCTTCAGGCCACCAACCGACTATCTCTGGCAGCGCAATCCTTTCCAGGTTAGCGGAGGCTCTTACGAAAGCATCGAAACTGCCGGTATCGACTATATCCTCCCCTATTGGATGGGCCGCTACTACGGAGTAATTCCACCTGATCCGGTGCAACCTGCGGCGCAGTAATAGTCAAGTAGCCGCAGCGGCAATTCTCCCGTTGGCCAAAGGGTGGCTCTTGGCCGAAGTGCGGAAGGACCAGACGGCTTAAAATTCCCCACATGCATTCTGACGGGCGCGCATAATCCGCAACCTCACGCTCCCGACAATGTAACTTCGAAAAACGGTTTGTGAAGAACCGAATTGAGAGTATACTTTTCAAAACACGCTTCCGTGAAAACGGAGAATCGCGCCCTAGTCTACCCACTTACCTCATCGAGATATGCCGACCAATTACAACGAGATCGCAGAACAGTACACGCGTTCGAAACAGGTCGCTTGGCGGTATTACATTGAGCAATACAGCCTATGTGAACTGGCAGGCGAAGTGTCAGGTGTATCAGTTTTGGACTTGGCGTGCGGAGACGGCCACTACACCCGCATGTTTAAGAAGATGGGGGCATCCCGGGTTGTCGGAGTGGACATTTCGACCAAAATGATCGAGCTCGCGATCGCCGCCGGTGAAACTGAGCGGTTAGGTATCGAGTATCTGGTCGGAGATGCGCGTTCGGTCCGTTTCACAGCGTCCTTTGACGTGGTTCTCGCGGCGTACCTGTTGAACTATGCGCGCTCCGAGCAGGATCTCCTCTCGATGGCAGAGGCAATTCACGGGAACCTGAAGCCAGGAGGCCGGTTCGTTACGGTGAACAACAATCCCAACCAGCGCGTGCGTAGCTTTGGAAATACCTCGAAGTACGGCTTTGTGAAAACAGCCGTTGGTGAGCTTCGGCCTGGCACTTCGATCCGCTACACGTTTCGGCAAGATGGCGAGGAATTCGAAATCGAGAATTACCATCTGGATGCTGCGACACACATATCCGCTTTCCAGAAGGCCGGCTTCACCGATGTGCACTGGCATGCTCCGCAATTAGCGCCAACCGAATCCGGAGCGCGCCCTGAGTACTGGGCCGATTTTCTTCGCGATCCACCAATCGCTCTCTTCGCATGCAGAAAGCCGGAAGCTGCGCGTCCTCAGTCCGTGAACTATTGATGGACACGTTCAGCCAGTCTGCCGATCCATCACTGTACAATTCCGGCCTGGCGCCCGTCTCACCGGCCACTCGAACCTGGGGAGCATACAATTTCGCATGCCTCTGGATCAGTATGAGCATCTGCGTCCCAACCTACATGCTGGCATCGGGATTGATCGCCGGCGGCATGAGCTGGCGCGAGGCGATTGGCACAATTCTGCTTGGAAACCTGATCGTGCTTGTGCCTATGTTGTTGAACGGCCATGCCGGTACAGCTTACGGGATCCCTTACCCAGTCCTCGCGCGAGCATCGTTCGGCGTTCGAGGCGCGAATATCCCCGCTGTGTTGCGCGCGCTGATTGGCTGCGGCTGGTTTGGAATTCAAACGTGGATCGGTGGTCAAGCCATCCATACGATGCTAAGCATCGCGTGGCCCGCACTAGCCCGTTCGGAGGCGTCGTTGTGGATCTGCTTCGGCATTTTTTGGGCGGTGAATATATACGTGGTCTGGAAGGGCTTGGAATTCATCCGCGTCGTTGAGAACGCATCCGCACCCTTTTTGCTCGTTATGGGGTTGGTACTGCTGGGGTGGGTCGTCCGCCTGGCAGGAGGAATGGGTCCTGTCCTGAGTTCTCCCGGTAGATTTCGCTCCGGCCTGGAATTCTGGCGGTTCTTCGTCCCGTCGCTTACCGCAATGGTCGGGTTCTGGGCGACGGTCGCCTTGAATATTCCCGATTTCACTCGCTATGCCCGAACGCAACGCGCTCAGGCTTGGGGACAGGCGATGGGCCTTCCCACCAGCATGACTCTGTTCGCATTCATCGGCGTAGCCGTAACATCCGCGTCAGTGCTCATATTCGGAGAGGCTGTGTGGGACCCCATAGTCCTCATCGCGCGGTTGGGACGCCCAGTCGTTGCTCTAGTGGCCCTGCTGGTTGTCGCGACGGCCACGTTGACGACGAATATAGCGGCTAATATCGTCCCGCCGGCTAACGACTTCGCTAACCTCAATCCGCGGCGAATCTCTTTCCGTACGGGCGTGCTTGCGACCGGAATTATTGGCGTGGTCATGATGCCTTGGAAACTCCTGAGCAGCGCAAACGCCTACATCTTCGGTTGGCTGGTGGGGTATTCCAGTCTGCTCGGCCCAGTTACCGGAATCATCATTACCGATTACATCGTGCTACGAAGGCGAAAGCTCGACGTAAACGGGCTGTACTCTGTAACAGGGCCCTACGCATATGTAAACGGCGTGAACTGGTGCGCCGTTCAGTCGCTTGCTGCGGGGGTTGTAGTCCCGCTCTGTGGTCTCGTCCTTCCGCCGCTGCGGTGGCTATATGACTACGCCTGGTTTATTGGATTCGGCATCTCAGGCGTGTTCTACTATGCGTGCATGCGGCGAAACTGCAGATAGATCTAATCAGCCGTTTTAAGCGGAGGCGTTGGCGATGTTCGCAAACTCGAGAACAACAACACCTCTGTCAGTCGGGGCTACGGCTGTTCGACAGATGGACTTCGCGATTCATGGCAGGATTTCTCAACCCATGACAGGCCGAGTCCGCCGGAAAAGCCGCGACGTACTTGTCACCGTTATTACGCGAAATCCTCCGCAGCAGGTAAGCATCTTAGGGGTATACGCCCTGCATTGACAGGCTGAGGTCACGCGCGCGCAGGAGGTGGGGCATGTTTCACTACTCACGGTGTTCACGGCGCGATTTTATTGGCAGGCTCACGGCTGCAAGCTCGACGGCGGTTATGGGTGGCTCCGTTTGGCTTCCGCCTTCACTGGGCGCGACCGGCAATTCGGGGCTTCCCGCACCGGAAGTTTCTGGCATCGAACACGTTGTGGTCGTCATGATGGAGAATCGCTCGTTTGATCATTTTCTCGGCTGGTTGCCGAAAGCAAACGGCAGGCAAGCAGGCCTGAAGTACTACGACAAGCTGAATCAACGTCATTCGACGTTTCACTTGCCCAGCCCCCAGAACTGCAATTACGAAGATCCGGATCATTCCTACCTGGGCGGGCATATTCAATATGACAATGGCGCTTGTGACGGGTGGCTGAAAGCAGGCACAAACGATGTGTTTCCGATCGGATACTATGTTGCCTCTGACCTTCCTTTTTTGAGTCGGGCAGCATCGCACTGGACCGTTTGCGATAACTACTTCGCGGGGATTCTTGCCCCCACATATCCGAACCGTATCTATATGCACGCGGCGCAGACGGACCGGATAGACAATAGGACCACGATTTCAGCGCTTCCGACAATCTGGGATCGCTTGAGCGCGGCCGGACTGCGCGGGACCTATTATTACAGCGACATTCCATTCACAGCACTGTGGGGTTCGCAATACCAGAGCATCAGCCAACCGTTTGCGAATTTCCTTGGCGATTGCGCGATAGGGAACCTGCCCGAGGTTTCGTTTGTTGATCCGCGCTTCGAAGACGAATCGAGCGGAACCTCAAACGATGATCATCCCCGCGCTGACATCCGGAACGGCGAGGCATTTCTTAATCAGGTGTACAGGGCAGTAACGCAAAGCCCGAACTGGCCGCGCACAGTCCTCGTGATCAACTTCGATGAGTGGGGCGGCTTCTTTGACCATGTGCCTCCGCCGCTCAGGCAGCCGATACCATCCAGCGACATTGCCGCAGGCAGCGATGGGCGTTCTGGATTCCGAGTTCCTGCGCTAGTGGTCTCACCATTCGCTCGGCGAGGCTATGTTTCTGGTACGCTCTTTGACCACACATCGGTGTTGAAGATGATCGAGTGGCGGTGGAATCTTAATCCGCTCAGCGTGCGCGACGCAGGCGCGAACTCTCTTGCTCTGGCGCTGGACTTGAAAAGCCCCAACCTGACTGCGCCGCAGTTCGATGTTCCTAGCGGCCCCTACACTGGCGTTTGCTCGTCCGAGGTTACCGGTTACGTGCCGGGCAGTGAAGAAGCGGAGTGGCCCGCGGTCGAGGCTTTGGCACAGCAATACAATTTTCCGATTTACTAGAGAATCGCAAGAGTCAGCTGCCTTCGAACCCCGAACCGGCCGCTCGTTTGCACCGAAACATACCCGCAAAGCGAAGGATACGTGCAAGGGAAGGAAACCGTAGTTCGCTTTTACCGCAAATGCTTGCCTTCCTTTGACATTAATCTCGGGGGGTGCGTACAAAATCTAGAGCGTCGCTAGCACGATTTTCGCGTATACTCAAAAACATTACTCGTATGCCGTGCCCGTATTTCGAGCCCCAGAACACAGTGGCCTCGCGGCTGAACGCTAATGCGCGTTTGCCTCTGATCGACGAATATAACGGGTTGTGCCGTGCGGCTTCTGAGCCTATCGAAGCACCCACGGAGCTTCGTTTCCGGTGCTGCAATCACGGCTATTCGAAAGGAGCTTGTGAGCGCTTTCCCTCGGGCGAAATTCGATCATCACTGCGGTACCACGTGGTGAGGCGTGCTGAGGATGCACTCGAATTGCTTTGTATAGAAGAGCAGAACTATGCTCCACTCCGTTGGCGCACCATCCAATACTTATTGACCAACGAGCGTTTAGAGCCAGAGCTCGAGGACCCCTGCTCACAAGCTCAAGCGATTGCGTTCTGCCGTAGCTATCTGAAGCGCTTCTCATAGTGGAAGTCAATCGAACCGCTAGAATGGCGAGCGTGGAACCAGAGCACCTATTCGTTGAGAAAGCGCGAGGCGTGCGGAGGGTCCGCGAAACACAATCTGAGTATTCAGAATTTTGTTTGCCGAATGATTCGAACACTCTGGGCAACATGCTGGGCGGGCATGTGATGCATCTTGTCGATCTTTGTGGAGCGATTGCGGCAATGCGGCATGCGCGTTGTCCCGTCGTAACCGCTTCGGTAGATCAAATGACGTTTCTGCACCCGGTTCGGCTCGGAGAACTCGTCAGATTGCGATCGCAGGTGAACCGGGTTTTCCGGACATCTATGGAGGTTGGTGTGAAGGTGTGGGTAGAAAACCTTCACAGCGACAAAATCCGGCATACTTCATCTGCATACCTCACGTTTGTAGCAGTCGATCGAGCGGGCAATCGGGTTCTGTTGCCGCAAATCCTGCCAGAAACGGAGGAGGAGAAGCGGCGTTTTGAAGAGGCGGCTGAACGGCGAGCATATCGGCTTGCATTCAAAGACAAGACGAAAAAAACAGCGGACCTGTAAAACCATCTGCGCGCGCCGCAACTGATACACTTGAGCGGATGGCTAATAAAAACGAATCAACTCGGGCGACTACCCTCAAGGGCAATCGATTTGCACTGGTTGGGCCCGAGCTGAAACCTGGTGACCCCGCGCCCGATTTTGAGGTGGTGGATGGGACTCTTCAAAACATGAACTTGGCGAAAACAGGAGAGGCTGTTCGCATTTTCAGCGTAGTTCCTTCACTCGATACCCCCGTTTGTGACGCTCAGACGAAGCGTTTTGAAGACGAGGCGGCGAAACTGTCGGACGTGCGGATATACACGATCAGCATGGATCTTCCATTCGCGCAGAAGCGTTGGTGCGGAAATTTCGGGATTAATCGCGTGACCATGTTATCCGATCATCGAACGGGGTCGTTTGGTAATAATTATGGAACGCTGATCCCTGACCTGAGGATCGAAAGCCGTGCCATTTTCGTGTTGGACCGCGACAATCGGCTTCGTCACGTTGAATATGTGAAAGAAGTTGGAGATCATCCCAATTATGAATCCGCGCTGAGCGCTGCCCAGGCGGCAGTCGAGCACAGTACGCACTCAGCAGGCTCCGTAACTTCTTAGCAGACGGGTTTTCTCAGGCAAGGCACGCGTCGGGGAGCGTAGCGGTGCCGAACCAGAAATTCTCGATCGAGCGGACAACGTCCACGTAATCCGGGAGGTTTTCCGGCTTCGCTATATAGCAATTCGCATTAAGACTGTAGGCCTGTTGGACGTCAGCCTCGGCCTTGGAACTCGTCATGATAAGTACGGGGATTTGCCTCAGATGGGGCGCGCCTTTAACCTCGGCCAACACTTCGCGCCCATTCTTTCGGGGAAGATTGAGATCCAGAAGAATGAGATCGGGG
>JBJMGM010000117.1:0-17360 GCA_045807905.1 Bryobacteraceae bacterium | reverse complement strand
GCATTGAGCGCGAGGAAGCCGATGAAAAAAAGCGAGCGGCGGACCTCCAAAAGGCCGTGTCGCTTTTGAAAAACCTGACAGGGCGCAGTTAACCCGTCGCTGCGCTCCGGCTGCATCGGCGGATCCACGCCTCGAAAAATTCAATTACTGACCCGGATTGTAGTCCTCAGGCTTTCCGAGCAGGCCATAAACGCCGGATGGCCTGCCGTTCTGAATTACTGCCCCGGCGAGCCCAACATGAACTATGCCCCCCAAAGGCTCTGGGCAGCGTGAAACAAGCGAATCAACAATTCCATCCATCGTCTTTCTCCTCCGTAGTACCTATCTCAGGGTCGGCGAAAATTCTAGCCGCACGGTAGTGAGCAGTCACTCGTCGACCTACGCTGCGGCTACATTTCCTCCTTGCTCGACAAACGACCGAGTGCCGCAGGTTATTCGTTCAGGTGTCCCAAACGGGCCCGACCAGGTCTAAGTCATGGACCTTAGTTTGCCGAACCTTGATTGTCGTGCGCTCGATGACGCCGGCTAGGTCGCGGTGGCTGATCGGCTTGGAAACATAGTCATCCATCCCGGCAGCGAGGCAAAGCTCGCGGTCGCCATCCAGAACGTTAGCAGTCATAGCAACTATACGACTTCTAATTCCCTTGGCTGATTCTTGCTTTCGAATCTGGCGCGTCGCCTCTAACCCGTCCATTTCCGGCATCTGCACATCCATGAATATGAGATCAAATGGCGTGCGATTCCATTCGAGGATTGCCTCAAGCCCATTGTTGACCAAGGTGACTTGATGACCCATCTTGGCGAACATCGCCGCCGCCACTCTCCTGTTCACCGCATTGTCCTCAGCAACCAGGAGGCGAAGGCAACCTTCAGCTTTTGAGAAACCCGGGGAGGCTGCCATTACCACCGGCTTTGAAGCGGGATCGGCTAGTGCTTTTCCGATGGCGGCACGCAATTCAGTGAAGCCAATTGGTTTTATCAAATAGTTTGGGGCGCTGTGAGGCGAGCCAGAACTTCCCGTCGCGGAACTCAACATGATAATCGTCCTCGTGCCAGAAGCCGGACCCAGCGCCATCCGCTGCATGAACTTAGAACCACTCATGCCGGGCATCTGATCGTCGAAAAGGACAACCTGGAATGGCTTGCGGTCGCGGGCGGCATGCTCCAATGCGCTCAGTCCTGCTGAGGCAGACGCCGCACATACAGTCTCCATCTCCCAAACGGACGTCATATCCGCAATAATGTTTTGGCTCGTGGCGTTGTCATCAATTACCAAGAGGCTTACATGCTTCAAATTCGGCGACGTCTTCCGAGCGAGGCCTTCCAGCGAAGGCGATCTGCCAAATTCAGCCGTGAAATGGAAGGTAGATCCCTCACGAGGCGTGCTCTCCATCCAGGTGATGCCGCCCATCAACTGTACGATTCGCGCGCTGATGGCCAGCCCTAGGCCGGTCCCCCCATAGCGCCGCGTTGTGGACGAATCTGCCTGTTCGAATGGCTGGAACAGCCTTCGCTGCTTGTCTCGTGGAATTCCCACTCCTGTGTCCCTGACGGCCACGTGCAGCTGAACGTGGGATGCGCTCACCGTCTCGACACTCACTCGGATGCCGACTTCGCCTTGACTGGTGAACTTGACAGCGTTTCCAGCCAGATTCAGCAGCACTTGCCTCAATCGGCTCGGATCACCGATTACATTCAAAGGTACATTCGGTTCGAGGTAGTAGGTCAGCTCAAGACCCTTCTTGTGGGCAGAAGGCGCAATGCTCTTAATCGAAGTGCCGATCACATCTTCGAGACTGAAATCCACCGACTCTAACGTCACCTTACCGGCCTCGATTTTGGAGTAGTCGAGAATGTCATTCAAAATGACTAGTAAGGCCTCTCCGGAAGACTTGATAAGGGTGTGATACTCGTGTTGCTCCATGCCAGAGGACGACATGGCTAGCTCCGTCATGCCAATGATGCCGTTCAGTGGTGTGCGAATTTCGTGACTCATGTTTGCCAGGAAATCGCTTTTCGCCCGACTAGCCGCTTCAGCTTTCTCCTTCAGCCTGCCGGCGTCGGCAAGCTGGCGACTGATGACAGCAATCTGCTCGGCCACACGACGTTTTAGGATAATTACCCGCAGAATAACGGCCCAAGCGACAACAAGCAGAATCGCGACGACACCGCTCAGAAACACATACAACGTGTGTGTGACCGACCACCAGGAGGTGGCGCGCGATAACACGGCGTCTTTCGGCGAGGGAAGCGGAATCCGAAGCACCCTTGGTTGACCCCTCTTACCTAGTCGTCCCTTGTTATTGACAGGCGCGATCTCAACAATTGGGTTTAGAGCTTCCTTCTGATCGACCGCGGCCTTAGCCATGGGAAGTCGCCTGGTAGCCGGACTAATGGCCTCCTGCAATTGAGCCGGAGAACGAACGGCTCCTTTCATGGTTTTGTTTTGCCCCGGGAGGAGGAGAGCCAAACTGGCGCGAAGCGGATTCGAAACGCTGCCGGACCACGCCGATTCACCTAGCCCTAGGACTAGTACGATAAGTGTCGCAAGCATTCGCACCTTATCACTTATCGGCAAAAGGAGCGGAAATAGGTATGTCTTCGAAGAAGGTTTCGAGGCGCAGCAGAGCGGATGGCAGTCGTAGACTCGCCAGCATTCATGCTTGGAACCGAACGTCACCGCCCCGCAAACCTGCGTACAAAGCATCGGGAACGGAAGCAGTCGTGTGACGGCACGCAACTCGCGCTGGCGCAAGGAAAAGTCATTCGGAATGCTGATCGATTACTGATTTCATGTACAGCGCGTCATTGTAGGGCGCCCGTGCGTGAACGCCGCGACTATGCTCACGATTCCTAGAACCGCCCCAATGCACTGATGACGATCGACACTAGACCAACGCGAGCTACAAAGCGTGGAGGCCGGATCAGAGGCACGCCCCGCCCCGACAGCAACGGAGTGGGAAGCGACCACCACGCACAGTTGGAACCAATTGCTTTCGATATACAGCTTGAGAGGTGTCTTCGAAGAGATCAGCCGCTTTCCTGAGATTTCCTGACTAGTACTAAAGTCTCGCTGCAATCAATTGACAGATCGCAAGCAAAGATCTATAAGTGGGTCACAATTGAACGGTCCAGAAATGGAGTCTCGACTCCTCTTGACGTATTTGTAATTGCTGGCCCGAAATCGCCTAGATTGCAGTAAAGGAACTCTGGATGAAAGGATCGGTGAATGATGCGTCTCATCCAGCCAGATCATCACGAGCAAGTTCACGGGAACAGGAGAAAATCATGGCCAGAAGAACTTCTGCGCAGATTTTTATTGGTTTCCTGACCATTTTCGCCGCACAGGGCGCATTGGCCGCAAATAGCAATTCCACGCCGAAGTCGGCAACTACAAATTACGCTAGGCCGCTAAGCTTCGAACCAAATCAAGGGCAAACAAACAAGCAGGTTGATTTTCTGGCCCACGGGGACGGATATAGTTTGTTCCTGTCCCACGCTGAGACGGTCATGGTGCTGCAGCGCAACGCTGCGGCAAAGGCAAATTCGCACATCCGTCCCACATCTGTTAACTCAACGGCCGTTCGCCTGAGACCTGTCGGCGGGAACGCTTCGGCCAAGGTCGATGCGCTCGGCCAGATGCCGGGGAAAAGCAACTACTTCACCGGAAACGCCCCCGAGCGTTGGCACCGCGACATCCCGAACTACGTCCAGGTGCGTTATGGCAACGTATACCCGGGCGTCGACATGATCTACTACGGAAATCAGCGCCAGCTCGAATACGATTTCGTGGTCAGTTCTGGTACCGATCCCGGTAGTATATCGCTGGAGCTTGAAGGTCCCAGCAAAGCTGAGTTGGACCGTGACGGTAGTATCGTCATGCATACCGAAGCGGGCGACCTGCGCTGGCAGAAGCCCGTCGCCTATCAGGAGATCGATGGCAGCCGCAAGCTCGTCCAATGCGCTTACGCGCGCAGCGGTACAGATCGCATCCGATTTACAATTGGCACCTACGATCGCACCAAACGTCTGGTGATCGACCCGGTCTTGGTCTACTCCACTTATCTCGGCGGAAGCAATTCGGATGGAGCAGGTGCCATCGCGGTCGACGCTCGCGGCAACGCCTACGTGACTGGTGCCACTGCTTCCATTGATTTCCCGACCAAAAGCGCCTTTCAGGAAGTGCTTAACGCCGCCACGCACGCCTTTGTTACGAAATTCGACTCCACTGGAAACCTTGTTTACTCCACGTATCTCGGCGGGACCTTCTCTGACGGGGGCTCTGGGATCGCGGTGGACGTCCATGGCAACGCGTATATAACGGGTGAGACCAGCTCGACCGACTTCCCAACTAAAAACGCCTTTCAGGCAACTAATTTAATATCGATTCGGGCTCCCGATTCCGATACCGGTTTTGTCACAAAAATTTGTCCCGCGGGGAACGCGCTAGTCTATTCGACGTATCTGGGCGGGTCGCTCCCACAGATAGGTGAGGACGGCCAGGCGATTTTCGGCGATACAGCTCGGGCGATCGCGGTGGACGTGCATGGAAGCGCCTATGTCACAGGCTATACCTTCTCCACCGATTTTCCCACCAAAAATGCCTTTCAACCGCCCCTGGTATTCGGGTCCTCGGAAGCCTTTATCACGAAATTCAACGCCGCTGGAAGCCTGGTCTATTCCACCTATCTCGGCGGAGATGGGGCGACCATCGGCTCGGGCATCGCGGTAGGCGTACACGGCGAGGCCCATATTACGGGCACCACCGCAGCTCCCGATTTCCCGACCAAGAACGCTTTTCAGACGACACTCAAGAGCAGCATTCGAAATGCGTTTGTTACGAAGCTTGGCGCGGCGGGAAACGCGCTTGTGTATTCGACTTATCTCGGCGGATCGGGCCAGGAAGTGGGAAATGGCATTGCGGTGAACGCGCACGGCCAAGCCTATGTAACAGGCTATACCGCATCTATCGATTTCCCGACCAAGAACGCGGTTCAGGGAACGGTCAAAACCTCTGGTCCGTTCGGCAACGCTTTCGTGACGAAGTTCAATGCGTCGGGGGACGCGCTGGTTTATTCCACGTACCTCGCCTCCGAAAACCAGTTTGTGAACCTTTTCTTCCTTCAGAGTGGCATTGCCGTTGACGCTCGAGGGCAGGCCTATGTAACCGGACTGACCTCTTCTACCGACTTCCCCACGAAGAAACGCGTTTCAGAGCGGGCTCAAAGGCGGCGTAGACGTTTTTGTCACGAAGCTGTGTCCTATCGGCCCACTGGTCTACTCGAGCTACTTGGGCGGCAGCAATGATGACCTTGGCACCGGCATTGCGGTAGACGCGCATGGCAACGCCTATGTCACAGGTCGAACCGCTTCGCCCGATTTCCCAACGAAGAACGCCTTTCAACCTATGCTCGGTGGTCCATTCGCTAGCGGCAACGCTTTCGTGACGAAGATCAGCGCGAGGTAGGTTAGCCGAAGCGCGGGCGAGGACCGGTTGCGCGAGGTCACACTAGGTCAATTGAGGGGCTTCCTGTTTTGCTTTCGTACATCATTCCGTACCTATAGCAAACGCTCCTCTGGACTGTGGCCGCAAACTTAACAAAACGTTGGTCGGGGCGAGTGGATTGGAACCACCGATCCCTGGTCCGAAGTATGAGGTTCGGCTATTCAGGCGTGCTCGCGAGCATCCGCGTTGTTTGCTCTGGCAAGAGTAGCTCCCGCGAGTCCTTCCAACTCCGCATGGCTATGACTGGCGAAGACCTGCCGATCGACTGGAAACAATTGCTAAAGGCTGAGTCCTTACGCGGAATCCATTCGCCTCGAATGAGAAAGAGAACCCGCTGTATCATCGAGCGATGGCCGGATCGCACGAATCGTTGATTCCATCAGAATGGCACTTCGGAAATCGAAATGTTGATCTGTGTAGGCCGACATGACGAGATGCACGTCCGATAGCTCGGGAAGCAAATGATTCGGTCGAGAAAGGAAGATAACTTGAGCATTGAACTGAGTCGCCGGAGTTTCCTTGTAGCAGGCGCCGGACTCGGCGCCAAGATGCTATCCGCACAAGGCACACCAATGGCTGATATCCGCCTGATAGTGCTAGCCCCAAGTCCCTATACACATCGGATGGATTCTATCCGTGCCGGATACGGAATAAAAACGTTGCTCGAAGCTCATATTCAGCAGCTTGGGCTGCCATTTACGGTGGGTTTTTACGATGGCGTGAAGCGCTTAGATGACGTGACAAGCTTGCCGGAGCTATTCAGCAATTCGCCACGAGTTATTCTTATGGGCTCGTCGGTCTGGGGACAAGGATCTAATCGATACATCCGGCAGTTGTTCGAGATTCTGCCACAACAAAGTATCATCGGAACCCAGGCTTCCTCTTGGGTGACGGCTGGAGGAGCGCATACTGGCGGGGAAGTCGTCGCACAAGATACACAGCGGTCGCTGATGGGTATCGGCGCATCGGTCTTCAACCTTGGACAAAAACTTGTTGTATTCACGACCGAAGAACGCGACGATATCCCTTTTGGGGAATTCACACTTCTCGACGTCTGGATAATGGATCAATTTGCGCAGCTCAGTATTCTGCAAGCGCTGCAACGTCGAGGGCCCGGTTTACCGAGCGCACAGAAAGTACAGTCGATACTGGGGTTCCAAATCGATTATTTTGCCCGGTTTCCACTTTCTCCAGCGGATTTTACGAACGAGATTAGACGATTACGGCTTTTCTTGAATCGGGCGATAAATCCTTCGTCGGCGGAGCGGATGGAAATAGTATCGTCGCTCACGTGAGTGACGGACTCCCTCGAGGGCTGCATTGACCAACTCATCGACAAGTTGTCGGCGCTATGCAAACAGTCCGGGGATCATGGGATGCGTACCGCGTGTCTTCGAAGCATGAGCTTATATTTCGTGTGTTCCGTCGATCGCAGTCTAGTCCTATCGGCAAGTGTCAACGGGAACGCAATGTTGAGTGCGGTTTGTCGACGCAAAATGCCATCAGGAGGATACGTCCCTACAAACGCCGTTCACGTCTCGAATCCACTTTGACGGTTAGTCGGCTACGCTTCCCTGTGGTTCCGCTTCGGCCCGGGGCCGAGATCCAAATGACGCAATGCGCGTTTCCCGTCCAGGTGGTCGGTAAGCGTCCAACTGACTCTCACTCTCATTTTCTTTCCCGTTTCTCGCCTTATTGCTGCGATTGCTGTTCGAAGTTTTGCATCAAGCTTCTGCAGTCCAACCGGGAATCGTTCAGGATGACGCTCGACATCGCCGATTACCCGGCCAACTGAAATCGCTTTTTACGTAACCAACACATCACCGATTGCGAGCGATCGATCGAGCTGTTTGGTGCGAAGACCGTGTTCTCGCCCAACTTTTAGAGGCAAGTATGCAACGTTGGCCAGTGGTGAACTGAGTTTACGCACAATACGCTCAACCCCAATTGGCGAGAATCCCCCAATCATCGCCTCGCTGTCATACCTACGAGTAGCGGGTGATACGTCGACGCGACTGGATCGGCGGAGTGAAGCCGACATCTCGAGAGTATTCGGTCCCGAAGTGCCGTTGCTCGGTCCTACTTGCGCCTTTAACACGGCTTCGAAGCTCAGAGTAGGAACTGCGTGTTTGTAAGCTCACGTGACCAGGGCCCGTGCATAAAAAGGCGAGACTTACGAACGTGCGGGGGACTAACGTCCAAACATTGTTGCAGTTCTCGCAGTTTCACACTAACCCTCCAGACGGTGTAAATGCCCGATAAATATACCGCGCATTCGCCACTTTTATAGGTGGTTCCCGACCGCTAGTAAATGCTCGACGAATTCACTTCATGGCTGCTCGTTTTCGCCCATCTATTACTCGGACTTATCGGGGTTTATATTCCTTCTTTCCGGTGCGGATGACCTTTTCATAGACCTCAACTTTATCTGCCGCTCTCTGTTTCGAAGATTCTTCGTCCGTCCCAAGCACAAAAGACTCTCAGTCGATGACCTTAGAGCTGCTTCGGAGCAGCCTATCGCAGTGATGATACCGGCCTGGGATGAGTCGGCCGTGATCCGCCGAATGCTCGAGAATACTCTTCTGACACTGGAATACTCCAACTATCACGTCTTCGTAGGTACGTACCCGAATGACCCAGATACGACACGAGAAGTGAACTCGATTTGTGGATCGTTTCCCAACGTGCATCGAACTTTGTGTCCGAAGGACGGTCCCACCAGTAAGGCCGATTGCCTGAACTGGATCTATCAAGGCATCCGAGTATTTGAAAAAGAGAATGACATAAAGTTCGAGATCTTTTTGATGGAGGATTGTGAAGACGTCGTTCACCCCTTATCTCTAAAGCTGTTTAATCGTCTGATCCCGCGCAAGGACATGGTGCAATTGCCTGTCTTCCCTCTAGAGACCAAATGGTACGACTTCACATCTGGCCATTACATCGACGAGTTTGCGGAGAATCATTCGAAGGACCTCTGGGTCCGGGAGCGCCTTGCAAAAGGTATACCAGCGGCTGGTGTGGGCTGCGCATTCAGCCGCGCAGCATTCGAGCGAATCGCCAGTCAACGCGAAAACCAGCTTTTCAACATCGACTCACTCACCGAGGACTACGAGTTTGGGGTCCGGCTGAGGAGCTATAGGTTCAAAGGCATCTTTGTTCGCCAGCGGCTTGTAATATCGAGCCAGGCCAAAAAGCAGCGGGGAACGCGTGCCGCGGAATACGTGGCCGTCCGCGAGTACTTTCCATTTACTTTTAAAACCGCTGTGCGGCAGAAGTCCAGATGGGTGCTCGGTATCGCGCTCCAGGGCTGGTCCCATCTCGGCTGGCGAGGCGATTTTTGGACTCGCTATATGTATCTGAGGGACCGGAAAACCCTCCTGACGTCGCAGATCAATGTCTTGGGGTATGCCGTGGTGCTTATCCAATGCTACGTCTGGGCAGTGCAATGGCTCATCCCGTTTGCCTATCGGTATCCGCCGATAGTCGAGCGCGGCGGTTTCTTATGGAATCTGTTGCTTATCGATGCGGCGTTGATGGCGAACCGCCTCGCTTGGCGTATCACATCCGTTTACCAGCTGTACGGATGCTTTCAAGCGCTGCTTTCAATACCACGGCAGGTCTGGGCAAACGTGATCAACGCAGCCGCAACTATTCGAGCAGCTCATCTCTACATCGGGTATTTACGGACAGGCGTATTAGTTAAGTGGGACAAGACTGCTCACGTATTTCCATCGGAAGCTCAAATCGCGCAATACCACAAAAGACTGGGCGATCTGCTGCTTGAAAGGAAGCTGATCTCGCCGGATGACCTCGAAAGCGCATTGAGCTGGCAAGAGAAGCTCAACAGGCCGCTTGGAAACCTGCTGGTGCGCATGGGTTCGGTCGACGAAAAAGCACTGACGGAGGTCCTGAGTGTGCAACTGCATTTACAACGCGAGAAACTGGACCCCCACGGCACCCCAATCGAAGTTCTGCAGTCGTTGCCACGCCACCTGGCCATTCGCTACTCGGCCTTCCCCGTGCGAATACTCGAAGACGGGCGGCTCCTGCTCGCAGTGGCAGACCGGTTAAAGCCGCAACACGTGCTCGAGTTGGAAGCCGCTGTCGGAAGAAAGATTTCTATCTGCATTACTACCCCGAGTGAGCTAGGAATGGCTCTGCGTGTGGTATATGGAACGGCAGCACACCGAACAGAAGAGGAAGCGTTTCCGGCGGGCGAGTCAAGCAAAACAGAGGCGCGCTCAAGGTATCGGCGCCTAGGCGAGATTCTGCTCGATGAAGAGATGACTTCGCCCGCGGCTCTCGATGCGGCAGTGGGCCACTATGCCTCCAGCGACCCACAGTATTTCGGGGAGTACCTCGTAAACGTGGGGTTAATCACACCAGAACAGTTGCAAGTGGCTCTGCAGCTCCAGGGTACGCAGACCTTGCCGGTCTCCAGCAGTGTGGGCCTGCCCGACGATTTAGGAGACACCCGGACGATATTGCAGGAGAGAGTCGGTGATTAGCGCCAGAAAGGTTGTGCTGGGGTGCGTGCTGATTACCGCGATAAACATGGTACTGCGTGCCGCCGATCAGGGTTTCACGGATATGGAAGCATACCTGCCCTCCGAAAAGCAGGGGCAAAGCGGCTACTCTCCTGCGGCCGATGCAGAACGGTTTCGCAGCTATGCACGATTGGACAAGGCCTACCGTCTGATCCAAGCTCGTCAGCTCGACTTAGCAAAGCAAGAATTGCTTCCTCTAGTCGAGCAGTCTCCCGAAAATTGGCGGGCATGTTCGATTTACCTGTCGGTGTTGTATCGTCTTGGCGAGTATGCACAACTCATCAGGCAAGCGGATGTCATGCTGCAGCATCAGCCTCATTTCATTCCTGCGCTGCTATACCGAAGCAAAGCCTACATCCGTGAGCAACAGCTGAACGAGGCGATTGCAGGTTTCGAGATTCTGGAGCGGCAGGCGCAGCTAAGACCCGCCGACCGCCTTTCTGTGCTCCAAACACTGGCGGATCTTTATATTCGTTCGAAGGACTACCAACGCGCGCTGGGGATTTCAGCCCGCGTGCTCCAAGCCCAACCAGGTTACAAGGCCTGGTTCGGCAAGGGACTCGCTCTGGATGGCTTGGGTCATGCCGAAGATGCCGAACAAGCCTATCGCAGCTCTTTAAAATTAACCACCATTCCAGCTGAGCGGCTACAAGCGCTGAAAGCGATAGCCGAGTCGCTGCGCAGAAGAAAAAGTTGGTCAGGTGCCCGTGAGCCTTTACTACAGGCGCTGGAGATAGATCCCACACACGCTATCGCGTTGCGCCTTTTAGCAGAAACAGAATATCAGCTTCAGAACTACGAACAAGCTGAAGGACACGCCCGGCGGTTGTTGACGCTCGAGCCGAATGGGAAGAATCGGGAATTCCTGGCAAACATTTTCCTGATTTGCAAGGACTGGCAAAAAGCGCAGGCGGAGTTCAGAGTGCTTACGACTGATGAAAACGACTCCGCGCGGCGCGCGCGGGCTTACCGGGCTCTAAGCCATATCTCAGAAGCGACAGGGAACCCCAGCGAGGGTGCGGAGTACCTGAAGCAGGCCCTGGCTATTGAGCCCTCGTTTTCCGGAAGAGAAAAGCTCGCAAATCTCTTCATAGCGCAAGGAAACATTATTCAAGCCGATTCCGCTTGGACGGAGCTGCTGAAAGAAGTTCGCGGTGCAGACGAGAAGCACCGCATCCTTCTCACGCTCGGGCAGCTCAAAATGAGCCAAAAGCAATATTCAAATGCTGCTGAAGTCTTCATCGAGGCCGTCCAGATGCGAAGTGATGCCGTTACGCTTGCAGCTGCCTCGAATGCTGAAGAGCAGGCCGGCAATTTTGCGGCGGCAATAAAATTCAGCCTTCGGGCTGCTTCCCAGGCGCCTTCCGTTGAAGCTCATCTTCGGCTGGGAACGCTACAAGAAAAGTTCGGAGATCCAGCACAAGCACTCGCCAGTTTTGAGACCGCGGCAGAAGAATCAACCACGGCCGATCAGAAACTCGCTATTTACAAGCAAATTGGATTTTTAGAGGTTCAGACCAAGAGCTATGACGCAGCACGCAGCGCGTTTGAAAAGGCGGAGGCACTGGATGCTAGTGACGGCAACGTGCAGCGGTCCATGGCGGAGGTCTTCATGCGCTTGGGTCGATTCGCCGATGCAGCTGAGCATTTTAAGCAGGCTCTAGCCATCGATCACAATCCCGTCGATCGGCGTTCCTTGGCGGTTGCGCAGGAGAGAGCTGGAGACTTCGATTCTGCGAAGGCGACGTATTTGGAGATCTTAAGGAGCCTTGCAAAGTCTACGGCAACTCGAGCCGAAGTTTGCAGTTCGCTGGCCGAGCTCGAAACGAAGTCTGGCTCTTACGCGCGTGCCGCAGATTGGTGGTTAGAGGCCTCGCAATCTGGAGGCAATGGCCAGCCACTGCTTTTGGCATCGGCGGCGCAAAGCCTCGTTCTCGCCCACGAATGGCGGCGCGCTGCAGATCTGTACGACCGGTATCTTATGATCCCTAACCTGTCCGCGCAAGATCGCGCTAGAGCACTTGAGAGCTTGGCCTTCATTTCCTCCAAACTCGACAAGGACGAAGCGGCAGCAGGATTTTTTCAGCGTGCGATCGATACCGGCGGAGCAAGCATGTCAGCTCACGAGAATCTAGGATTCGCACTTTATCGCTTAGACCGATGGCATCCGGCGCTAGACGCATTTCTCGGTGCCCCAGCTTCTGAAGCAAGCCCGGTGCGCCTGATCGCCATTGCGCATTGTTATCAGAAGCTCGGCAGGCCGGGGCTTGCCATTCATTTCCTCGATCAGGCATTGCAAAAACAGCAAACTCTCAGTGCGGCGGAACGGCGCCAGGCTTATGCAGATTTGGGTTTTCTTTATGCCGATGGACACGACTATAGAGCTGCGATCCAGGCGTGGCAACAAGCGCAGCACCTCACTAGCACTCCAGCGGTTGCGCTTGGCTTGGCCCGGGTTGAGCGGCTGGCAGGCGAACCAGCCGCCGCGTTAAAACAATTGAGCACGATTCGCCACGATGGCCTCGCGCCAGCGGAACGAGCCCAATACTTCGATGAATTGGCCCAGGTGTATACGCATCTGGGCCGGGCAGAAGATTCTCGTCGCGCTTGGGAGATGGCCAATCAGATCGAAAGCACCGACGCTCGAAACTACGAAATTGGTCTGGCGTACCTAAGGGCCGACCAAGTCACGAAAGCAATCCCATTTTTGGAACACGCCGCCAAGCCGTCGGGTAACCGCGTCTATCTCCAAAGCTTGGCATACGCGTATAAAGGTGCTGGAAGGCCGACCGATGCCGTTCTCTGCTTCGAAGATTTGGCGGCCAGTATGCCCGGTAGCGTTGAGACCTATAGGGAACTTGCTTATCTGGAGATGCACTTTGCACACAACGCATCGGCTGAACGCTGGTTTCGTAAAGCCATCGATGCCGAGCGGCCCCAGGCGGACCAGCAAAATACCGCCGCCGTTCAGGGAACCGAAGGGCTGCGCGAAGATCTGGCCCGTGTCACAAACCACTTCAACCTGACTGTGTACGAAGGTTACAGCGATCAGCAGTCCCTCGCTACGACCTTGGTTCCAGCACTGGGAGTGGACAGCATAGTGCCCGCCGGTGCAGGTATCGAACTGGACTACCAACCTCCCGGAATAGGCTTCCGTAACGAACGGATTGTGCAGGTATTCACCCGCGCCATGTGGAGTAATCGGTCCGGATCACTCGCGCCGCAGAGCGGATCGGAGCAGATGGGTCTCGGCGTGCGTTACAAGCCCTTGGTTTCTCAAAATCTCCAATTAAGTTTCGAGCGCCTGTTTCCGCTCGGCTCAGGTCTACAGCAGAACTGGATGGCGCGGGCAATGTCCTCCTGGAGCGCCGGATTTGACCTAAGGCCTACCCGAAAACGATGGAATTACACTTTGCTGTTCGTCGATGCGGCGTTCTTGCTGCAAGGACCCCGGACGGCAGCGGAGTTCGGTCAATTCCGTCAAGGCATCACATTTCGCGTTGGTGACGCACTGTTGGTTACACCTTACGCGATCTCGGCCGCGAGACATCAATCGCCACAGGCGGCTGTAGGTACGTACATTGAAGCTGGCGCGGGCCTATCGCTGCGCTTCTTGTTCCACGAAGCGGGCGATTTGCCCCGGAAATCGAGTTTCGAAGCACTCGTTGATTGCCACCGGGGAGCTCTTATCGCTCAGCCGGACCGTACCAGCTATCAGGGCTGTCGTGCGGCGGGAATTCTGCGCTTCTGAGATACGCTGTTGCAACCGCTCTCGTTTTTTAAAAGGGCCGCAGGCACTGCGCTCCTCGTTGCTGTCCTTGTGAGTTGTCGAGGTCCGGCTCTCCAGGCCGCAAGCCCGTCCGTGCGTCTCAATAGCACGTTTCTGCAGCTGACTGTCCAACACAAAACTTGGACAGATGCACAATGGGCAGACCTATTCGACTATTTTCGGCTGTTGCAACTCTCGGAAGTAATCGTGCAGTGGACAGCGTATGATGACCTGCTCTTCTACGCCCGTCCAAATGCAAGCTCCGATTCGCCTTTGGCGAGGATTCTGGCACAGGCATCCCGAACGGGCCTGAAAGTATGGGTGGGACTCTATCTTGATTCCGAGTATTGGAGCCGTGTCGCCGAAGGCCAAGCCACATCAGCATACCTGAGCGGTCTTCGGGAGCGATCACTCGCGATCGCCCGCGATCTGACGCCCTTGATGAAACAGCAACCCGCTTTTCTTGGCTGGTATCTCCCTGAGGAGATTGATGACTCAAACTGGCAAATTCCGGAGGCCCGGAGAGAGCTGCTGCGCCATCTCGGGTTCGTAAGCGGTAGGCTGCACGAACTTACTCCCGGCGTGGGAATCGCCATCTCAAGTTTTTCGAACGCTCGCGCAAGTCCGGCCCAGTTCCGTGACTTTTGGGCAGACGCGTTCCACTCAAACGTCCTCAGCAGGGTACTGCTGCAAGACGGAATAGGGGTTCATAAGCTCGAGCTGAATGAATTTCCACTGTATGCCGCTGCCCTCGCCGAGGTTGCGCGCTCCGCAGGCAGAGAGTTTGGCATTGTCGTAGAACTGTTTCAGCAGACAGCCGGTCTTCCCCTTGATAAAGGGCGGTTCCGTGCGTCACCTGCGCCTTGGGAACGCGTACGCGCCCAAATGGCCATTGCACATCGGTTCACCAGATACGTCGTTGGCTTCAGTGTTCCCGAATACATGACTCCCGTGGGAATCCGTGGTGCGGAGCAACTATACGGCGATTACTTGAAGGAAGGAACAGATCAACAATGAAGACTCTGTTTGTAATGGGAACGCGGCCGGAGGCTGTTAAGCTTTGCCCGGTCATCCGGTATTTTCGATCCTGTGGCGATCCTGCTTCTGTCGAGGTTTGTGTTACCGGCCAGCATCGGTCTATGTTGGATCAGGTTTTAGAAACGTTCGATGTGGAACCGGAATACGACCTCGATTCCATGCTTCCTGGTCAAACGTTATTTCAATCAACTTCTCGCATCCTTGCAGGTCTCGAAAATGTGTTACACCGCTCTCAGCCGGACCTGGTGACGGTGCAGGGAGACACTACAACCACTCTGTGTGGGGCGCTCGCCGCGACTTATGCCAGGGTGCCAGTAGCCCACATCGAGGCTGGTCTCAGAACGGGTGACATGAACGCTCCTTTCCCTGAAGAGATGAACCGTGTGGTTGTGAGCCGCCTTGCAACGTGGCATTTTGCCCCTACCTCGCGCGCCGCGGAGAACCTTCTCGCTGAAGGCATCGACAGCTCTCGCGTGGTGGTCACTGGAAATTCTGGAATCGATGCGGCCTTCAATATCCGCGACGCTTTGGCATGCGGCAGTATGCGCCCCTCTATCCGCCCGCTCCTCGATACGACATCGAAACTGATTTTGGTCACTGGTCACAGGCGCGAAAGCTTCGGCGAAGGATTCGTAGGAATTTGCCGCGGTCTAGCACGCCTGGCTCAGAGAAACGACGTCCAAATTGTCTACCCTGTGCATCGCAATCCTCAGGTGACGACGCCGGTAACTCAATACCTCAGTGATCTTTCTCGAGTGCAATTGATCGAGCCGCTGGATTATGTCTCTTTCATTGACTTGATGAGCAAAGCCTATCTCGTGCTGACCGATTCGGGCGGTATTCAGGAGGAAGGGCCTTCGCTCGGCAAGCCCATCCTGGTTATGAGAGAGAAGACCGAACGACCGGAAGCTGTCGAGGCTGGAACTGTGAAGCTAGTCGGGACCGACGAGGAGCGCATTTATCGTGAAGCCACCCTCCTGTTGGACAATCCGGCTGAATATCAAAAAATGACACGAGTACACAACCCTTACGGAGACGGCTTTGCTAGCAGGCGCATCTGGGAATTCATTCACTCGAGCTATATTGCAGAGCCATCTGTCGCCGTAACTGGATGCAAACCGGAACCGGCAGTCGCTTGACGGCAAACGAATCCATGCACGATGAGCGCGTGCGTGCGTTTTAAAACAGCAGATCCAGTTCGAATGCAGAGACGCAAAATAAACTATGGAAGCTGGCAAGATCCTGATAGATCGCCTTGTATCGATTCTGACCCGATTGTGGTCGGATCACGCGCTATGGTCCCTTCTGAGTCTCAACCATCGAAACTGATTCCTAATTAGCCACATGCAACACCGCCCGTGGATAGGAAACGATAACCGCAGACTCCAGTGATCCATTTGTCCGTATAGTCGGCAAACCGTCCCTGTGGCAACGGAATCGAATGCAAAGATATGTGCGTGAGGGGTTATCAATTCACAAAATCGTTACGGTTTTCAAAACAAACGGTCCGCCGGGTTGCCTACTCTGGACCCAGAGGGTTGTCAAAATGCCACGCCGGTGCTGGTGGTTTTAGCTGCAAGTCTGGCATGGACCGCGGCCGCCTTCACCGAGCAACGCGCGATCGACAGCGGGAAATCAGTGATGACTGTACGGGTGTACAACCTCAAGCAAACGCAATTCGGTATGAAACCAGTCAAAGTCGCCGGCCGAGCGATAAAGGTCAAGGATGAAGTCCGCATCGAATTCGATATTCAATTGGTGCGCTGAAAATGGCCGAAGCGCTCTGATGGGGTAAAGGTATTCGGTAAGGGATCTGCTGGTGGATACAGCAGTCTTAAATGATCCCGCCGCGCGGCCGAATCACTTGCCGGTTCCGTACATCGCGCAAGAAGGCTGAGACTGAATAGCTGGAACGTACTGGAAACATGGTCGGGGCGAGTGGATTCGAACCACCGACCTCCTGGTCCCGAACCAGGCGCTCTAGCCAGGCTGAGCCACGCCCCGAACATCTCCAGTCTATAGGGTCACCCTTTGAGCCGCAACCGAACACAAGCCGCACCAGCTTCGCCTAGTTCACCCGCTTCAGTTCGGCGGCCAGCGCGTTGATTCCCTTTTTTCGGTAAATCTCCGCGAGTCGCTGTTGCTCTGGCGATGCCGCCAGCGCGCGTCGTAGCACCAGATCATTCGTGGCCTGCGTGATGTCACGCCTGCTCGGGATCCACAAATTGCCGTCTGCGAACTCCACGTTATCTACAAACGCCATTACGGCGCCTATCAACAGGGGCTGACCCGTCGCATGAGAAAAGCGCAGCATCCCTGGTTGCGTCAGCGTGCCCGTCTGCACCGGACCAAGCTGCATGGGGGCCGGAACTGATCCCGCTACAAAGTCCCTGCCCCGCTCGTCCCGCACTATCCATCCCATCTCGATGGCTCGGACCGTCTTCTGGGAACGGTTTTTCACTTCGACGCGGGGCGCCCTCACTTGATTTCCAAACACGCG
>JBJMGM010000116.1:0-3861 GCA_045807905.1 Bryobacteraceae bacterium | reverse complement strand
GCGGACCAACGACCGCAGCTGAAGAAGAATACGCCAAGCGCGCGTATCCCGCAGCATATATCCCATTTGAATTAACGCGCAACGCACACGTTGCCTGGTCCGATGTCAGAGCGAGGGCTCTGGCTCGAGTAACGCAACCGCTCGGTCAGTGGACGCTCGTTGGTCCAACCTCGGCAAATGATCCCGAGGTGTTGACGTTTAGCGGAGCCCCCTACACGACATCTGGTAGAATTACTGCACTTGCTCTCGCGCCGAACTGCGATCAGGCCCACTGCACTCTTTACCTCGCAGCAGCTGGCGGAGGTATTTGGAAAACGAACCGCGCCCTTGATACCAGCCCTTCCCAAAGCTGGAATTTCATCTCAGGCAGTTTCGCCACCAATGCAATCGGAACATTAGTCATTGACGCGACTGATCCGACGGGCAACACGCTATACGCTGGGACGGGCGAGTCTCATGCTTCGGCCGATTCGGAGGCGGGCTTCGGGATTTACAAAACGACCAACGGCGGCGACACATGGACGCATCTTGCCGCGCATACCGATGTTGCGGCCGGCACGGGCGTTAACTGCAACGCGATCTTTGGGACCGGAGGCTTCCGAACAGCTCCTGCATACAGCGGGCCGGCTTTCGATGGACGCGCAATCTCATCGATCGTTATTGATCGTAACAACCCGAGTGTCATTTATGTCGGCTCCACTCGTGCGGTGCGCGGGGTTAGCTCTGTCTTGAGCGGTGGCGTGGTGTCACTTGCTCCAGGGCTCCCGCCTTACGGGCTGTGGAAATCCACTGATGGCGGAGCAAACTTCACGTTGTTGAACTACAAGGATGTTTGCCTCAACCCAACTCTCCCCGGGGATGCTGGAATTATTCAATCCAGCTTTGGCTCCACGCGCGGTGTTAATCGGGTCGCGTCTGATCCAAGCACATCGAGCACGATCTACGCGGCAGCATTCCCACAAAACAACGCCACCCCGCTCAACACCAAAGGAGGCGTCTGGCGTTCCAGAGATGCCGGCGCTAGTTGGCGGCAGATCAAGAGCGCGCTCAATCCCGCGCTAAACACAGATCGCGCTGAGTTTGCCGTCACCAAACTGGCGAACGGCAACACACGTATGTACGTGGGAGATGGCAACACTGGGTCACCCGATGCGCGTTTCTATCGTAGTGACGACGTTGCGACTGGCTCCCCAACGTTCACGGATTTGACCACGGATCAAAACATTGGCTACTGTACCGGCCAGTGCTGGTACGACAATGTAGTGTATTCGCCACCGGGAAGGCCCGGTACAGTGTATCTCGGTGGCTCGTTCTCGTACGCCACATACGGCTTTAGCACGAATGGGCGCGCGTTTCTGCGCTCATCGGATGCCGGTGCGTCGTTCACCGATATGACTTGGGACGCGACTACAAAGCCGACTCCGCCAGGCAGCTGCTGCCAGCCGAATTCGATCGCACCGAATGGTATGCATCCCGATAGTCACGCGGTTGTAGAAGTTCCGGACAGCAACATCGCATTCTTCGGAAGCGACGGCGGGATTGTGCGTTCCAGCGTGGGTTTCAGCGATATCTCGTCGCAATGCACTACAGAGCGCGGGCTGACCGGAGCCGACCTGGCACTCTGCCAGCAGTTGCTCTCCGCAGTTCCGACGCGCCTCTTTACAACCTACAATGACGGACTCTCAACGCTGCAATTTCAAAGCGTCTCGGTTAATCCGTCGAACGCGAATAACCTGATGGGCGGCACGCAAGATAACGGTACGTTTGAAAAACCCCCAAATTCGACAACCGTGTGGCCTCAGAAAATTTACGGCGACGGCGGTCAGTCCGGTTTTAACGTCGGCAACCCGGCGCTTCGGTTCAACTCGTTCTTTTTGAACTTGCACGATGTGAATTTCCGGAACGGAAATCCTTTGAAGTGGGTCATCGCGAGTGGGCCGATCGTAGCCAGCGGCGAAAGCTCACAGTTTTACGCTCCAATCATTGCCGATCCTGTCAGCGCAGGAACAATTTTCCAGGGCTCCCAGAGCGTCTGGCGAACTCGCGATTGGGCCGGCAACCAAGCTTTCCTTGAAGCCAATTGCCCTGAGTTTACGACCTCGGCCGCGGACCCGAAGTGCGGTGACTTCGTGCGGATCGGCCCCGCTGGCGCAACAGATCTGACGGCGAGTGCTGCAGATTACCGCGGGACGACGCGGGCCGGCGGAAATGTGGCTGCCCTCGCGCGCGCCGGTTCTGACACCTCAACTTTGTGGGCGGCGACGACTACAGGCCGAGTCTTTATCTCCAAGAACGCTGACGCTGGTCGTCATTCGGTCACGTATACGCGGCTCGATTCGCTTGTCGCGAATAGCCCTGGCCGCTTCATCAGCGGTATCTCAGTCGATCCCGCTGACCCAAATCATGCCTATCTCGCATATTCGAGCTACAGTGCATTGACGCCATCGACGCCCGGTCACGTCTTTTCCGTGATGTACAACCCGGGTGCAGGTACCGCGACATGGACGAAGCTCGACGGCACCGGAGGGCCAGGTTTCCCAGACTTTCCCGCGACGGGCATCGCCTTTGATTCTGCTACCGGTGATCTCTATGTCTCGAACGACTGGGGCGTTCTGAGGTTGCCGAACGGCTCCAGCGATTGGGAAGTCGCCGGCACTGACCTTCCCATGGTTGAAGTCGCCGGTCTTACGATCGTTCCCAGTGCGCGGAAGCTGTACGCTGCTACACATGGTCGCAGTGCTTGGCTGCTGACTTTACCGTAAACTCGGCTTAAGCTTTGGGCGGGATGTGAAAAACCATCCCGCCCTTTTCTTTGCGGTGATGACCCCTCTTAAATACCTGAGTTTCGCCTGCGTCTTTTTGGTTCCGGCCAGCAGTGTACCTACCAAGGCGGCGCCATCCGGCTTCGTGGAAGGCCGTTTGAAGATCATTTCGCCCAGGGAGGTCGAGCTTGCCGATGGAACGCCGCCTGTGATCACAGCGCAAAACTACGCTGAATATCCATTGATTATTCTGAGCGAGGACCAGAAAAAAGAAATCGTGCGTCTAACAGCGGACGCGAATGGAAACTATCACGTTGCGTTACCGCCGGGCAATTATGTTCTGGATGTGCAAGGGCGCATGCGCGGTCATCTTCGCGCGAAACCACAAAGATTCACGATTGTTTCAAACGAGACTGTCCGCGTGGATATGGATATTGATACCGGCGTTCGTTGAGGGCGTGCTCTGTGAAAACAAAATTAGCGTCGGAACTAATTTGCCGCGCTCCGCAGAAACCGCGCACACGATTGACAGGGCGACTTGCCACCCCACGTGCGCGTATAGGTTTTGAGAAAGCGCGATGAGAGTTGCATTCGATTCAACGTACCACAGCCGGCCGAATGGCAGTGCATCGGAAATTCGCGGTCGGAATTTCCCAAGCCGCGTAGCCGGGAAGATGGCTTCTCCTGTTTGATTTTTGATCTTTAAGAGAATGACCGATATTGAAATAGGCTTTGCCGGTTTACGGTTATGAAGGGAGTTTGATTGAGAGTTAGCTTCTTTGCAGAGCTAGTGTGAAATGGAAATCGCGTGCGCGTCCAACTAAAACCGTGTTCGGAATTTCGCACCAATGCGGTTTGCCGGTCGGGAGCAAGGGTAATCAGCCATCAATCACATTGACTTTTACTTGTCGACTCGTTATCAGCAGGTGACAGTAATTAAATGAAAATCACGGTCTCTCTTGTAATTACCGCCCTTCTCACTTCGATCACCCTCGCCGATACACTTTGGCGCCAATATGGCTTCAAGGCAGCGCACACCAGCTGTAACAGTTCTGAAACAATCCTCAACCCATCGAACGTCTCTGATCTCACCTTGCTC
>JBJMGM010000115.1:0-29277 GCA_045807905.1 Bryobacteraceae bacterium | reverse complement strand
GATCTCTCGTCATCGGCGCACGTAACGTGTATGCGACAGAATCAGCTGCAAGGAATTCAACAGAGGTGCAGGCGATCTTGCTTGAGGTGAATGCAAGTTGTGTTGCGAATCGCACCGGTAATGTGAGTGTCGGCAATCTGATTGCACGCTACGAGCGGGATGAAATTCCTACGCGCTATTCGACCCGTGCGGCATACCAGTCCATCCTTAATCTACACATTAAGCCACGGTGGGCAGATCAGCCCATACGTGAAGTGAAAACGATGGGAGTTGAGAAGTGGCTGAATAGCCTACGCCTCGCTCCGAAGAGCAAATGCCACGTGAAAGGAGTCATGCATTCAATTTTTGACTGCGCTCAGAGATGGGATCTTGTAACGGTTAACCCGGTCGCTCTTGCTCGCGTAAAGGGCGGAACAAAGCGACTGTGCAGACCGCGTGTCTTAACTTCGTCGGAATTCAAGAGCCTAGCATCACACCTTGCAGGGGTTTACCGGACGATGGTGTTAATCGCGGGTTGCCTCGGTCTGCGGGTGAGCGAGATTGTTGGTTTGCAGTGGGGTGATTTCGACCTTACCGGGCATACCGTGCTTGTGCAACGTAGCGTCGTTCACGGGCGCTCGGGCGAAGTTAAGACGGAGTACTCCCAAGATCGACTGCCGCTTGCTCCAGAGATGACAAATCTAATAGAGATGACAAATCTAATAATGAAATACAGGTCAGAATGCCACTCTACACCGGAAGGCTGGCTGTTTGCCAATCCCCGAACAGGCAAGCCCTACCATCAAGAGCAGATTCAAAAGAGACACCTTAAAAAGGCTGCGCTGCTAGCTGGAATATCCGGCAAAATCGGTTGGCATACCTTTCGGCACAGCTATCGGTCGTGGCTGGATCACGTTGGGGCCCTCGGTGGGAGTGCAAAAGGAGCTCATGCGACACGCCAGCATCCAGACCACAATGAATATCTATGGAGCGGCTATCTCGGAGACAAAGCTGCAGGTCCAAAGTCAAGTCTCGGAAATGCTGTTCGACAGGTCCGTTGATCCAGGGCCTGCAGTGATCGGGAGTTAACGGGAGTTTTGTTCGGCTGTGAACAGGCTGGTAACTGATTGAAGGCTTTGGTTGCGGGGGCAAGATTTGAACTTGCGACCTTTGGGTTATGAGCCCAACGAGCTACCTGACTGCTCCACCCCGCACTTGCATCGTAACAACGTTGTGCGGTCGGGTCAACCTTGGGAGCGGCGTCGCAGTCCGCGAATCTATGAGGGTAAATCCATGCAGAGCCCGCATTTCTACGGGGCTGAAAGTCAACGTTCTACAGTAAAAGGAGGCATTTTCCCCAGCCGCTCTCCGTATGGCATCACCTTCGCGCTCCGCTAGAAGAAGGAGCTCAACCACAGTTCGGGCGATAGCCCGCCGCCTTGACTCAACCGACCTCTACTTAAATCCTCACCTGAGTCTGCTCGCCTTCCAGCGTCGGGTGCTCGAGGAGGCTCTCGATCCTGCAAATCCGCTGCTTGAGCGGGTGAAATTCGTATCCATTCTTGGATCGAATATAGACGAGTTCTTCATGGTTCGCGTCGCAGGCCTCTGGCAGCAAATCGAGACCCGTACGACAGAGATCAGCATGGATGGCAAGTCACCCAGCGAGCAGCTGGAGTTGATTCGGCATGAAGTCACGAGCCTGATGGAAGACATTTATAAACTCTGGCGCGAAGACTTGATACCGGAGCTGAGAGATGCGGGCATTTACATCCTCGATTTGGACGAGCTGAACCCGCAGCAGAAAACAGCCATCGATGACTACTTCCGTCGCATAGTTTATCCCGTGCTGACGCCCTTGGCTGTAGACCAGGGCCGGCCCTTTCCTCACATTTCCAATCTCAGCCTGAATATCGCGGCTATTGTCAGTAACGGCGATGGCCAGGAGCGTTTCGCGCGCATCAAGGTGCCGGATTCGCTGCCGCAGCTGATCCAGGTCCCATCCACAGGAACTGAGCTTGCGTTTGTCTGGCTGGAGCAGATCATCATTGCCAACCTGCGACTGCTTTTTCCCGAGATGGACATTCTCGAAGCCGACCTGTTCCACGTAACCCGAGACGCGGAGCTTGCGATTCAAGAACTCGAGACTGACGATTTGCTCGAAAGCGTGCAGGAAGCTGTGTGGCGCCGCAGATTTCGCGATGCGGTGCGTTTGCAAGTCAACAGGGGGATTCCTCAGAAGCTTGTCGATCTGCTCACCAGCAACCTGGAGCTCGATCAAAACGATGTTTACCATGTGGACGGCCCGATCGATCTAAGCCGGCTGAAAGCGCTTCTCAACGTAGACCGGCCGACCCTTAAGGACAGACCGTTTATCGCTTCTGTCCCGCAAGGATTCACGAACGCCTCCGGCCCGGAGATATTCACAGCCATTCAGCAATCTGACGTGCTTCTGCATTCCCCATTCGAATCGTTTCAGCCGCTGGTGGATTTCCTTCGGCTTTCAGCGCAGGATCCTGATGTATTAGCGATCAAGATGACTCTCTACCGCGTGGGCCGAAATTCTCCCATCGTAGAGGCGCTGCTCGATGCGAGCCAGGACGGAAAACAAGTGGCTGTGCTGGTGGAGTTAAAGGCGCGGTTTGACGAAGAAAGCAACATCGAATGGGCGCAGAAGCTGGAGCGCGAGGGTGTGCACGTCGTATATGGATTGCCGGGTGTGAAAGTACACGCCAAAATGGCTATGGTTGTGAGGCGTGAAGGTGATTCTATCCGACGCTACGTTCACCTGGGCACCGGCAACTACAATCCGGTAACGGCCCGGCTGTATACGGATCTTGGCCTGTTTACATGTAATGAGGAGATCGGCGCTGATGTAAGCGATCTTTTCAATCACCTGACCGGCTATTCGGCGAAGAAATCGTACCGCAAGCTGCTGGTTGCGCCGCATAGCCTCCGCAGCGGGCTGGAGCGTCTGATTCGAACGGAGATCGAGCGTCAGCGGGAGCACGGTGATGGTCGACTCATCTTCAAGATGAACGCGCTCGAAGATCCCGGGATGATTCGCCTGCTTTATGAAGCTTCGCAGGCTGGTGTCGAAATCGATCTGCTTGTGCGCGGGGTTTGCTCGTTACGGCCGGGTGTTCCCGGAGTGAGTGAGAACATCCGGGTGAGGAGTATTCTCGGCCGATTCCTTGAGCACAGCCGCATCTTTTACTTCCACAACGGAGGTGACGAGCTGATCTATCTCGGAAGTGCCGATCTGATGCCGCGCAACCTAAATCGCCGCGTCGAAGTGCTGTTTCCGGTTGAAGATCGCGGCTTGGCCCGGCGGCTGTGTGACAGGATCCTAGCCAAATATTTGGAGGATGAAGCGGGCGCCCGCATCATGCAGCCTGACGGCACATTCAGGCGCCCTAAACGACAGCCTGGGAGAAAGTCCCTGAGCACGCAAAGCTGGTTTTTGAAAACCCACCAAGCTTGAATCGCTTTCGTCCGGGAGGCGCATGAATGGAATGACCAGACGAAAGTTCGTCGGCGCCTGGTTAGCCTGTTTCGTTCTTTTCATCATCGTAGGAGTCAGTTGGCTCCGGTCAGACGTGATGCCGCAGCGCACTCATGTGGTCCTATTCAAAATTGTTGTCCTGTTAGCTGCTTTATCCGCCGCCGGCTTTGCTTTGCTGTATGCGGCCGCGCGGAGTTGGTCTTTCGGCCTTCAACACCTAGAGAAATTCGTGGAAGGTCCGCTTGAAGACGGTGGTGAGCTTCCGCACGATGGTCCGCCTGAGTTGCAACGGCTTTCGCGAGTAATGAGACGCAGGACCGAGCGCATCCGGCAAGTAATAGAGCGGGCGAATGTCGAAGTATTACACCGCGAGACAATATTGGCGGCGATGGCGGAAGGCGTGCTTGCGGTAGATCAAAACTTAAAGGTGATTTTTTGCAACGACGCGTTCGCGCGGGCTTTTGAAACGCGCACGCCAGGTGTTGCAGGAAGAACATTTTACGAGGTGGTCCGCGAACCCGCTCTCCTTAACATGCTCGAAGTTGTCGTGCGCAGCGGCACTCCCGAAAAAGATCGCTTTCGACTGCCCAGTGCCAGCGGCCGCTGGTTTGAAGCACGCGCGCTGCCGTTGGGGGACGGGCCCAGGCGGGGAGCGGTGGTTGTGCTTCATGACGTCACTGATATGCAGCGCCAAGAACAAGTTCGCAAGGACTTTGTAGCAGATGTATCACACGAATTGAGAACGCCGCTCTCCGCTATTCGAGGCTATGCCGAGACCCTGCTAGATGGCGCGCTTGAAGATTCTGAGAACAGCCGGAAGTTCGTGGAAATCATGCTTGCGCAGACGATTCGGCTAAATAACATCGCGTCCGATTTGCTTGTGCTTTCGGAACTGGATTCCGGTGCGGCACCGGGGGCACCGGAGTCCGTGGCGTTGCGAGAGGTGGTAGATTCAGCGCTGAACACGGTACAAAGTGGAGCAGCGCTGCGCGGCGTGCGTTTGAAACGTGGCGAGTTTCAGGAGTGCAGCGTAGCCGGCTACCGTTTTCGCCTGGAACAAGCATTAGTAAACCTGCTCGACAACGCTGTTAAGTTCAATCGTCCGGATGGGGAAGTCACGATCGACTGCGGACGGGCAGAAGACGGCTGGGTGCGCATTTCGGTACATGACACCGGTATTGGTATCGCACGGGAGGATCTGAAACGAATCTTCGAGCGGTTTTATCGCGTTGATAGGGCCCGCTCACGACCTGCGGGTGGTACTGGCTTAGGTTTGCCGATCGTCAAGGAAGTGATTGAGCGGATGGGCGGACACGTTGAGGTGGAGAGCCAATTGGGACGCGGATCCACGTTCACGATGGTGCTGCAATCCGCCTGAGATAATTCAGCGATGCCGCAAGATCGCAAAAACATTTCATCCGGAACCAAGTGGGAGGAAGTTGTCGCATACAGTCGCGCTGTTCGAAGCGGGAATCGTATCTATGTCGGAGGGACGACCGCCACGGACGAGAGCGGCAATCTTGTGGGGGTCGATGACGGCTATGCGCAAGCCGTGCAGGTTATCCGCAACATTGAAAAGGCGCTGAGAGAGGCAGGCGCGACGCTTGCGAACGTAGTGCGCACCCGCATGTTTGTGACTGACATCGCGAGGTGGCAGGAGTATGCCCGGGCACATCGGGAATTCTTCGGCGACATTCGACCGTGTACCAGTATGCTCGAGGTGCGCGGTCTCATTGATGCGCAGATGCTGATCGAGATCGAGGCAGATGCCGAGCTTTAGGCACTCGGAATTCATCAGTTTGTAACGCTCCCGTCACATTGCGTTTACGGCGGTCGCTTGATACTGGGGTTCATGCGCAGGAGATGCGGATGTTGAAAACCAGTTTTGCGATTGTGACGGCTGTATTAGTTATGGCGGCGCTGTCGGCCAGCGCACAGAAGTCATTGACGGGCGCAGGCGCCACGTTCCCGGCGCCCATCTATCAAAAATGGTTCAGTGCATACCAGTCAGTCGATCCCGGCATTCAGATCAACTATCAACCGATCGGCTCCGGCGGCGGCATCAAGAATGTGACTGAAGGAGTCGTCGATTTCGGCGCAAGCGACGGCCCCATGACTGACGCCCAGATAAAGGCGTTTAGGGATAAGCGCGGCTTCAACATTCTGCATTTTCCTACGGTCTTGGGAGCGGCTGTTCCGACTTACAACATTCCCGGCGTCACCCAGCAATTGAATTTCACACCGGAAGCGTTGAGCGGCATCTTCCTGGGAACTGTAAAGAAATGGAACGATCCTGCAATCGCGAGCGCCAACCCCGGCGTAAAGTTGCCCGGGGACCAAATAGTCGTGGTGCATCGCTCTGACGGCAGCGGAACGACGTATTGCTGGACAGATTATCTATCCAAAGTGAGCGCGGAGTGGAAGTCGAAAGCGGGCACGAACACTTCCGTTAACTGGCCGGCTGGCATAGGGGGCAAAGGGAATGACGGTGTAGCAGGGTTGATCAAACAACAGAAGGGCGCGCTCGGGTATGTTGAATTGATTTACGCGGTGAAGAACCATTTATCCTACGGCAAGGTTAAGAATCGGGCCGGAGAATTTATAAAACCCGATCTGCAATCCGTCACCGCGGCCGCAGAAGCCGCAGCAAGCACCATGCCCGCCGATTTCCGCGTTTCCATCACCGACCCGTCTGCTAAAGGCGCGTACCCGATTTCTACATTCACGTGGTTACTCATTCCCGAAAGAATTCCCGATGCGGCAAGAGAAAAGGCCCTAGTTGGTTTTTTGAAGTGGGCCATTACGAAAGGGCAAGATTCAGTCGAATCGCTAGAATATGCTAAGCTGCCTGCACAAGTAATGGCCAAGGAGGAGAAGGCAATCGCTCTGATCAAGTAGCAACGCCTGATCAGAATGACGGATTTGCAATTCGCCTCATGGCAAGTTCGATATCTGTAGCGCAGGGCGCTTCTCGCTCCAGGGTCCACGCGTTCTATAAGCAGCTTCGAGGGGGCGATGCCATTGCTTATCCCGTCACGCTCGCTTGCGCCGCTACCATCCTGGTTATTGTGGCGCTGCTGGTGGGCGAACTTTGGACTCATTCGCAGCCAACAGTTCAAAAATTCGGCTGGCACTTTCTCTTTACGTCCACCTGGGACCCGAACGGTGGCCAATTCGGCGCGCTTCCGTTCATCTACGGCACGTGCGTTACTTCGCTTCTGGCGCTCTTGATCGCAGTTCCGCTAGGCGTGGCTTCATCGATTTTCCTCGCCGAGATGGCGCCGCCCCGCCTGTCCAACATACTGACTTTCCTTATTGAACTGCTGGCGGCCGTCCCAAGCGTAATATACGGCCTCCTCGGGATCTTCATTTTGGTCCCCTTGGTGCGCGATTATCTTGTCCCCGTGCTTACCGCAACTTTCGGGTATCTGCCAATTTTTCAAGGAAGTTTCTATGGCGTGAGCTTTCTCTCGGCGGGCTTGGTTTTGTCGGTGATGGTGGTCCCTTTCATCATTTCCGTTTCTCGCGAAGTGCTCTTAGCGGTTCCCGTCGAGCAGCGCGAAGCCGCTCTCGCCTTGGGCGCAACAAAATGGGAAACGACCTGGCAAATTGTGATGCCGAACGCCAGCACAGGCGTCATAGGCTCCATATTTTTGGCTTTGGCCCGCGCGCTTGGCGAGACGATGGCCGTCACCATGGTCATCGGCAACACTCCGAAGATTGCAGCATCGTTGTTCTCACCGGGCTATTCCATTGCCGCGGTGATCGCCAATGAGTTTGCGGAAGCGAGCGGAGAAGTCTATACCTCTTCTCTGATCTTTTTGGGTCTGGTCTTGTTCGGGTTGACAATCGTCATCAACGCTGTGGCACGCATCCTGATCCTGACTACCGCGCGCAGAGGAGGAGCTTAGGCCATGATGATGGAAATCTCCCGAAAGCGGAGAATCATTAATGCCGCGATGCTCTCGCTGTCCGGCATTTGCACCGCTCTAGTAATCGGCGTCTTGTTTTTCATCCTTGGGTACCTACTATGGAACGGCGCCCGATCGCTTAACCTGGACTTCTTTGTTAGACTTCCCAAGCCCTCTGGAGAAACCGGGGGCGGTATGGCAAACGCGATCGTCGGCAGCGGCAAAGTTTTGCTGCTTGCCACATTGATCGGCGTCCCGATTGGTTTCTTTGCCGGTGTTTACCTGGCCGAATATAGCGGGAAGACTTTCGCCTTCGTTCTCCGCTACACGGTAGATTTGTTGAACGGGGTACCCTCGATCGTAATAGGAATCGTGGCTTATGCCCTTGTCGTCCAGCCGATGAAACATTTCTCGGCGCTTGCAGGCGGCGTCGCGTTAGGCATCATGATGATTCCGATCGCCGTGCGTACAACGGAAGAATTTTTGCGGTCCGTACCCAACGCACTGCGCGAAGGCGCCATGGCACTCGGAGCGACAAAGGCAAAGACAATCTTTAGTGTGGTTGTTCCTGCGGCGCTTGCCGGACTGATCTCCGGCATGATGCTAAATCTGGCTCGCGTGGCTGGCGAGACTGCACCTCTTTTATTTACGGCCTTGGGCAACATGTTCTGGAGTCGCGGCTGGCTTCAACCGATAGCAACGCTGCCCGTAATGATCTACAACTATGCAATCGCGCCAGAAGAAGATCTGCATCAGCAGGCCTGGGCAGCCGGTTTCGTTCTACTTACTTTGGTTCTGGTTGTTAATGTGACAGCCAGGATGATCATTGCGCGTGGACCGGCGTCCGCAAGGAGATAAGCGTGGCAACTCCCCAGCAGCAACACATTTTGAAAGCTCCGGTAATTGCGGCTCAACAAGGAAATGACGTGCAAAAAACGCAGCCAACACCGAAGCTGAATACCCAAGATCTCAATTTTTTCTACGGCAGCTTTCAGGCTCTGCACGAGATCAGCATAGGTATTCCGAGCAACAAGATAACCGCTTTTATCGGGCCCTCCGGCTGTGGAAAATCAACCTTTCTCCGCACGATGAATCGCATGAACGAGGCGCTTCGTAATACGAGAGTGGAAGGAACTCTGCTGTTGGATGGTGAAAACCTCCTGTCCATGGATGTCACAGACGTTCGGAGAAGAGTCGGCATGGTGTTTCAGAAATCGAATCCATTTCCGAAGACCATCTTCGACAACGTTGCATACGGGCTGCGCGTGAACGGAATGCACAAGAGTTCGGTCGTTGCGGATGCTGTCGAGAGAAGTCTGCAGCACGCCGCACTCTGGACCGAAGTAAAAGATAAACTGCATAAATCTGCCATGGCTCTCTCAGGTGGGCAGCAGCAAAGATTGTGTATAGCTCGAGCGCTAGCTGTCGAACCCGAGGTGTTGCTGCTCGATGAACCATGTTCGGCGCTCGATCCTATCGCAACGTTGAAGATTGAGGAACTGCTGTTTGAGCTCAAGAAAATCACCACAATCGTGATCGTCACCCACAACATGCAACAAGCGGGTCGTGTGGCGGATTACACCGGTTTTTTCCTGCTGGGCAAATTAATTGAACACAACGACACAAGAACAATTTTTCAGAATCCCAGTGAGAAAGAAACCGAGGATTACGTTACAGGCCGGTTCGGGTGATCCGCGTTGAGTCGAGATTGAGGTAAACGTGCGCCATTTTCAACAAGAACTAGAGATCCTTACGGGGAAGCTACTCGAGATGAGTGCTCTGGTCGAGAGCGCCGTCTATCGCAGTGTTCAAGGCGTTGTAGAAAAGAACGAAGAACTGGCTGAACAGGTTCTTAAAAATGAAGGCCGCGTTAACCAGCTTGAAATCGAAATCGACGACATGGCGATCAGCCTGTTGGTATTGCAGCAGCCTTTGGCGGCAGATTTACGTTTAGTCACAGCGGCGATCAAGATTAACACTGATCTTGAACGTATGGGCGATCTGGCGGTCAATATTGCCGAGAGCGCGCTCTCCCTGATGAAAGATCCTGTCATTCGTCCGTTGATCGACATCCCGCACATTGCGGGTCTGGCTCAATCGATGGTCCGAAAGGCTCTGGATTCCTTTGTAAACCGAGACACCGAGCTGGCGCGCAGCGTTCTCGCTTCCGATGATGCCGTTGACAACATGCGGACGGCAAATTACCACGAACTGATTAGCTTTATGGAGAATAATCCCCAGCAAATCTCGCAAGCGCTGTATCTGCTTTCGGTGGTGCGAAATCTGGAGCGCATTGCGGATCACGCAACGAACATCGCGGAGGATGTGCTGTTTCTGGTGAAAGGTATCGACGTTCGCCACCATAACGAGGAGCGGAAAGCCGTGGTGCAGACGTAGATCGCCGAAGCCTAACTCAGGTTCTTCTTCAAAACCTCACCTACGGCCGTAGGGTTGGCCTGCCCTCGGCTGGCCTTCATAACCTGACCTACTAAGAACCCGAGAACCGCAGTCTTGCCGTTTTTATATTGCTCGACCTGCTTTGGATTGGCCGCGATAATCTCGCCTACGATCTTTTCAAGTGCTCCAGCATCGGATATCTGCCGCAAGCCTTCGCGATCCATGATTGCCAGGGGTGAGTCGCCTCTCTCAAGCATCTTGGGAAGGATCTCCTTGGCAAGCTTACCTGAAAGCTCACCCTTATTGATCAGCGCCACCAATTCGCCCAGATGCTCCGCAGAAACTGGCGACGCCGCTATCTCTTGCCCGGCAGCTTTCAGCAGACCCATCAGGTCGCCGACCACCCAATTGGCTGTCGAGCGCGCATCACCGCTGATCTTTACGGCCGCCTCGAAGTAATCGCCCGTTTCGCGGTTTAGAGTGAGCACTTGCGCATCGTATTCGCGCAGTCCGTATTCGTTTACGAACCTGTCACGGCGGTCGGCGGGCAGCTCCGGCAACTTATGCCTGATTTCGTTCAGCCAATGCTCACTCACGCGCAGCGGAACTAGATCCGGCTCCGGGAAATACCGATAGTCGTGCGCGTGCTCCTTGCTGCGCATGCCGACGGTTCGCCCGGTGTCGACATTGTAGAGCCGGGTTTCCTGCACTACTTTTCCGCCCGACTCAAGGAGCTCCACTTGCCTCTCGATTTCATACTCCAGCGCCATTTTGAGGAAGCGGAACGAGTTCAGGTTCTTGACTTCTGCTTTGGTTCCGAACTTTTCAGCGCCTCTGAGGCGGACAGAAACGTTAGCGTCACAGCGCAATTGGCCTTTTTCCATGTCGCAGTCGGAGACCCCGATGTACTGCAGCATCTGCTTGAGCTCGGTGACATACGAATACGCTTCATCGGGCGATCGCATGTCCGGCTCGCTGACGATTTCAATAAGCGGCGTACCAGACCGGTTCAAATCAATATAGGTGTTTAGGTCGGAGTCTTTGAAGCCTTCGTGAATACTTTTTCCCGCATCATCTTCCATATGCACACGCGTGACTCCGACTCGCTTTTTGGCGCCGCCACTAAGGAGGTCGAGGTCGCCGTGCTCGGCAAGCGGCTGGTCATATTGTGAGATCTGGTAGCCTTTCGGCAAATCCGGATAGAAATAGTTTTTTCGAGCGAACCGGGAAAACGAATTGACCTTGCAATGCAGCGCAATTGCGGCTTCGATTGCCAGTTCCACTGCTTTCCGGTTCAGGACAGGCAACGCGCCGGGCAAACCCAGGCAGACGGAACACACCGTCGTGTTAGGAGGTGCGCCGAACTCAACAGGGCAGCTACAGAAAATCTTCGTCTTCGTGCCGAGCTGGACGTGTACTTCAAGCCCGATAACAGGCTCATATTTTGTGAGAACAACGTCGGCGACGGCGGTGGACGACATGATTTGATTTTACCGGCGTTGCGCGGGCGTTCACCTCATCACTAAACAAAAAACCCTGTCGCGGCGATCACCAGTCCCACAGATGCCAATACAATTCCGACAAGCCAGTAAAACCGCCGTTTAGTGAGTAGAGTTATCGAGGTAATCACAAGCGCCGCCTCCAAACAAACGTCCCCGAAGTCGAACCTGTCTGCGGCGGTCTCCTGACGTATCACTTCGTGTTCCAGAACGTCGGCCTTGACTTCGATTTCCTTTTGCTCCCGGTCGCTTTCTTCGATGGCATGCCGAAATTTATCTCTCACCTTCTCGGCGTCGCTGGGAGTTTTTAACTGAGCAACGGATAAGAAATCAAGGAAAGCATCATAGCTCGCCCGACCAGTGGCTTTTGATGCGTAGTCGACCCACTCACCCGTGCTTTGATTCTGGGCGTAGATCGTCCGAGTATGCGAGCGGTGGCCAAGTAACGAGACAAGTGCGACCAACACCGCCAGAATCGAGGTGGTGACCGAAACAGGCAGGAGGCTAGAATCGGTTGGTTCTGTAGCTAGCGGTTCTTGCATCCCTACAGTATGGGCTGGCCCAGCCCTGCTTTGTCACTGATAGAGTTCAGGTGTTCCACATCGGGTGGTGATTGCTAGGTGCACGGCTGAAAGAGCCCGCGCATACAAACTCGGAAACCCGATCATTGCAGTGCATGGTAATCTATTGTGACGATTCGGCGCTTCGGCTTGTGAAGCCGGACGTCGCTCCCTATATGGCCTCGCGCGAAAGCGGCAACATGGAGAAAACTCAGACAACACTCGATTCAACTTTGGAGAGTGTGGACAAGGCAGAAGTTATCGCCATGAATGAGGCCCGGAAGGTGGGGTTCGATGAAGACGACCAGCACCAGATCGGCATGGCAGTGCGCGAGTGCGTAGTTAACGCCGTAGTGCATGGAAACCGGTACAGCAAACATAAAAAGGTTCATCTCGACACCGAAAGATCGAAAGACCGCCTTACATTCACGATCGGCGATGAGGGCCAGGGCTTCGATCTGAGTTCGCTTCCCGACCCGCTCGCGCCGGAGAATCTCTTGAATCAATCAGGCCGAGGCATCATGCTCATACGTGCTTTTATGGATGATTTCGATCTCCATCCCCGTCCGGGCGGCGGCACGGAAGTTCGGCTTACGAAGAATTTAGCGTAGATCTTAGGTTTCGTTTAGTAGTGGCTATCCACAGAGGAGGCAGAAGTGAGTGTTAAATTGACGTCCCGGCAGGTTGGCGATGTGACCGTAATCGATGCAGCCGGGCGAATCACTTTGGGTGAAGGCGCCAGCGCTTTCCGCGATATGATTCGCGATCTGGCAGCCAAAGGGAACAAGAAAATCCTGCTGAACTTGAGCGAGGTTTCCTATATTGATAGCTCTGGGATCGGCGAAATGGTGTCCGGGTTTACAACCGTTACGAACAATGGTGGACAGCTCAAGTTAGTAGGGTTGTCGAAGCGCGTCAAAGACTTGCTTCAGATCACTAAGCTCTACACCGTTTTCGAAGCTTTTGACGAGGAGCCTGAAGCAGTTCGCAGCTTTAGCTGATTCAATTCTTCGCGTGGTCCTTCTTTTCAGGCCACCAGGCGTCCAGCTTTCCTGAGATAAAGGCCTGTGCAAACGGCACTACCTCATTACGAACGTGTCGACATCACCACGGGCTACCCACGCTTCCGCTGCCGAAGCTATAGCTATTCCGGCCACAGCTACTGGCGTGGTCGAAATTCTCCTGGCAGATGAACTGACACTGGTTAGGGAAGGCTTGGCGGCGCTGTGCAACTCCATTGCCGGTTTTCACGTCGTGGCGCAAGCGGGAACCGCCGCGATGGCTCTCGCCGAAATCGAGCGCCTGGAGCCTACGCTTGCTCTGCTGGATCTTGGGCTTTCCGATCTGGCCGCCACTGAGATTATTCGCCGTGTTCGCGACCGAGGTCTGCCCACGCGCTGCGCTGTCTTTTCCACCCGGAAAGATCGTAAAACCGTCCTGGAGGTGTTGCGAGCGGGCGCATGCGGGTTCCTGTTGAAGACTTCGAGCCCCCAGCAAATGGCCGAAGCACTCGGACAGTTTACGCAGGGAGGCATTTATGTCTCTCCGCAAATCGAAGTGATGTCCCTCTTCGGTGAGGGCAACGGGCGCAACCAGGGCGCAGATCCTATAGAATCACTCAGCAGTCGCGAATTTCAGGTCTTCTCGCTGCTGGTGGATGGCGTCCGCGCCAAAGAAATTGCGGCCCGGCTGTCTCTCAGTCCAAAAACCGTGGATACGTACCGTTCCAGCCTGATGCGAAAACTGGACATCCACGACGTGGCGGGGCTTGTAAAGTTCGCAATAAAGCGGGACCTAGCCGAACTGCCCGCGTAAGTGAACCTCGGCCGATCCGATGCTTGCCGGCATTCTGCTGCGTTGATCTTCACCTGTTTGAACCAGCCCCTCAAATTCCGATAAATCGACCGCACTCCGGTCGTCGAACATCGAGCGGCTCTCGAGCACAACTCCGGTTGGGTAGTGTCCTAAGCTTGCGCTGATCTGCTTCGGAAGTATTTTGTGCGGGAGGGCTCATAACCTAGCCTAGTCGTGCGAGGGCTTCGATCAGAAGATGAGAATATCTTGGGATGCCTACTACCCCGGAAAAAATGAAGTCGCTGGAGAACAAATATCGAGTCGAGAATCAGTCGGGCTCGACTATTTTTTGGAGGGACGGCGGGCGGCTTAGCGGCGACTTGCCTACTGGCCAGTCACGCGTGGTCGACTCGAACCACGATGCGGACGTTACCATCTGGGCTAGGACTGGTCCTACGAACAAAGACACGGGTTGGGGGCGCGTTTGGATCCCGCGGGGAAGAACGTTACACGTTCAAGGAAGGCAGTCTTGGTCTTTGAAATAGTGGCCCATGGATAACGCCGGCTCACCGCTCGACGTATAAATTTAGGGCTGCAGGCCCATCACGCAACTTTTAGGACACCACCCGCCGGTTGACCTAGCAACATTTATTCTATATTGTATAGATAATGTTTGGTCGCGATTACCTTGGCGAATTCGAGCACATCATCGTCCTCGCGCTTTTGCGGCTTGACCATCGAGCCTATGGCGTCACGATTCGACAGGAGATCCAGTTTCGCACCGGGCGGGAGGTGTCAATCGGCGCTGTCTATGCCACTCTGAATCGTTTGGAGACCAAAGGATACGTCAAGTCGTACCGGGGCGATCCTACGCCGGAGCGTGGCGGGCGTTCGAAACGCTTCTTTCGCATCACCGCTAAGGGGCGGGCGGCTGTAAACCGCACACAATGCGCGCTCCAGAATATGAGCGCAGGCCTCGACCTCATTGGGAGCTACTCATGATTTCTCAAGGAGATTTTGCTCAGCCCTCGCGCATTGCGGTCTGGCTCCTTGATCTATTCGCCCCTGCTGAAGAAGCAGAGTCGATCGTAGGGGACCTGCACGAGGAATTCTCGCTCGTTGTATCGAAATCGGGGGTTGCTTTCGCCCGGCGTTGGTATTGGCGAGAGACGGTAACAACCATCGCATCGCTTTTCGGCACTGCATTCCGTACCGCTCCTTGGACGATGCTTGCGACCGTTGTCGGAGGGTTCTGGTTAATTGGATTTGCGACCCGATCCTCGTTGCATGCAATGCAGACGATCCTCGATGCACACCGGTTTTACGAGTTCCATCCGGACGCCTATCTGTTCTGGTTGAAATTCCCGCTCGAGATTGGACGTATCATTCTTTGCGCTGCAGTCGGCGCCTGTGTTGCGCTAATGGCGAAGAAAAGAGAGATGGCCGCCGCCATGGGGCTTGCGTTGGTTCAAATTGCGTTATTTTTGGTCGGTGCCGGTACACTCATCGCCACCGGGCGCGACTGGGTTGAGTGGTTCGTGGTGATGCTGCCATGGAACTGCGCATCTGCAATCGCGACCATGATTGGCGGCGTGATCGTCAGAACGCGTAGATCGGCCCCGACAACTCGGCCCTCAGCTACGTAATCAGGCGCTGCCGAAGGGCGACGCCCTGATATGCTACGCTACGGTTTGCTCACCAGTTAGAAAGGCAGTCTCTGTTTTGACTCGTCACGAACTCAAGGAGCAACTGCAGCACGACCATTTCAAGGATGCAGTCTCCGAAGCGGTCACTTACGCGTTCGCCAACCCCAAAATACTTGTCCGCTGGATCGTTTTAGCGGTCATCATACTCGTGTTAGTGGGTGGGACACTGTGGTTTACAGCGTATAAAAAGTCGATCCGGCAAGAGGCGTTGGCGGCAGCACTGCATGTAATAGAAACCCCCGTCGGAACGGCAAGCCAGGCACCCAACAGCTATCCTACGCAGGATGCGAAACAGCAGGCCGAGATCAAGGTTTTGTCAGACATGGTTGCGAAGTACGGCGGAACCCGCGAAGGATTGATCGCCCAGTATTATCTCGGGACGGTGAAGGTCGAGAGGAAAGACCCTAAAGGCGCTGAATCGGATTTGCGTCGAGTAGCTGATTCGAAAAGCGAATTTGCACCTCTGGCGAAGGTTGCATTGGCACAGTTGTACGCCGGTGAAAACAGGATTGCTGAGGCAAAAACGCTTCTTCGCAGTATCGCCGACAAGCCATCCGACTTGGTGTCAAAGGCGCAAGCTGATATTTTACTGGCACAACTGGATCTAACAACCAATCCGCAGGAAGCGAAGCGAATTCTTCAATCGCTGAAGGGGCCCAATCAGCCGCCGTCGGTTACCCGGGCAGTCGATCAAGTCTCCGGGCAACTCACGAGATAGCTTTTTTCTCGAACAATGCTGGGCCGACTTTCGCTTGGTCCGCAGAGTCTGCGAGGCCGCAGATTTCCCGAACCGGCGCACGCTTATCGCAGCGACTTTCAGCGAGACCGTGACCGCATCATCCATTCCAGGGCATTCCGCCGACTCGAAGGCAAGACGCAGGTCTTTGCTGCCGGCCTGTCCGATCATTTCCGCAATCGCCTCACCCACACATTAGAAGTGTCACAGGTGGCGCGTACGGTAGCGGTCGCGCTTCAACTGAACGAAGAATACACCGAGACACTGGCGCTGGCGCATGACTTGGGCCACCCCCCTTTCGCTCATGTCGGCGAAAGAGAATTGGACCGGCAGATGCAGCGCTTCGGCAGTCGTTTCGAGCACAACCGGCATGCTCTTCGGATCGTGGATCTCCTGGAAGAGCGGTATGCGCGCTTTAACGGGCTGAATCTGACATTCGAAGTTCGGGAAGGAATCATTAAGCACTCACGCGAGATTAACCCGGATCACGATCCGGAGCTCGAAGAGCTTCTTCCGGGACAGCGTCCGCCGCTCGAGGCGCAATTGCTCGATTTGGCAGACGAAATCGCCTACAACACAGCCGATATGGATGATGCTTTCTCAACGGAAATTTTTTCGATGGAAGAGCTGGGCCGGGCTGTCCCGGCTTTTGCAGCACTCGCCGAGCAGGTTGACATGCAGTTTCCGGGCGCTTCCGACCGCATCCGCTTCTGGGAGATTCAACGACAGCTTATAGGAATCCTAGTGAGCGGGCTTATAGAGGGAACCCTTGCCGCGGCGCGTGAAAGTGAGGTCGAGACCTTGGAAGACGTTCGCGCGCTCGGACATCGGCTGGCCAAGCTGACGCCAGAAGCAGCCGAAATTAATAGCCAACTCAGGGCGCTGCTGGTGGATCGCGTCTACTCGTATGTGCAGCTAGTTGCCGACCGAAGTGCCGCCGTTACCAAGATGGGGGAGCTCTTCACTTTTTTGCTTGAACATCCGGATCGTGTCTCGGCTGGTTATCAGGAGAGCTTGAGTGAGATGCCGGTCCATCGTGTGGTTTGCGATTATATTGCGGGTATGACGGATTCTTACTTCGCGAGGACGTACGAAGCGCTCCTAGGGGCGTAAACCCGGTTTGCGACTGCTATTCGCGCGGGACGGCGCTCGACAACTCTGCGGACCGAACAAAGTACATCTTTTGAAGCATGCGGCAGATCTCACGGGCAATGCGTTCTGACGTTTCACCCTCGTCCAATTCGACTTCCACTTTGATGTATAAATCCACTCTCTGCATCTGGCCTGATTCGATAATACTCGTTAGCCGATGCGGGAAATAATTCTTTGCAAGATATGTGGCAAGCGGCGGGCGAGACGTGCCTGTCCGGCTGTCGCTGGAGACATCTGCGCACTATGCTGCGGGACGGAACGCGAAGTAACGCTTACTTGTCCGCTCGAATGCGAATATCTGAACGAGGCGCACCGGCGCGAAAAGCCGGTGTCCTTACCGAATGCTCAGCTAGCGAATTCCGATATCACGGTAAGCGAGGAGTTTATTCGATCTCACGAGGAGTTCCTGCTGTTCTGCATATACTCTCTGGTTCAAGCGGCTCTCCGAACCCAGGGCGCAGTAGATTCAGACGTTATCGATTGTTTGGAAGCTCTCATCCAAACGCACCGGACGCTTGAATCCGGGCTGTATTATGAGACTAGAGCACAGAACAGGATTGCCGCAGACATACAACGCTCTTTTGAAGCGTCGCTTGCGGAGTATCAAAAGCTGCGCACAGAACGGGAGCATCTTTCAGCGGTTCGCAACGTTGAAATCCTTGCAATCCTCGTCTTTCTGCATCGGCTGGGGCACCAGAACCAAAACGGCCGGCCGCGCGGCCGAATGTATTTGGATCTTCTCCGGCACATGACTCCCGAGCAGCGAGTCGAAACCGAAAGGCCGGGCATCATTCTATAGTGGGGAGTTTGTTACGAGGGCCACATTAGTTAGCTGGAAAGAGCTTGCGCCCGAAGTGCACCACTTCGAATTTGAAGTTCCCGGAGTCGAAAATTTCGCCTTCACGCCTGGGCAGTTCGTTTCAGTGGCAGAGCGCTTACCAGGTAAAGAGATTACTCATGCCTATTCCATAGCCTCTCCTCGCGACGGAAACCGGTTTGCGCTTTGTCTCAATCGTGTCGTCGATGGCCCAGTCTCTTCTTATCTGTTCCACTTGAAACCCGGAGATGAAGTTGAGATCGGCGAGCCTCTGGGTTATTTCACACTTCGGCATCCGGGTCATCGTTCGGTTTTCATCGCCACGGGGACCGGAATCGCGCCGTTCCGCTCCATGCTACTGGACCATTTGCCGAAGAGCCACCCGCGAATCACGTTGCTGTTTGGCGTGCGATATGAGGAGCGCCTGCTATATCGAGACGAGCTGGAGCATTTGGCGAAGCGGTATGAGAGTTTTCGTTTTCTGCCCACGATAACGCGACCAACGGAAACGTGGATGGGGCGTACCGGCCGGGTGCAAGAACACCTTGACGAAGCTCTGGCTGTTGCAAGTTATGAAGATCAGAGCACGCTGGACGTGTATATCTGCGGCCTAAAAGAGATGGTAGACGATGTGCGAGCGGAATTAAAAAAACGGGGATTCGATCACAAACAGATCATTTACGAGAAGTATGACTGAGAAGCTATCACGCGATCTTTGTCAGCTGGGTTTGTGGGTAAATCTGTTCCGCCTGCTCGAGATTCGCTAGATTGATGCCCGGTAGTTTGGAAGATGCTGTTCCCGCGGCCACGCCCCAGCGCACCGCGTCGCCAAACGATTCGCCGCGATCGAGGGCCCACACCAAGGCTGCAGCCATCGCGTCTCCGGCTCCGATTGGGCTAAGCGCTTCCACTTGCGGCGGGAGCACTTCTACAACACCGTCGTGCGACGCCGCCGCGGCGCCACGCCCGCCCAGAGAGAGAACGGCCGACTTTGCGCCCATCGCTTTGATTTGCTGAACCGCTTCGATGAACTGCGCCCGCGTAATGAGAGCGCGATTCAATAAGCGCTCCGCTTCCGATTGATTGGGCTTCACTAGCGTGGGTTTTCCTTCAATGCCGTGCAGCAATGCGTCGCCATCGGTATCGAGCAAGGTCTCTACGTCGTGCTTGGCCGCCATGGTGATCAACTTGGTATAAAAATGCGCATCAACACCGGGTGGGAGGCTGCCGCAGAGCATAAGCCAGGAAGAGCTGGGCAGGTGTTTCTCAACGCCCTTCAGAATCCGATTTTGCTCCGCTCGCGTTACGACGGGGCCCACTTCATTCAATTTGACGGAAAGGCCCTGACCGTCGGTGATAGTGAGATTGATCCGGATGTTATGACGGATTTTGACAATCTCTTTTCCGAAACTGTCCTGCCGCAACTGTTCCTCGAATTTATGGCCCTGCCGCCCCGAAGTCGTAATGGCGAGCGCATTAGCTCCGAAATTCGTGAGGACGCGCGCGGCGTTGATGCCACGGCCGCCCGCTGCATCGGTGCTCGAGAGGATGTAAGCCCGGTCTTCGAATACAAGGCGGTCAACCGCAATGGTGCGGTCGATGGCCGGGTTCACCGTGAGCGTGAGAATGTTTTTGCTCATTCAGGACGATCGTCGGCCTCGGGTGACCAGCTTCGCCCCGAGCATTCCTCCCAAGCCGGGCAATAGCGTCACCATAAAAAAGGTCGGAATGATGCTAGCCAGAACGCTCATGAGGAAGTGATGAGGGTTGTCCAGCATCTTCGCGAGCTCGGGGATATTGGGCAGCGCCTTCAGCGCCTCGCGCCCGCTCGCAGAAGCGAGATAAATGCTGGTCAGCGTGGCACTAACGGCGAACACCAGGAATAGCCAGAGACCTGTCATCCAGCCCAAGCGCGCACCGGCGGCCGGGGACAACGGCTCCGGTGAACGGCCTTTGTAAAGCATAGCCGCGGCGAACCCAGCTGCGCAGAGCACCACTGGCCACAGAAGCGGGGCAATGAACGCGGCGACGCATAATCCCAGCAAAGACACAGCTGCTACAACCAAACTGACCATGACAGCCCGGGAATTGTGAAATGAGATCCGAGGGGGTGGAGCTACGGGCGGCGTGGGGGGTGAGGTGGTCGCTGGAGCCTCTGCGGCCAAGCGCGTAATATCTTCCTCGTACTGAGGTTTGCCACATTTATGACAGAAGCGGGCGTCGTCGGGCAGGAGTGCTCCGCAGGTACAGCGTTGTTCCACATCTTTAGTTTACGGCCAGATTACGAAACGAACTGGCCAGTGTTTAAGGCCGAACTACGAAACGAACCGATTTCAACGCGTACAGCGGGCACCAGACGCCCTGTGCACTCGATGGCTTCATTTTTTCATGCCGCTAAGATGGCAGAGAGTCCTCCATGCCGAAACCCAATGTACTTGTGATCTGCCCGCCGGACCACTACATTTTACGGAATCTGGAGCCGATTCGTAGCGCAGCTAACGTTTATGTCGGGGACGAGTTGGGTTCGGTTGAACAGCATGCGCGTGAGGCTGAGATCATCCTCTTTTCGGGTCTGGCCGGGAAAACCGTCACAATCCGGGAGGTTTGGCCGCACGCGAAGGATGTGCGGTGGATTCATTCACTGTCGGCTGGAGTAGACAATTTACTGTTTCCGGAACTCATCGAGAGTCCCGTCCTGCTAACGAATGCGCGGGGGGTGTTTAAGCGTTCTCTGGCCGAGTTCGTGTTGCTCGGGATGCTGTATTTCTATAAAAGAGTGCGGCGACTCGTCGAGAGTCAGCGGGCACACAAATGGGATAACTTCCTCGTCGACTGGCTTCCCGGGAAGAAGATGGGCGTGGTCGGGTATGGCGAGATTGGGCGCGAGTGCGCCATGCTCGCCAAAGCCGTAGGGGTGACCCTATACGCAACGCGCCGTAAAGTTGAACTTTCGGCAGACGATCCGCTTCTGGACCGCGTATTTGCTCCGACGCAGCTGAAAGAAATGCTGAGCGAGGTGGATGTCGTGCTGGCGGCAGCGCCGCTTACACCGGAAACCAGACACATGATCAGCGCAGCAGAATTCAACGTCATGAAGCGTTCTGCAATAGTCATTAACGTGGGGCGGGGACCGGTTATTGACGAAGCAGCGCTGATCCGCGCACTTCAAGAGAAGCGGATTGCGGCGGCAGCGCTGGACGTCTTTGAAGTAGAGCCGCTTCCCGCAGGCCACCCGTTTTATGACATGGACAATGTGCTGTTATCGCCCCACTGCACGGATCGCACGGGCGACCCCGATTGGCTGGATCTGAGCACGCAACGTTTTGTGGATAACTTCTGGAGGTATACGAAGGGGGAAAAACTCGAGAACCTGGTGGACAAAAAGGCTGGATACTGATGAGCGTAGTTGGACAAGTAATTGGGCAAACTGTCAGTTTCGACGATGTAGCTGTTGCCGCGGAGCGAATCAAACCGCTGGCCCATAAGACGGCTGTTCAGACATCGCGACTTTTCGACGAAGCGGCCGGCGTGCAAGTGCATTTCAAGTGTGAAAATTTACAGCGCGGCGGAGCATTCAAGATTCGAGGTGCGATGAACTTCTTGAGCTCGCTGAGCGAAAGCGAACGGAAGCGCGGCGTGGTCACGTATTCATCGGGCAACCATGCCCAAGCGGTCGCCATTGCGGCAGCTCATTTGGGAGTGGCGGCGACAATCGTAATGCCGACGGATGCGCCCAAAGCCAAGCTGGAGTCCACAATCGCGTATGGGCCGAAGATCATCTTCTTCAATCGCCAGCGAGAGAACCGCGAGGAAATCGCGAATCGGATCGCGACCGAAACGGGTGCCGTTGTTTTACCTTCATACGACCATCCATGGATTATTGCCGGGCAAGGAACGGCAGCGCTCGAACTGCTGCGCGATGAACCGGACTTGGATGCGATCGCGGTCCCACTCGGGGGAGGCGGCTTGCTTTCGGGGACGGCGGTGGTTGCGAAAGCGGTAAGACCCGATATTCGCTTGTTCGGCATAGAACCTGAACTGGCAAACGATTGGTATCTGTCGCTTCAGCGCGGGGAGCGAGTAGAAATTCCGCCATCACTGACCATTGCGGATGGCCTTCGAACGCCTAGTCCCGGAACAGTGACGTTCCCGATTGTGCAGACGATGGCGGAGGCTGTGCTGCTGGTTTCTGAAGAAGAGATCCGGGCAACGATGCGATTCCTCTTAACACGGATGAAAATGTTAACGGAGCCGAGTGGCGCAGTTGCCGCTGCGGCGGTCTTTCATAGGAAGCTACCCGGCGATATACGTTCTCTGGGCGTCGTGTTATCAGGCGGAAATGTCGACCTCCAAGTTTTGTCCGAGGTCTGTAGGGAAGCGGCATAGCGACGTGGGAGAGAATCCATGGAAAACGAGGGCGTCGCGCGTGGCGTACGAGAATGCGTGGATTCGAGTTCGGGAAGATCAGGTCATTCGGCCTGACGGGGGACACGGCATTTACGGTGTTGTCGAGATCAGGCCCTCGGTTGGCGTTGTAGCTGTGAATGAACGGGATGAGATCGCACTTGCCGGGCAATGGCGATATTCAGTCAACCGCTATTCCTGGGAGATTCCGCGCGGGGGATCTCATCCGGCTGAGACGGATATGCTCTCTGTTGCTCAGCGTGAATTGGCCGAAGAAGCGGGACTAGTTGCGGAGCGATGGGAAGCGTTGGGATCAGTCGACGTTTGTAACGGGGTAGCGAACGACATACAAACTTTGTATCTGGCAACCGGACTGAAGCCGACAGCGACGCGATTAGATCCCGAAGAAGAAATTATCATCGAGTGGCGGCCGTTCCATGAGGCAGTTGCGATGGCGATGGACGGGCGCATCACAGAGGTTTGCAGCGTTGCCGCGATTCTGAAAGTAACGATCCTGCGCAATCATAAGAAGTAGATGGACGTCATAGGTATTGCATCGCGCAAGCGATTTGCAAGGTTCGCCTGGGCGGTGTTAGCGTACAACATTCCGGTCATCCTGTGGGGAGCTTATGTACGCGCGTCGTTCTCAGGAGACGGGTGCGGCGCACACTGGCCGTTCTGCAACGGGCAAATGATTCCGCAAAACATGGGCGCGCCTATGGCGATTGAGTTCACCCACCGCATGATGACAACGCTCGATTCGGTTGCGGTAATTGCCATGTGTGTGTGGGCGTTTCGCGCGTTTCCGCGGCGTCATGCTGTGCGGCTATTTTCCGTGCTTTCCCTGGCGTTTCTATTTATAGAGGCTTTGTTGGGAGCAGGCTTGGTTTTGCTGAGATACGTGGCTAAAGACCAATCGGCCGGCCGTGCGTGGTACCTATCGGCGCATCTCACAAACACAATGCTGCTCTTGGCGGCGCTGACCATCACGGCGTGGGTAGCGTCCCGAAATACGGACCGGATGGGTTTGGGGAATGCCTCGCGGACGCTAATTGGTGCGCTCGCGACGGTTGTGTTTGTCAGTATTACGGGTGCAATAGCGGCGCTGGGCGATACGCTTTTTCCTGCTTCTTCGCTTTCGGGCGGCATGCAGCAAGACTTCTCAAGCGCGTCAAGTCTGCTGTTGCGCCTGAGATCCGTGCATCCCGTGATTGCCGTGCTTGGAGCCGCCTATCTGATGTGGGCGGCAGCCGGGGTGTTGAAGCAAAACGAAGTCGGGCACGCGCGTACGGCAGCAGCTAGAGTCCTGGGCCTCACGCTATTTCAGTTGGCTGTCGGGGCGCTCAACTTGACGCTGCTTGCGCCGGTATGGATGCAACTGTTTCACTTGTTTATGGCAGACGTGCTTTGGATTGCGGTGCTGCTATTGACGCTGGAGACCGCGGCGGTAAGGAAATCGGTACCCGCACTTGCTTACACGTAATTACGGATATAATGCCGAAGATCACTTTTGATCAGGAGAGCCACCGATGGCAATGACGGTGCCCGGTTCGTCAGTAGAATCCGAAACTTTTACCGGTGACTTAGCCGGGATGGGCAGTTTCTTTATCGATCCTCAGGGAGCCGCGCGACGCGTCTTCCACAAATGGTTTTGGATCGGGCCGCTAGTCATCTTTTCAATCGTTTCTGTAATTGCCAGCTACTTGATGCTGCCGATAATACAGCATGTGCTTGAGGTCTCTCCTATTCCTGCTGGCACGAGCCCGGAGCAATATCAAAGAGGCATGGATATAGCGATGACGGTCCAGCGGGCCAGTATGTATTTTTCGCCCGTAATCGTGGGTGTGATCATGGCTCTGCAGGCGCTCGTCGTATGGGCGACATGCTCAGTTTTGACCATAGAAACGAAGTTCCGGTGGCTTTTTAATCTGGTTGCCGGGTGCGCGCTGATCCAGGTGCTTGCCTCCATTGCGAGCATGGCAATTTTGAAAGGCAAAGGGGAGATCTCGACAATGGCGGAGCTGCGTCCGGCGCTCGGCCTGGATATCTTTTTGCCCGAGGGAACGAACAAGTATGCGACAGCCTTCCTGGGCTACTTTTCGATTTTTGAGATTTGGTGGATCGTGATGATGGTGTTGGTTTTCAGTGCCGCATTCCGAGCGAGCAAAGCAAAGGCGTTCGCAGCGGTTTTGCCGTTGATTGTGGTGAATATCCTACTACGGATGGGCGCCGCGCTGTTTCAAAGATAAGGGTGAGGCGTTTGCAGGGCGCCACCCATCGTTCCTTCGGCTTCGGCTTCGCATACAATTAAGTTGTTAACGCGGGAGGTTTCATGAGACTTGACGGGCCGCTTCTAACTATTTTTAGCCCGACGGACCTTCTGCTGGTTCTTCTTGTGTTTGTGCTGCTTTTCGGCGGCAAGAAAATTCCGGATCTTGCGAAGGGTTTAGGTCAAGGCATCCGCAATTTCAAGGGCTCGGTGAAGAGCGAAGAAGACCCGCACGAAGAGAAGAAGCTCTAGACCATTTTTCTTCCATAGGGTTCCAAAAACAGCAAAACCCCGTTTTCGGCGGGGTCTTGCTCTGCGCGGGAAGGCAGCGCGGCAGGTGATTACTTTCCAGCTACTTTCTTCGCCGGCACAATTGCGTCTTTTACCGACTTCGCGACGCGAAACTTTACAACCCTCTTTGCTGGGATTTTGATGGCCTCGCCAGTGGCAGGGTTGCGGCCTATGCGAGCTTTTCGTTCGGCACGCACCAAGCGACCGATTCCGGGCATGACGAACACGCCATTTTTCTTGGTCTCGCGTACTGCGAGTTGCGCGAGCGATTCCATGAACTGTTTCGCCACGCGGTTGTTGACACCGGTGGTTTCCGCCAGTTCCCTGACGATCGCGGTTTGGGTCATTCTCTTGTTGTTATCAGCCATCTTGCCTCCATACACCGTGTTACAGGGCGAGTAAAAGAACTACACGCGTTTGTTTGCCTCGGCAGGTATCAAACAAAATGGTGCAGAAATGTTTAAACGCCTTTCCGGTCTACTCGATAATACGGAACTAAGACGCGCTTGTAAAGCAAAAACAGCACGAAATCAGGGTTTTCAGCGCTTTTTTTTGTGAACAGGGCGCGAAAGGCCGATGAAACGGGCCTGCGGGGCCGAGGACTCAGCGGAGGCCGTGTTTTGGGAGGTTCCAAAGCTAGCTACGAGGATGCGAGTTTCGATGGCGGTGGCACTCGAAATACGCCAGGGACCCGGATATGCCGTACGGGAATAGCGAGCCCCAGCGGAGCGGTACTCGCTGGAAGGAGTGTTGATGTGTACCGTTACGGCAGCAAAACCAAACGCCCCTTGAACGGTTGAATACGTTGCCGGGCCGGTTAAACAATGGGACATGGCACCCACGTATCTTGAGTTGTTGTACCAGGAATGGCAATGGCTGGTAAGCGAATGCGCGAGTGCGATGCACGCAGCTCGTGGCAATGGCGCGTCACCAGAGGAATTGCGCGACGAAGAGCGACGCCATGGGTTGCGCATTGACGCGGCCTATGCTCGCCTGAAACAGGCTGAGGCACGGAACAACCAATGCGTGTGCTATGGCCGAGGCGATGCATTGAACCAAGCCGCGAACAGCTCAGCTTTGTATTAGCAGTTTGCTGGCGTTTGCCGAATGGTTGCGAGCTAGGGCAACAGCCAAAGTGCGGCGGATCTGGCCGCTGGAAGGGCTAATCCTGCCAGGATATTCGCTCTAGCCACCCTTGGCGGCTGAAACCGAGCGTTCGACGGATTCCAGCAATGTGCCTTCCGCCGCGAACCAATCAAACTCCGCCGATCCGTGTGGACAGCCGCGCTGCTGCCATAGGGCATAGGCGAGCTTCGCAATATCCTCGTGCATGAACTCCTGCGGAGGCTGGGGTTGAGAGGCGCGCGTCGTAACGGTCGGCTGGTTTATATTCCTTTCAGACTCTCGTTCAGCAGGGCCTGCGGTGGCTGTCATTCTTGCACTCATGACTTTGTTCTTCCTTGAGAATTGAGGTTCCCGGGGGACAAGGGGGAGAATCCTGAGAACTCGTTGTGGGCAGCTTCAGGCTTCATACAACAGATTGAGCGATTATAGCTCCGGCAAGTTGAGATGCAAGTCCGAAAATCGCGCGGGCGTGTATGATCGACAGCAAGCATGAGATCACATCTGACTAGGCGAAGAGCGCTCAAGAGTTTAGGGCTCACGGCAGCGGTCATAGGAGATGCACTTGGCCGCGGATTTGATGCTAGCGACGGTATGTATCTGTCTCTCAACAGCACCTTGCTTTCAGACAGGGTGCCGTGGCCGGAGTTTGCGCGTCTGGCAGCGCGGGTCGGGTTTCCTGGGACTGACGTGATGCTTGACGCGGCTATGAAGGCTGGTACTCAAGGAACAAAGCAGTTGGTTCGAGAGCTAAAGATCAAACCTGCCATCCTTAATTTCCCGGTTGAGTTTCGGAAAGATGATGCCGGGTTTCGAGCGTCGCTTTCGAATCTGGACGAAGCGGGGCGATTTGCGGCGGCTATTGGATGCCCACGAATGATCACGTGGATTATGCCTTCGAGCGAGACGCCGAAAGACGAGCTCAGGCGGATTTATAAGCAGCGGTTTACGGAAAGTGCGCGTATTCTCGCGCGGTCTGGGGTGCGGCTGGGGCTCGAATTTTTAGGCCCGCTTCATCTGCGAAAAATGTACCCGAATGAGTTTATCTGGCGCATGAATGACATGCTGGCTTTCGCCAAGGAGTGCGGTCCAAACGTCGGATTGCTGCTTGATGCGTGGCACTGGCATCATGCGCGGGCTACACCGGAAGACATCGTCTCGGCGGGGCGAGAGCGGATCGTGCATGTTCACTTCGATGATTCGGCCAATCTGCCTCCCGAACGAATTCGGGATGATGAGCGACTGATGCCGGGCGAGGGAATCATCGATTTGGTCGGTTTTCTGAAAGCGCTGCAAAAAATTGGCTACAGAGATGCCTTGAGCGTCGAGGTGTTCGGTCGTGGGTTGAAAGACATGACGCCCGAAGCGGCAGCAAGGTTGGGCTTGGAAACGTCGCGTGCAGTTTTTCGCAAAGCAGGAATTAAAGATGGCTGAGGGCCTTTAAGAATTCCTATTGCTCAAAACGTAAGGCGCAAGAGCTTCTTGTAGCAATGGCGTTTGGGGATACGGGTGAGCGCGATATTGCCGGAAGCCTTCTCCGAAAGACCGCCCGGCGCGGGTGCCACAGGCGCGTGTCCACTCCTCCATTTGTGCGAGGTAGTCGTCTATATTGTGTTGCCGCCTCAGCCATGAGCGCTGAGTTTCATGTTTGGCAAGCATGGACTTCTTAGTGTCGAAACTCAGGTGGACATCGACGGTGAAATCCGGACAAACGGGATTGCCGGCGCGGTCGACCATCCCAAGGGGGTCCATAAAGTAAAGATGCGGAATCTGAGGGAGGGCAGCTGTGCCAGTCTCAGTAAAGTAATTGGGGAGTGCGGCTCCAAAGCAGGCATCGCGGACGAGCTGGCTGGTCGTCTCATGATCGCAAAGATAGTCTTGCGGAGAGGCGGTCAGTACCACTCGAGGGCGGACTTGCCGCAGCAGCTTGACGACTCTGCGCCGCGAAGCATCATCATTGAAGATCGCAAGATCGCGAAATTCAGCACACGAGTATTCGGCGCGTATCAGCGCTGCCGCCGCGCTTGCTTCCGCTTTGCGAGTGATAGATAATTCTTCAGGTCCAAGCTCATCAGATCCGCAGTCGCCGGCCGTCATCGTGACGATGTTTAGTTGATGGCCCGCAAGAGAGAGAAGCGCCAATGTGCCGCCAGCCAGGATTTCCGCATCATCGGGATGAGCGTGAACACAGAGGATGCGCATGCCGGTTCGCCGAGATCAAGACTTTTTCGTCCAGCGTTCGCCATCGAAAGTGTCGTCCTCGTCGCTCCATGGGCCAAATTTCGAGGCCATTTGCCCGCCGTCGACGAGAAGGGCGGTGCCAGTGATATACGAGGCTAGGTCAGAAGCGAGGAACAGGACGGCTCGGGCAACCTCATCCGGTTCGCCGCCACGGCCAAGCGGGATCTGGCGGAAGTAGGCGGCCAACGCATCTCGATTCGAAAAATGCGGGGCTGTGAGACGCGTGCGTATCAAACCGGGGCATACGGCGTTGACTCGTATTCGATACGGGCCTAGCTCGTTCGCGGCGGTGTGCAACAGGCCGAGCAGTCCAGCTTTACTCGCGTTGTAGGCGGCCAAGTTCGGCTCGCCATCGTACGAGTTGGTCGACGCGGTGAGTACGATGGAACCCTGACGACGCGGTTTCATTCGCTCGGCTGCGATCTGGACAGAGTGAAACGCACCTGTGAGATTCACCGCGAGAGTGCGGTTCCACAGCTCGGGCGTAGTGCTGCTGAACGAACTTGTTGAACCGATTCCCGCGTTGACCGCTACGATGTCGGGATCAGGAGCCTGCGCAAATGCCTGCTCAAGCGATTGCCGATCGGTGACATCGGCCAAACATCCCTGTGCCCCGAAAGAGTTTGCAGTCTCTAGCGGTTTTTCAGCCGGCACATCGAAAATCCAGACCGAAGCGCCAGCGCTCGCAAGATTTCGGGAAATGGCGAGGCCGATGCCGTTCGCGCCTCCCGTAATGATCGCGGTTTTGCCGCTGAAATCAAGCTGCATGATAGTAACTAGTGAGGCTTCTTCGTCCTGTACAGGCGCCCCATGGTGTGCGACGCCGCAGTCTACTTCTTGTGACTGAATCCGACGGTTACGCTGGTTGCTCCGTTTTCGAAGCCGTAGCCGATC
>JBJMGM010000114.1:0-8018 GCA_045807905.1 Bryobacteraceae bacterium | reverse complement strand
GATTGATGATGTCAGCCATTTCAACTTCTCGTTAGGCCGGCAACTACGTCGCCTTGCGCGGGTCGAAGTGTGAGATGTCCCTGAGTTTTTCCCAAAGTGCGCGTTCTTCGTTCGTCGCCTTGGGCGGCAGTTGCACATCGGCAACTACATAGAGATCGCCGCGCGTTCCGCTTTTGCCCTTCGGCAAACCAAGACCGCGCATGCGAAGCTGTTGGCCGTTATTTGTGCCGACCGGGATCCGCAGCTTCACTTGGCCGCCGCAAAGTGTCGGCACCGTGGCCATTGCGCCGAGCACGCCTTCCCACGGCGCAATCTCCAGGTCGTGATACAAGTCTATGCCGTGCGCGCGGAATTCCGGATGGGCCGCGAGACGGACGCGCAAGAGAAGATCACCCGCCGGTGCGCCTCCGGTTCCCTTGCCGCCTTTTCCCCGAACTCGGATAACCTGACCATCCTGCACGCCGGGCGGAATGCGGACCTTGATGGTTTCGGTTTTCGTTTCACTCGTTCGCGGATCGACGCGTTGCAAGGAAATGGTGCGTGTCCCGCCGCGCAGGACTTCCTCGAGCGTGACCAGCATGTCGCCTTCAATGTCCGAGCCGGGATAAGTGAACTCCGCCGCCTCTCCTCCACGACGCGCTCTGTGGAACATCCCCTCCGCGCCCCCGGCCGCACGTCCGCCGCTGCCGAAGAAATGTTCGAAGAAATCACTGAACCCGGTGCTGCCGCCGAAGTTGAACTCGTAGCTTCCTGCTCCGTTCGGAGGTCCTCCAGCCCTTCGTCCACTTCCCATCCCCGGTTCCCAATCAGGTTGTTTTTGGAAGCCACCACCAGGCTGGTTCCAACCGGCGCCGAGCTGATCGTATTTCTTTCGCTTCTCCGGATCGCTCAGGACATCGTAGGCTTCGTTGATCTGTTTGAACTTCTCTTCCGCAGCTTTCTTGTCCTTCGCTACGTCGGGATGATGCTGACGCGCGAGTTTGCGAAACGCTTTCTTGATGTCGGCCTCGCTCGCGTCGCGTGGGACGCCGAGCGTGGTGTAGTAATCCTGAAACTCAACCGCCATTCCCGTCGCGCCTCGCCGGTTCCGGCTGGCTGAGATCGTTGACCACGACGGCGGCGGGGCGAAGCACCTCGCCTCCGCGATAATAGTAACCCGGCCGATAAACTTCGAGGACGGCGTCGTCTGGCATCGAGGCATCGCGACGCACCCGCAGCGCCTCGTGTCGATACGGATCGAAAGTCTGGCCGACTGTGTCTTCGGTCTCGACGCCGTGGCGTCGCAGGAGTTGGTGCAGTTGTTGCAACGTCATATGCACGCCAGTGCGGAGCTGGTCCGGTGAAGCGGATGGATCAACCGTGAGTGCGCGTTCGAGATTGTCGATCACCGGCAGCAGCTCGCGCATGAAACCTGACTTCTGCGCAGTTGCGCGGCGATCGCCTTCCTGCGCGCTGCGCTTCTTGAAATTATCGAAGTCGGCGGCGAGGCGAAGGAACTTGTCCTGTGCACTGGCCAAATCTTCTTCGAGCGATTTCACACAAGCCATCACCGCGCGCGTGGAATCGCCTGCCGGTCCGCAAGCCTCCTCACTTTTCTCGCTCATCTTCCCTTCCCCTTTTCCACCGTCACGTAATGCACCGCACCGCGACTCCACACGCGCAAGAGCACGCGATCGCCCGTGACCTCGCCCGTCGCACGGATTGCTTCGCGCGCATTCGTCACTGATTTGCGATTCGCTTCCAGGATGACATCGCCCGCTTGCAAACCCGCTGCGGCCGCGGGGGAATCCGGATCGACGTCGACGACGACCGCGCCCTTCACGTCATCCGGAATGTTGAACTGCTGACGCGCGCGCGCATCGACATCGGCAATGGTGACGCCATCGAGCAGATCGGACGATGCCTCGGGCTCGCGCGAGTTCGGCATTCCGCTTCCGGCCAAGCCTTCGCTTTTCAATTCGCCGAGCTCGACCGTGAGCAATTGCTCTTTGCCATCGCGCACAATCTTAATCGGCACCTTGGTGCCGGGAGGCGTTTGCGCCGTCATGAAACGGAGCTGCCGATTATCGACGACTTTCTTGCCGTTGAATTCAGTGATGACGTCGCCCTCTTTCAGTCCTGCCTTCGCGCCGGGCGAAGCGGGCGTCACTTCACTCACGAGTGTGCCGGACTGGTTAGGTAATTTGAATTCCTGCGCGAGATCGGGTGTGACCGGTTGAATGACAACTCCGAGATAACCGCGCGTTACTTTGCCGGTCGTGATCAATTGATCCATGACGTTGCGCAGCAGGTTGATCGGCACCGCGAAACCGACACCCTGATTTCCGCCGGTGCGGCTGAGAATCGCTGTGTTGATTCCGATTAGCCGGCCTTCCGCATCGACGAGTGCGCCACCGGAGTTGCCCGGATTAATCGACGCATCAGTCTGGATGAAGTCCTCGTAATCGACGATCCCCATTCCGCCGCGGCTCTTCGCGCTGACGATTCCACTCGTGACCGTCTGGCCGACACCGAACGGATTACCGACCGCGAGCACTATGTCGCCAACCTCAACGTTGTCGCTGTCGGTCACTGTGATGGCCGAAAGCCTTGTGCCATCCACCTTCACGACCGCGAGATCCGTGTGCGGATCGGTGCCGACAATTTTGGCGGTGAATTCTTTTCCATCCGGGAGCACGACCCTTACCTGATCGGCCGCCGCAACGACGTGGTTGTTGGTAGCGATATAGCCGTCGTCGGTGAGGATCACACCGGAGCCGAGGCTTTGTTCGCGCCGCTGACGGGGAACGCTGCCGTCGCCTTGTCGCGGTGCGAAAAATTGGCTGAGCGGTTCATCTAGTCGCGGGACGCCGCGCGCTCTTCGCGTAGTGAAAATGTTGACCACGTTTGGCGATACGCGTTTCGCGATCGGCGCGAAGCTCATGGCGGGATGAGTATCGCGCGCCACCGGCGCATCCTGCACATTGAGCTTTACGGCCGGCGCGGCGGCGGCGATTTCCGGCACGAGAAGAATCGTTAGGCAAACGACCGCGGCAAGGACGCACCGGCGGCAGATACTTCCAGACTGCTCCATAGGTTTCCTCTTCCAGGCATCGAATGCCTGCTCTGTCAGTTCGAACCAGTTCGAACGAAGAGTTTGGTAACTTAAGTTCCTGTTTCCGCCGGATGCGGCGCAAACTACCAGATTGTATCGGCCTCCATTGGCCCCGCGAAAGGCTACCTAAGATACCAAGTTGTACCGGACTTCAGGGGCGATAAGTAAGTGCGCACAACATCCATTGGCGCGTTGTTGCATTCAGTAGCCGACGCTGAATTCGACGACTGAAAAACACTCTCGGCCAAGAAAGAGAAGGAGAAGGAAATGTTAACAGCAACTGAAACCAGAACCGATGAGGAGATCCAGCAGGACGTGCTCGATGAGTTCAAATGGGATGCTCGCGTCAAGCCGAACGAAATCGGCGTCGCGGTCAAAGACGGGGTCGTGGCGCTTAGTGGCTGGGTCGATTCCTATACCAAGAAATGGGCCGCGGAAGAAGCCGCGAAACGTGTGGGCGGTGTGAAGGCCATCGCCAACGATATTGAGGTGCGGCTGCCCGGTTCATCGGAGCGCACGGACGACGAAATCGCCGCCGCCGCTGTTCGCGCTTTGGAATGGGACAGCTTCGTTCCAGCCGATAAAATCAAAGTCACCGTGTCAAAGGGCTGGGTGACGCTTGATGGCGAAGTGGAGTGGCAGTTCCAGAAAAAGGATGCCGAACGCGACGTCCGCAATCTGTGGGGAGTAAAAGGAGTGACCAACCTGATCACGATCAAACCGCGCCTCAAGCCATCTGACGTGAAGGAGAAGATAGAACAAGCGTTGATACGCAGCGTTAAGACCGACGCTGATCGGATCACCGTCGACGTGGATGGGAGCAAAGTCACCCTGCGAGGAACAGTTCGTTCGTACGCAGAGAAGGAAGAGGCGGAGCGCGCAGCCTGGCTAGCGCCGGGAGTTTCCTCCGTGAAGAACGAGATCACAATTTCCTACTTCTAGGTCCCACCGGCCCGCCTGACGAAGCGTCACTGCCGCCTCTCACGGAGTTCGGCAGTAGCGCTTTTCGTTATACTAACAGACAAAATCCAATGCCACCCCCCGAAGGGAACCTAAGATACATAGTCGGCAATCGTTGCGGGTGCGATTTTATTAGGTAGATGGGGAACACGCTGCAAAGACAAGATGTGAGTGCTCGTGGCGACGAATGGAAAGTCGTCCAAACGTCTCAGCTTGAACCTGCGCCCGAGCAAAGCAGCACACGTCAGCCTCAACTCGAGCAATACCTCGCCGAATCGGGGGCACGGGACGCGCGTCGCCTGCGTATCCTTCACGCCGTCGCGCATGAAGTTCGCAACCACTTAAACGCTATTAGACTGGTCGCGACGTGCCTAACGAAAGGAGCAGATCTGAACGGGAATCGCGAGGACCTGGCCGTGCTTGCGTCGAACGTCTGCGACATCGACGCTCTCATTGAGCGTCTCGTCGACTTCGCGAATCTCCTTTTCGGTGAGGAGAAATTGAACCCCGAATGTCTGAATCTCGCCGATCTGCACCGCGACGTTGCCTTTGTCCTTCGGAAAATGGCCGAAGACAAAGGACTGCGCTTCTCCGGGACGGTGGAACAGGGATTGGTGGAGGTCGTAAGCGATTGCCTGAAGCTACGCGAGATCGCCCTGAACCTCGGTACCAACGCCGTGAAATATACGCGGTCTGGCAGCGTAGGTCTGCGCTTCGCCCGGCACGGCTCAGTGCTGGATGCTGGAAGTCGATGACACGGGCCCAGGGATTCCTCTGCAGAGCCAGGAAAAGATTTTCGAGGACTTTCAACGTCTTCCCGAAACTAGTACGGGCCAGCCCGGTGCCGGACTCGTTCTCGCAATCGTGCGCCGTCTTGTTGAACTGCTCAAGGGGCGGATCGAGCTCGAAAGCGAGGTCGGCTCGGGCACCTCTTTCCGGGTGATCCTGCCAATGCACTACGCGTGAGGCAGGTGCTGCGGTTTGAAACGCGAATTCCCTGCCGCCTGATCTTGATAAGAAGCATGCGCAGGCCAGAAAATGGCAACTTAAGATACCCGGCGACGCGCATGAGTCGTCCCGATAATATAGGTGGTGGCAGTGGTACTGCCGATCAAACTAGTAATTCAACAACAAACGAGTCGAAAGGAATACCGAAATGCAACAAACACTCACTCGCTGGGAGCCACTCCGGGAAATGGAAGAGTTCCAAAACCGTCTCTCAACCCTTTTTGGCCGACCGCAACGTCGCGGAAATGGCCGGGAAGAGATCACTCTACCCGAATGGACGCCCCTGGCGGACATTACCGAAGATGACAAGGAATATCTCATCAAGGCCGAGTTGCCCGAAATGAGAAAAGAAGACGTAAAAGTTACAGTCGAAAACGGCGTGTTGACCATCTCTGGCGAACGCAAGTTTGAGAAGGAAGAGAAGAAAAAGAAGTATCACCGAGTCGAACGCGGCTACGGCACCTTCATGCGCAGCTTTGCATTGCCCGACGACGCTGATTTCAACAAGGTAAACGCAGAGTTCAAAGATGGCGTCCTCACGGTGCATGTGCCAAAGAGCGAGCACGCCCAACCCAAACAAATCGAAGTGAAGGTCGCCTGAGCAAGCGCGATGACAGCTCTCTCGAGAGCGCGCGTCACATTTAGGATTGCGACGCGCGCACCTTGAGCCAGTTACGATCAAATAGAAACGGGGCGTCAGCGCTCCTCGTAAGCGAAGTTCTTCTCTCATGCCAACGACCACGGAAGCAAACACCGCGACCAACCGGAAGTCTGGGCAGGGACATGGTTACAAAGAAATGTATTCCAAGAGCCGACGCACAGCGCTGCCTCCAGGAGTGGAAGCGCCCGATTTCACCTTGCGAAGCACACCTGATCAATGGCTTACGTTGAGCGAATTCCGCGGTCAGCCGGTCGTGCTCGCGTTTTACCCAGCTGATTGGAGTCCGGTCTGCGGCGATCAGATGGCTCTCTACAACGAAATCCTCAAAGACTTTCATGACCTCGGCGCGGAACTGATGGGAATCTCGGTGGATGGCGCATGGTGCCACGCCGCGTTTGCGCACCACCGCAAGCTTCATTTCGCCCTTCTAGCCGACTTTGAACCGAAGGGCGACGCGGCGCGTCGGTACGGCGTCTACCGTGACAAAGATGGTGTCAGCGAACGCGCGCTGTTTGTTGTTGATGCGGAGGGGAAAGTTTACTGGAGCTTTGTCTCGCCAATTGGAGTTAATCCCGGTGCAGACGGAATTCTTTCGGCGTTGGAGGATCTGAAAAAAAAACAAGCAACGCCAGCAACGACAGAGGCAAGATGATCAACGAAGCACACCTCACAGTGCCGTATCCAGAACGCGATCACATTCAAGGCACGGCCGACGCGCCCGTTGCGCTATTAGAATATGGAGATTACGAATGTCACGTTTGCGGGGAAGCTCAGCCGATGTTGAAAGAAATTCAGCGTCGGCTCGGGGATAACCTCTGTTTTGCTTTCCGCCATTTTCCGCTGGCGAACGTCCATCCGCATGCCGAGCATGCGGCCGAAGCTGCCGAAGCCTGCGGCGAGCAGGGAGCTTTCTGGCCAATGCACGAAACGCTGTTCGCCAATCAAGACACGCTCGACGACGAATCGCTGGCGCAATACGCAGCTGCCCTCGGGTTGGACGAAACACGTGTCTTGCAGGAAGTGATTTCGAACGCCCATGCCCATCGCATTCGAGAAGATTTTAGAAGCGGAGTTCGCGCCGGAGTCAATGGGACGCCGTGCTTCTTCATCAACGGTCAACGTTATGACGGAGCGCGCGCTCTCGAACCGCTGCTGACCGCTGTCTCGGAGCCGGTAAGGATTACTTGAATGATCAACACAACCAGAAGTCCGACACGAATGTCGGAACTCGCGGAATTATCCTCCCGCGAGATCCAATTGTTTGAGCCGCCAGCCGACGCGCTCTACACGATTGAAGCCACATCGCGAATCGTGGATGTGCCGCGCCGCACCATTCTTGTCTATTGCAAGTATCGTCTTCTATCGCCGGCGCCTACCACCGCCGACCATGGCTACTACTTTAATGGAAATGCCGTTCGCACTTTACGCCGGATCGAAGCTCTTCGGACCGTTTGTGGCGACGATCTCGCCGGAATCAAGATCATCCTCGACCTGACCGCCGCGTTGGAACGATTACGCTCGGACATACGATTGCTATCGCGGACGAAAACCTCTGGCGTTCGCGATGCCTCCACAATTTCGTCTCAAAAAAGAAACGCGAAGTCCAACAATCGGAGGAAGCGAAAATGAATGGAACTGATGATGTGAAAGCAAGTGGCCGCGTCACCGTGGTCGACACGTTCAGAGTAAATTGGTGGTTGCTGGCTCTGCGCGGCTTGATTGCAGTGCTGTTCGGCATCCTGGCATTCATGTGGCCGGGCGCCACTTTGCTCACGTTAGTCTGGCTCTTCGGAGCTTTCGCTCTTGTGAACGGCGTTCTATCGCTCGTTCTCGCAGCGAAAACCCCCAAGGGTTATCCGAAAGTAGGCAGTTTAATTCTCGGCGGACTGCTTGGCATTCTGGCTGGATTGTTCAGTTTTGTGATGCCTGGCATCACCGCGCTCGGTTTGCTAATCCTGATCGCTGCCTGGGCAATAGTGACCGGCGTGATGGAGCTCGTCGCTGCAGTGAGATTACGCAAAATCATCACAAACGAATGGTTGCTTGTCCTGGCGGGCATCGCCTCGGTCTCGTTTGGCATCATTCTGTTGCTGCAACCCGCAGCCGGCGCACTAGCCTTGCTCTGGTTGATCGCAGCCTGGGCCGTTGTTTTCGGAATTCTGCTCATGATTGTCGCGTTCCGGATGCGAAATTGGAAAGGTGTTATCGCTGTCCGGGCGGCCTCCGTTTAGGACAAGTCCACAAGTAGACGCGACGTCACTCATAAGGTGCAGAATACTGTTGACGCACTCGACG
>JBJMGM010000113.1:0-6246 GCA_045807905.1 Bryobacteraceae bacterium | reverse complement strand
GGTAAATATGAGCGGGTTCGATCCCGTCTCTGTTTATACGTCGAACGGGGAAGGTCTCGATCGACAAACACTGAGTATTGAGCAGAAGCGATCAAGAAAGCGGATACCACGGATCTGTTGCAAATAGCGTGTACAGGACGGAGCGAACTTTGGCTTACTCCTTGCCAGTCGGGTCAAGCTGCGAGGCCGAACCTGACGTTGATCAATTCGCCACCACTTTGCGACCGCGGAGCAGGTCGGACTTGTTCTGTAACGTCGCCCTTTGCTAACCACCGAACTTGCCCTTTGCGAATCATGTGCATTGCTTCGTAACCTTGAATCGTCCTTTGGGCGCCATCCAAGGAACGAAAACCCAGGCAAGCATTGACCCGCCGTTTGATCGCACGATGATCTTGTTCCACTATGTTGTTCAGATAGGGAACGACTCGGCAGTAACACCTTCCACCGAGAGCACGTTGCTGTTTCAGTTCGTCAATGACGGTCGGATATGACGGGTTTCCGTCCACAGTGATGACCCGCGGCCGAGGATGACCTGGCGAGGCAAGTGCCTTTTGGAAGAAGTTTCGAGCAGCAGTAAGGTCGCGAGTCTCGGAAAGCAAGAAGTCGATTGTGGCGCCTGCTGAATCAACAGCTCTATATAAATAGGTCCAGCGCCCGGCTACGCGCACATACGTCTCATCCGTTCGCCACGAACCATTCGTGGGCTTTAGCTCTCGGCGGATTCGCACATTCAATTCTGGAGCGTAACGCTGCACCCATCTCCAAATCGTAGATGGATCAACCAAAAGGTTCCGTTCACTCATGATTTCGGTCAGATCACGATAGCTGAGTGAATATCGCAAATACCAGCGAACGCATAGCACGATAATCTCGTCGACAAAATGTCGTCCTCGAAACAGCGCTGGTCGCTTTTGGCGCATCGAGCTTCACGCTATCAGATCAGCCGAACTTGTTTGCAACAGATCCAAAGCGGCAGGTCGGGCCAGGGGGTAGACGCGCGCGATGCTGCGACTGCGTTGTCCATAGCTCTTCTAAGATACGCTGGGCGTCAACACGGGAGTTGGCGACGTTACAGAAGCGTGCCAGTAATTTTCAAGTCAACGAGAGCAAATCCGTTTCGAGCGCACATAATTCCAGACCAAAACCTGCAATTTTGATGATGAGAAAAACCTTCTACCTCGAGGCGTCTACCCGAACACAGGATTTGCTCGATACACAACGCGCGTTGCGAGCAGCCGAATACGGCATTGGATCTACCTGGCACGAGGAGGTAGCGAGCTCGCATTCTTCGGAGCCGGAAAGTTGGATCACACAACGCTTTGAAGAACTGAACCGGTGCGATGCTTTGATCGTGCTCTGCGGGCATAAGCTTAAAACACCGCTCCAAGTGCCGCTCCTCGCCGGACACGCGCTGGCTCGTGGCCTCCAGGTGATCTGGATCGGCTCTTCTGTGCGGGTTGCCGGGGGCGATCGAAATATGGCCCAGTTCGGGACGGTCGACGAGTTTTGCGAAAGTCTGACTTTGAAGCGCGCCGCTTAGTTGCGATGGTTCCTCAGACGCCAACCGCAAGCACGTCAGACGGCGCGTCATTGGTTAATATCACTTCCAGCTGTCCCGTCTGTTTTTGAACGGAAACGGAAACCCTGTCTGCATCCGAACGAATGAGAAGGTCAACTCGAGAATCGTTAACTTGCAGATCGTGAATTTCAAGTTGCCTAATCTGGCTGGGCAAACAAGGCCGGGAGAGCACGAGCCGGCGGGCTGGAGCATTGATCCAGAGACCGGGGCAGGACTGCGCTAGCATCAGCGCCGCCCCCGCAGCCCACGCCTGCGGAGAACAGGCCACAGGATATTGCGTGGGCGCCTTTCCCGGCGACCGCTCAAACCCGCAAAAGAGCTCTGGCAGCCTCTGTCCCTCGAAGAACCCCGACGCGGCAAGCAGTGAATTGAGCAAGCGAAGCGACTCACGATTTAAACCGTAGCGAGCGAAACCGACACTGATCAGTGCATTATCGTGGGGCCAGACAGAACCGTCATGGTACGACATGGGGTTGTACCTACTCTCGCCCTCAGCAACCGTTCTGACACCCCAGCCGGAAAAGGACTGCTCGGTCATGAGCGTTTGGGCGGCGATTCCGGCGTTCATCGGGTCCGCAATCCCACTGAAAAGGCACTGCCCGGCATTCGAGGTCGTCACTCTGCAGGGTTCTTTTCGGCCGTCCAAAGCCAATGCGTAACTCCCCATCTCGGGAATCCAATAAACAGAATTGAATTGGGCCCGCAATGAGTCTGCCTGCGCATTAAGCTTTTCAGCTTGTTGCGCGAAGCCAAGGACTCGAGCCATTTCTCCGCCTAGCTTCTTGGCCGCGTATACGTATCCTTGTACTTCGGAAAGCGCAATCGGCGGCTCGGCCAAGTCTCCGTTCGCGTGGAAAACAGAATCGAAGGAGTCCTTCCATCCTTGTTGGATCAGACCTGTTTCTGACTTTCTCTGGTACTCGATAAAGCCGTCCCCATCGATATCGCCATAATCGTCAATCCAGGCGAGTGCTGCTTCTACATGTGGCCAAAGTCCGCGAGAGAAATCCACGTCCCCACTGCGAATGTAATAACTTCCTGCGAGTATCACGAACAGCGGCGTGGCATCGATGCTGCCGTAATAACGGCCAAATGGAATTTCGCCAAGCGCAGCCATTTCGCCTTCTCTCGCCTCATGCAGGATTTTGCCCGGCTCGGCATCACGCTTTGGATCCTCTTCATTCGCCTGCGTAGCGGCCAAATACCCCAACACTCCCCTCGCAATGCTGGGCGCCATCCAAAGGCACTGGAGGGCCGTGATGATGCCGTCGCGCCCAAACGGTGTGCTGAACCACGGCACACCCGCGTACGGGTATAAGCCATACGCGGTTTCAGTAAGCATCATCCCAATGTCCGCCTGAGACCGCTCGATCCAGGAGTTGAACTGCTTGTCCGAGCTGTGAATTCCGCAACCGTCCCATCCACGCGTCGCGTCCGCGTGTTCTGCGCGATGCAAAGCATCGGCGAAAAGTTTCACCCCTGGCTTGGAGTGGTCGAGCGAGCATAGCGTTGAAAATGTTAATGTCTCTTGCCCGGAAGGCGCGAGATCAAAAGAAAAGGACACACGTTTAGATCCATCGTTGACCGCGGGAAACTCCGCATGGCCTTGAAAGTTGATGACTGTTGAGCGCTTCACGCCATCTAGTCCGCGATAGGCAAGAGTGAGCTGATCTTTCTCAAACAGGGGTGGCTGCAGAGAGCCACGCTTTTGTCGTTCTTGTCCTCGGATCTCGAAGATGTCCACGTAATCCGCATCGAATTCCAGAACGAGGCCAGTGCGAATCGTGCCTCGACCGTAGCTGCGAATCAGGATCTGCTGGTAGAGAATGCCGTGCCACAGAAACATGCGGCGGCTCAGATGTAAGGATCCGCGCGGAACGACTACGCGTCCCGAAGCATAAACATCCGGATTAGTCAGATCTGCCCCGAGAACAACGTCATCGGCGCGCACCGAGGAGCTGAGGAGATGAGGTTTCGCGAGACTCCCGAAAAGAAATAACGAAAGGCTGAGTTTCGATAAATGTCGAGTTCCTTTGAAGTACAGGCCCTCGTCGTAGCGAAGCTCACAATCGATGTTTCCGGACGAATCGAAAACGCCGAACAGGTCGCCCTGCTTGAGGACAAGCGACCGCTCGCCTAGTCCGGGGGAAGTAGAAAGGATGTAATACTGATTCGCTTCGGCAGCCGGATCCGCTACGAACATCGTGTCATTGAGTACTGGGAATTCAAGAGTTGCTGCGATCGCACTCGCTGATATAGCGAGACGTAGTCACGCGCCATCCTCTCAGCGCTAAACCTCTTTTCAAAGCCATCACGGACATTGCGGCGGCTCAGCCTTGGAATGCCCCGTAAGGCCTCCACAGCTTCATTGCAATTATCAACGATATAACCCGTTACACCGTGATCGACAATTTCCGGCACGGAACCGCGCCGGAACGCGACAACAGGAGTGCCGCATGCCATGGCTTCAATGATGACGAGGCCAAACGGCTCGGGCCAGTCGATCGGAAATATCAGGGCTTGCGCCTCGCCCAAAAAGCACTCTTTCTCACCATCGGTAACCTCGCCAACGTATTCGATCAGCGGATGCTTCAGCTGCGGCTTGATTTGCTGCTCGAAGTAGTCCCGATCCATGCGATCAACCTTCGCGGCGATCTTCAGCGGGATACCTGCCCGAATCGCGATTTGAATGGCAAAATCAGGGCGTTTTTCGGGAGCAATTCGACCCATAAACGCTAGATATTTACCGCTTTCGAAATTCGGCCGATAAAGATCCAACGGCAATCCGTGATAGACGTTCGCGCCCCAGTTCGCCCAGTGCAGGGGCGTTCGTTGGGCTAGGGAAATCGAGGCCAGAGGCATGCCGGGAAATCTTTGATACACAGGTATGAGCTGTTTTAGATCGAGTCGTCCATGCATTGTTGTGACGGCTGGGCACGGGTGCAATTTCCATAGCGGCAAATGAACGTAATCGAGATGGAAATGCACAACATCGAACTCGGATATTCGCTGAAAGACGTCATCGAGCATCAGCATGATGAACGCCAAGGGATCCTGGCACGTCTGATCGAAGCGGAGGGCAGTTGGGCAGGGCGAAATCAACCTGCCGCTGGTGATGGAATCGCCGCTCGCGAAGAGCGTAACGTCATGCCCTTGCCGGATAAGTTCTTCGGTGAGATAAGAGACGACGCGCTCGGTCCCGCCGTACAGGACGGGAGGAACACTCTCGACCAGGGGTGAGATCTGTGCAATTTTCATCCTGGCAAAACCACCTGTAGTAAAGACAACTGGCGGTAGAAAATCGTTACACGGTCACGTTGGCATGGGGATGGGACCGTCGCGGGACACGATTTAACAACAGCTTACGGTTGACGTTGCAATTACTCGTCAATTGGACGGGAACGGATCTCAGTTCGCCCAAATTGCCGTTTGCACGCGATACGACAGAAATCAGGTCGGGCCGCGTTCCAGCGTCTATACTGGGGGTCGATCGGAAGTTTAGTCCTCCACTCCGCGCCTCACCTGCGACACCAAATTCTGATACAACGATGGGGATGAGATGGCTTGGTTGGGTGGTTTTGGTCGGACTGATTGCGCATGCGAATGGGACGGAGAAGCCGGTTGCCCTCTACGCAGGGTTGGGCATCTGGCATCACCGATTGCGACGAAGAACTCTGAGGCACAAAAGTACTTCAACCAAGGGCTGACGCTTACGTGGAGCTTCAATCGCTATGAGGCCTTGCGATCGTTCCGGCGTGCGTCGGAGCTGGATCCCCATGCAGTAATGCCGTACTGGGGAATGGCCATCGCGCAGGGTCCATATATAAATATGGACGGCGATCCCAGTTTCGATCCGAAGGGGACTTGTGCGGCGGTACAAGCGGGCTCCCGGGTTCGAGACGGAGCGCCGGAGATAGAGCGCGATTACCTGACCTTCTGCACTTCAACCTTGGGAAGCACCACTGCTATCCCTTAATCGGCGTTTAGCGGGAAGAGTTCGTGATGTAATCTCCGGCGGAGCCGAAGCTCTGCTTAAGGCCGGCGTGCAGAACCCAGTGTTCTTTTGGCGTGATGCGTTCAAATACTTCGTGGCAACCACGTCGGTAGCATGCTGCCTTGAGAGAACGAAGGATCTGAGTACCGCGCTGAGATGTTTAGCTAATTCGAAGCACGTCCCATACGTGATAGACGCCTTACAAAACGCCCACAAAGCGATCCAGATCGAAGATGAACGCTCACGACAGCAATGTCAATGTGAGTGGCAATACGGCCAGCAGCAGAAGATAGCCGGAGGCCCTGTCGTTGTTACCTGTGGCGCCGGCAAATGCGGATAGTTTTCCAGGTCTAACCGGGGCGGTTTTCTCTCGATCCGGCATAAGACCAGATGCTTCACCGCATCGAATGAGAGAGCCTGCAGCTGCAATGCCTGCTGCAGCGAGGCCTGCACTTCGGTGAGCGAGAAGTGCTCTAGTAGACGCAGGATCTGCACGTACTCGCGCTTACCCTTTTTGCCTTGGCGCGATTCCAGCACCCGCCGCATCCGCGGAAACTCTTCCGGCAACTCCCATTCCGCCAATGGCGCCGCCTGATCGAGTGCGTTCGTCTTCTGCTCTAGCAGGGGCAAGTAATGCCGCGGCTCATAAATGGCGTCATGCTTCTCATAAGAG
>JBJMGM010000112.1:0-14066 GCA_045807905.1 Bryobacteraceae bacterium | reverse complement strand
TCAAGTGCGTGAGGTCTCGCGCCTTGCCCGGCCACTCCGCACGCATCCATTGGCCGAACTGATCGACGAGTGGGCGGCTTTCGAGCAACTCATCGCCAGGTCGTCCTTCGCGAGCCGCACAGTTCGTAGCCCCAGAACAGCGGCTCCGACCGGCGACGGCATGCGCACACCAATCCCCTGCACCTGGTCCAGCGGACCCTGCCCGTGAGCGCCCGTAAAGAACGACAACGCTATTGACTTGTTGCTCATCGCTGCGAGATCCAGGGAGTTCCGCTCAGGTTGCGCCAGGAAGCAAGAGGGAGCACAGTGCGAATCTACACGCCCGCGAACGGATACATCCACACTGTTCGCACTCCGCCCCGCGTGTGAATCTACAGCTCAAAACGCTGGCCGTAGAAGCGCGTAATTCAAAAACGAGAGACTGATAACCCGACCAGTCGGAGGGTAACTCCAGGTTGAGCTCCTTCAGAGCCCACGTATGTTCAGTGCCCGAGGCGTCGAATACGACGTGGTGAGAGCCGCCTTCCGCGAAGGCGATACTTACCCGCAGCAATGACACCGTAACGAGAGCTCGCAACATTCTGCCACCCCTTCAATCTGCCGCGATGATGCGAATCGCGGCACCGCCACCCGGCGCAAGCTTCAGTTTCAGCGTCGTGCTCGCGTCGACTATCCGCGTGTCGAGCACGCTCTCCTTCGGCTGCGTCGCAGGCGTCACATGGCCGCGTTGATTTGATATGGGAGTTGAACCGATCAGTAGATCGACCAGACACCGGGAGTAGCAATTTCTATCAAATGGCGATCCGGATCGCGAAAGTAGACGCTCTGGCCGCCCAACTCCCATGTGTGCTTCTCTTCCACCACGATTCCATTCTCGGCCAGCCATGGCTCCCAATTTCCCAGCTCCGAAGCAGCAATAGCGAATGCGACATGAAGCTCGCCATCGCCGTCGTGCGGTTTACGGAATCGAGCGCGAACCGCCCTTTTTGAATAGCAACAGGATCTGGCGATGACCAGCTTGCATCGCGCAACCGCGCTCCCCGAAATCACTGATCACGCGAAACCCAAAGATCTTGTTGTAAAACTGAGTTGAAGCGGCCACATCAGCGACGTACAGAGAAGATTCGAGGACTCCTTCGGACTTAGGATGCATGCCGACCTTCGGGTGAGTTGCTCAATGGTATCGCGAACACGCTCCCCTGGGCTAGTTAGAATCATCGCCACTTCGAAGCGCAATTTTATTCAATTAATGTATAGCGCGCTGTCATATATAGAGTCGCCGGCGTACATGTTGCTGTGGCCAAAAGTGTCTCGTGCTGGTCGTGACTTGCCTATTAACACTGTTGAATTTGCCAGACTGGGAGTTCTCCAGCTCCGATAAGACCGTTTCAGCTCAAATAGCTGCGCTCGAATGTAGGGGCGCCAGAGCTGAGTTGATGACTCTTCATCACCTGTTCGCAGTTCTGGCCCTTGGAGAATAACCGGAAACAGGTAGTTGTTACGCGCTCCGTTTCAATTCCATTTATCGCCGCTCAGTGAAAATCGTGAGAATCGATTCCTGCTGAACTAATTCTGAGAGGTGTAATCCGTTCTGCTTTGACGTGCACGATTCCTTCCTGATTTTGGAGTCTGCCCTGCACACGAATGAATCGCCCATGCACGACAACCATTGGATCAGCACCATAAACATCGGGGCATGATCACATTTGCATGGCCTGTCTCATCCTTGAATGTCATAAAAATCGCAATTCTTCGCGCCGACACGACATCGGATGCGGCCTGACGATGAGGCCCGTGCCATGATAGTCTACAAGCAGCGGCTCTTGCGTACTCATCGGTGGCAGCGGCGAACTGTCGTCTTGCTCGGCGACGTTCTCAAGAATGGGTGCGACTCGGGAGCTGTATTTCTGAACCTGCCATAATGCATCACGCCGATGAAGATTCATGCCTCCTGGAACTGAAACTCAGTTCAGGGCGCCTACCGAAGCCAGCATGCGAAGGTCCGCCTTGCTCAGCTCCGGGATCCGCCTCGTCAAATCGGAAATCGAAGTGAACAACTGCTTGCTCGACTAGTGACAACTTGTTCGGCTGCTGCCTTGTGTAATCCACGGACGTATCGCAAGCCGACGCGGAGGACGCGTTGTTCACGTTCCTTCTCAACCGTGCAATTCGAATCCGAGCACGCGACATCGACGGGTTGAACTCTGAGCCCATGCCGCTGAGCGTCCTTGATTAAGCCCTGTAAAAGCCCATTGCCTGGTGGTTCAACAAGGCACACGTGAATGCGGCGAGATATCGAAGTTTTAGAAATGCGCTGGCGTATGCCAGCAGTGTAAAGCTAGCGGAATGGGACTCGGGGAACCATACAGGGCAGATCGAGCACACGCCGGTAACGCAGCAAAGCCCAGGATGTCATTTGTTGGGTATCAATTGAAGAAGAGTATCCCGAGTAATTGGGTCGCTGCTCTCTGATTTGAACTTCGCAAAGAGATCCAATTCCGCTTTGGCCCGATCCGGTTGGTCGTAAATATCTTCGTTCTGCCGACTGGACGAGATATAAGCCACAAGACCGGCATTAAGTGCCTCGCTTGGTATCCGAACTGCTAGGCTACCGTCCGCCGCTGACGAGAAGACGCTTTCCTGAAAAGAAAAATCAATCTTGCCGAACCTTCCCGTATCACATCATCCAGCAGGGTGCGCTTCGCGTAAATAACGCGAAAATAACGCGTTGGGCCAGCGGGCGACCGATTTAGGCGCTGCCGATCCCGGTGTAGTTGCGCAACAGCAAGTAAATCTCACCACAGTGATTGTGTCTTTCCGTGGAAAAAGTTCTCTATGGAAAGCTTGCCTGGCTCGCTGAGGAGGGTCTGCACGCGAAGGGGTACGACACCGATGGTTTCTCCCCCTTCGGAATCCCCTGATCTTCCTTTCTATTCGGGTCCACCAGGACTCACCGAAGTGACTGTGCCTTGCAGGCGGAAACGTTCTGCATCGAAAGCGGGTTCTGGCCAGTCACAAGGGTGACAAAAAAGTTCGGCAATAACATACTTGACTCAGGAAGGGTTTCCGGTTACTATTGAACCATGCCAGTCGAACCGAAGACGCTCCAAGAAGCAATTATCTATTTCTCCGATCCTGATGTTTGCCTTGAGTACGTCGTGGCGAAGCGTTGGCCGAATGGCGTAATTTGCCCAACATGCGGGAGCTCTGAAGTTCACTTTATTCCTACGCGGCGACTCTGGGAGTGCAAGGGCAAGCACAGCAAACGGCAATTCTCGGCAAAGGTCGGCACTATCTGCGAAGACTCTGCACTCGGTTTAGATAAGTGGCTTTGTGCCATGTGGATGATTGGTAGCTGTAAAAACGGTGTGAGTTCTTACGAGATTAAACGCGCGCTCGGAGTAACCCAAAAGTCTGCGTGGTTTTTGCTGCATCGGATTCGCAAGGCAATGCATGCTGATGATTCACGAGGGAAGCTCACAGGCGAAATCGAGGCAGATGAGACATACATCGGCGGCAAGGTTAAGAACATGCACAGGCGTTCACCGCGAAGGATAAGAACGGTGAATAGTCCAAGTTGGGGAAAGGCTATCGTGCTCGGATTACTAAACCGAGAGACTGGCGAAGTTCGCGCCAAAGTTGCACCAAGCCGGACCAAGCATGACGTTCACGCTCACGTCAATGAAAACGTAGAGCCAGGATCAGTACTCTACACGGATGAGCATCACGGCTATGACAACCTACCGCCTGAGATTGTTCGCCAGATGGTGAATCACATTAGCGCCTATGTGGATGGCCGGATTCATGTGAACAGCCTGGAGAATTTTTGGTCGCTACTAAAACGCACACTGGGCGGCACCTATGTTTCCGTTGATCCGCATCACCTGTTTCGCTACTTAGATGAGCAGATGTTCCGGTACAACAAACGTAGGTTAACTGATGGTGAGCGGTTGGCAATCGTTACGAGTCAGATCGTCAATCGGCGGTTGACGTATCGGGAATTAACAGGAGCAACCCAAGCCGAATCTGCGTAAAATCGTACTGTCCGTCTAGAAAAGGATCTCGCGTCGAACGAGATCCTTGTTCATGAGTAACAGCGACACTACGATAGGGGCGTACTCATACGAATACCCTTATTTTCATTGCAGGAAATGTGGAGATGAAATTCATCTGCCGTACCCGGATCTTCCCCTAATAGGCCAGGCCCCAGAACCTGAGATATTAGATATCGATCTACTAGAGTTGCCTCAGGGTGAATGGTCTGCATTTTTTGCATGCCGCGGATGCGGGCGAATCGATAAATACGAGATAGGGAGCATATTTCTTGGCATCGTGGACAAATTCCGCGTAGGCCGATATTTCGATGATGCAACTCTTTTTGTCGTAGAATTCGAATGCGCCAGAAGAGATTGCAAAGCTCCCGCCAAACTGCATATAGATATGCGAGGCGGTACCGATAAGGACCTCTTGGACCTCTTAAAAAGGGGCCATTTTTTTGGAGGACTGCCCTGCGGACACACGATGCTACGCAGCTATCCGCCTTCCTGCACATTCCAGAGAGTAATCGATAGATTGTGGTGAGCGGCTGAATCGTGGCCTTTCCGCCGTAGCCGATTGCTTGATACACTACGGCTAAGCCACAGCGGTTTAGCTATTGCGGTCTCGCACACCACAAGGCGGAAGCTAGGCGGAAGTTCAGATTTCGCGCTCAATTCAGTCTACAGGAGAATTGTGCGTGGATACTACTAGTCAGATTCGGGTTGATGCCCTGGACTCGTACGTCAGAATAGCGGCATGTGGAAGCGGATATGGACGTTCCTCAAGTTTGCTTGGAGCTTGTACAAAAACCTCAGGACTGGACGAGATTTACTCAAAGCGCTTGGGGTCTGGAAAGTCCTCACTTTAGTGCTATCAGCACTGGCAGCCGCTTGGTTGACTTTATGGGCGGCGATCAAGGGGTTGCCCGGCCCGTATTTGGTGCTTGTATTCCTTGCCGCATTTCTACTTGTGGCCGCGATTATCTTAGTGCTTGTTCTGATTTGGAAGGCAGCAAGGATATCGAAACTACAGTCGACACAGTCGCCGCTTCCAACCGCTGCATTTGCGGGTACGCTTGAAGCCGAGTTAATCCGCGAAACACCGCAAGTCGTCATGCTATACAACCCCAACTTGTCAGGCTTTCAGTTGCGAAACATGGGGACCATCGATGCATTAAACGTGGACCTTCCCGCCCAACAAAAAGATCCGTTCTTAATCAAATGGGAGGCAGAACCTAATACAGTGCCGGCCAATGGAGATCGAGACTTACATGTCGCCGCTTATGACTTGAGAACAGGCATGAAGCTTGGCGATCAACCTGTGGAGATCATTAAGACCGTATATGCCGACGAGCTTAGGGCTGTGGATACATCCTCGCTCACTCTACTGAAGGGGCAGACACTGGAAGTTGATTTCAAATTCTATTACGAGAACTTCGGCGGTGAGAGATTTAATGGTAGGTGTACCATTTTGTTTGATTGCCGTACAGAAACAATAGCGGTTAGGAACACACCCTTTGTTTGGTAAGTGACTGGGGCCGCGTTATCATCAGCTTGACTTTTTCGATCTGCGCTTTGGTTTAGGCGGGCTTACGGCAGACTTCGGCACCTTCAGCAACCGCCCCGCTAGCGCGTCGAAGGCTTCAAACTCAGTCTTGGGTTTCTTACTGCCCCGCGCTCGCGGCGGCGCTGGAATCATCGGCTTTCTCATGCATGCTTGCTACTTTCGGATCGACGCCTGGGAACAAGATCGTCTACTCGTAATTGTAAACCCTCAATTGGTTTTGGTCCGAATTGCTTAAACGCCTCTTCCAGCCGCTCTAATCGTTCCTCGGGAACGTGCCGCCAAGTTACGCCTTCAATCGCCAATTGCCCAGTTTCGCTGAGCGATACCTCGTCGATGCTCCCCACGCGCATCCATGTTTCCCGACCTACCCCAGGCGAGATTTCGCCCAGCCTTTTAGCTTCATAAACCGCATAGAGCGCCATCTGCAAAGTGGAAAACGCGCCAAGCTCTCTTTGATACAAGATTGGCTCGGCAACCATGGACCCGCTGCCAATCACAGCAAAAGGTTGACACGCGCTGATCTCCCCATCGCGGCAAAGAAACAAATGGAAGTCATCCCCCATCGGCCAATCAGGATAAGTTCGGCCTCTATGGATTGCTGCGAAATTTCATAGGCCAATTGGCTATAGACATCAGGAGACAATTTCTCTTTCCCTAATTCGAGAAATTCTTCATAGGACAGAGAGACCCGTCTATGGGTTAGTGAGTCCGCTAATCTACGCCTCAGCGTTCTAGCCGGGATTCTCAATTGCTCCAGCGCGCTCTCAGGTTTGATTTGATTCTCAGCCAAGTAAGCGCTGAAGATTTCGGTTAATTCTTGGGTTTGATGAATGGGTCCAGCAAGTAGAGCACCCCAGAAACCGGGAAGCCTTTCAAATTTAAATCCGATTTCTGCCCCAGCTACATTTGTCTCTACACGTGTATCGTGAGCAATGACGACACACGGTTTAGCGGTTTTTTCTTCTAAGCACCGCGCCGCAATGCAAAGCGTCATATCGACTTCCCACGGATTATACTTTGGATGCTTTGCTGGCGAAGGACGCGGTAATGGTTTCTTGAAGAACGCCTTCGGGATGGGCGGTAAGACATCATGGTGACCGATGGGCGGCGGTCTCACTTCTCACCGCCTTCCGGCCTGTCACTGAGTCTAGTATATCGTTGCCAAAAGTTCACTGTTTCCAATCAACACCTTACATGGGGCGAGTATCACTCCAACAACAAATCTGCAGGTAATTTAGGATCGGGTCGCGCGATCGTCAGCCCGAAGCTGGATTGGTCACGCGCGATGTCGGTATTTGATATGACAACTACGCATAAACATGTGGTGCTTGCACGATGTACGGATTCCTGGGATTTCGGCCGACTGGCCGTTTACGATCAACTTGCGAATTGTAATTGCGCGGAAGTCGCCGAAGAACGTCGTAAGGAGATCAGTGTCGAGGAGTGTGCGCAATGAGCCAGAGAGGTCGACCGTTCCAGCCGGGCAACACGTTTGGCCAGGGGCGTCCTCGGGGAAGCCCGAACAAGAAAAGTTTGGCTTTGCAAGAGCTCTTGCTCAACCAGGGCGGGGAGATCATACAAACGCTCATCGATCGCGCCAAGGAAGGCGAGCGGACGGCACTTGCTTTATGCGTGGAACGTTTGATCCCGCGTTTGAAAGACGTATCGGAGCTGCCCCTCGAGCAGTCGCGACAAGATCCGGAATTAACCATAAACCAGTACAAGGAGACCCCCCAAGTTGACACCTCAGGACTCACTCCCGATGAATTCGAAGTGCTCCAGCGCCTCCTTGAGAAAACTCGGCTTGTTGACGCCGGATGTGATCGCGGCCGAGCGCCGGCGGCGGAGCCAGCGCAAGATGGACGGGCTGTTCCCGGCGACGGGTCCGCTGCGGCGTGAGTTGTACGCAAAGCATCTCGAGTTTTTTCGCTTGGGCCGTGTGCATTCCGAGCGGCTCTTCTGTGCGGGAAACCGCTGCGGCAAGACCGTCGCCGGCGCCTACGAGACCACGCTTGATTTAACGGGCCTTTATCCCGAATGGTGGGAAGGACGGAGGTTTTCATGCGCTATCGAGGCTTGGGTGGCGGGGCAAACGTCGAACACCACGCGCGACATTGTGCAGCTCGAGCTGATGGGCAAGTTCGGCGCGTTCGGCACCGGCATGATTCCCGCTGACTGCATTCTCGGCTCCTCATTAAAGGGGCGCCCTGCTCATGCGGTGGATACGGTGTCTGTGAAACATGCAAGTGGCGGTGTGTCGCTGCTTGGCTTCAAAAGTTATAAGGAGGGCGCAAGTGCATTCCAGGGGACTGCGAAGCATGTGATTTGGTTTGACGAAGAGCCCGACTTCGCAACGTATGTAGAGGCGAACGTCCGCACAATGATGGTGCCGGTGTGTCCCGAGGGCGGGATTGTGATGCTGACGTTTACTCCGCTCAATGGATGGAGCGAGGTAGTTGAGAGCTTCTTGGGCGTCAAGCCTCAGGCTTAGTGCAACTGACACCTCGCGCACCGTGCGCGATATCTTGCAAGGCGAGCTGCTCGGGCCCAGTCACCCTAGGGGCACCCGCATGATTCCCGGCGATACGATCCTCCGGGTCACTAACGCCCGCGGAGCTGCCGACGCAGCCGACTCGGTTTATGTGAACATGCTCGTGGCGGAGTTTCCTTGTTGGGCTTTAAAAGCTAGTCGGAAGGCCGCAAAAGTTTCCGGGGGGCCTCGAAGCATGTGATCTGGTGCGATGAGCAACCCGATTCGCGGTGTATTGCGAGGCGCTGATGAGAACGATGAAAGTGCCTGGCAGCCATGAGGGCGGCCTCGTGCTAGTCACCTTCACGCCGCTGCAGGGCTACACCGAGTTGGTGGCGAGTTTTCTCGACGCAAATCGCGACAAGGCGCGCCCTTCGCCTCCACATATTGAGAAAGACACTCGCGCAGGGTAGCCGTCCTGATCGATAGGGTTGTAAAACGGAGGCCTCGCCCGCAGTCGGTCCTGCGAATGGAAGAGTGACCGAGGGCACAACAGCACCGAAAAGAGCGGCACCGAAACAACCAACGCGGCGAGCGGCAACGACAAATCGGCCAAAGTGACACCGATAGCTGAGCGGGCACCGTTGCTGCAGCCGAATATCAGCGGCGATCTTCGGTGCATTTCGCGGGTTGTGTTCGGTACCGCGCTCGTCTTTTCATCTTGTGCGTAACGAACGTCCGGCACAGAACGATGCTGGTCGACACTCTTCTTCCGTATTCGTCTAGCTTGAGGCATAGCAGTTCGTCGGCGCTGGCCGGCTGATAAGAACGCCGCCATTCAAAGCGTCAACTCGCAAGTCGGCGCAGGAGCGAATCATCTATTGCGTTTGTTCGCGTACCGGGCCGTTGTTCAGGATACTCGAGGCCCACGAGATAGCTTAAGCTCTTTCGCCCGTTCGGAATCCGCGATTTTCCTACTCGGGAGTCAGCATTCTTTTCAGCCGACTGTCATGGGTCCGCTCTGCCGGGTATGGACGGGCCACGGCTACTTACCAGTTTTCTTGCGTCTTGCTGACTGCCGGGTCATAGCGTTTGCTCCCTGCCATCTGGCGGGTGTATCCCATCGCGTCTGTTTGCAGTTCGGGCACTGTTTCGGCCGACCCTCGACCCTCGGTACCCAGGTATGCCCACACCGCAAACATTTATACTTCGCCAGCATTACCAAAATAATATTACACTTTCAAAGCGTCCTTGACATTATATTATTATGATAATATACTCTTATTGAAGAGCAGTTCTAAGAACGAGATACGCAAACGAGAGAGACCGAGACCCGGAGCAGTCCAAGCGATTCACCGGGCCTCAGAACAAGGAGAGAACCGTCATGGATGAACACGAATGTGGCTGCTCCCAGGCCACGAGTATGAACGAGCTGTGCCCGAAATGCCGGGCAGACTACGAGGAATATTTGAGGGTGATGGCGATGCTGCGAAAATCTGTGGCAAAGTCGGAGCCGGCGGAGGTGAAACATGGCGACGCGGCGTGAGGTTATCCGGTTTGAAGCGGAACCCATCAAAGTTAAGTTAGACAAAGATCCGCATGCCGGCATCGAGTGCCGTGGTCAGTACGGAATCGATTGGCGGTATTCCGTGAACGATGGCAAAGGCGTGATGTATTTGCCCGCAGAAGCACGAGAAGCCCTGTTCGAATCGGGGGCCGCGGCCGGCGAAGAAGTGGCGATCCGCAGGCTCGGTAAAGCGCGGTGGGAAGCGGAACGGATCGCACCTGATCTTCCGTTTCCTTCGCAACCCGAGGCTGGGCACGGGGAGGAGAGAGATCAGCCGGCACGGCCAGCGTCGGACTCCCGTCGATTACCGGAACGGCTGTTCGCACGTCCCGAACCGCAGGTTGCTTCCGAACCGCCATCCTCAGCCGAACCCATTGCAGTGCCTGGCGTTGCCGTAACAGCGGCTTCGCAGCAGGCTTCGCAACATATGATGAGCTGCTATTGCGTCGCCATCGAGGTGGCTGTCGAAGTACAGGAATATGCGCGCCGCAAAGGCATCAACATCGCGTTTACGGGTTCGGACATCCGCGCTATGGGTATCACGGTCTATATTGGCGATAACCAGCGTCTGCGGGAGGCTTCATGAGCACGCTTTCATCGCTGGCGATTCGGCCCGCGCAGGTCGATCGAAAGAAACCGAGATTTACGCCGGGTCCATATCATGTCTCGGGATCCGGGCCGAAAATGCGCAGCATCAAATCTGCCGGCGGGAGGACTCTCGCCTATGTGTTGCTCTCGGCAAAACGACACTCCGAATGCGAGGCCATCGCACGATTGATGGCCGCCGCACCGGATCTCTTGCTTGAACTGCGATCCCTGGTCGTCGCTTGTCCGTGTGGCAATCATGCGGAGGGAATCGAACGGATACGCCGCTCGCAGCGGACTCGAGCGTGCGAACGGTGTGCTTCGGCGCTGGTGGCGATCGCCAAAGCGGAGGGACACTAATGGCCCTTCCCCAGAAGCTTTACGCGGTCGTGGGCCACACCTCTCATCCGGTCACCCGGAAACCCGATGTCGTCGAAATTCGCGCCCACAAATTGCAAGAGCTCAAAACGAAAGAGGCCATCGATCGCGCGAACGTCGTGCTCGATCGTTTGGAACAGCGCGTCGCGCGCTACGACGCGCAAATCCAATTGTTGTGGGAAGAGTACCTCAAACCGCTGGAGCGGCGCCGGGCGTGTGTCCAGCAACGGATGGATCGATTGGGGGATCAGATCCTGGCAAAACTGTCCGAAGCGAATCTCGAGCGGGCAGACGGCTATTGCCGGGAATTTCAAGCGGTTTCCTGTCCCAAGGCCGTCCAGGTTGACAGTTTGTCCCTGATTCCGAACGAATACATTCGCCACAAGCCGGAGGCGGACAAGATTGCGATCAAACGCGCCTTGGAGTGGGACCGGGATTTAGTGATCCCGGGTGTGCATCTGACCCAAAAGCTGCGGCTCGGTCGTAAATGAGTCCACGGAGTTGAATCGTGGTCCGCAAATCCAAGTACGCCCGCAGAGAGCGCAATCGCGCGTATCTCGTTTGGATTCGCAGTTTGCCCTGCCTGGTCTGCGGCTGCAGACCTTCGGAAGCCGCGCATTTGGCGGCTCGAGCTTTTGGACAGAAATGCTCCGACCGGGAAACTGGCCCGCTGTGCGCCTGGGATCACCGTCTAGGGCCACACTCGCACCACACACTCGGAAAAAGATTTTGGCAGCATCATGGGGTTGACCGAGCGAAACTGATCCGCGCGTTGAACGAAAGCTATAAAACGAAAGCTATAAAGCTCTAACAGGGATATCGATGTTATCGGTTGACTCGTGGTGATCGTGGTCGTCGCCTTGAAATCTGTCCCGGTCGAAGACTACCTACAGCCTTATGGATTCGACAATGCCGCGTCCCGAGCCGCTGTTTTGCAACGAATCCATTTTGCGTATAACGCAGCAAAGCCCGGGATGTCTATTTCTTGGGTATCAGTTGAAGGAGAGTATCCCGAGTAACTGGGTCGCTGGACTCTGATTTGAACTTCGCAAAGAGATCCAATTCCGCTTTGGCCCGATCCGGTTCGCTCAATTTCCGGTAAGCGAGTGCGAGCCGATAGTGGGCGTCTGGTAGGCGTGGGTTTGCTGCTAAAGCTCGATGTAGAGGCGCTATGCTCGCTTCGAAATGCCCATCTGCTTGTGCAATGATTGCCAGTTCCAAATTGGCCTCCGCCAGATTCGGATCGAGAGCCAGCGCTTTCTGCAGGGCGATTTTCGCCGGTTCTAAATTCTGGTTGCCAGAAGACCGGCTCAAAAGGTAAAGCATCCGGCCATACTCGGATTGAGCTAACGCGTCCTTGGGATTCCGGCTCAGATAGCCCTCGAACGCTTGTTTTATTTGAAGCTGTTTTTCCGGAGCGGCGTCATACACTTTTCCGAGCAGTGTGTAGATGGGCCTTGCCTTCGGGTTAAGTTGCACTGCCTCGAGTAACGCGCCGGCTGCTTCATCATATTGCCCAGAGAGATATAGTGCCGCTCCGAGACCAACGTGCACGCGCCAAGAGCGCGGGAAATCGAGGGATGCAGACTTCCAGAGTGCGACTGCCATTTGAACGCTCCCGTGTTGGAGTGCCGCGCTTGCATAGTCAATCCGGTAATTCTCACTTTGGGGGTCTAGAGTTGCAGCCTTTCCAAAACTGAGCATCGCTTGCGGATATTGTTGAAGCTTCTCCTGGATTTCACCGAGCAGGTTATAAATTTCGGCACGCGGCTCAACGCTGATCAGATTACTCGCAATTTGCTCGGCTTTGGCGTAACGCGCCGCTTGGTAGTAGCCCAACGCGAGGTTATAGCTCACGTCGTACTGTTTTGGGTAAGCAGCCCGCAACTTTTCCATCATGGGGATGGCGGATTTGAAGTCGCTGTAAGAAGTCAGCATTGCTGCCAGGCGAAGCCGGTCGGGATCTCCCGCGGGAATTAACGAATCTAGCATGCGAACAGTTTGGGTTGCCCCGGCCCGATCATTCAGCATCAGTTGGCTCTCAAGGACACCCATATGCGCCGCTATGTCGGATGGATTCCCGTCGGACGCTTTTCGAAAATAGCGAAGCGCGTCGAACGGCTTTCGCTCGGCGAGCGCAATGAGTCCAAGATTGTAGGTTGCAACAGCATTTTGCGCATCCGATCGGAGTACTTTCTCAAACGCAGCAGCCGCTTCCCGATACTTCTTCTCCTGCAGGTATGTGGATCCCAGATAACTGAGAATGCGCGGCTCATTCGGCTGGAGAGTGTCCGCGTCGCGAAGGTGCTGCTCTGCCTTATCGAGCTGTGATCTGTTTGTCTCGAGGAGCGCCAATATCACGAGCGCCTCTGCCATCCTCGGGTTTAACTTCAAAGCGGATCGCGCAGCCGCTTCCGACTTGTCCCAGTTCTGTTGCTTGAAATAGGTTTCGGCCTGCGAAAGCCAAGTTTCGGCGGAATTTTGAGCGCGGGCCGATATAAGGAACACCAACGCGCACAGAAAGAGCGGTCTACAACTCATCTCACGGTTTTAAGAATCTGAACCAGCTCACTCTCGTCTTTGCGGGACTTCTCCTTGATGGCCCTAAAGCGCTGCATCAGACGTGTGGACTCTTCTACGTTGCCTTGTCTCCGGCGTGCCAAACTCAACTGATACAAAGCGGTGGGCTCGTTGGGATTGATGCTGACAGCTGTTTTCAGTTCGGATATCGCTGCTTCGATTCGATTTTCTGCAAGATAGACCTGCGCAAGTGCCACTCTCGACTTGGCATCTTTTAGGTTCAGTGCAATGGCCTTGGTGAGCGCTGATTTGATCTGCTCTCTTTGGGCAGCATCATTCTGACCGCCCGCTTGGCTCAGAGTTGTGGCGTAAAGGTACTTGGCGCGATAGTCATTCGGGTCCAGCGCGGACGCTTTCTGAAATGTTGACGCTGATTCGCCAAGCTTCCCTGCCTGTAGCTGCGTTACACCCAAGGCAAGCAACGGAAGATTCCATCCCGGCGCAAGTTGCTCGGCGGCGGAGAAATTTTTGGCGCCTCTATCGTAATCGCCATCCAAGGCCCAGAGAATACCCGCCTGGAGCTTCAGGCTGGCCGACTCCGGGCAGTTCCTTATTCCACGCTCAATTACCTCGAGAGCAAATGCCTGTTTGCCGTGTGCGGCAGCAAAGTCCGCCAGCGCGAGGTATACTCCATCTGCATTTGGTTTCAGTTCGATCGCCTTCGTGAAGGCTCCATAGGCATCATGAGGACGGTTTTGGCGGTCATACGCTTTGCCGAGCCAAATCAAAACCCTCGGATCACTGGAACCGGAGTTCACAGAAGCTTCCAGGAGCCGCGTAGCATCACCCGCGCGACCGGATTCCAGATATGTCTCAATTAATACCGGATAAACCTCCGGATTCGCCGATGCTAACGTCCCGGCAGCCGCGAGATGCGCCGCG
>JBJMGM010000111.1:0-32657 GCA_045807905.1 Bryobacteraceae bacterium | reverse complement strand
TGGTGGGCTTTGCAGGACTCGAACCTGCGACCTTCTGGGTGTAAACCAGACGCTCTAACCAACTGAGCTAAAAGCCCCGGCACGTTAACTCTTCAGGTTACAGCAGTGTCCGGAGCGGAGTTGCGGAGATGGGTGCGCTTGCTACGCTGTCGGTGGATATATATGGCACGCACAGAATCGACCATGCTCGCGCTCGGTACGCCCGCCCCTGCTTTCCGATTACCGGATGTTGTATCGGGAAAGACGGTGACACTCGACGACTTCGCAGATAAAAAAGCGCTGCTGGTCATGTTCATTTGCCGCCATTGCCCATTTGTGAAGCATGTCCAGAGTGAGCTAGCTCGCTTGGGGAAAGATTTTGCGTCGCAATCGCTCGGGATTGTCGCGATTTCTTCGAACGACGCAGATGCATATCCCGACGACTCACCTGGAAGGCTGCGGGAAATGGCTGTGAAACTCGGCTTCAATTTCCCGTTGTGCTACGACGAAAGCCAGGAGGTGGCCAAAGCCTATTCGGCCGCCTGCACACCTGATTTCTTTCTTTTCGATGACAAGCGACGGCTTGCGTATCGAGGCCAGTTAGATGACAGCCGTCCGGGTAACGGAAAGGCGGTGACCGGGCGCGATCTGCGGACTGCAATTGACGCCCTATTGAACGGACGCTCCGTCAACCCGGACCAAACACCGAGCATCGGTTGCAACATTAAGTGGCGCTGAAGGATGGGCAATGAGTCCCGCCGTAGATGCAAGCTCTAACCGATTCCTCGACCCTAAGCTTTGGAACGCAGCTTCGCCGGATGCTGACGCTGGCGGTGCCGGTCATATTTGCGGAATTGGGCTGGATGTCGATGTCCGTCGTGGATACGATCATGGTGGGACGACTGGGACCTGCGGCGATAGGCGCCACGGGCGTTGGTAGCAGTGCGTTTTACTCATTCGCAATTTTCGGAATGGGTCTGCTACTTGGCCTAGACACGCTAGTTTCTCAGTCATACGGGGCGGGGAACCGGCAGGCGTGTCATCGATTCCTGGCGCAAGGTGTTTATCTTGCGTTATGCATCACGCCCGTGTTGATGATCCTTTTCGCATTCATGCCGCCACTGTTCTATGCACTGGGAGTGAATGCAGAGGTGAGCAGTCTGGCGGGCCCATTCGTGACGACTCTCAGCTGGGGAACCTTGCCTCTTCTGCTTTATGCTGCGTTCCGCAGGTATCTACAAGGCATCGGACACGTGCGGCCGGTCATGTTTGTGCTGGTCAGTGCCAACGCTATAAATTGGTTTTTCAACTGGCTCTTGATCGAAGGGAATTGGGGTCTGCCCGCCCTGGGTGTCACTGGATCTGCATTATCCACTTGCATGGCGAGAGTCTACATGGCAGCGCTGCTTGCATTTTTCATCTGGTGGTTTGAAAGAGACGCCGAGACAGGCCTCAAGAGCCTGGTTCGAAAGCCCGACGCGGCACGATTGTGGAAATTGTTAGGTCTGGGCTTTCCCGCCGCGCTCCAGATTTTACTCGAGATCAGTGCATTCGGCGCAGCCGCCGTGCTTGCGGGACGTTTAACACCGGTTGCCTTGGCTGCTCACCAAATTGCGTTGAATTGTGCCGCGCTCAGTTACATGGTCCCGCTGGGAATCTCTTCTGCTGCTGCGGTTGCCGTCGGGCAGGCTATAGGACGGGGCGAGCGTGCTCTGGCACGGAAGAGCGGGTTCATTGCTTTGTGCATTGCGTGTGCTTTTATGTCGTGTTCGGCTGTGGTGTTCCTGTTGATACCCCAGCCGATATTGCATCTCTATACCCGTGATCCGGGTGTAGTGGCTGTAGGCATGGGTCTGCTGGCTTTGGCGGCTCTCTTTCAACTGTTCGACGGTATTCAGACGGTTGCTACTGGCGCACTGAGAGGGTTAGGAAATACGCGCGGGCCAATGCTGATTAATCTCGGCGGTTATTGGTTTTTCGGGTTGCCGGTCGGCTATTTACTGTGTTTTCATTACCACTACGGAATCTATGGACTGTGGTGGGGCCTGTCATTGGCTCTGATCGTGATTGCCCTGATTCTGTTAGGTAGCTGGGACCGCAACTCTCGGACACTATGGAGTTTGAGCTCCTAGATCATCCCGCTGATATCGGGATCAGGGCGCACGGCGCTAGCATCGAAGAACTATTTGCGAATTGCGCTCAAGCGCTGGTTTACATCATTCTCGAACCAACCGCTATACAGTCCGCTCAACAGGTTTCCATAACCGTAGACGGTGGCGATTACGAATCCCTTCTTGTGAACTGGCTCAACGAAGTGCTGTACTATGTCGACGGCAAGCGTATTGCTCTTTGGACTTTCGACATTTCAGAATTGAGTGACGCACATATTGAATGCATCGCGGCGGGCGAAGCGCGCGATGCGCAGAGACATCCGCCTAAGCTTGTCGTAAAAGCTGTGACGTATCACCAGCTCAAAGTGCAACGGACAGGAAACGGTTGGATCGCTGAAGTGTATGTTGATGTGTGATGGCGAACGCGCGGCTGGAGCCAATTGATGCATTCCGATATCGCATCCCCCGCGATGAAAGCCTGGGCATGCGCACAGATGTGGTGGTCTATGCGAGTGCGGCGCTGCTTGAACATATCCAGAAGGATCAATCGCTAACGCAGGCCATGAACGTGGCCACGCTGCCCGGCATTGTGGGACCAAGCCTGGCTATGCCGGACATTCACCAAGGCTACGGTTTTCCGATAGGCGGCGTTGCTGGGCTCGACGCGGACCACGGGGTCGTTTCACCAGGCGGGGTCGGGTTCGATATTAACTGCGGGGTGCGATTGGTGCGCAGCACGTTAACGGAAGGGGAGGTTCGTCCGCGGCTAAAAGGGATTATCGACCAGGTTTTTCGGGACGTGCCATGTGGGACGGGCAGCGAGGGCCGGGTGAAAATCAAGGCCGGCGAAATCGATCACGTTCTACGAGAAGGAGCTCGTTGGATGATCTCCAACGGGTATGGAGACGAGCGAGACGCCGAATTCGCAGAAGCGGGTGGTGCGCTAAAAGGTGCATTGCCCAACAAGGTTTCTGCTCGCGCCAAGGAGCGCGGAACGCCGCAACTTGGCACTCTAGGCAGTGGCAATCATTTTCTGGAGCTGCAATACGTAGAACAAGTACACGATCGAGCGGCAGCTCTCGCGATGCGCATCGAAGAGGGACAAGTTGTCGTGCTCATTCACTCCGGGTCGCGTGGGTTAGGCCACCAAGTGTGTACCGATTACGTGGCTTTGATGAATCAGGTCATGCCAAAGTACAAGATCACGTTGCCTGACCGCCAACTAGCGTGCGCGCCAATTCGTTCCGAGGAAGGGCAAGCATATCTGGCCGCAATGGCCGGGGCAGCTAATTTTGCGTGGGCAAACCGGCAAGGCATAATGCATTTCTTGCGCGGGGCATTCCGGCGAATATTCGGGAATGAAGCGCAGCTTGAGCTGATCTACGATGTTTGCCATAACATTGCCAAACATGAGACGTATGAAGTGGAAGGACAGAAGCGCGAAGTTCTAGTGCATCGGAAAGGTGCCACACGGGCTTTTCCGCCGGGGCATCGCGAAATACCTGCGGATTATCGCTCGATTGGGCAGCCCGTTTTTATCCCCGGCAGTATGGGGACGGCATCCTGGGTGCTTGTCGGGCAGCAGCGCGCGATGGTTGAGAGCTTTGGGAGCGTTTGTCACGGAGCGGGCCGCCTTCTGAGCCGGACGGCGGTTCGCAAGGGCAAAAATGCTCGCGAGGAGCAGCGCAAGCTCGAAGAGCACGGAATCGTGGTGCGAAGTGAATCGCGCGATGGAATCTTGGAAGAACTTCCGGAAGCCTACAAGAATGTAGACGAGGTGATCGAAGTGGTTCACAATGCCGGGTTAGCCAAGAAAGTGGCACGGCTGCGGCCAATGGGCGTGATCAAGGGATAGCAAAACGGTAGTGGCTTAATTTGGAGTTTCTCATCGCTGAACCGTCGCGTGAATTGGTTCCGCAGGAACAATAATCGCCAGCGCGAGAACGCTAGGAACATCGAACGTGTCGGAAATAGAGAGATTGGCGGCGCGAGTTGCTGAGTTTTCTTCAAAGGCTGATTTTTGGAATAATGGGGTCCTGATATTTCTGGTAATGACAGCTTTGGCTGCCGCTGGAATCGTTTTCTGCCAACGCTTAGCATTTGTACGTGCTGGCCAAATGGCGTCAGCGCAAAACGATCTCGACACAGCCAAAGAGCGTGATGCTAGAACCGAACGGGATCGCGTCCGTGCCGAGCTTGCCGCAGCCGAAACAAAAGCTAAAGAGGCGGATGCTCGAATAGCTGAGGCGAAGCGCGGCGCAGCCGAAGCACGGCTGGCTCTAGAGCAGTTCAAGGCAGAGAGGAGCCTGTCTAAAGAACAGCAGGAACGAATCGTCGCCAAGCTGAGGCCATTCGCCGGACAGAAGTTTTTCTTTGCTGTGTATCCAAATCCTGAATCCCTAAGGCTATTGGGAATTTTCGCAAGCATGCTCAAATCGGCTAAATGGGAACGGGTCGATTCACAGATTGGCGACATCACGATAAATACAGACGATGGCCCAGCGGGCCAAACATACGGCTCCGGCGTCGGCGTGATGGTCGCCCCAGACACTCCTGACGATGATCCTTCAAAGGTTGCACTGATGGCTATTGCGCACGCCATAAGGTCCGAAGGAATTCCATGCCCATACATGTTCAATCCACAACTGGCAGGAAAAACACCCAGGGCAATTGCGATTGTGATTGGCGCAAAGCCATAAATCAAACTGCACCAGTATCGAACTGCGGCGCAAGCCGCCCGATGACGAGAAGGAGGCCGTCGGTAGCAGGATATTAGGACATTACCTAGAGAACGCATGGTTTGACAAAAGCGGCAATGCACCGGTATGGCGGTGCTTACAATCTGAGGAGTGGCACTCACCACCTCCAAAATGTACAAGGTAGCTGGCCTGAGTCTAATTGGATTCTGCGCTGTGTCAATGGGTATGGATCGGGCTAACGTGGGGCCCGTCGCTTCTCAGGTCGCAGGTTTTTGTGGTGCATTTATCGGGGCAGTTATGGCTCAGAGGCGCAAACGCTCGGTTGCTGAAGCGGCGGAAAGTGATGTTCCAGCCGCAAGTGGCGATCCCGGCAGCTCCGAGTAAACGGCCGCCCAATTTTAAGGTATAAAGGTAAATACAGCAAACAATTTTCGCGCCCCGCTCCACTGGAGGGATCGCGCCAGGAGGTTTCCATGCGCTGTTTTCGTCTGGCGCAGGCGGCATTCGCCGCGCCTTTGGTCTTGCCGTTGCTCATGACAGGAGATTCGGGTAATCCAAACTTCACAGGGGCCTGGCAGATGAACTCTGCCAAAAGCCAGGTCGTAGACGGGCGTCTCGTCACTCTAACGATTGAGAACGTCTCAAACAAATTGAAACTGGTCAGAGTCGTTCGAGACAAGGATGGGAAAGAGGTGACTTCTCAATTCGTCTGCGGAACTGGCGGCACCGAATGTGAGTACGATGAAGGCGGGCACAAGGCGAAAGTGTCTGTTTGGTACAACGGTCCTGCGCTCGTCGTCTTGAAGACGGACGGGTTAAAAGAAGATGCAAGCGATGAATGGACGATGAAACTGTCGCCCGATACGCACACACTTACCGTAGCCTTGGAGCATATTGACCCGACTAGCAAGGAAGAAACCCTGGTGTTCAGCAAGCAGGGTTCGCATTAGCGAACCGCACTCATTCTACTCCGAACCTGCTACTCGTCGCGTAGCGCCCGCATCGGATCGATAAGCGACGCGCGACGGGCGGGTGCATACGTTGCGAGCAACGTGATCACGATAAGTGTCAAGGGCATTACCAAAAAGATGATCACCGCCTCTTCGATGTTCATCGCGGCGGAGCCACCGAACATAAACCCCAAGACCTTATCAGCTTCAACGCTTCCAATGACACCGATCGCGATACCGCTCGCAGCGAGTATCAGGCCTTGCTTCAGAACCATCCGAGCAACCTTCGTCCTGTCGGCTCCGATCGCCATACGGATTCCAATTTCGCGTGTGCGACGGCTGACGGAATAGGCGACTAACCCGTACAGTCCGACCATCGCGAGCAGCAGTCCCATGAGCCCGAGGCTTCCGACCGTGTGTATGATTATCGTTCCGGTCTTGATAGCGCGCTGTTTGTAGAAATCGTCCATCGTACGAACGCCGTAAATGGGCATGTTGGGATCCAGGCTCTTGACGGCCTGCCGCAAAGCCGGGAGGAGAGTTGCTGGATCCGGTTCCGATTCAGCAATCAGGGTCATACGCGGCTGCGGACGCTGGGCCAAAGGGAAGTAGATATACTCCGTCGGAGGCTCCGCGATCCATAAATACTTTGTGGTTTTAGCTATCCCGACAATTTGAATCAGCGGACCCTTTTGGGTTAACAAATGGAAGCGCTTCCCAAGGGCATCTTGATTGGACCAATAACGTTTTGCAAACTGTTCGTTGACCACGGCCACGCGTGGTGTATTTGCGGTATCAGACGGCAAAAACGCGCGTCCGCGCACGATCGGGATACCGATTGTTTCGAAGTACTGGTCGCCCACAGTGTCGGAGAACACGTTAACTGCTTGCTGACCGCTCGGGAACTGATATCCTTCGGGCACTACGCTGTCGCCGTCCTGATCCGGCATGAAAGGAATGTCTAGAGTCCACGCTGCCGACTTCACCCCAGCGGCTGAGCGCGCTTTTTCCAAAAGCTGTTTATAAAACCGTTCTGTTTGAGCATCGGTGTAGCGGACCAGCTTCGGATTGAAGCTCATCATCAGGAGATGATCCGTGCGAAACCCAGGAGCTTTGAGTTCTTGGGCAAACCCTCGAAACAGGATTGTCGAGACGGTAAGCAGGACCAGAGCGATCGCAATTTGGCAGACGACGAGCAGATTACGCCCCCAGAGACGGCGTCGACCGACTGTGTCCGCATCGGCAGCTTTAAGCGCAGGAACAAGGTCTGAACGAGTGCTGCGGATTGCGGGAGTTAGGCCGAAGAGAATCGTGCTCGCCAGCGAAACGGCAAGGGTAAAGAGCAGAACGCGGCCATCGAGGTGCGCGGAAATCACGATGGGCAGGTCCGATGGAATCTGTATTTGGTTGAAGAATTTCGTGCCGCCGTATGCGACTGCCACGCCGAGAGTTCCACCTAGCAGCGCAATCAGCAGACTTTCGAGCATCAGTTGCTGCACGAGACGGCCGCGGCCCGCGCCGATGGCCAAGCGCACCGCCATTTCACGGGAACGCGCACGCGCGCGGCTGAGCAAGAGACCCGCCACATTAGCGCACGCGACCAGAAGCACACTCAAGGCCAGGGTCAGCAGCATGCCGATCAGTTGCGCGTCGGCCTGGTCTTGTTCAACCCGCACCTGGATTTCCGTTTCGACTCTCGCTTTCTGCTTCCGGTTCGTGTCAGGATACATGCGCTCGAGAGCGGAGGCGATCGACCCCAGATCAGCCTGTGCTTGTGCAGCTGTAATTCCTGCCTTTAGACGCCCCTTGACACTTAGCCAGCGATTGTCACGCTTCTCGAGGGCATCTTGCTGGCCGAGGCGCGCCGACATTGCAAGCGGCACAAACAAGGCAGGCCTAAAATACTGATCCATTCCGGTAAAGCGCTCGCGGGACACACCGATGATTGTGAATTCCGTTCCGTTCAGCCGTACTTTCCGTCCTATTACCGCAGGATCGGCGGCGAACTGACTGGTCCATAAATCGTGGCTGAGCACAACTACGGCATCGCGCCCCGGAACTTTGTCTTCATCAGAACGGAATCCGCGCCCGAGCATTGGTCCAATCCCCAGCACGTGGAAGAAATTCCCCGATACAAAAAGACCGTATTTCAGATGTGGTAGCGCTTCCGGTTTATCGCTGAGCCCAAACGGGGCAAGCGAATATGCCAACAAGCCATCGAAGGCCCTGTTGCGATCTCGAAAGTCGACGTAGTCGCGATAGGAAAGGTTGCTCGAGGGATCGGACGGCGAGCTTGAGCGGACGGTAACGATCTCGCTGGGCTTCAAAACCGGGAGCGGGCGCAGCACAAGAGCATCCGCCCAACTGAACATGGCAGAATTTGCGCCAATTCCAATTGCCAGTGAACAAACAGCGACAAGCGTAAAGCCCGGGTTCTTCCGCAGCATCCGCGAGGCAAAGCGGAGATTTTGTAACATCAGCGCTCCTGGTTATGAGTAATGTCGTGAATACGGAGCAGTTAGAGTACCGAATACACGAGTCAACGCCAGTGAACGCCGTCAGGAAGATACATACACCTATGCCCGCTGGATGTGTTCGGTTGTGGGATCAGAAGTACCCAGTTCTGAACGGCTTTACACTGAAATGTGCCGAGTAGCACTGTCGATTTATACTGTATGTCTGTGCAACTCACGTACTTCGAGTGGACGGAACTTCGCTGATGGAAGTGATCACGGTCGATCAGTGGCCTGCCTCTGAAACCCGGGATTACCGGCCAGCATTGGAGGCCGGAAACGTCATCTTGTTCCCAACAACGCCGTTTGAGCTATCCGAGACATCGAAGGAATTCCTGCGGGGCCTGGACTTCTCGGGGGGCGCCGTCCACAAGAATATCGCTTACCGGCCGGCGCTCGACCGGGTCACCGGCGTCGAGCCAAAGAGCGTGGAAATGGCCACCCTTCACAATGTTTTTCAGGAGTATTCGCGGAACGTAATCGGATTCACTCAAGAGCTGCTTCCTCAATATGCGACGGCCTGGAAGCTCGATTATGCAAGCTTTCGTCCGCTGGAAGAGAGGGGGCGCGATCTGCCGTTGAATAAACGGAACGATCTAATTCACACAGATGCCTTTCCATCCCGCCCTACGAATGGAGGCCTGATTTTGCGCGTGTTCACGAATCTACACCCGACGGAGGCTCGAGTGTGGATCACTTCCGACCCATTCACTGTCGTAGCGACGCGCTATGCACGAAAAGCCGGATTGGATGACGTGGCAGGCGGAGCGGCATCCTCGATACATCGGTTTCGCAACCAACTGCTACATGGGCTTCACAAGTTACGGCTGCCAGTGACGGCTCGCTCAGCTTACGACGAGTTCATGCTTCGGTTTCATGACTATCTGAAGCGAAATGAGGAGTTCCAATCGAGCAAGGCGTATCGACTTGATTTTCCGCCGGGGTCCACTTGGTTAGCTTTCACGGACGTCTTACCGCACTCGGTTCAATCTGGCCAGTATGCGCTGGAACAAACGCTTATCGTGGCGCGCCAATCCCTGGCGACACCAGACAACGCTCCGGTCGCGATACTCGAACGATTATGCGGGAAGCCGCTCGTCGGCGAAGCGGTGTGAATTAGGGAACGACGGCACTTTTTGACTCGTATCTCTAAAAGGGTGAGTGATACATGATCATGTTTTTGTTGTGGTGCCTGCTATTTGTGCTCTCGTGGCCTCTGGCGATCATGGCACTTGTTTGCTACCCCATCGTGTGGCTGCTTCTCATCCCGTTCCGTCTCTTGGGAATCGCGGTGCATGGAGTCATGGCGCTGGTAGCGGCAATTATCTTTCTGCCCGTTCGTGTTGTGCGTGCGATTGCCTAGCGCATCAGGCTTAGTAGCTGGTTAACGACAAGTTGATCAACATCAAAGGCGCCGCGCGCGAGGTCGTGGCCTGCCCCTTCGATTACCACAAGCTCTTTTCTGGCGGGGATTACTTGAATGGCCGCGCGCATGTTGTCAATTGAGCCGAACTGATCCTGAGTTCCGTGGACGAACAGGGCGGGAACTCTCAGGCTAGGCAAATGATCTGTCCGCAGCTGTTTCGGCTTATAGGGTGGATGGAGTGGATACGAGAGCAGCAGCAGAGAATCAGCCAGTTCAGGTTCTTCAGCGGCCAGAATGCTCGCCTGGCGCCCTCCGTAAGAGTGGCCACCAAGAAACACCTGTCGGCAGCCCAGTGCCCCAACTGCCGTGATCGCATCCTTTAATCCGGCTCGATTCTCGGGGGCTGTAGCCGGGCTTGGCGGCCCAAATGGCTTCTGTTGCCTAAACGGGAGATCGCACCGCAATACCAGGAAGCCGGCTTCGGAAAAGGCGTTCGCGACGGCAACCAGCAGCGGTCCCTCACAGTTCCCTCCCGCCCCGTGGGTGATGACGAGTCCCGCTGTTGGTGAGTCCGCCGGCGTGTGAAGGAATCCCCGAACGGAGCCTTGCGCAAATTCAGTAACGCTGGCTAGCTGGGCCATACGCGCCGTCCTTTCCGCGCAACCTACTACTTCTCTTATGTCTGCCAATCAGTTGCCCTGGGGCGAGTATCTGAGTTTGGAAACGCAACATCCTCGTGAAGAATCGGTATTGCCTAGAGATTCCGTACCAAGCGCATACTTCGAAAAGAGATGCTATATCCTACAACGAGTTTCGTTTGCGAATGGATATCCGTTCAATGAATCATAAGAAAGCATCTTCGGCCATACTCGCCATATGTATATTCGCAGGTCCATCTCTTGCCCGCGCTGCCGAGCGGTACGAGATAACAATCGAGCGCGGCAGTGCTGTTACGATGCGCGACGGCGTCGTACTGCGTGCCGATATTTATCGGCCCAAAGGTGAAGGGCGCTTTCCCGTGCTTCTTCAGCGCACTCCATATAACAAGAGCGGCGAAGCGGATTTCGGCTTTGAGGCGGCGCAGCGCGGTTATGTAGTGATCGTTCAGGATGTTCGCGGCCGCTACGCATCTCAAGGCGAATGGTATCCGTTTAAGTACGAATCGCAAGACGGATACGATACCGTTGAATGGGCAGCATCGCTACCGTATTCGAACGGGAAAGTAGGCATGTTCGGGGGCTCATACGTGGGCGCCACGCAGATGCTGACCGCAATCGCTCATCCGCCGCATCTTGCAGGGATATGTCCGGTAGTAACGGCCAGCAATTATCACGACGGGTGGACGTACCAGGGCGGGGCATTCGAGCAGTGGTTTAACCAGTCATGGACGTCGGGGCTGGCGCAGGATACGTTGAACCGCGCGGTGCAGAAGCGCACGAATGCTATGGAGGGAGCATGGAAGCTTCCACTTGCGAGCTATCCGTTGTTCAATTTCGAAGAGGCCCCGTCATCTTCGAATATGACTGACTCATTGGCCCCCTACTTTTTGGAGTGGCTCACTCACCCGAGCTATGACGAGTATTGGAAGCGCTGGTCAATCGAAGGACATTATGCGGATATTACGGTCCCGGGACTTACGATCGCCGCCTGGTACGACATTTTTCAGGGAGGATCGCTACGTAACTACATCGGCATGAAGGCGAAAGCTGCAAATCCGGCAGCGCGTGGGGGTCAGCGACTCTTAGTGATTATTGGTGGCCATGCGGGTAGTGGGCGCAAGATCGGCGATGTCGATTTCGGTCCTGCCGCAGCTGAGTCGGAGGAAGACCCGATTACCTTGCGCTGGTACGACTTCCTCCTGAAAGGTATGCAGAATGAGTTCGCGAAAGAGAAGCGCGTAAAGATCTTCGTCATGGGCGCAAACGAGTGGCGACAAGAGGATGATTGGCCCCTGATCCGGGCCCGCAGCACAAAATACTTCTTACATTCGGCTGGAAATGCGAACTCGTTACGGGCCAGTGGCAGTCTCTCGACCAAGGAGCCTGGCTCTGAGCCTTCTGACCATTACGTTTATGATCCTTCGAGTCCGGTTGCCACGATTGGGGGCCCTCTCTGCTGTGATTCGCAGCATCTGGCGCCAGGGCCTCGGGATCAGCGGCCCAACGAAGCGAGAGATGACGTTCTCGTTTTCTCTACGCCTGCACTGACTCGCGATTTCGAAGTGACGGGGCCGGTAAGTCTTGAAGTCTTCGCGAAATCGTCGGCGGTCGACACCGATTTCACAGCCAAGCTGGTTGATGTCTGGCCGGATGGCTTTGCTCAGAATCTGACGGAAGGAATCATTCGCGGACGTTACCGCGAGTCACAAGAGAAAGCTCAATTGATGAACCCCGGACAGATATATAGGTTCACGATCGACCTGTGGGCCACGAGCAACATTTTCCGAAAGGGACATATATTGCGCCTGGAGGTGAGCAGCAGCAATTTCCCTAGATTCGACAGAAATTTGAATACTGGCGAAGATGCTGAATTTGCGCGGCGGCACGTAACGGCGACAAACACGATCTATCACGACGCACAGCATCCGTCGGCGCTGGTGTTGCCGATCGTAGCCGGGCAACAGTAGCGGTATCCGTGAATCACAATGTGGCAACGCCGATCGCGATCAGACCGAGTGTATAGCCGGCGAACATAAGAGCGATCAGCAGCGCCGTGCCCTGCGGCGCGGCACGAAATTCTTTCCAGATCACTACGCCCCAAATCGCTGCCACAAGGGTCGCGCCCTGGCCCAGAGCGTAAGAGATTGCCGGCCCGGCTACGCCTGATGCAATGACATTTAGGCTTAACGCGAGCATCCAGATCGCGCCGCCGAGCACGCCCGCGGAATGAATTTTCATAGTGCCGGCAAAGTATTGTGCGTAGGTTTTGCCCCCGGCCGTCATAAAAATCGTATTCAGAACAACGTTGCTAACCAAAAGGCCGATTGAAAACAAGAACAAAGCAGTGTACGGAGTAAGATACCCGGGCTGAATTGGATTAGCGTTAAAACGCGGCGAGATTGAGCTTTGCAACTGCGGGTAGAAAAACCCCATGAGGCAACCTGCAATGATGCTGAAGACGAGTCCTTTCATCCGTCCTTGCCTGCTGGCTCCAGACAGTTTACTGTATGCAGCAGCGGACATGACCATGGCGAAAAGAACCAGCACGACGCCCGAAAATAGCAGGAGCGGATTGCCTTTGGGCGCCTGAGCATAGCTCAGAACTGTTCCAATGACGAGCGCCAGCCCAATTCCAACCGGGAAAGCAACGGACATTCCCGCCGTATCGATAGCGACAACTAAAAGAATGTTGGCGAGGTTAAACAGAGCTCCGCTAAAGATTGCTTTCGTCACCGGTGCACGTGATGCTTGCTGCAGATTCGCAATAGCAGCCATGCCAGTCGAACCCATGCTGCCGAGCGTAAACATAAAGACGATGCTTAACAGAAGCACGCCGATGACGTAGTCCCAGTAATAGAGCTCAAATGGCCAAGCGGTTTTCCCGGCTAGCTTTTGCGTGTTTGCCCACGAGCCCCAGCCGAGCATCGTTACGACGCAGAATAGAATTGCTGGTCCAAGCGATACAACGGTGAACATGCTTGATCCAATGTATCCAACATTGGGGGATCCACGTTCATGAGGGAAGATGCAGAATAGCGGCAACGGAAATATGCTTCTCCTGAAAAGTTATATATGGGTGCGCGGCAGAAACAAGTGGCTCGCTTCATCGATGGTTTTGCTTGCCCTCGTGGCGAGCGTTGGCGCCTCGCGAAGGCAGGTATTGCCGCAAGGCTGGCGAATTACTCCTGTTGGGAAGCACACTCCGCTGATGGGAGATTTCCCCGCCAGAATTCTGTTGTCGCCAGACGGGAGCCAGCTGGTTGTACTGACATCCGGATTCCATCATCAAGGTGTGACGATTATTGACGCCAGGTCAGAGAAGATCGTCTCTAGTACGAACCTCGGCAAGGCTTACGGCGACATGGCGCTTGATGTTCGTTCGAAGCGGCTATTCGTATGTGGCGGAGGCGCCGTCGACGATGCCAAGCTGAAACAGCGGCTGGCTTCTCGCGGCGAGCAAATCGCTGCACCTCAGTTTGATGCCGCCGTGCTATCGGCGAGCCTCGATGAAGGGAAGCTCTCGTTCGCGGCACCGATCGGCATTGAGCATCTCGCAGCCAGGGATCGTTTCATAAGCGGGATCGCGATTGGCAAGGACGGGGCTCTTTTCGTGGTGAATATAAATAACGACACCGTTTATCGCTTGTCTCCACCCAATTACAAAGTTGAAGCAAGCGCGGCTTCTGGGTACGGCGCTTATCGAGCGGCGGTTTCTCCGGACGGGATGCTTCTTGCTGTTTCAAATTGGGGCGATGAGTCGATAAGTCTGTTCAGCACGGCGGGGCTGGCACTCGTCGATCGTGTCAAAGTTGGTGTTCATCCAAACGATCTGGTATTTGGTCCTGACCGCCGGCTGTTCGTTTCGAATGCCGGTTCGAATAGCGTTAGCGTTATCCGGCAGAACAAGCTAGTCGAGACGATCAAGACATCTCTGACGCCATCCGACCCAGTGGGCTCGACTCCAGACGCGGTTGCAGTAAGCCGTGATGGCACGCGCTTATTTGTCGCAAACGCTGACAACAACGATGTCGCGGTAATTGACATTTCAAGGCCCGATCATTCTCAGGTCCTCGGATTCATTCCCACAGGATGGCACCCGTCAGCGTTAGCAGTCTCTCGAGAGGGCAAGACTTTGTATGTGGGTATTGCGAAGGGATTGGCTTCCCGAGCGAACGTCCCCACGTCGAAGCTTGCGAGGGAAGCTGAACCGGACCCTAGGCATCCATATGATTACGTTGGCGACACGCTGACCGGTTATGTGTCTTTCATCAACACGCCAACTAAAACGCGATTGAAGCAGCTGACTGAGAAGGTTGTTCATAATTTTCCCAGCGCAGAATCGGACAGCAAGGCTAAGGCGATTGCGGAGACCATTCAGAACCATGTTTTTCCACAGCTTAAGCATGTTCTCTACATCATTCGCGAGAATCGCACGTACGATCAGGTGCTCGGCGATTTGGGTCGAGGGAACGGCGATCCCAGCCTGACCTTATTTGGAGAAGCGGTGACACCGAACGCGCACAAACTCGCAAGGACCTGGGCGGTGTTCGACAACCTCTACGTGAACGGCGAGGTTTCTGAAAATGGGCATCAATGGAGCGATGCGGCGTACGCGACCGACTTTATCTCTAAGGGTTGGCTGCAAAGCTATAGCGGGCGCGGTGAGCCTAAGGCCGGAGACGGGGAGCTCGGAGCGGATGAGAGATTGCGTTCATCTCCGGGCGGTTACCTTTGGGATAACTGTGCGCTTCACGGCGTAAGCTTCCGCACTTACGGAGAGTTTGCATTTTTCCACTCAGGGCGCGATCAGGGTCCCAGGTTCGTTGCGAAAGGACTGGAAGGCCACGCGAGCGTTGACTGGCTGAAACTTGCATCCACTAACTGGACGAATATCAGCAAGGGACGCGATCCGGATCTGGCCGACGTCTTCATCAGAGAGATGCACGACTCAGAGAGACGCGATAATTGGCCGCGGTTCATGGTGATGTCGCTGGGCGAAGATCACACTCATGCATTGCGTCCCGGCCACTATACGCCCAGTGCCATGGTTGCATCAAACGACCAAGCGCTCGGAAAAATCATCGATGCAGTTTCGCACTCGCGCTTCTGGCCGGAAACAATCATTTTCGTAATTGAGGATGACGCGCAGGATGGTCCCGATCACGTCGACTGTCGTAGAACCGTGGGCCTGACGATCTCGCCATACCTCAAACGGGGCATCGTTGACAGCACGCTCTACACAACGGCCTCGATGATTCACACCATGGAACTGATACTCGGGCTGCCGACGATGACGCAATTCGATCGTGCGGCGATCCCGATGCTTCACGCCTTCAGCACAACCCCCGATTTCACTCCGTACAGCAATATATCGCCTCAGATCGACCTTTTGGCCAAGAATCCTGAAAAGGGTCCGGCGGCCGACGCCTCTCTGCGGTTGGATTTTTCGGGCTTTGATCGAGCTGACCCCGAAGAAATGAATCGTATTCTCTGGGGAGCGTTGAAACCTGGTGTCCCTCTGCCGGCGCCAGTTCGGAGCGCTCTCGGGAACGGGAATTAACGAGGCTGTTATTGTTCCAAATGTACTTCCTCGGTGTGTCAGCAAATGCTGATGTTCTGCTCACCGGTCGGGAATGAGCGAAATCAAGCCTTCGAGATATTTCGATGCGTTTGGTTCGCCCTCTCGCGGCGCCCAGGTCGCAAAATCCTTATCATTCATGACGGAGTAAGGCCCTGGTTTGACTTCGAAACAAATCGCGTGCTCAGACAGAACAGCTAAGGTATGCCACACGCCGGGCTGGATGTCGATTCCAAGTGGATCGCGGCCCAAGATGTGTACGCTCGCGATGTGCCCTGATTCATCAAACGTAAAAAACGCCAGTTCGCCGCTAAGCACGAGGAAAGATTCTGCCTTCGGAGGTTCGCGATGGCGATGCGGAGTGATATAGGTTCCGTGTAACATCACGTTCAGAAATCGATGCGGGTTATCGTCCATGCTGACGTGGAAATTATGGTTCGTACGTAGGCGCGGAGACCGGCGGGCCCGCTCGATTAAGCTTCCAAACAGTTCTGAATCGAGCAGTTGGATACGTCCGTATGAGACTTCGAATGACACAGTGATTCACTAAGAGTGTAAGTCAGGGAGGATCGGGCAATGCCAAATCAAGATTTGCTGATGGAGTTCGAGGGGACCGCCGCGATCATAACGCTCAACCGGCCGAATCGCCGGAACGCGTTATCGCTCAATTTGATGTGGGAGCTAATCGGCTGCCTTGAAGAGATCGAACGGAATAGCAGTGCTCAGGCGGTCATCCTTGCTGCGGCCGGGAAGGTCTACTGTTCCGGACACGATCTCAGTGAAATGGTAGGCCGCTCGGCGACCGAATACCGGCAACTCTTCGACGTTTGCGCCGACCTGATGATGAAGATTCAATCGATACCCCAACCGGTGATCGCAGAGGTGCAAGGTGTAGCAACTGCGGCGGGTTGCCAGCTAGTAGCCAGCTGCGATCTGGCAATCGCATCCGAGCAGGCTACTTTTGCCACGCCGGGTGTTCGCATTGGGTTGTTCTGCACAACTCCAATGGTTGCGCTGAGCCGGGCGGTGGGACGCAAGCGCGCTTTGCATATGCTGCTTACGGGTGAGCATGTCGATGCGACGAAAGCGGCGGAGTGGGGTTTGATCAATAGTGTAGTGCGGGCAGCCGACTTGAGGCCTGCTGCCCTCCAGCTTGCCACGCGTATTGCTGAGGCGAGTCCCATGACAGTGAGTATCGGGAAAGAGGCTTATTACACGCAGATTGACCTCGATCAGCCGAAAGCATATGCATATGCGAAAGAGGTCATGAGCATCAATGCGATGGCTGACGATGCGCAAGAGGGCATCTCGGCCTTTCTCGAGAAACGTTCTGCCTGCTGGTCCGGCAAGTAGGCGAACTTACCTTTGCAGGGAAACATTCAGCGACGAATGCCCGTTGGGGCAGATGTTCAAACAAATGAAACCGGAACGCATTTCCGGGTGTGGGCGCCTCAACATCGGGTGGTCAGAGTAGCGCTCGACAGACGACGCGAGCGGGTCGCATTGACGGAGGAAGAGAACGGATACTTTTCAGGCCTCGTGCCGGCTATTTCCGCGGGCGTGCGATACAAATACGAACTCGACGGCGGCGAGGCCTACCCCGACCCAGCCTCACGCTACCAACCGAGTGGGCCACATGGTTGGTCGGAAATCGTGGATCCAAACTCTTTTCCATGGTCGGATAGCGCGTGGCCCGGAATTAGATTAGAAGGCCAGGTGATCTATGAGATGCACCTCGGTACCTTTACGCCGGAAGGTACTTGGATCGCCGCCGCTGAGAAATTGGAATATCTGCGCGATACCGGCCTCACCTTAATAGAAGTAATGCCCGTCGCCGATTTTCCAGGAAGGTTCGGGTGGGGTTACGACGGCGTGCAACTGTACGCGCCTGCGTCCATCTACGGCGCCCCCGATGATATGCGGACCTTTATTGACCGTGCGCACTCGGTTGGCCTGGGCGTGATCCTGGATGTTGTCTACAACCATTTAGGTCCGGACGGCAATTACCTGACAAAATTCTCTCCGTTCTATGTCACAGCGCACTATAAGACTGATTGGGGCGAGGCAATCAACTTCGATGGCGAAGAGCGCGGCCCGGTGCGGGAGTTTTTTCGGGAGAACGCCGCATACTGGATCAGGGAATTTCACCTGGATGGTTTGCGCGTGGATGCCACGCAGGACATCCATGATGGGTCCGACCCGCATATTCTCGCGGAACTGACGTGTGCTGCCCGGAATGCGGCGGGTCACAAATCGATTCTCGTCGTGGGAGAAAATGAACCGCAAAATACTCGCTTAATCAAGCCCATTAAAGATGGCGGGTACGGTTTTGATGCGCTATGGAACGACGATTACCATCACACAGCGATGGTCGCACTTACCGGCAAAACGGACGCCTATTACACGGATTACCGGGGTACGGCACAGGAGCTGCTATCGGCAGTTAAATATGGGTACTTGTTTCAGGGGCAATGGTACCGGTGGCAACAGAAGCGGCGCGGCACTGCGAGTTTAGGCTTGCCCCGCGCAGCGATGATCAATTTCATTCAGAACCATGATCAAATAGCGAACTCTGCTTGCGGTCAACGAATACACGAACTGACATCGCCCGGAATGCTCAAAGCTGTTACTGCCATGACGCTCCTCGCACCTGGTACGCCGATGCTTTTTCAGGGGCAGGAGTTTGGAGCTTCGAGTCCATTTCTGTACTTTGCGGACCATAAGCCGGAACTCGCAAAGCGGATCAAAGCGGGACGTATGGAGTTCCTGGGGCAATGGCGATCTTTGGCCTTAGTGGAAATGCAGAAAGGCTTTGATGACCCACACGCATTGGAGACATTCAAAAAATGCAAGCTAAACTTCGCTGAAGTGGGCAAGCATGCTGATATTTATGCACTTCACAGAGATCTCTTCCGTCTGAGGAAGGAAGACCCGATCCTTTGCGAGCAGGGTGCCGATGGCATAGACGGCGCGGTCTTTTCACCTCAGTGCCTGATCGTGCGATTCTTCTCGCCCGGCTTTCAGCAAGACCGGCTCTTACTGGTTAACCTGGGAGTAGAACTGGCTCTGGATCCCGCGCCGGAACCATTGCTGGCCGCTCCGGCATCTATGGAGTGGGTCAAGATGTGGTCCTCTGACGATCCTCAGTACGGTGGATGTGGAACGCCACTGCTGGACACTGCGCATAATTGGAAGATCCCCGGCCAAGCGGCAATCCTTTTGCACCCCCATGCGATTGAAGACTAGCGACACTGTGTCCGCAGCTCACTATATTTCCGATGAAAAACATATTCAGCCATAAACCGAATAATGCGCTGAGCGACGCCGAATTGGAGTTTTTGAGAGGGACCGAGTGGCTGGTTACCAATGGACTCGGAGGATACGCGTCCGGCACCATCGGTGGAAGTCTCACGCGTGTTTTCCATGGCTACTTAATCGCAGCGTTACCCGGCCCGTTGGGGCGAACCATGATGCTGAACCACATCCTCGAGCGAGTGGTTTTGTCGGACGGCCGGACAATCCAGCTAAATGGGCTTGAAAGAGAACACGGGGAGAGCTTCGCCGGTTCTCAGTACCTGACGAGTTTCGATGTTCATTTGGGGCTCCCGATTTGGACCTATGAAATCGACGGACTCACGCTCGAGAAACGGCTCCTCTTGCCGCACGGGCAGAATACGACTTACCTGAACTATCGGATTTCATCTGGTTCCGGATCTCTAAACCTACAGCTATGGCCTGCGGTAAATATGCGCGAGCATGAAGCTCCTGTGAATAGGCCCGTTAGTAGCTATACGTTTACGGTTCGCGATCACCACTATGAACTCTTGAAGAGCTCGGATGATCTACCGCCATTACGAATTACGGTGCTCGCGAGCGGTGCCGGGCTGGCGGTGGAATGTTGCCGTATCGAGGACGTTATTTACCCTATCGAGCGAAGTCGCGGATACAAATGGAAGGGCGATCTATGGAGCCCGGGGCACTTTTCAGCCGAGCTTACTCCAGGAAAAGACGCGACGATTATTGCTTCGACCGAGAGGTGGGACGTTATGTCCGCTTTGTCTCCGACACAGGCTTGGGATGCGGAACACGATCGAAGACGGCGTCTACTGTTGGAAGCGAAGTCGGGCACATCTAGTGATATGTGTGACGAGCTAATTTGGGCGGCTGACCAGTTCGTCATTGCGCCGGTTGGGCGGCAAGAAGATACAACGCGAGCGCGAGCCGCTGGAGACGAAATCCGAACTATTATTGCCGGCTATCACTGGTTTACGGACTGGGGTCGCGACACGATGATCAGTCTGGAAGGTCTGACACTGACAACTGGACGGCAGGTAGAAGCCAGTTGGATTTTGCGGACGTTCGCGCATTACATCCGCGATGGCCTGATCCCGAACATGTTCCCCGAAGGCAAGAGGGAGGGCCTTTATCATACAGCGGACGCTACCCTCTGGTTTTTCCATGCGCTCCACAAATACATGGAGTACACGGACGATCAACATCTACTACAGCAAATGCTGCCTCATTTGCTGGACATAGTGGGCCATCACCTGCGCGGCACGCGGTTCAACATTCACGTGGATCATCGTGACGGGCTGCTGGCCCAAGGGCAGGAAGGCTATCAACTTACCTGGATGGATGCGAAGGTGGGTGACTGGGTGGTAACGCCCCGGCGCGGCAAGCCAGTGGAAATTAATGCGCTGTGGTACAACGCTCTCCGGCTTCTCGAGGGCTGGCTGCGACAGGCCGACAGAACAGATGAGGCAAACGGCGTCGCACAGCATGCGGCGAGAGCCAGATCCTCGTTCAACGAAAGATTCTGGTATGAAAAGGGCGGCTATCTTTACGACGTAATCGATGCGCAGTCGGGAGGCCCAGACCCAGCTTGCCGGCCGAACCAGTTGTTTGCGATATCTCTGGAACACCCAGTATTGAATGAGGAGCGCTGGCAGCCCGTGATCCAAGTCGCGACGAGAAAGCTGCTGACTCCGGTCGGGTTGAGATCACTTGCGCCGGGCGACAAGGATTTCAAGGCGCGGTACGATGGCGACCTCCGATCGCGCGATGCGGCCTACCATCAAGGAACGGTTTGGGCCTGGCTTATCGGCCCGTTCATCGATGCGTGGCTCAAGGTGTATCCAGATGATCGTGAGACTGCGCACAGTTTTCTTGAAGGATTCAAGTCTCACCTTCGTTCAGCGTGCGTAGGCTCGATAAGCGAGATCTTTGACGCGGAGCCGCCATTTACGCCACGTGGTTGCTGCGCCCAGGCGTGGAGCGTTGCGGAAGTCCTTCGGTCTTACGCTAAAACCAGCGGAGTTCTGGAATCTGCCGAGGAGCGCGAGACGCTTACGAGCGCAGCGAATTGATTGTCAGAAAAAGGGACATAATTTCGTGAAAGCGTCCTAGCTTTTGTTCGCGTGCGCATTTTGGCCGTGGCAGCGCGTCACTTGCTCCCGAAGAGTGTTGAGGGCGGTCGTCAAGCGATCCGTTTCGATAAGGACGAACTCATAAGCGGGCGGTAAAGTTTTGCGGGCTTGTACGAGACGCCTATAATCCTCGCGAAGCTTGGGCAAGCTTTCGGATGCCGCAAAGGAACCTCGAACTGTGGCTGCCAGGAAGTAAAGCGTGAAGTCCACGTCGCGGGCAAATGCTCGAAACTCCGGTGGCGGTTTGCTGGCCTGCACTCCGGCGAGCCCTGCTTCTAAGGCCATCATCGCGTGCACCAAAGCATGTGAGTGGGCCAGTATGGAGGTGACGCAATCCAGTTGATGTGCGGTGATTCCCGGCTCAGCGCTAACCCGGTCGGCTGAGGCTTCAGCATTCGAGCGCGCGCGTCTCCAGCTGCGCCGGGCCTCGTCCAACTTGGAGGCGAGAGATGGATCGTCTCGCTCGAATGTCTCCACGATGGACTGAAAGTAAACGCGACAGGCATCCAGCATTTCCGCGATCGTTTCCCATACCTGTGTTCGCTCCCAGGTGGGCCAAAGCGCATATACAAGCAAACCTAGCAAGCCCCCGGCGACGGTATTTAAGGCGCGCTCCGATACCACTTCTGCCGGCGAGACACCTATAGCAGCAATCAAGAAGACGATCAAGCCGCTGACCGCGAGACTGAACACGCCATAGTTTGTCGGACCGACCGATCGAAGGAGGAATGTGAAGATGCCCACAAGAATCAACTGAGTAACCGGAGATGGGGGGAACAGGTGGTAGAGCGCGGTTGCGAGAATCAAGCCGATAAACGTCCCGGCGAGGCGTAACACACCTCGGCTAAAGGTGGTGGTGAAGTCCGGCTTAAGCACTACGGCTACAGTCATCGGCAGCCAATACGACCTTTGCCAACTAATGCCACGCGCGATAGCGTCGCCGATGGCGACACACGTAGCGAGCCGAACAGCGTGACGGAAAGCGGGCGATTCGAAGTGCAGGTTTGCGCCTAGAGTTCCTAACCAGCCTTGCAGTTGAAGCTTCCATGGCTGCGCTGCCTCGTGCCTGGCAAATTCCACGAGCCCCTGCGGCGTCGCGTGTTGCGCGAGTTCGAGCGCCGCACGAAGCTGGCCGGCTAGAGTATCGATTGCTAGCCATGTCTCATTCGAAGGAAGAGAATCAGACGCCGATGGTCGGCAAGGTGCTTCTTCGATAATTTGCAGTTCCTTGAGTAGATCCGGTCCTCCTTTAAGCGATTGATCGGCGACCAACGACTCACCGACGCTGCGCAGGAGCCTTGATGCAGTGGCCAGCAATCTAGTGACGCATTCAGCGGTACTCTGACGATCCGATGCGACTTCGCGTGCTTCTAGTGGTTGACGGAGGCTTTCGAGCACGAAACTCGACATACGGATGCGATCTGCCTGATCAAATAATGAGCGATAACGCTCCCCTTCGATGCTGTGATCGCGGCCGAGAGCGGAAAGTGTTTCTTGAGCCTGAGTGCTGGGGGAGGTCAATGGCAGCGACAGGAGTGTCCCAGAATGGGGATCGACATCTTCGGCTAGATCTAGATAGATTTGACCAAGGACTTGGCGCTCGGGCTGCTTACGCCGCACCGGCCACAATAGCAAAGCCAGGCAGGTCTGGAGTAGGCCGCCGGTTAGAACAAGAAACGCCGCAATTAGCGCGTCGGCGGCGTGCAACGGCGCCCGCGCGGCAAATACGATCAGCACGACCAAGGTGTTGAGGCCGAGATCGCCTGCTCTGGCGCTTATGGAAACCAGCATCCCGGCAATAAACGCCCATGCAGCGGTCATCAATATAGCGGCCCAATGATATTCGCCTGTGATCGAACCCGTAAATACGGAGAAGGCGCCGAGAAAGCTCCAGGCGAGCATGCGCCGGGCTCGTTGGGCATACGGATCATCGCCGTCGGAAAAGGAGACGTTCAATGCGCCCGTTGTAATTGCGACTGCCCCGAGTGATTCCCCAATCCCGATTCCGATACCAAGTGGTAGTGCAACACCAAGAGCGTTTCGGAACGCAATCCGCGCGTTAACCTTATTTCTCTCAAGACGGGTGATAATCCGCCAAAAGGCAGCGCTAGCGCGGGGTTGCGGCGTGTCGGCCAATGTCGAGTATAAAACTTACTTAGTGGCTGAAGGATAATTGCTCGATGATTGCGACACCGCACATGGCGCTACTTCGAGGAGTGAATGTGGGCGGTAAAAATAAGCTCCCGATGAAAGACCTCGGTGTTATGTTCACGGACGCCGGATGTCACAACGTAACGACATACGTACAAAGCGGAAATGTCATCTTCAGCGCGGTCGCCACCCTAGCCGCCGAGCTTCCTGCACTGATCGCCACGCAAATCGGCAAGCGTTTTGGGTTTCAGACTCAAATTGTTTTGCGGACAGGCGAACAAATGCGTGACATCGTTTCGAATAATCCTTTTATTAAAGCGGGGAAAACGGAAGCGATGCTGCATGTCCTTTTTCTGGCGGACCTCCCGGATTCACGCAACATAGAGCATCTGGATCCATCCAGATCGCCACCGGATGAGTTCATCGTGCGAGGCCGAGAGGTCTACCTATGTCTTCCACAGGGCGTCGGGCGCACCAAACTTATTAACGCCTATTTCGATTCGAAGCTCAGGACGACGAGCACAGGGAGAAACTGGAGAACCGTGATAAAACTGTCTGAACTCACGCAAGCTAATCGGCACTAGAGCTTATCTCCTTTAAGATCTCATCCCGGTGCTCGTTCAGGCGGGGTGCAAGGCGCTCGATGCTTGTCGGCGTGCGACTGAAACGGACGGGATTCGAAACTGTTCGGATCTCCCCTTCCGACGGATGACTGTAGTGGCGAAAGAAACCTAGGGTGTCTAGATGCTCGTCCTTAAGCAGATCCTCGGGCGATAGTACAGGGGCCATCGGGATATCGGCGGTTTCGAGCAGTCGAATCCATTCGTCAGTTGAGCGCTCAATCAGGATTTCGGCGAGTATGCGATAAAGCTCGTCTATATTTTCGCTTCTTGCAGCATGCTCTGTGAAGCGAACGTCCGCCGCGTATTGCGGCTTTCCGGCAATTTCAAAAAATCGTTGCCACTGCGCTGTGCTATAAGGCATCAGGCCGATATGCCCGTCCTTGGTTCGATAGGGGCGGCGATGCGGTGAAAGAACGCGGTCGTAACCCATGCTGCCGAGCGCAGGACAAAACGTCTCGCCGGCTAGGTGCTCGATCATATTGAATGAGACTAGCGTTTCAAACATCGGAACTTCAATCGCTTGGCCCAATCCTGACCGCTCACGTTCATACAACGCGGCCGTAATCGCATACGTTGCCGAAAGGGCTGCAATTTTATCAGCCATGATGGTGCTGACAAATTTCGGTGCGTCGGGATGATTGCGACCCTCCAGAGAAGCGGTACCGCCTATCGCCTGGATCACATCGTCGTACGCGGGACGGCCTCGATAGGGTCCTTCTTCGGAAAACCCGTACGCCCCGCAATGGATGAGACGTGGATTGCGTTCACGCAAGCTGTTGTAATCGAGACCAAACCTGACAAGAGAACGCGGCCGCAAAGTGTAGACGAACACGTCAGCCGCGGCCAGGAGTTTGATCAGCATCTGCTTGTCGTCCTCAAGCTCGAGGTTCAGCACAAGACTACGTTTGTTTCGGTTTACATTAAGGAATGCCGCACCCATGCCGGGATGACGAAACGGCGGTACCTCCCGAAAGATGTCGCCTGTTGGACATTCGATTTTGATTACGTCAGCGCCCATATCGCCCAAGATTTGGGTGGCGTACGGTCCCATGACGATGGTGGTTAGATCAATAACGCGAATGCCTGCAAGTGGGCCTGGCATGTACTCTCCAGTAGCGTGAAGCGAAAAGCTCTGACTATGAAGATCTCACGTACGTTGCGGCCGACGGGGAAGGCCGCGGATATGGAAACGGCGATTCGAGGCGTAATCCGTCTGATCCCTCGCGGCAAGATTGCGACATATGGACAGGTGGCGGAGGCCGCTGGATATCCGCGCTACCATCGCCAGGTCGCGCAAGTGCTGCGGAAATGCGGTGATGGTCTCCCATGGCACCGGGTGCTGGGCTCAGGTGGGCAGATTAAGTGCACACGGGACGGCGGGTTTGAGCAAAGACTCAGGTTGGAAATGGAAGGGGTGCGATTCCGCGGTTCACGTGCAGACGTGGCGAGGCATCAATACGTGTTTTCGCGAGTTATTGGGTGATCTCTGATGGCTAGCCGGCGCTTCGGTGACTCTGAACCCGCACGTTTAGCGAAGCTGGCCAGCGAAAGCCGGAGCCACCCCTCCATTCAATGGGACCGATGATCTCGCGTCCAGCAACATTTTGAACAAAGGCATTCGTTGCAACCGCAGCGGCCATGCGGATCAGTAGCGCACCAACGCAGGAATGCGGGCCTGCTCCAAACGCCAGCTGACCGGCAACGCGACGGCCAAGGTCGAGGCGATTCGGTTCGGCAAATTGAGCCGGGTCGCGGTTCGCCGAATCGAGCATTAGCATGACCCGATGGCCCTCCGCGATCGTTACCGGGCCGAGAGTGACGTCCTTAGTGGCGCGCCGAAACAGCGACCGGGCAAGGCCGGCGTAGCGCAATAATTCCTCAATCGCTCCGGGCATTAAGGTAGGTTGAAGGCGTAGCCGTTCCAATTCGAGCGGATTCTGAAGTAGTGCCAGCCAGGCGCTTGCTAAAAAGCAGGGCAGGCCTTGCGAAAGGGCTACGAAGACCGACGCTCGCATCGGCATGCTGCCCTGTAAAATTGTTTCCAGTTCAGCGTTAGCCACGGCAGCTTCGGATTGCAGCGCGGCATCGTTCGGCTCTGCGGCGGCAGCAGAGACTTGGCGGGCGAGGTCGGCCAGGAGTTCACGACTGATTGTGTCGACCCCCGTCACGGTTGTGGCCGCATCCAGAGACCAGGGTCGGGCGAATTCGCGGATCAGGTCCACGTGGCGATCCCTTTCCAAGTGATTCATGCGCGTACGCGCCAGCGGTTCAATCTGTGCTTGCCACTGGGCGACCTTTGCCGCCGAAAACGCCTCTGAGGCCGCGGCACGTACGCGCAGTTGCTCCGTTGGATCGGATAATGGTGAAGGCTCGCTGTTTAGCGGGCCCGTGGGCCACAATCCCGGTTCGCGAAGCGCTGCGAGAACCTGTTCATAGCGGCTGAGCACCCACGTAGCAGATTCGGGTCGGAAATGCGGATCTTCGGGTGGAGCCGGCGAAAAACGATCTACTCCATTTTCGTGTGCTGCCGACGTGACCTGGGGTGAGGACTCGGCTTCCATCGCTATATTGTAGAAGTTTCGCGCAGCGCAGGAATACGGTGTCCCAGGTAACGGATATAATGCTACCTTCGTTTCTGACGATGAGGAAAGTGCAAGAGAGCGTCAGGGTGCACAACCTCCGCCTGGGAACGGCCGGTGGTCACGTGATGCACCCGGCTCTTGCCCGGGATCAGGTAACGCGTAGAGTATTAGCGCTTTTAGCGCCCGTGCAATGACGTCTCGAACTCAGGCACTCAGACCAATTCAGCTTCGAGTTACACTGAACCGGTTAGAAAGCACATGGCAGTTTTTCGTTGCAAATACAGGCGCTCTGAGTGAGACTTGAGGCACACTTGAAGAATGAAGATGGAGCCGCAGCCCAGAGCACAAAAGGTCGAGACAGCATGCGATGATGAGCAAGCGCCAGCGGGTGAAGAGAGCGCGGAAACGCTTGACCCAAACGATAGCAATCTGCTGAGAGATCAGGTTAAGGGACAAACTACAGAGCACGCGCGTCCCCCGCGTTTAGAAGACGAGGGTCAATCTGGAGGTTAGTCCGTAGGGCAAATACCGGTTTTGAGTGGGTTGACGTTTACGTGAGTAATAGAATCGGATCGAGACGGACGAAAGGCAATGACGGATGTGCTAGGCCTGGGAAATCTACTGCTTGAGATGACGGCGGTCTTCACGTTCCTGATGGTAGTATTCGAGTACCGCGAAAGACACCGCGAGGACAAGCGGGAACGACGGCTCCTAGACGAGATCGAGCGCGACTACGAGGCGTACTGCCGCACCGGCTGGCTCTGAGTGATCGTCCGTGCACTTCGAAACGCGGATCACTCCTGTTCGGTCCAGATGTCACTCATCAAATTAAGTCAAAAATTCCGGCGCTACACTCGAATTCGAATGAGTGTTCGAGTCGCAGCGACCGGCGCAGCTTCAGGTGGTCCAATGCGCTAGGTAGCGCGATGAGCGCTGGAGTTTCAAACGCCTACTGTTGCCCAGCAGAACGGGTGCCGCGAGGATTATTCACTTCGTGAGTAGGGTTGCCGGCACGGGTTTTGCAAGTCTCGCACCGGAATTCTGGTCCGATTTCATACAGAAAGTCTTTAAGCGCACGGCTAGCCGCACCGCTCTTCACGCGTTCAACTCTGAAGCCTCAGACGCCTTGCCCGGCGGTTTGCGACATCTGGGCCATGAACGCTTGTGCACGCTTGTCCATTTCCGCAGGCGTAACGTCCTCGATATGGGTCGCGAGCCCCCAGGAGTGGCCGAACGGATCGGTCAGCTTTCCGTACCTATCTCCCCAAAACATATCTTGGGGAGGCATGTCCGCTTTCCCTCCAGCTTTGACCGCTCGATCGAAGACGGAGTCGACATTCTCGACATACAAGAACATGCTCACAGGCGACCCGCCGAGCGACTGCGGAGAACGGTTGCCGCCACCCGGCATCTCGTCGGACAGCATGAGCATCGAATCGCCGATCTTCAATTCGGCATGGCCAATTTTGCCCCCGGGACCACCCATTCGACTGATCTCCTTTGCGTCGAACGCTTGCTTGTAGAAATCAATAGCGCGGCTCGCGTCGCTAAGGACCAGATACGGTGTGATGGAGTGATAGCCTGTGGGAACGGCGTTTACCTTACCAGCCATTATTTATTACCTCCCTATTGATCATCGATAACGGTATCACAGGTCGAGGACCGAAGGCGACCCGATCCGGGGCGAGCATTCATTAGCGTATAGCCCAGTGGATCACCTTCTCTGATATGTGGCGAATTCGTTCAACTCACGACTGTTCAGATCGGAAACGGCCCAGTAAGTCATACCCGATTGCATCCAGTGGATTACATTGTAGCCGTTGATAGTGAATGTTCGAGGGCCGGTATCGGAATGCGGCGAGGGCCAGTCGAGGCGGCCGCCCGTCAGGGGAAAGCCTTCTGCTTTGAGGTCCTTGACGGGTGGGGAGAAGTCCAGTTTCCCGTTGAACCAAGGTTTCACAGTGTGCTGATCTGACGAGGGGACATCAGCCAAGTGGTTCGCCATCAACGAACGGATGTGGCTGGAAACGACTTGCTTGGCTAACGTGTCTGCTTCCGATGGGCCTCGCAGGGCCCAAATCTTTGTCCGTGGGCGCAGGACACACGGTAAAGTGGACGAATCACGATGATATCCCTCACAACATCGTGAGCACGAACGGGAACTTCGGATCTCCCGTGCTTGATACAGACCAAAACTTCTCATTCACATTCAAGGAATCAGGATCTTATGCGTAATATTGCAAAATCCATCCCATGATGACGGGAACGGTTTTCGTCGAGAAACCTGAATCGGAACGAACCTGAGGCGGATTAGCAGAACCGCTATGGCGCCTGCGCCACTTTGGCATTAGCTCCGAGTTTCCGGGCAAAGAAATCTGCCGTGGCGTTGTAAGCCTTGACCCAATGTTGATGCATGAGGAAATCGTGAATCTCGTCTGGTATAACCAGCTCTTCAAAGTCGACGCGTTGTTGCCGCAACGCCTCGACTAGCTTGACTGTTTGCGAGAACGGCACATTTCTGTCATCATCTCCATGAATCAGAAGCACTGGCGATTTCCAGCTCTTTACTGATGCTAACGGGGAAGACTCGAACGCCAATCTCGCCACCTCCGCTTGTCGTTTTGAATCGTATGCAGGCACGAAATTTTCGATGACTTCGTTCCAGTCGTGCACTCCGTGAAAATCTACGCCCGCAGCAAACAGGTCCGATGCCCGGGCTAGGCCAAGCGCGGTAAGATACCCGCCATACGATCCTCCCCAGACGCCAATGCGCCTGGGATCCACGTCTGAGCGAGACTTCAGATATAAGCCAGCACCTACGACGTCGTTGAATTCGCTTGCGCCTGTAGCGCCATAATTCAGCGCTTCTCGGAAGTTGAGTCCATAGCCGACGCCACTTCGGTAATTCACCGAAAGAACGACGTAACCGCGGTTTGCAAAGTATTGGTTTAAGGCGTAGGCGTTGGAGTAGTAGTACATGTAGTGAAAGCCAAGCAACATTTGTCTGCGCGAGCCGCCGTGAAAAAAGATCAGCGCGGGATGGTGCTGTTGTCTGCCTCTGGTTCCAGAAGGCAGAAAGATCTGGCCGTGCAGTTCCATGCCGTCTGCTGCCGTAATTGTTACCGGCTGGGGTCGCACTAATGCCGTCGATGGAAATTCGACGGGTGTTGTGTCAGGGGCCAGTGCCTTGTACGCGCCATTCCGTGTCCGCAGCATTGCATGAGCCTTCTCGTTGTAGCCCGAAGCAAGAAACGCCAACGCCGATCCATCCGCTGCGGGTGCAGGCTCCCATTCGATGTTCTCGCCTTCCGTAACCGGCTGAGGCGATTGTCCTCCGGCGGGATCGACGCTCCAAATATGCCTGCGGTCGATATCTTTGATATTGGTCGAATAATAGATGGTGTTGCGGTCTGCGGCCATTGCGGCGTGCTCCACCTCGCCTTCGCCAGGCGTCAGCTCAACCGGTTGGTCGCCCCGCTCGGGCAGGCTGTATAAATGACACCATCCGTTCTGCTCCCATGGGAAGATCAGCCGATCCCCGGCCGTCCAGAAGATCTGATGCTCTGCCACGATCTGGTGAAAGACACTGCCAGGCCCGCGTTTAGCGTGAAATACTTCGCGAGCGACACCCGTCTTCGAATCAGCAACGTGAATGGACCATGGCTGTGCTTCTCTTTGCGGGCCAAACGCGAAAGGGCGGCTCATAGCGGGAATACGCAAGTAAGCGACCCGAGAGCTGTCTGGCGACCAAACAGGATTCGAGTCTTTATCCACAGTGGGATCGAGATACCGAAGACTTCTATCGGCCGGCGTGTAGACAACGAGGAAGCTGTGGTCACCCCGTCCGCTCACAAACGCCAAAGCAGTGCCATCGGGCGACCAGAGTAGGCCGGTTGCGGACCCCTTCAAGTTCACGGCGCTCTTCACGCCTTCACCCGAAGAGCTCATCGTGAAGATCTGCCCACCACGCAGGAACGCTACCGTGTCTCCCTTTGGTGAAATCGCGGGACCGTGTCCTTCCGTTATTTTCTTGGCGGGAGAGCCGTCAAGCCGAACCATCCAAATAGCCTGCTCCGGCTTGTCCGGATTCGATGCAGGATTGGGATTGTCGCGACCCATCTCGAAGTCTCCGCCACGTGCAAACAGCAGAGATTTGCCGTCTGGCGACCAGGTGAGATCATTGATTTCCTGACCATCGTCCGCGTTGAAATTGGTGATGTTTCGGCCCTGCCAGTCAGGCGCGCTCGCGACCCAGACATTGCGTCGACCGCGTTCATTGAGCAACCACGCGACTGTTCCCCCGGTCGGTGCAGGAATCAGCGAAGAAGCGAACGGTGCGCTCATTACCTGCGCAATCGTGAAAGGACCAGTGGCTCCAAGAGCCGTGGGAGTAGCGAGTACGAACGAGGCGAGAAATTGAAAAAATAAACTCCGCATGCCGGGTCTCATTGGATTTCTCATTCTGCCACGCGGAGCTCATCGGAGGACGAGCTCGGCGTTGATATTCTAAATGGCGCAGTCTAGACGTTGCGACGCGATGCCGAACGTGTTCATCAGTTATAGTCACGTGAGTCCGGATCAGGACCTAGCGAGGCAGCTTGCCGGGTCGCTCGAGGCGAATGGAGTTACCGTTTTTCTCGACACAAAGATCCGCATTGGCGAGGATTGGGTCGAGCAGATTGACCGGCAGCTTCGCATTTCGCAGTATTTCGTAGTGCTGCTTTCGGCTGCATCCATCCAAAGCGACATGGTGCGGCGAGAGATTGTGTTGGCTTACAAACTCAGAAAAGCGAAGCAACTTACGATACTTCCCGTGCGCATGGATGCTACGCGAGAATTACCATACGATATCGGGGCGTACCTAGATCTAATTCAATACGTAGTTTGGAACCCCGGTGAATCGTTCGATCCGATCTGCCGCACGATTCTGCAGGCAATTACTGCGCCTGAAAAAGCAGTGATGCCAATGGCTGCTCAGGCATCCGTTGTTACACGCGCAGATGACTCTTCCCGCCACTCGGGCACTGCGGAATCTGCCACGCTGAAGGCTTTCGATCGGGCGGAACTCGAACGTGCGAAAGAGCAACTCGCGGTTTACGTGGGACCGCTCGCGCGTATGATTGTGGATCGCGCGGCGAAGAGAGCGGCGAACTGGCGTGAACTATACGATATCTTGGCGGCTGAGGTGCCGGCGGGCGAAGAGCGTAAGAAATTCTTGTCTCATCTTCGTCATTAGCGGGTCGCTAGCCGGCATGAGGCTCTTCTTTATCGCTCTCCAGCATCTTCATGGCCCGTGAAAGGCTGCGCTGCATTCTGTTGAATGAACGAGCGAGAAGAGAAATCTCATCGCGCCCGCGTACCGGCAGTTCTTCGACGTCGAGTCTTCCCTGACTGATCTCGTCCGCCATCTTCGAGAGCCTAGCCACGGGTCGAATTACCGTGACAACCAGCACAGCATCCAATATGAGAAGGGTTATTAAGGCTATGACCACCAAGTACACCAGTAGTGTCTTCAACGCGGTATCGGCAATCTGAAGCGGAAGGGATTCCGGAACTGAGACGATCTGAGCTCCGATGATGTCGTTCAACTGCCACCCAAACCCATTATCTGGACCGTATTGCCGGACCATTGAGACAGGCGCCGCGGCTGGCGTACTGTGGCACTCCAGGCATGTCGCTTCGCGAACTCGAAGAGGCCTGGCGTAGAAGAGTGACTTGCCCGTCGGCGTGTCCCTTTCACCGACGAGATCTTTCTTGTTTCTATCGTTGCGGAATGCATTTACTACATCTGCTTCCCAATCCACAGCCCGGTCTCGGGGATTTGTAGGATTCAGTGTTGCTTCTTTGTAGGCGTAGGCAGGATTTTGGCGGTGGAGATAATCGAAGACCTCAATCGCGGAGTAGGCAGGCACCGTTTGAGGCAGAAATTTCGAATCGTGGCGCTGCTGCTTGGTAAGCAAAGGCCTAATCTGGTCCGCCGTGTAAGTACGAGTCGCAAGGGTCGTCTCCATCATGAGCTT
>JBJMGM010000110.1:0-7279 GCA_045807905.1 Bryobacteraceae bacterium | reverse complement strand
TGCGCCGCGGCGGAATGGTACTCCTTTCGATCGTATGCCGATAATCCCAGATAAAGTTGCGCAACGGGATCTTTGGGAGCGGCTTTGGCAACCTCGCGAAACTGCCGCTCCGATTCGGCGCGGCGATTCAGAAACCAGAGAACGGTACCGAGGTTCTTGCGCGCTGGCGAGAGACCTGGATTAATCTTGAGGGCGTTGCGGAAGAACGTTTCCGCATCTGCCAAGTCACCCGCCTGCGTGTACGCGATCCCGATACGGTCACAAAGCGTGGCGCTCGGCGGACCGGAGCGATATCGGTCAAGGAGCCGCTCGAGCGGCTCGTCAGCCCATAGAGCCAGTGAAAGGCAGCCGGCAATCAGCCATGCTCGGATAACCATTCACTCCAAGCGTCTACCAGAGCAGCTTCAAAGCGAACTGAATCTCGCGCCCAGGTTGGGCGGAGACTATTCTGCCGAAGGTGTCCGAATTGACGTACGAATCCGGGTTATCGAAATTTACTTGGTTGAAGGCGTTAAATAGCTCGGTGCGAAATTGCAGCTTCAGCGATTCGCGCAAGGCGAAATCCCTGAGAATCGAGAAGTCCGTGTTGCTGTAAGCAGGCCCGCTGATGAGTCCTCTTCCCGAGTTTCCATAGGTCCCCGGCGGAACCGCCGATGGCGGAACAAATGCGGCCGTATTGAAGAATTCGTTCACCATAGCGCCGCGGTTGGGATGATTCAGTTCGATGTCTTTCACCGTGACGCCGGGGGCGAGCTGCGCGTGCTGGCCTCCGAACGTACCATCGAGCGCGACGTCGGTGCCCATATAGAACGTGATCGGAGTTCCGCTCTGGATGGAGTGAATGCCGGTGAGCGTCCAGCCACCAAGCACGGTGTTCGCCAAGCGGCTGCCAAAGTGAACCTGCGGGCTATACACCCAAGAGGCAACAAAGGCGTGGCGGCGATCCCAGTCGGAGCGCCCTCTTTCCTGGCGTAGATCAAAGGGATTGGCAACACTTCCGCCGAGATTATCAGTGGAGCTAGTGTCAATAGATTTCGAAAGCGTATAGGACGCGAGTACGGACAAGCCCTGGCCGAAGCGCTTTGTCGCCTGGGCCTGGAAGCTGTGGTACCAGCTCCGGAAATCGTTGCCGAGAAGATAGCCTTGCGGACTCAGGATGCCTGGCTCAAAGATAACGCGATCGTTGTAATTCTGAGTGGATGGCGGCGAGCCGTCGACTGGAGAATTGATGAACCTTGCGGGATTATAAGTGCGCAGGGCTTCGATCTTAATACCGATCTTGCCTGCGTAAGCTGCCTCTACCATGAAGCTAGGCGTGATCTGCCGTTGGATAGAAAAATCAAATGACTGGATATAAGGCGAGCGCAGGCCCGGGTTCGTGAACACTCCGCCAACGGGCAGCGGAAAAAGCGGGCAACTATATCCAGGGTACGTGGCGATCTTTACACATCCGAACTGGCCCGTGGTGGTAACGGGAGGATTCGCCTGCCCAGTCGAGCCGAACGGATCCTCAATTCTTCCCTGGTACGCGCTACCGAACCCCGCGAACGGGGGATTCTCTTGTGCAAGCGAGTCGGCATTGATGCTTTCATAAAAGATTCCGTACCCCGTCCTGATACTCGTCTTACCGTCTCCGAAGACATCCCACGCCAAGCCGATGCGCGGCGCGAAATTATTTAGATCCGCGGGTGCCAACCCCCTCGGCACATCGCCAGGGAACAGAATGCCCGGAGGCGCATCAGGGACGACCTTCGATTGCTGATACGGGACCACCGTATTGATTCTGTTCTTGCGGTCCTTCCAGGGAAGGAATGGCTCATAGCGCACTCCGTACGTCACTGTAACTCTGGGAGTGATTTTGTATTCATCCTGGACGTAGAAGGAGTTGAAATCGGTGTAAACATCGTTATCCCTGACGCCGAAATCGAGGTTCAAACTGTCAAACGCGCCGAGCATGAAGTCCGCGGTGGGATCGCCGGTCCGCACTCCACTGAAGCTGAAACCGGGCGACCCGATGAAGATCTGACGGAAACCAAGGTGCAAAAGCTCATATCCGAACCTAAAGTTATGGCGGCCCTTGATCCAGTTCAGGCTGTCCTTAAACTGATAGTTCCTCCCGCTAAATTTCGTCGTGAAGCCGGAACCCAGGTTGAAATTGCCTCCAACATCAACGCTGACCGCGCCGGTGGGAACATACTGAGGCATGTTGATACCGAGAGATGTCGGGTCCAGGGTTGTAGTTTGGAGCTGGTTCGAACTGCTATCCAGGAACGAAAAAATTGCTTGGTTGAGGAGGGTAGGTCGGAACGTATAGATATCGTTGACAGTGATTTGCCGCGTCTTCAAATCGAAGTTCTCGCCGATATAGCCGGAGATATTCCCACTGTTCGCAAAGGGGCTACTTCGGCCGCTTTGATCCTCGTAATAGTGGCCGGATAGGCGGTTCTTTTCACTTACGTTCCAGTCCACCCGAAGTAAGCCGAGATCGTCATGGCGCGGACTTGCTGCCAACGAGACGACGGTTCCGCTGGGCGAAGAGGGAACGTACTTCAGCAGATTCTGAGCGACGGGACTGATGCAACCCGGAGCAATTCGATTGTTTGCGACGCAAGGGCTACCGTTGGTATCGGTGAACGGCAATCCAGTCAAAATGTCAGTTGGATTCGTGAGCGGCTGGCTGACGCCTGTGAAATCACCGCTGCGCTGGGCGTCGCTGGGTACTAGGGCCTGAATACTCTGCGCCTCCCGGTGGTCGCGAAGCCCTTGATAGGATCCGAATATAAACAGTTTGTCTTTCAGTATGGGTCCACCCGCAGCGGCACCGAACTGATTCTGCTTTTCCGCGGGAACTCTCGGGGAAAAGAAATTGCGCGCGTTCAGATCCTCGTTTCGCAGGAACTCCCACAACGCGCCGTGGAACGCATTCGTTCCAGCCTTTGATAGAACCTCAACTTGCGAACCCGGATTGTGCCCGTACTCGGCACTGAAGTTGTGGGTGAGAATCCGAACTTCTTGCACGGCGTCGGGAGGAGGAAAATTGAGGCCGGTGTTTCTCGATGGATTGTTGAAATATCCGCCATCAAACGAGAAGAGGTTCATATTCGCACGGCCACCATTTACGTCCATCTCAGGGCCGCCCCGAGCATCGCTCATTTGTTGCGGCGCGTTGACGTTAAGAACGCCCGGGAGGATCCTCGCGAGGCTGATTACGTTGCGGCCATTCAGAGGCAGATCCACAACGCGCCGATCATCGATCAGCCCGGAAAGCCCCGCGGAAACTGTATCCACAAGCGGGGCGGAGCTGCCCACTTCTACTGCCGTTTGGACTGATCCCACCGAGAGCGTCGCGTCTACCCTGAGGTTCTGGCTTACCGTCAGTTGCTGGCCAGAGCTTATCTGGCGTTGAAAACCCTGGCTCTCGAAAGCAAGGTCGTAGTGACCGGGCGGCAGGGCCTGAAAACTATACGATCCTTCGGCATCTGTCTGTGCCGTGCGGGTGGTCTGCTGCTCTACCATAGTTGCGGTCACCGTCGCATTCGGGATAGCCGCCCCACTGGGATCGCGGACGTATCCAGAGATATTCCCAGTCACTTGCGCATGCAAAGCGTTGACACCCAGAGCGCAAAGAATCAGGACGATTTGCTTGATTTCATGATTTCGCATTCGAGCACACATGTTTTTCAACCCCATTTGGAATCCACCGACCAGTTTTAGCTAGCCAGAGCTTAAGGAAGAAGCTCCTACTTGAATTTCCATTACAGTACTCTGAAGCCCAATCATCTGTCAATGCTCAAGGAATTAATCGCGTCACCAAATTTTAGCCGCATGCGATCCCACTCGTCGGGATCGTGGACCCACATGCCAGGAGCTCCTAAAGAAGTTTTGTCGTCGAATGAACCGTGCACGAGGCCGTTCACCGCATCATCGGCCATTTTGCTGCGCCCCCTCGTATGCGAAAGAAGCCAAAGGTACTCGTAATCCTGGCTTCCGCGGCGCAGACTCTTGAGACGGATACTTGGGACCGGCTCATCGAGGCCCATTGTCTCGCCACGGTAAACGAGCATTCCGCTCCCATTCTGCCTTTCATACGTTTCCGGGTATTGCCACGCGCGCAGCGAATTGAAGTCGAGTTCCCAAAGCGTCCATGACCCGGCTCTAAGTTTCCACGCGATCCAGCTGAGAGCCCGGCATTTCAGCCCATCGCCATCAATCCATTCAGCGTCGGTGTAGAACCACGGATCGACCTTATTCTTCTTGATTTCATCGACCGTCGTCACATCCCATGCTCCCAACCCGAGGATTATTACATTGAGTATCTTCTCAAGGCGCTGCATCGTTTCTCTCGGGTAAAAGCCATCGACACGGTATTGAAGCCGGGGCGCGCCTGATTCTTTAAGCAACTGGCCGTAATAAAGCATTCGTTCGCGAGCGACGTCATCATAAGCTTCGTCAAGACTCAGAAAGTACACAAGCAGGCGGGTCTTGTTCCAGGCCGGATGCTGATCGAAGTGTGCCTGGTAAGCCCGAAACGCTTTTTTCCAAATTTCGCGGTACTCTGGTGTTGGACCCTGCTGAGGCAGCGCGACCGGCCACGGAGCATAGAACTTGAACTCTTTCCCGCTTAGCTGAATGCCTCGTGCCTGCTTATAGAGATTCATCGGATAAGCGTCGAACGGCAAAACCAGATATTCGACTGGAACGCCGTAACCGGGTCCACTGTATCCATATTTGGCCGTAAAGGCGCTTCCGTCGAGGTACTTGGCGAGGCGTGCGTCGTATTTGCTCCAGTCGATCCGCACGTCGGCGCCGGCAATCTGTAACGCCGGTGCGTAACCTAGTGGGTACATCGCGAGTCGGTGCTTGCGCAGCAGTTGATAGTACTTGAGCTCGATCTGCTCGGGAAAGGCGTTGATCTCGGTATCCGTATGGATGTTGGGCTTAAGATGACTCTCCTCCGGCAAGGCGAAATCCCACACCTGAAGCTCCAGCGTTAACCGCGCTTGCCCTTGATCGCTCGAAATCGTGATTGGCGCAGTGTATGTACCCGGCTGCGCAGCTTGGCGCGAATTTGGGACGTAAATATCTACCCACAATGCCTGGCTCTTCTGCTCGTTCCCCACGTTGTTCAACGGATCGGGTACATCGAATGGCATCACGTAGGTGTGCGGATACAAGTTACCGTTCCAACGGAGGCAGGGGAGGAGGCCGTCGGCATACCAACCCGGACCGAGCGTATAATTCATCTTGGTCGGATTCTTGACATGCACGTACCATTCACGGAAGAGATCTACGTTATCCAGCGAAATTTTTATGCCATTAGGTCCTTTGAGATCCGCAGGACGCACGACGACGTTGGACAACTTCTCGCCCGTACGCTCGATAACAATCTGGAATGCAACCGTCTCGTTCCGCGCGGCTTTCAGCGTAATTCGATGTGAAGCTGCATCCCAAATGAGATTCGACTGCTTGTAACCGGGGCGGATTCCGTCTGGAAAAAGTTTCTGATTATCCTCGAACGGCTGGTTGCGTATGGGATCGATCCGCACCGAGTCGCTGACCGCCCATACTTCTAAACCCGTACTTGCGCCATACAGCAGCGGAGCTGCGGCAATGGAACCGCAAAGGACAGATCGAAGAACCTTCGCATCCATGACTCTTTCCCGAATGAGACGCAGTATACCAGTGGCACGATAGCATCATTCGATGAGAGACTTGCGCATCAACGGGATTGTTCCGGTCATCCCGACTCCATTTTTCGCCGATGACAGACCCGATTGGGAAAGTTTGCGTGGGCTAATTGATTTTGCCCATGCCGTGGGCGCTTGCGCCATCTGCCTCCCAGCGTATGCGGGTGAATTCTACAAACTCAGCGAGAGCGAGCGCCGCGACGCCGTCACCCGAGCGGCGGAGTACGCAACTGACAGAATCCCGGTGATTGCCCAAGTCAACTTCATGACTCCACGTATGGTCGTGGAGTCGGGCGCGGTGGCGGCCGAGAATGGCGCAACCGGTCTCTGTTCTGCGGTCCCAAGGCTGATCCCTCTCAGTGAAAAGGATCTTTTCCGTTATTTCGCCGATATCTTAGATTCGGTCGAGCTTCCCTTCATCATTCAGGACTTCAACCCTAGCGGTTCCACGCTGAGCGCGAGTTTTGTGGCTAAGCTGAATTCCGCGTTTCCGCATTTCCGCTACATCAAGCTTGAGGAGCCGATGATGGCTGCTCGCGTACGTGAGATCAATGATGCCAGTGAGGGGAGAGTAGGAGTTCTGGAAGGCTGGGGCGGCATGCACATGCTCGAGCTAATCCGGGCGGGAATCGCCGGTGTAATGCCTGGACTGGGCGTCAGCGATGTGTTGGGGTTATCGTTTCGTCAGGCCAAAGACAACGATTACGATAGCGCCTACGAGTCCTTCAAGCATGTTTGCCCACATATCGTTTTCAGCCTACAAAGTATCGAGTTGCTTCATCATGCCGAAAAACGGCTCCTGCAAGCGCGCGGGCTCCTACAAAACGCTTTTGTGCGTCAGGCGCGAATCGAACTAGCGGAAGAGGACGCAAAACATATCGAGTTTCTCAACGACAAACTATTGATGTCTCTTGACCGACTCGGAATAGCGCGGAATCCGCTGTTATCCAAGAGCAGCGAGTACAGGTAACTGCTCCTTTACCACGCCGCACCATCGGCAGACGAAAACTAGAAGAGTTTTGGCCGCCTCGACTACGGAATCGATCTCGACATACTCATCCGCGGCGTGCGTATTTCCACCGCGTGGTCCCCATAACACCGCCGGAATTCCAAATGCCTGATGAAACACGTACATGTCGCATGGTCCTTCGATGCCAACTATCGGCGGTTCCTTGCCGATCACATCTGCGGCGCAAGCGGCCAGTTCGTTCACAAGCGGCTCGGACTTCAGTATGGCGGAGCCCGGCAGCCATCGGATCGGGAATTCAAGTTGGGGTCTCTTCGGGAATAGCTGCGGTGCAGACGCGATTACCGAATCCAGCCAGCACAAAAATTCCCCCTCTATCTCTTCCTGTTGTTCCCCCGGCATCGTTTGCCAGTACATCTCAATGCGGCATTGTTCTGGAACCGTAAGCGGCTCTTTTGTGCTCCAGGGAGCGGTAAAGATTTTGGTGATTGCAACGGGAACCGGATCGACTGCGGCAGCATAGAATTCGTGAACAGTTGCTTTTGCCCGCCGTGCACGCGCGAAGTCTTTCACTTTGGCAAGAAAGAACGTCAGTTGATCGATGACTCCGGCGGGAAACGCCTGT
>JBJMGM010000109.1:0-15106 GCA_045807905.1 Bryobacteraceae bacterium | reverse complement strand
TCCGCTGTTCATTCGATCTGTCCGCGGCTTCGGGTACAGCTTCAATGATGCGCTCCTTGAGGTCGCAAGCGAGCAAGACGGAACTACCGCTACAGTCGCTTAGGCAGTTCATAGATCTCCTCGGAACTGACTCGAAGTTTTTGCAACGCTAGCGTCGAGTTGGCGTGCTCACCGGGGGCTAGAATAGGTCCAACCTATGAGAGTCCTACTCGCGTTTGTACTGTGCACGTTCACTGCATACACTGACGCACAAAGCTTAGCGATGCGCGGATTTCTTACGAAAGAGATTCCCCGCGAGCAAAAGCTTGAACAGCAGGCTCGAACAATTCCCGAACCCGCCCGGCTGCGCAAATACATGGGTGTCATTTCTTCAGCGCCCCACAACGCCGGCTCTCCACGATCGAAGGCGGTTGCCGAATACATTCTAGGTACGTTCAAAGAGTGGGGACTGGATGCACAGATAGAGGAGTTTGAAGCGCTCATGCCGTACCCAACGTTGCGCCAAGTTGAGGTGCTGGGTCCCAAACGATACGTCGCGAAATTGAAAGAGCCCGTAGTAGTGCAGGATCCGGACAGCGGCGACGCGCACCAAATTCCGACATTTAACGCATATGCTGCCACGGGCGACGTGACGGGCGAAGTCGTCTATGTGAATTTCGGCATGCCTGAGGACTATGAATGGCTGGATAAACAGGGCATCAGTGTTAAAGGAAAAATCGCCATTGCGCGATACGGGAAGAGCTGGCGCGGAATCAAGGCCAAGGTAGCGGCTGAGCACGGCGCCATTGCATGCCTGATTTACTCCGACCCGCATGAAGATGGCTATTTCCAGGACGACGTGTACCCGAAAGGCCCGATGCGCCCACAGGAGGGTGTCCAGCGCGGCAGTGTAGTGGATATGCCGTTATATCCGGGCGACCCGCTCTCCCCTGGCTGGGCGTCTGAAAAAGGTTCGAAGCGTCTTTCGTTGGCTGAGGCTAAAACCCTAATGAAGATTCCCGTGCTGCCACTTTCATATTCTGATGCGCAGCCAGTTCTCGAACAACTCACCGGGCCCGTCGTGCCATCAGACTGGCGCGGCTCTCTGCCGTTTACCTATCATGCCGGTCCTGGTGCAGCGCTCGTTCATATGAAAACGGATTACGACTGGACGAGCAAGCCACTGTACGATGTAATCGCGACGATCACCGGTTCTGAAGCGCCGGACGAATGGATCATCGCGGGCAATCATCACGACGCTTGGGTGAATGGCGCCGATGATCCAGTCTCGGGAGCAGTAGCGCTCATGGAGACCGCGCGGTCCTTGGCAATTCTGAGAAACCAGGGTTGGAAACCTCGGCGGACGATCAAAATTGCTGTCTGGGATGGTGAGGAGTTTGGGCTGCTTGGCTCCACGGAATGGGCTGAAAAGCACCAGGATGAGCTGAGACGCAAAGCCGTCGCGTATTTGAATTCGGATAGCACGGCGCGCGGCTGGATTCATGTAAGCGGCTCTCATACACTCGAAAAATTCGTCGCAGAAGTTGCAGGATCAATTGAACAGCCGGGTACGAACCGGAATCTGGCTGATTACGCGCTGCACCCTCCACCTAGGGACGATCAGGACGCGCCGGAGCCGTCGGAGTCGGCGAAGAAAGATAAGGCATTCACCATCGGCGCTCTCGGGGCCGGCTCGGATTACGTTGCTTTTATCGACTACTTGGGCGTAGCCAGTATGAATGAGGAGTTTACGGGGCAGACCAAAAGCGGCATCTATCATTCCATCTACGATTCGATCTATTGGTACACGCATTTTTCAGATACGACCTTTATTGACGGCAAAGCGCTCTCCGACTACACGGCAACGGCGCTTTTGCGGCTCGCCGATTGCTCCGTGCTTCCGTTTGAATTCGGCCACTTTGCAAACACTGTGAGTGGATACCTGGATGAAATCCGTGAGGAGGCAAAGGGAAAGGGACAGAAGATGGACTTTTCCGGCTTGCGCAAGCAGTTGGACATCCTGAAGAATGGCGGTGCGAAGTACGATGCGTTGTTAGAGGCAACAAAAAGCAAGGAATCTCTTGACGCTAGCAAGTTGAACGCTGTGAATGAAGCCTTAATCCACAGCGAGCGTGTGTTGACGCGGCCGGAGGGACTGCCTAACCGCCCATGGTACAAACATCAGATCTATGCGCCTGGGTTCTACACCGGTTATGGCGTCAAGACTTTGCCCGGAATCCGTGAGGCCGTCGATAGCATGAACTGGCGGCTTGCTCAGCGGGAGACCCAAGTTTTACAAGAGTGCCTGACTGAGCTCAACCAAGTGGTCGACGAAGCAGCTTCCGCAGCAGCCGGGTTGTAAAAACGTCAGCGTACGGTGAATCCCGAGCCGTTTTCTATGCTCGCTTCTTGCTCCTCAACCGATCGAACTTCTGCCATGCTGGGGCCCACATGCAGCGCAGCCGCCAAGTCACTCAATCGCGACGATGGTCCGACGGCGTACACCTCGACCCGCCCATCGTCGACATTGCGCGCCCAACCTGATAACCCCAGAGCAGTTGCCTTGTGTTGCACAAAGAACCGGAACCCGACACCCTGTACGTTCCCCTTTACAAACCATCGCTTCGCTATTTTGCCATCCATATAAACACATTTTGAACGTCCTGTTTTGACACACTGGAGACAGGGCCACACGGCTTTAGCGCCGTTGTGAGCGAGTAACCAAGAGTATGGCATTTCCGATTCAGCGCCCGCGACGGCTGCGCTCTTCTGAACTCATTCGACGTTTAGTTCGGGAGACGCATCTCTCGCCTGCGCAACTGGTGCTTCCTCTGTTCGTATGCCCTGGGGAAGGCGTCCGAAAAGAAATCGGGGCGATGCCCGGGCATGCCCAGCTCTCGATCGACAAGCTTGTGCATGAGTGCGAGCAGGCGAGAGCTCTCGGGTTAGGTGGTGTGATTCTCTTCGGTATACCCGAAAGCAAAGACGAACTTGCTTCCGGAGCATATTCGGAGGACGGGATCACCCAGCGCGCCATTCGGGCTGTGAAGCGAGAAATTTCTGAACTGCTTGTCATCACTGATGTCTGTAACTGCGAGTACACCAGCCATGGCCACTGCGGTTACATCAAAGCCGCCAACGTAGAGGGCGCTGTTCATAGCGACGTTGATAACGACGCAACGCTGGAATGGCTCGCCAAGACTGCGGTGTCCCATGCCAGCGCGGGTGCTGATATAGTCGCGCCCAGCGACATGATGGACGGGCGCGTCTCGACCATTCGCAAAGCTCTCGACGCCGCCGGACACATAAGCACTCCTGTGTTGTCCTATGCAGCGAAGTACGCCTCGGTTTTTTATGGACCTTTCCGCGAAGCTGCGGAATCAACGCCGCAATTTGGCGATCGCCGCAGTTATCAGATGGACCCTGCAAACGGTCGCGAAGCGTTGCGCGAGATTGCTCTCGATATCGAGGAGGGAGCGGACATGGTGATGGTCAAACCCGCTATGCCGTATCTTGACGTGATTCGTGATGCGCGGCAGCAGTTCACCATTCCGTTAGGCGCGTATCAGGTAAGCGGCGAATTCAGTATGATCATGGCCGCGGCCCACAATGGATGGCTCGATCTCGATAGGGCAATCCTTGAATCATTGACCAGTATTCGCCGTGCCGGTGCGGACTTCATTCTTACTTATTTCGCCAAGTGCGCAACCAAGCTGCTTGGTTAGACTACCGAGAAGCGATCGCTCGTAGTGCCGTTAACTCTATTTTTGTCCAGCGCCTCGCGACCTCTTGGTCACCGCGTGCTTGCTGTTTCGGTCAGCGCCACGGATTTGTTGATCTGAACTTGCAGGTTTCTTCAAACTAGCCAGACTCTTCCGCAAGGCGTCTGCAATATCGACGACCTCGGCTTGTTTTGGAGGCTCAACCTTTGCCAGCGGCTTGCCTTCCACCTTATTTGCAATCATCGATTGAAGCTTCTCCCGGTAAGTATCGCGATATTTCTCCGGCTCGAAAGGCGCGGCAAGCGAGTGAATAAGGGTCTCGGCAAGCTCAACCTCCTTTGGCTTCACCGTGCTGGTATCCGTCCGGTACTCCTCGTCGGCGCGAACTTCAGAAGTGAAATACATGGTATGCGAGATAATCCCGGTCTTACCGGGACGCAAGACTACTACATGCTCCCGGCCGTGCATTGCAAACCTTGCGATCGCAACCAGCGCGCTCAGCTGCAACGCCCGGTAAAGAAGCGCGTATGCTTTTTCACCCGCTTCTTCGGGCCTGACGTAATATGAGGTCTCGAAGTAGATGGGATCGATTTCGGAGAGCTGCACGAATTCCTGAATCTCCATCTCGGTCGCCGTTTTCGGAGCAATGCTCTTCAGCTCTTCGGGCTCGACCACAACATATCGGTCCTTCTCGTACTCGTACCCTTTGACCACCGACCGGTTAGAGACGACCTCGTCGGTCCCCTTTCGAACTGAAACCTGCTCGAGGGGAGCCAAAACAGGCTCTTGCTCGACACCTCTTCCCGATTTGGCAGACGGAGTCACGATCGGTTCGGCGCCGCGCGTCGAAGCGGATAATCTTTCGACGGGCAACTCCTTTCTAGCGGTCACGAGCCCTCTTTGTGGCCGGCCTGTGCCGTTTTCAGGTTGCTCCCGGTAAAGCCTGCGGAAACTAATCCTCTCCGGCCGGGCCGCGCGGAACAATCGGACGGGAATCGAAATTAGCCCAAATGTGATGAAACCGCGCCACACCGTGCTTGCCATAAGTAGGTCCTACTTAAGTGGGATTGGGCCTACTACAAAAGTGTTTCAGATATCAAGTCGACCCGTGGACCGGGCCGGTTGCAAGCAGGCGCGTTTCATCCGTATGGACGCAACCCGCACGGCACAGGGTACGTCCCACCCGCTGTTATACTGAGCTTTCCCCTGGGGTCTTATTGGATTGAGAAAGTACAACGCGGCTTTTCTTTTTCTGCTCTCTGCCTTGCTTATCAAGGCGCAGAGCTTCACCAACGGCCAGGCGGCAAGGGCGGAGATCGGTCAACTTTCTTTTACCTATGCGGCTACCACTCCGGGGCGACAGGTCATTGGCGGGGCGAGTGGGCTAGCTTACGCGGATGGGATGCTGTTTGTGGCGGATTCTAACCGCGTCGGGGCACTCCCTCAAAACAACCGTGTTCTTATGTTTAACGCCGCCCAGATTCCTTCGGCTGATGCTGATCTGGCCGCGCTGACACCCTTCAATCCTCATTGTTATTTATGCGGTTACCCGGCTCAAAATGTATTGGGTCAGCCCGATTTTTCGACTGCTACAGCCGGTTTACCCGTGACCGCTCAGACAATGAAGACTGCCACAGCGGTCGCGACGGACGGGCATATCCTGGCCGTTGCCGATACCGACAACAACCGGATCTTGATCTGGAACTCGATCCCAACAACTATTGGTGCACCCGCAAACATTGTGCTTGGGCAGCCGGACTTTACTACCAGTCAGAGTTCAAGCATCACCGCACAAAGCCTGCGCGGTCCTCAGGGCGTATGGATAGAGAATGGGAAATTATTCGTCGCCGATACGCAGAACTTCCGCGTTATGATCTGGAATCATATTCCGACTCAGAACAACCAGGCAGCCGATCTCGAATTGGGGCAGCCAAATTTCAATACCGCGAACCAGCCGCCGCCTAACCAACGGAATCCTACGGCCGCGGCTAATCAACTCTTGAATCCTACATCGGTTACTTCGGACGGAATCCGATTGTATGTCGCTGATCTCGGCTTCAATCGCGTTCTGATCTGGAATAGCATTCCGACTGTGATGGACCAACCGGCGGACATCGTGATCGGGCAGCCCGATATGACAAGCACTGCGGCTAACAACACCGCCGGTCTGTGTCCTGCTGTAGGAAGCGGCCGGTGCCAAAAAACCTTAAATTTTCCGCGGTTTGCACTCTCAGATGGTACCCGGCTGTTTATCGCCGATAGCGGGAATGACCGGGTTCTGATCTTCAACTTGATTCCTACCACGAACGGCGCCGCAGCCGATGTTGTCTTGGGTCAGCCGGATTTTCTTCACAATGTGGTCACAAGTCAAAGCGGCTCTATCATCAGTACTTCCGTTAGCAATAGCGGCAGCGTTGATACGGTCCCTTCGCCCATGTCTCTGGCTTTTGACGGTACAAATCTGTACGTAAGTGATCCCTTCAATCGCCGGGTATTGGTGTTCACACCCGGCGATACGATGCTGCCTCCTCAATCTGTCCTGAACCATGCAAGCGAAAGTATCAGGCAAGAGGGTGTCGTTACGCTCAGCGGCAAAATTGTCGCGAAGGATACCGTGACCGTTACAATCGCCGGGAAGGCGTACACCTACACAATAGTTTCCACCGATACGCTCGCATCGGTCGCGCAGGCTCTTGTGAACGCAATCAATGCCGGCAAGGGGGATCCGAATGTCACGGCTATGCTGGGGCCGCTTTCCGGCGTTGTGTATCTAAGTTCAAAGCGCACAAATCTCCCCTTCGATGCCATTTCACTCGCAGCGGTGACGTCGAATGCCGCCGACATAGTCGCAACAGCTTCTGGCGCGTATCTAACTGCCGGGACGGCAGCAACCGTCGCGCCGGGAACTATTGTTGAGATCAACGGAAGCAATCTCTCGGACAACACTGTTACGACACCGCTGACAGGTGTTCTGCCGATCAGAGTAGGCGGTACCCAGGTCTTTATGGACGGTTTCCCAATTCCGCTGTGGATGGTTTCGCCTGCACAGGTGATTGTGCAAGTGCCATATAGTTTCCAGGACAGAACCAGCAGCAGCGTCTATGTCCGCACGCAGCACAATGACGGTAGCATCACTGTAACCAATGCGACTCCCATCACGATCGCCCCTGCGAATCCCGGTTTGTTTAGCGCGCCGGCTTTGCCGGGCCAGCCTCGCCCTTGGCCGGCTCTCAACGCGACCCACCAGCCCTACAATCCCTCAGTAGTGGTGTCTATCGACGGAACTGTGAATGCGGGCGATACCGCGACGATTACGATCAACGGCCGCCAGTACAGCTACACCGTCCAAACTGGCGACGCGTTAGGGACCATTAGAGACGGTCTGATCACCGCTATCAATGGCAAACCCGATCCGCAGGTGACCGCATTCAGAGGAGGTGCGTTCACGCGTGTGCTTTTAATCGCTCGGCAGGCCGGACAAGCTGGAACGGGCATTCCCGTATCGGGAACTGTCAGCTCCGGTGCCCGCATTACGGTGACTGCCTACACCCCGAAGACGTGCTGTGCAGTTGCGACAAACTCTCCGATTACGGCCGCGAATCCCGCCGTGCCAGGAGAACTAATTTCGCTGGCGGCCACAGGATTAGGTTTACTCCCGCCTGCTCAGGCGAAATATCAGTTCACTGGTACCCCATACACGGGGCCGCAACCCAATTCCGTCGTCAATCCTGTGAGCGCGACGATAAATGGCGCTACCGCTCAGGTGCTCAGTGCCGGACTGCCGCCATACTCCTACGGCATTTACCAGGTGCAAATGGTGCTGCCGACAACCCTCCCGACCAACCCGGCCCTTCAGGTTTATATTGCACAAAATGCTTTCATTAGCAACATTGTGACCATTCCGGTGGGGCCAGCGGCTCCGAGCGGAGGAGGATCCGGAGGATCTACGGGTGTAACATTTACTGCCAACCCTGCAACTGTCACACCGCCTCCCGGCACGCATTTAGGGACTACAACTTTGAGTTGGGGCGGAGCACCCGGTCCAGTATTGGTGTATGCGGGCGATCCGGCGAACGGAGGAACGTTCGTAGCCAATGGCGGGGCCGCAGGAAGCCTTGCTGTGGGGTCTATCGCTGATGGAACGACCTTCTATTTACAGAACGCCGCCAGTCCAACTCCCACGAGTGCGGCGGCCACGCTCGCAACCGTTACCGTTCACGTTGAGAATTCTCACGTTGCCAGCGACTTTGATGGTGACGGAAAAGCCGACTTCTCGGTGTGGCGCCCCTCGAATGCGACTTGGTTCATTCTCCCCAGCAGCACTCATATTCCGTATTCACAGCAATGGGGTCTCCCGAACGACACTCCCATCGCAGGCGATTTTAACGGCGACGGTAAGGCCGATTTCGTGGTGTGGCGTCCCTCAGAAGCGAATTGGTACTTTCTGCTCGCCGGCAACCCGGTTCCATTCAACTTCCAGTGGGGCCTTCCGAATGATGTTCCCTTAAAGGGCGATTTTGACGGCCAGGGAAAAGATGAGATCGCGGTGTGGCGCCCCTCCACCGCGGGTTGGTACGCAGTGCCCGACAACTATCCCGTATCCGCTGCAATCATTCAACAGTGGGGTTTGCCGGGCGATGTTCCGGTGTCTGCTGACTTTGATGGCGACGGAAAGACCGACTTTGCCGTGTGGCGCCCGTCGACCGCTACCTGGTTTATCATTCCAACCAGCACGGGAGTTCCATATTCGCGGCAGTGGGGGTTGTCGGGAGATATCCCGGTTCCGGCTGACTTCGACGGCGATGGAAAGGCCGATCTGGCGGTCTGGCGTCCTTCGAGCGCGACTTGGTTTATCATCCCGAGCGGTACAGGAGTCCCATACTCACAGCAATGGGGGCGGGCCGGCGATGTTCCCTTGACACTCGATTTCGACGGTGACAAAAAAGCTGACCTCACGGTCTGGCGTCCCTCGAACGGTACGTGGTTTATCATCCCGAGCAGTACAGGCGTGCCGTACTCACAGCAATGGGGCCTCCCGGGCGACATTCCTAACTAGCAGTCGCGTATGCACATAAAAAAACAACGTCTTCTGACGCCTGGACCGACGCCGCTTTTACCTTCGGCTCTACACGCCATGATGGGTTCCGATATCCATCATCGGACTGAAGACTTCCGTACTCTCTACAAGCAGGTTTTGGCGGACCTGAAAGAGGTACTGGGCACATCGAACGACGTCCTGGTATTGGTCGCGTCCGGATCGGGCGGCCTGGAAGCAGCCACTCAGAACTTCTTTTCGCCAGCGGATGAAGTGCTGGTGTGCTCGGCCGGCAAATTCGGGGAGCGCTGGGTCGAAATTATGAAGGCTTGGGGCATGCGAGCGACTGTGGTGACCGCACCTTATGGGCAGTCGGTGCAACCCGCAGCAGTCGCGCAGGCGCTCTCGCGTAATGCGAATATCCGCGGCGTATTTGTCCAGGCTTCAGAAACATCGACCGGCGCACAGCACGATGTCGCCGCCATGGGCCGGGCTGTGCAACAGACAGAGGCGATTTTTGTGGTGGATGCGATCACTGGGATCGGCACCATGCCGCTAGATGTGGACGGCTGGGGCTTGGACGTAGTGATTGGGGGATCTCAGAAGGCTTTCATGATTCCTCCTGGACTCGCTTTCCTCTCGATCAGCCCGAAAGCGTGGTCACTCGGCAACAGAGCCAACGCGCCTCGCTTCTATTTCGACCTCAAGAGGGAAAAGAAGAATGCGGCCAGTGGTGAATCCGCTTGGACGCCGAACACAGCCTTGCTGCTGGCATTGGCAGAGTCGCTGAAATTTATCAAATCCATTGGAATGGACAAGCTGATCGAAAATGCGCAGTTGCTGGCGAGCGCAACCCGCAAGGCTGTAACGGAACTTGGCCTCGAGCTATTTTCGAACTCACCCGGTTCTTCGGTTACTGCAGTTCGACCTCCCGCCGGTATGGATTCGGGCGTAATCGTGAAGGAATTTCGCAACCGTTTCAACGCGATTATCACGAACGGGCAAGGGTCCATGAAAGGGCAGATTTTTCGGCTTGCGCATTTGGGCTATTTCGATTTCCACGATCTTTTCGCGATAATCGCGGAATTGGAAATCATTCTCGCTGCGCAGGGTCATCCGGTTCGATTCGGCACAGGGGTTGCCGCCGCCCAGAACGTCTACGCTCAAGTCGCGCTTCCAAAAGAGGTTGTCGCGCTGAACTGAACAGGCTCTCGTGCTCCTTTATACGCGTTCGATCAAAAGCATAAATGAAAATTGTCGTTGCTGAACCGCTCACGCCGGCTGCCATGCAATTATTGGGCGCTCAGCCGGGCTGGGACGTTATCGTAGCTGACCCGAAAACGTTTGAAAACCATCTTGGTGACTGCGACGCGTTGCTTGTGCGCAGCGCGGTTAAGGTGACGAGCGACGTGCTCCGGAAGGCTCCGAAGCTGAAGCTCATCGGGCGGGCGGGGGTCGGAGTGGACAACGTAGATCTTGGCGCGGCTACCGCCGCCGGCGTACTTGTAATGAACACGCCGGGCGGGAACGCAGTTTCGGTTGCAGAGCACACGCTTGCTCTAATGCTTTCGATGGCTCGTTCGGTGCCGCAAGCCAGCGCTTCGATTAAGGCCGGCAAGTGGGAGAAAAAAAAGTTTCTGGGCAATGAGCTGCGGGGTAAGACGCTGGGCGTTGTGGGCCTGGGGAGTATCGGGCGCGAGGTCTTAAAGCGAGCGAAAGTCTTCGAAATGCAGGTCCTTGGGCACGATCCTTACGTCAGCTCGCATACGGCCCACGATCTGGGTATCACACTTCTGCCGCTGCCCGAGCTCTATGCCAAGAGCGACTACATCACTCTGCATGTAGCCCTCACGCCAGAGACCGATCATATGCTAAACGCTGCGGCGTTCGCACAGATGAAGCGTGGGGTTCGCATTATTAACTGTGCGCGCGGCGAACTGGTCGATACCGTAGCTCTGCGAGATGCGGTTGAACGCGGCACCGTGGCTGGCGCGGCGCTCGATGTATTCGAGAAAGAGCCGCCCGGAGAAGATCCAATATTCGGGTTGGAGGCAATAGTCGTAACCCCTCATATTGCGGGTTCAACTGAAGAAGCCCAAGAGATCGTTGGGATTCGAATTGTTGAGCAGATTATTGAGTACCTGACGACCGGCGTGGCGCTGAACGCGGTCAACATGCCTGCGCTCACTGCAGAGCAATATCGAGCTTTAGGGCCATACGTTACTCTCAGCGAACGGCTGGGTATGTTTCTGAGCCACATATCGACCGGAAATCCGCATACAATTCGATTTGTTTATTTTGGACGGTTAGCGGACAACAATACTCAAATCTTGCGGAATGCCGGCCTGGCGGGCATTTTGAGCCGATCCATGGAATACCGCGCGAATCTCGTCAACGCAATGCAGATTGCTACGCAACGCGGCTTCAGGGTGGTTGAGCAGCGCGAACCGGGGCAGTTACACATGGACTCGATCCGAATTGAATTAGAGTCGGACGAGGGTGCATTTTCAGCGGTCGGGGCGGTGGTGCTGGACAAGCCGCGTCTACTGCAAGTGGAAGGAATATCCTGCGAGGCGACGCTCGATGGCAATCTGATGTATTCGAAGAGTGAAGACGTGCCCGGCGTCGTCGGCTATTTAGGAACGGTGTTGGGCCAGAACGGAATCAACATCGCCAACTTTGCTTTGGGACGCGACGATGTGGCGAAAACGGTGGACCGGAAGGCTAGTGAGCCATTAACAGCCATTTCGATCGTCGAGACTGACCAGCCCGTTAGCGACCCCGTAATTTCGCAGCTGTTCGAAAACAAGGCGTTCAGGTTTGTACGGCGGGTTGCTTTCGGGCGATAGAAGTCTGCAAAACGCATCTACGCGTCCGGTTTACCCCAGCCTCCGCCGCCTGGTGTCTCGATGCGCACGGCCGTCCCGGCAGTAACGTGAATGTTGCATTTGCCGGGTAACTCGCGTTCTGCTCCGCGTTCGATAATCACGTTGCGGCCCATAGCTCCAGAAGCACCGCCAGCGAGGCCGTAGGGTGAAAAAGCGCGGCGTTCCGTCAAAAGCGTCACCTGGGCCGGTCCCAACAATTCGATTTCCCGCATCAGGCCATCGCCACCGCGGTACTTACCGTTCCCACCCGAGTTCCTACGATAGCGGTAGCGAAGCACGCGAAATGGATAGGCGTATTCGAGCGCTTCAATTGGTGTGTTCAGTGAATTGGTCATGTGCGTGTGAATCCCGGAAACGCCATCTGCGTTCGGGCCGCCACCTGAACCCCCCGCAATGGTTTCGTAATAGGCATATGCTTCGCCGGTCCTGGGATCGATCCCGCCGATAGTCAAATTGCTCATGCTGCCTGAACTGGCGGCTGGAATCCGATCCGGTAACATTTTTGAGAGCGCCTGCAAGAGGACGTCGACAATACGTTGAGATGTCTCGACGTTGCCACCCGCCACAGCCGCTGGCGGACGGGCATTTACGACGGTTCCTTCGGGAATAATGAGCTCGATAGGCCGCATAAGCCCCGCAGTCGGGGCCGCCTCGTCAGGAAGTAAACACCGGAAAACGTAAAAGATTGCCGAATACGTAATGGCAAATACGGCGTTAAGGCTGCCGGCCACTTGTGCTGCGGAACCCGTAAAATCGACGCGAGCACGACCGTGGGCCGGGTCGGTGGTTATCCTCACGCATATTCTTATTGGTTCGTCTACAATACCGTCGTTGTCCAAAAAGTCTTCGCCACTGAATTCTCCCTGGGGCAGTCGCGCGAGTTCGGCCGTCATCAACGCCTCGGAGTGATTCAGAAGCGCGGAAACATTCGCTTGTATCCGTTCGAGACCGTATTTCGCAACCATTTCTGCGAGGCGCTGAACACCAATGCGACAGGCACCTATTTGGGCAGTCAAATCGCCCTCACGCTCCCGGGGCGTGCGCACGTTGTTGAGGATTAGTGATAACAGACTCTGGTCCAAAACACCGCCGTGAACAAGTTTCAGAGGCGGTATGCGAACCCCCTCCTGCCAGATCTCGCGGCACAGGCCCATCGATCCGGGGAATGTTCCGCCCACGTCGGCGTGGTGTGCGCGGTTCGCCACATAGAAAGCCGGCTTGCTTTTTTCTGGAGTAAAGACGGGCATGACCAGGGTGACATCCGGAAGATGGGTGCCACCCTTATACGGGTCGTTTAGGATCGCTACATCAGAAGGATCGAGAGCAAGCGCGTCAAGGGCCGCCCGGACCGACAAGGGCATCGATCCCAGGTGGACGGGCATATCATCGCCCATGGCAATGATATTTCCAGTTTCATCAAAAACTGCGCTTGAGTAATCGCGCCGCTCTTTGATATTGGGCGAGAACGCTGTCCGCCGCAGCGCTCCGCCCATTTCCTCCGCAATCGAATGAAATGAGCTTTTAAAAAGCGCAAGTTCAATCGAGTCGGGGGCAGACAAACTACATCTTTCCGTGCTTAGCGCCCGGCTTCTTCTCTAGATCTTTTGCTGCCTGTAGGTGCTTTTCAAGCGTCGGGAGTGTTTGCGTCGCGTACGCCTTAATATCGGCATTCTGGGCGTCTTGCGCTGCGCGCTTATACTCGGTGATCGCTTTCGTGTGGCCCAGAACCATTTCGTGCGCGTAGTGGCGATCAAAGGCTGCGCCCTTCAATTTCGTAAATGGGGCGATCATCTTGTCATGCTGAGCATCGAGTCCCTTTGGGATGGTGGCGCTCGCTTTGCTCGCTAGCATACCGAGTTGCTGGTAATCATTGGTATGATCTGTCACAAGCATCTGCGCGAAATCCTTGACCTCCTGAGCCGAGGCTTGATCCGCGGCTAACTGCCCTAAATGGGCCTCGGTCATGTCCGTTTCGGCAGCGAAATTCAGGAACTGTTGATCTGTGCTGCCGGAAGCGCTCGTTTGGGCGGATGCTAATACACCGCCGAGAATACAGCAAAATAAACCTGTGAGAATGTTTCTTACCATCATTACCCTCCTGATTGGTTAGACGCTCTTTGCACAAATAGCGTACTTAGAGAATATATCTCTTGGATCGGGAAACATTTAAAAATCAATAATGATATTCATGGATTCATCGACGGCGGCGGTCGATCCGGGCGGGAGAAAGGTGGTTGCGCTATATTCAACCACGACAGCGGGGCCGGAGAATCGGTCCCCTGCACCGAGCCGGGAACGGTCGTAGACAGCGGTCCTTAAGGGCTGATTCTCATAATAAACCGGCTTATCTTGCACGATGGCCTGGTTCCCATCACCGGTGCGCAGTACCTTTCGTTCGGCTCGAAGAGGTTCTGTTGCAGCAATCATGCGTACACGCGCATTCACAATCTCGAGAGGCCGCTCAGGATCAGAGTAGCCATAGCGCTGTTCGTGCAAGCGATGAAATTGCTGCACGAAGTCTCTTGACCAGTCCAGGCTTAGCTCGTAGCCTTGTCCGCGATACCGCACATCGAGAGAACGGACGGCAACGCTGCTCGATCCTTCTGACTTCATCTCCCGGTCACCCAGTGTTTCGAGAGCTTCGAAATTCTCTAGCAGTGAAGTCTCCTCTGGACGAAGCATTACCGTGCGCGAATAGTCTCTGACGACATCCGAAACCAGAATTCCGTATGCCGATAAGGCGCCTGGATACACGGGTATCAAGATCTTGGGAATGCCAAGCGCACGGGCGAGAGCACAGGCATGCAGTGGGCCGGCGCCCCCAAAACTCACCAGAACGAAATCGCGCGGATCATGTCCCTGCTCCACTGAAATGTTTCGTAGCGCTTTCTCCATGTGCGAGTCGGCGAGCCGAATGATTCCTTCAGCGAACATTTCTACAGTCGATAAGGGGCCCTTTGCCTTTTCGAAATGGCGCCGGGCTGCTGCTTCGTCCAACTTCATTCCGCCGCCAAGGAACCAATCAGGATCCAAACGGCCCAGCACCAAATTTGCATCAGTAACGGTCGGTTGGGCTGCGTGGCCATAACAAATCGGACCGGGGTTAGCTCCTGCCGACTCGGGGCCTACTTTTAGCGCGCCACCGCGGTCGAAGCTCGCGAGCGACCCTCCACCTGCGCCGACCGTGTGAATGTCCAGCATGGGAATCGCAACCGGCATACCCATGATCTGGAAATTGCTGGTCGTGCGTAGTCCAGCATCACTGTTCAGAAGAGCCACATCGGTTGACGTTCCTCCCATATCGAACGTCAATATTCTTGAGAAACCCGCGGCCCGTGCAACCGCCAGACCGCCGATTACACCTCCCGCCGGACCGGAAAAGATTGTCCTAACCGGCTCTCGCGCGGCAATCGAAGCCGGAACGATTCCTCCGGACGATTGCATGACTTGAAGACGCGAGCCTGTTGCGCGCAAACCGGTAT
>JBJMGM010000108.1:0-5756 GCA_045807905.1 Bryobacteraceae bacterium | reverse complement strand
TTTCTTTTGCAGATCAAACCACGCAAGCGTCGCTCTGCTCAGCGCACCAATGGCTGTGAAGTGTCCACTCGTCACGTGATACTTCTCGGCAAACTCCATCAGACCGGAGAATGCTTCGTCACCTTTCGCGAAAATCACCGCGTACTCTTTTGCATCGCCGTCGCGGATCAATTGCACTTTCATTCCTGGAGCTTTGGCATATTCGATGGGATGTGATGGTGATATGTAGTCAGATTGTTCCTCTCGAGATGCAGACTTGTCCGTCATAATGTAATCCTCCGATGCGTTTTGGCCGAACGGTTTGGTTCGAACAGGGCCGTCACTAACTTTAACGCCGTTCTTCCAGACAGCCCGGATAGCTTGTGTGTTGTTGATGTCTTGTGATGGGTCTTTCGCCAGCACAATAAAATTAGCCTTCTTACCCGGCTCGAGCGTGCCGTACTGATCTGAAATGCGAAGGAGTTCCGCCCCATTCTTTGTGGCCACGCTGATCGCCTGCAAAGGCGTTAAGCCGGCTTGCACCATCAGTCCAAGTTCGACGTGTTCGGCAAAACCTTGCACGCGGATTGGAGTCGCCCCGGAATCGGTTCCCAGCGCCACGAGAATACCGGCGTCATAAATCTTCTTCAGATTTCGCTTCGCGATCGGAAGCGCTTCCTCTTCCATCTTAGCTACCTTGCTCTCGCGCGTTTTTGCTTTGTAATCGGGACTGGTGATCATCTCGAACACGCCTGGATCCAGTGCCGCGCGGAAGAATGGAGCGTTCACCCAATCGGGCGAATCGGCATAAGCGAAGGCGAAATCATCAAGGGATAACGTCGGGATATAGGCGACGTTGTGTTTCTTCATATCGGCGATTAGCCCGTCATCGACTTCGCCGTCGCGAACACTATGCGCGAGAACATCTACCCCATCGGCGACCAGCGAGCGCGCGTCCTTCAGGTGATACAAGTGTGCGGCCACTCGCAACCCATGTTTATGAGCTTCGTCGATGATCGCGCCGTAAACTTCCGGCGTGATCAACTTCGGATATTGGCCGTAGAAATCGTCCAACCACAACTTATAGAAATCAGGTCTCATCGGTGCCTGAGCTGCAACCGCCTTGCGCGCTTCTTCCGCGGTGCCGGGCCGCAGAATATTTGTGAAACCCATCGCCGCGGGCGGTGCGCCATCCTTTGCGCCGAAGCCGTTACCGGCGGAGTAGACATCTGCTCCCGGCAACTTGCCAGTTCGGGAGGCTTCACGCAGTTCGGCGAACTTGGGCCCATCAGTGCCCATCGAAAGGACTGCCCCAATTCCGTAGTCCTGATAGCGAAGAAGCTGATGGCGAAAGTTGTCTTCCGTTTGGTTGGATACGCCAGAGGAAGTGCCCTTGACCATTCCGAGATGCCCATGCGTGTTGATAATCAACGGCATAATCGTCTGGCCGTGCATATCGAGAGCTTTGGTGCCGGTGGGTGTGTCCGTTTGGTCAGTTGCAATCGACTGAATTCGATCGCCTTCAATAACTACTGTTTGATTTGGCTGCGCCGGAGCACCGGTGCCATCTATCACGTTTACATTCTTTAGCACCGTAACTTGCTGCGCATTGAGAGTCGTGGAAAAGGACAGCATCGCGAGAGCGGCCAGTGCTCCAACGATGCTGTACAGCAGTTTTGTCTCCACGAGCAAACCGTAACACTTCGCGCGCGCACCTGCCAGAGTCCATTGGCCAGAGTTGCAGGTGTGATGCCTGGATTTCCTTCACCCATGCTGCCTAAGGACTAAACAGGATCCTTCTTTCGAGATAGATTGGCTATTGACTTGTTATGCCGCTCGCGAAAAGATGGCCGCAAAAAATGCTGCCGTGATTAGAAGCAAATGGCGCTGGGTGTCGCTTAGACCAGTATAGCGCCCGGGCACATGGACAACGCTATGTCATCGTTAGTGCGACGCGACCGCTCCCTTTCGCGACGGCTTCATACGCGGCGACGCCTTCTCGCAGCGCATAAGTTTTGATTCCGCTCGCAGGTCCACGTAAGGCATCTGTTTCGAAACCGGGAGCTAATTGCGCGAGAATTGAACCGCTCTCGACGACTCCAAATTTCCGGCTATCGATGCCGATTAGGCGTGATTCGCGATGGTAAAAATCGATCAGATCAAAAGACACGCGCCGCTCCTTGGCCGGCGAACTGATTTCTACGAGCCGGCCTTTGTGGGCCAACGACACAAGACATGCCTCGAACATCGGTCCGCCAACCGTGTCCATAATCACGTCTGCGCCGTTGCCGCCGACAGCGTTTCGGACCTGCCCCGGCAGTTCTCCGCCCGATAGATAAATCACGACGTCGGCTCCGTTCTGCTGGGCGACGGTGCGGCTGCTTTCGCGACGGACCGTACCGATCACGTGCGTGCCTTTCCACTTACCGATTTGGATCGCCGCACTTCCAACGCCACCGGTTGCGCCAACCACAAGTAGCGTTTCGCCCGTCTGAAGCCGCGCGCCGTCGATTATCGCAAGCCACGCGGTAACGTAAGTAAGACCAATCGAACCGGCCTCGATGAACGACAGACTCGCAGGTTTTGGACACGCCGCTTCTCTCGGTAGCAGGAGATACTCAGCGTGGCTGCCGTCACGCGTGAAGCCGATGTCACCGCCGGTGCCCCACACTTCGGTGCCGACAAGCTCGGCCGGGCCTTCAGAGACAACCCCGGCAAAATCACGACCTGGCGTACGAGGCAAGGTCGTGTCTTCCATCGCGCCCGCGACATTCTTCACGTCGCTAGGATTAACGCCGGCCGCATGCAGCTGAACGACAACTTCGCCGCGCTGCGAATGGGGCCGTTCCATCTCCTGAATTTGCAATTGGTTAGGTGGCCCGAACCGATCGAAGCGAAGCGCGCGCATGCCTAGTGCCTAGCGGGACCCGGGAGAATTTTGGCGAGTTCGGCTTCATTGTTCACCTCGCCTCTTAAGGATAAGTCTCCGCTGGGGTACGACTTTATCGCGATTTCGAGCAATACCGGTGACTTCATGGCCGCGACGCAGCAATTCTGCCAAGACACGCGTGCCGACATTTCTGGTAACGCCAAGTGATACGATCTTCACCGCTGCGAGAGGAATTGTACTTCTACACGTAGTCAAATAGCGCCATGAAACCGAAGTCCATGTGCAGTTGTTGGTGGCAATGGAAAAAAGTGGGGCCGGGATTGTCGGCAACGAAATCAATCTCGCACTGTTGGTAACCGCCCAGCATAACCACGTCCTTCATGACACCAGCAGTCTTCGTTCCCGCGAGATTCGTAAGCTCAAAGCTGTGACGATGAAGATGGAGGGGATGAATGTCGTCGCTGGCATTGCGCATCCGTAGACGATACCGTTTACCTTGTTTCAGGTGGAACGAAGCAAGGGCTATTTCGTTGCTCATGGGATACGCGACCCCATTAATGGTCCATCGGTTGAAGCCTTCTTCAGCGGCGTTGTCTTTGATTGTCCGGGTCGGCCACCGGTCTTTCCTGGCTCTGCTATTTTCGCGCGTTGCAACTGGGAGAAGCCTCACGCGTTGCGCCCATGGACAAACTAAGTGTCCTTTTCGCGATTCTCTTCGCTGCCGTTGTTCTTGGCGAAACGCTAACGTGGCATCAGTGGTTTGGAGGCGGACTTGTTCTGATCGGTGCCGTCATCCTTGGCCTTCAAATAATGAAAGCTGCTGGATGCAAATCAAATGAGAGCAACCAGTTTTCTCAGCTTGAAATTTGGCATCCTCGGCCTGCTTCATCAATTCGCATCGGCGGTCACACTTGGCTTCCCAGCAGAACACGCCTCTCCCTGGTCAAGGCGCTCGAAAGAGAAGCGCGCATTGAACTGAAAGTCCGTTGACATTTAGCCGAGTTAGGAGTTCTCTCAAAAGAGGGAGCCGCCATCAGTTCATATTGGTGGGAAAAAAAACCCACGGATGCGCAATAGCGGCTCATGGATGGCGGAGCGAGAGTCGTGCCATGAAAGCAGCCTGGTCTAGCCATAGGCATAACGGAGGCACGTTATGTGGATTGTTCGTCTAGCTCTTCGTCGACCATACACATTCGTCGTCGCAGCCTTGCTGCTGCTCTTGATGACGCCTTTTGTCATAACCAAGACACCGACCGATATTTTTCCCGCTATCAACATTCCGGTGGTCAGCGTGATTTGGAGTTACACCGGACTGCCGGCTGACCAGATCGCCCAACGAATTGTTTACAGCGAGGAGCGAGCCCTCACGACCACGGTAGATAATATCGAGCACATTGAATCGACCTCCTATGACGGCTTCGGCGTAATCAAGGTTTTCTTTCAACAGGGCACGAACCCGTCGACCGCGGTGGCCCAATTAACCGCTGTTTCACAAACCATTTTGAGACAGCTGCCAGCAGGGATCACTCCGCCGCTGATCATCCAATACAGCGCGTCCACCGTTCCCATTCTGCAGTTCGGGATTAGCAGCACCAAGCTTTCCGAGCAGCAAGTCTTTGATATTGCTTTTAACCAGATTCGCGTCGGACTCATTAGTGTGCCTGGAGTCGCCATTCCGTATCCGTATGGCGGCAAGCAAAGAGTGGTTTCAGTCGATCTCGATCTCAAGGCGTTGGAAGCCAATAACCTCGTCGAATCCGATGTCGTCACTGCCATCGGCAATGGCTCTCTAACTTATCCAAGCGGTGTAGCCAAGATCGGCGGAAAAGAAGTGCCGATTGATCTCAACGTCAATCCGCCGCGGATTGATCTGTTGAACGATCTGCCGATCAAAATGGTAGGCGGCACCGTGATTCATATAAGCGACGTGGCACAGGTGCGCGACGGCTATATGCCGCAGGAAAACGTCGTTCGCCAGGACGGAGTCCGCAGCACGCTTTTGACCATTTTCAAGAATGGCGCCGCCTCCACGCTCTCGGTGGCGGCAGGAGCCAAGACCGCCATGGCGAACATTCTCAAGACCGTGACAAGCGATGTGCAGGTAAAGCAATTCGCCGATCAATCCATATTCGTGAAGGCGGCGGTAAGCGGGGTCGTTAGAGAAGGTGTGATCGCAGCTGCTCTGACGGCGCTGATGATTCTGCTCTTTCTCGGTTCATGGAGAAGCACACTCATTATTGCGGTGTCCATTCCGCTTTCGGTGTTGTCGTCTCTGGCCATTCTCAGTCTGCTCGGTCAGACGATCAACATCATGACGCTTGGCGGCCTGGCGCTCGCAGTCGGCATCCTGGTGGATGACGCCACGGTGACAATCGAAAACGTCGAGCGCCATCTAGCATCAGGTGAAAAATTGGAAGATGGAATTCTACAAGGCGCGGGTGAAATCGCGTTGCCGGCAATGGTTTCAACTTTCTGTATCTGCATTGTCTTTGTGCCGATGTTCTCTCTTGCCGGCGTGGCGCGCTATCTTTTCGTGCCGCTAGCCGAGGCGGTTTGCTTCGCAGTCATCTCCTCCTACGTGCTTTCGCGCACGCTGGTGCCGACGATGATTATGTTTTTCGAGCGCCATCACCACAAACAAACAGGCGAAAAGCACGTCGCGTTTTGGGTCCGGCCACTGATTGGCCTTCAGCAAGGTTTTGAAAAAGCGTTCGATCGCCTCAGGGGAGCTTATGCGAACTTGTTAGGCACAGTGCTGGGGCACAGAGCGGTTTTCGCCGTTGGGTTCTTGTCCTTTTGTGTCACCTCATGGCTCCTCGTTCCTTTCCTTGGGCAAAACTTCTTTCGCTCGGTGGATGCCGGAACGTTTCGATTGGACGTGCGCGCT
>JBJMGM010000107.1:0-14872 GCA_045807905.1 Bryobacteraceae bacterium | reverse complement strand
GCTATTGGTTACCGCGGGCGGCAAATGGCCCGTCATGAACACGGCCTTTTTAACGAGACCAGTTGCCACCAAAGCTGATCTTCAAGATCGAATCCTGCTTGCGAAGAGATACTACGCTCCGAAGAAAGCGTTATGGCTGTTTATCTTATTCAATGAGTGGCTGGATTATTCTACTGAGGCTGAACAGATATTTTCGATGAACGGACTTTGCCACGTGCAAGATTGCATCGGCATGCAGGCAAAGGGATTACTCGAACCGCGGAATTCCGCGCCGGAATTGACATTTCGGCTCGTCAAGCGACGCCGATAGGCTTGAGTCCTGTGACGTCAACGCTGATAGCTATGGATTCTCGTCGGAGTGGCGCAACGACATCGCGCGCTGGACTTCTCGCTGGACTTCTCAATGGCCCACCGAAAAAACGCGGCTTTATATCGCATATGAGGACGACCAAGGTGTATTTGATGGGAGACATGGCATATTTGGGGTTCGTCGCGACTCGCAAACGGCAGCAAGAAAAGGGTATGCAGATGCTATCGCCCGGCATGCGATCCCTGCTGCGGGCGAGGGTCGAGCTTTCCGGCAAGAGTATTTTGCATTCAACGCCCGCCGGTTTGCCGCTGTACCGCAGACTTGGGTCTTCCGCCGTTGCAGATTTTGGACTTTATCTCGGCGGTTGCGAGTAACATCAGTACTCAACGAGCCCAGTACATTTCTGCGTAGAATACCTTCGAACATTCCGGTACCATAAACATAAGAACGGGAGCTTCTCTGTAGGTACCTCTGCCGTCCTTTGATGAACTCTAAGCACGATAGAGCGAACACAACCGATATCGATTGGGTACTTTCCCTTTTTGATCTGGATAGCGTAGAGGGCCGAGCGTTTGATCAGCAACTGTCAAAGCTTGCAAACCAGTTTCTTCAATCCGAACATTTCACAAGCCCCGGTTCTTCCGCCCTAGTTCGCGACAAACTGCTCGACACCAGGATGCCGGAGGATCCCCTCTCGCCGGGAGCATACCTCGACTACATCGAAGCAGACATTGTCTCGGAGGCGATGAATGTCGCGTCGCCTCGCTTCGTAGGTCGTATGACCTCGGCACTTCCCTCGTTTGTCAGGCATGTTGGCCACCTCATGCTGGCGATGAACCAAAACACGGTGAAACTTGAAACTTCAAAGTCGCTCACCTATCTCGAGCGCCAAGTATTGGCGATCATTCACCGATTCGTCTATCGCTTCGAGCCTAGCTTCTACGCCGAGCACGTTCAGAATAGCGCCAGCACTCTCGGGATGATCACATCCGGAGGCACAGTGGCCAACATAACCGCGCTCTGGTGCGCGCGCAACCAAGCCCTCGGCCCACAACGGGACTTCGCCGGGGTTGAAGCCGAAGGAATACCCGCGGCGCTAGCGCACTATGGATATGCGGGCGCCGTGGTTATCGGCTCCTCGCTGATGCATTATTCGCTTGAGAAGGCCGTCGGAGTTCTCGGACTTGGGACACGCTCGCTGAGGAGAGTGCCGGTAAATCATCAAAATCAAGTTGATTTGAAGGCTCTGAAGGACGTTCTGGCCGAATGTAAGCGGCGCAAACAGCTAGTCGTGGCAATCATCGGCGTTGCCGGCACAACCGATTCAGGTGCCATTGATCCTCTCGCGGAAATGGCTGACCTCGCAAACGAATACGGGACGCATTTCCATATCGATGCTGCATGGGGCGGTGCCATGCTGTTCTCGCGTGAGCACGGGCCGAAGCTGGCGGGCATCGAAGGTGCGGATTCGGTGACGTTCGACGGCCATAAACAGCTCTATCTACCTATTGGCATTGGTATGGTGCTGTTTCGAGATCCCAGAATGGCGGCTAACATTGAGAAGCAGGCTCGCTACATAGTGCGTCCGGGCTCATTCGATTTGGGCCGGCGCTCGCTTGAGGGCTCACGGCCAGCTATGGTGCTGCTTTTGCATGCCGCCTTAAACCTAATTGGCCGGCGGGGGTACGAAGCTCTTATAGATGAAGGTATCCGGAAGGCGCAATACCTCGTGCAGACCATCGCGGGTCGGCCCGAGTTCGAAGTACTCGTCCAGCCACAGATGAACATCGTCCTTTACAGATACCTTCCTCGGCGGTACCGGTCGAACAGCATGTTGCACGACCTTTCCGAAGACGACCAAGTTGTCATCAACGAGTTCAATCAGCGATTGCAGCAGCGTCAGCGGCGCGCTGGCCTGACCTTTGTATCCCGTACGACGCTGGAATGCACCTGCCCTGGACATACAGTTCCGGTTGTGGCGCTGCGCGCTGTGTTCGCCAACCCCCTCACCACTCAACGCGATATCGAGGCTGTACTTGATGACCAAGTCCGGCTCGCCGAATCTTTGGAGTCGGAAAACCAATCCATGGCGGTACGCTTGCCGCCTCGAGCTGCAAGAGTTAGCTTTTGAACCGCTTCCGATTTCGGACGCCTCGCGCTACCGCACGCGATCTATAGAGCCGGACGCCCAGGGCTTGGCCTCAGCCTGGCCACAACGGATTCAAGCGGCTGATAGGAGGAGAGCCGCAGTTCCCGTCTACCCCGAAACGCCAAGGCACCTACACACGTTTCATTGGGGCGCAACGTATACAACGACCATGACTCTGCTTCCGAAGTGCTACCGCTGATGTGGATGAAGGACGGAGCCTCACTGGGCCGTAAAGCAACCCTAAAGTTACTAAGCGATGCCGAAAGGCCCTCCCCAGTTGCCTTGATATACGCCTCTTTCCTGGTCCAACACGCAAAAAATGCATCAAGGCGCTCCCGTAATTCGAGGCTATGGAGATCTGCAGCTTCTTCCGAACAAAAGAACTGCCGGGCGATAGCGTCGATATAGCGCATATTTCTGATCCGCTCCACGTCAACTCCCAGCTCGCAGCCAAACGCAAATGCATAAACGGCCACATTCTCGGAATGGGCGACGTTGAATTGAAAGCCTGCGGAGCGCGCCACAGAAGGTTTTCCATATCGCCCGTAGGAAAACTGAATATCGCTCGGTGGCGTCGTAAGATAAGCGCCTAGAAAGAAGCGCAACAGCCCGCGAGAAACACAAAAGCGTGTTTTTAGATGCTCAAATCGAAAGCTTTCGGCGCGCGCTCGTTCGTCTGGCGAGAGAGCGGCAGACACCTCTTGAAGGGACGCTGATGGTCCGTCCAGATTGACAGCCCAAGCGTGTACCTCGTGACGGGAGAGTTGCTGGGCCACGTTCAAGTCGGCCATCGTACAAGTCACCTGTTCAGCACGAGTATGACTCCGCGCTACGCGGTACGTGTCAAACGCTGCCGGAACCAGTTCAAAGGCGATATGCGGCGTGGTTCAGCTTTTCCCAAGCTATGCGAAATTTCTTCGAGAGTGCGGTTTGGATTTGCCGCCGCGGTAGCAAGCACCTGAACCCAGAGTTGTTTCAAACGCACTATGGTCGGCGCGTCAAAGATATCACGAGAGTACGTGAATCGCCCGATGAGTTCATCACAATTCTCTTGAACCTGAACGTACAGATCAGATTTTGGGAACGTGTGCTGGAGCTCAGGCTGTATTACCTGCCACTCATCTGATTTCAGAACCGTGGAGGGCTCCAAAACGAACATGACTTGAAACAAGGGTGTAATCGACGGGACACCTTCGTTCGCAAATCGCCTGACCAGGGTATCGAACGGCACGTCGTGCGTCAGGACTTCTAATGTGGTTTCGCGAACACGGCGAATCAAATCCAGGAAAGAATCTTCAGGCAAAAGCCTATTTCGCAGCACGACCGTATTTATAAAGAGGCCCAGCAGGTTTTCAGTCCCAAACTGCTTACGGGTCGAAGTAGCGCTACCGACCACCTGATCGCGATCGCCGGTGTATATATACAGCAACAGGTGCAGCGCCGCCAAAACAGACATAAACATCGTCGCCTGGCAAATTTCACCGGCGTCTTTCAGTGCGAGAGTAATGTCTTTAGAGACCCGAAAATCCTCTGATCCGCCATCGAACTCTCGGGTGATAGATCGCGACCGGTCAAGCGGCAAGTTCAGGACGGGCAATCCTCCCCCAAGCTGCTGTTGCCAGAAGTCGAGATGCTTCTCCGGGTCGCGTCGAGCGATCGATTTGCGCTGCCACTCCGCGTAATCGGGGTATTGAAATTGTAGAGGCGGTAGGGCGGGATCCCTGCCCTGTCTGAACGCCTCATAGCAGGACTGGAGCTCGGAAACGAAGATCTGATAAACCGAAACTCCATCCGCAATGAGATGGTGAGCGACCACAAGGAATCGAAAATCTCGATCGGCCACCTGTGCCAGCCGCACGCGAAACAGGGGAACCGCTCCGAGGTCAAACTTCAACTTTGAGTCTGCAGTCAGCAACTCAGCTACCCGCTTCTCGCGCTGCTTCTGGCGTACTTTGCGCAGATCGAGCAAAGGTAGCTCAACGCGCAGTTCCGGGATGACAATCTGAAATACTTTGTCGCCCTTCATTTCGAACTTTGTCCGCCAAGCTTCGTGACGCCGGAGAATCTCGTTGAAGGCGCGCTCGAATGCGGAAACATCTAGGTCGCCCGTATACCGCAACGCGAATGGCTCGTTGTATAGCTCCTCGCAATCGGCCATCGCACAGTGCAGCCAAATTCTCCGTTGCTCCTCTGAAGCCTCAACACAGGCACCATCAGGGCGCTTTGGTATGGCATCCTCGGCGCTGGTCGAGATGTTGCGCCGGCGCTCTAAATACCTTGCGATTACCGCTGCCCGGGGATCTGTCAAGGGTGCTGGCATGAGTTCACTTGCCTATTATCGCGCGAGAAGAGAATCTATGCGTAAGAAGTCAAGGGCACAAACCTGGCTTGACTATATCCGTTAAACGCCCTATTAACGACCGAGCCAATGACTTATTCAGGAGCAACCGGTGAGGATGCTACTACGATCTGGTTCTCAATTTCTCGTGCGAGACCCTCGACCGTGGGCCTCTCGAAGACAGAACGCATAGGGAGATCGACCCCGAATGCATGTTGCACGTTCACGACTACTTGCGCTGCCAAGAGGGAGTTTCCGCCAAGCCGGAAGAAATTGTCTTTGAATCCGATATGCGTCTGTTTCAATACGCGTGACAATATAGAGGCAACTTCGATTTCGATTTCCGTCGTGGGCTCCACAGTTGAGTCCGTCGCTTCCAGCAAAATGGAAGGATCCGGGAATGGCAACGCCGAATAGTCGATCTTGCCATGTTGGGTCAACGGCATCTTTTCGAGCGGTACGAAGAAATCGGGAACCATATAAGCCGGAATGCGAAGAGCGAGATGGCTTCTAATATCTGCTCCCGAAACCATGGTCTTCAATACAAGATATCCAACAAGTCGTTTTTCAGCGCCTTCGCCGACTGTACTGACTGCCGCAGCGCGTACCGCTGGGTGACTTCGAAGGGCAGCCACAATCTCCGCTGGCTCTATGCGGTAGCCCCGGAGTTTGATCTGATCGTCCACCCGACCACAGAACTCATACTCCCCGTTTGCCAGCGTCCTGCCAATATCGCCTGTTTTATATAGACGCGATCCGCCCGCGATACCGGACACGGTGATAAAGCGTTCGTCGGTCAGATCACGCCGCCCAATATAGCCCGCCGCCACGCCAGCTCCGCCAATAAATATTTCGCCTTGTTGTCCGTCCGGAACTGGTCGCAAGTCTGAATCCAAAATGAACACCTCAGCTCCGGCAATCGGACGCCCGATGGATGGAAGCCCACCTTCCTCTGTACGCGCGACGACAACCCCCGATGTACTGACGACGGTGCATTCCGTCGGTCCGTAATTATTCACAAGTTGAAACGGAAGACCCGGAGGAGGAAAACTGCGTAAGCTTTCGCCACCCGTATGCAGATATCGTAATCTCGTTTGCTGCGGCCACTCGAGCGTGAGTAGCTGCTCGACCATCAGCGTCGGAGCTTCGCAAAGTGTAATTTCCTGTGCAACAACATAGTCGCGCAGACGCTCTGGGAGGAGATACGCTGAGCGGTCCAATGAGTGAACGGTTGCGCCCGCCGCTAGAGCCGGCCACAACTCCGCTACCGAAACATCAAACGTGAGAGCTCGCATCTGTGTAACTCGATCATTTCGAGTGACAGCGAAGGCATTTGTGTACCAGGAGATCAGATTGCTCAAATTTCCGTGCGTCACGGCAACGCCCTTGGGGGTGCCGGTCGAGCCTGATGTATAGATCACATATGCAATATCATCGGGGGCGATGCGAGTCTCGTCGACAGTGGCGAGCGAACGCGGTTCGGGATATGGTTTAGAGGAGTTGGTGAATTTCTCGATAGAAAGTAATGTCCACGTGCCCGCGGGAATCTGGGAAGTTAATGCGTTACTGACTACCACGATTGGCGCTTCAGACTCCGCCAGTATGTGGCGCAGCCGCTCCGGCGGTGAAGAGGGTGAAACGGGCAAATATGGACAGCCTGTCTTCCAGGCTGCCAACGCAGCAATCGCCAGATGACGCGAATCGTCAGTACAAACGGCGATCGGGCGATGCTCGCGGCTCGAAAGCATCCCGGTCAAGGCCGACGCCATAGACGAGGCATATGTAACGATCTCACCGAAAGTGGTCTCTCCGGCTGCTGAAACAATCGCAACAGCACGAGGTTGATGCGCGGCCTGAACGCTGACGCACTCTAGAACCGATCTGAAACCGAGAGGCGTCAATGACGCGCGCCTCCGTGCGAAATCATAGGTTGAATTCCCACCCTATTTGCCATTCCTAGTCCACTTTCCATGAGCAAATGCACTGCTTTACCCAAGCGCTAACAATGCGATTCTCGACCGGACATTATTAAAATCAATCGGGGTACGCGAACAGCGAATCACTGGCCAGATCCGCTCGAAAACGAACAATTCGCTGCGAGTCAATGACCTAAACCCCAGTGATGGTGTCAGATTAGCACGAAAAACAGCTGGTTGAAAGGCAGCATCCCTGTCGCTCCAACCCAGAAAAATCCGGTACTTACAGAACTAGGGCTACTATCGTAGAAGTTCCTCAAATTGATAAGCTTACCCCATGAGCTATGAGAAGCCGGGGCCGCCTGACCGGCGCAGATTTCTAAAGGGAATTGCGATGGGTGGTGCCGCGTTCGTATCAAACGGTCTTTGGGCCCCATCGAGCGCTCTCGGTCAAACGCCGCCGAACTGCCCATTAGCGCCTGTGAATGGCACGCCGTTCAAGCCAGGCCAGGACAGGCGGCCGATCATACAGCGTGCATCAATCAACGCACTTTCGACCTCTCAGGCCAATCAGCTCAGGCTCGCGTTCGCCAAATTGCGTGCGCTACCTTCCACCGATAACCGCACTTGGGTATTGCAGGCCGATATGCATGCGCTCTACTGTCAGGCATGCAACAACCAAACAGTCCAATCAGTCCACAGATCTTGGAACTTTTTCCCTTGGCACCGCGCCTTCCTGTATTATTTCGAGCGTATTCTTGGCTCGTTGGTCGGAAATCTCACCTATTTGCGTCTGCCGTACTGGGACTGGGAAAATTACCGCTCCATGCCTTCGTCCTACTGGTCGCCTGCAGGTTCAAGCAATGCTCTATATGACGTGAACCGCTACGCCCCAATCAACACTGGCGCAGCATTGCCGACAAACGATGGTACGAGGGCGCGCATTACTCTACTCGACGGCATTACGGACTTTGCAACCTTCGGCGGAACGGCCACTGCGGGGGGTGCCTGCGAGAGCAATCCGCATAATCCCATCCACGATGACATCGGATTGCATACGTCGCCGTGGCACGATATGGGCCATCTTGGCTTTGCTGCCCGCGATCCTATATTTTTTGCCCACCATGGCAACATAGACAAAATCTGGAGTAATTGGAATTCCCTCGCAGCAAGCAGTTCACCGCCCGCGTATCGTAATCCAACCGATCCGGCGTTTCTTTCTGAGCGTTGGAATTTCTACGATGAAAATCAACAAGTGGTGTCGATGAGTGCGGCTGACGTACTAAATCATCCGACGAATCTTCGTTACACTTATCCGGCCCCAACCACCACCCAGACTTCTTCTCTTTCAACACAAGCATCGTCAGCGACCACTGCCCTTTCCCCCGCAATGCAGCGCACCGCGCCAACGGTGAGCGTCTATGAGGCGAGGCTGATCCATTCTGGCGCGCGGCCCGACCCGGTTCTGGATGTAACTTACAACGTGAAAAGGACCGTGATGCAAGCTGTCACCGAGCAGAATAGTTCAATCGCGGTCGTACTACGAGGTGTTACTGTGCCCGACGACGCGACCGGAGTCTTCGATATAGTATCGGCCCGTGGTAACCGCAAGAAATACCTCGGAACATTGGCCGTGGTGGCGGACGCGATGCGCATGGGCACCTCGGCTCAAACGGTTGTGCTGGATGCAACTGAGGCCGTCGAGGATCTACTTGACACGCCCGAGTCGGCACGGATTACAGTTGTGCCGCGCGATGCAAACGGCAGGTTCAGTTTGCCAGCACAAAATGTCGAACTGCGCATCATATCGAGACGCTAGCTGGCCGACCGACCCGATTTCGTAAACGGCCGATTAGCCGCGGTTTGTCTTCTGGCCTGCCACATTTCTGTTATAGTTCCCGCGTGGGAGAACAGAATGAAAGGTCTTTTGCGTAGCAGCTTGATCGCACTTGCAACAACAGCCTGCCTCTTTGGGGATGTTACCTACGAACAGAACGTCCGATACACGGGAGGCACTATGCTCAACATCCTACGCAAAATGGCGAACAATCCGATGCTTGGCGGCAGCGGCCTGCAAGCCCAGCTTCAGGATCAGAAATTCACGGTTTACCTGAAGGGGCCGAAAATGGCGCGCCTCGGCAATACGGCTTCCTTGATCTACGACCTTGATGCGGGTACGATTACGACTGTAAATAATACTCAACATACTTACTCAGTAATGACGTTCGAACAGATGCGTCAGACTGCCGAGCACGTGCAGGAGCGTGCAGATAGAGGCGCAAAAACTGACGTGGATTTCAACGTCGGAGTGGAAAAGCCAGGTCACACGCGAGATGTAAATGGACAAACCGCGCACGAGGCCTTGATCACTTTGACATCCAAATCCGGCGGTCCGGATGGACAAATGGTTGTGAAGGCTGATGCGTGGCTGGTGCCGCTGTCGCCCTCTACACGCGAAGTGATCGACTATTCAAATCGTTTATCGGCTAAGTTTGGCGAAGCCTTCTCCGGATCGCCGATGTTAGGCGCCGCTTCTGCGGGAATTGGGGCAGCGATGAAGGAAGCTGCGAAGCTCGATGGATATTCCATGCTCACTAATATCGATGTTAGCGGTGTATCCTCGCCCATGCTCTCAGCTATGGGGAGCGCAAATAACGACGCGAATGCGCCGCTGATTCAGATGGAGATCGAGTCGTCCAAGTTCACCGCCGGGCGGGTAGATGATTCAAAGTTTACGCTGCGGGCGGGCTATACGGAGCAACCGCATCGTCGTTAGCGTAGCCCGGCACATAAACTCAAGAGAAGCCCACTTGATTCAGGAAAGCGGGCTTCGCATTCGGACAAAGTTGCTTATTCGATATCGCGGGGACGCTTTTTGCGGTTACGCTTGCGGGCGAGAGCTTCCTTCGTTCGACGTTTCTCTCCCGGCTTGAGATAGAAAGAGTGGCGCTTGATTTCTTTGACTATATCTTCTTGCTGAACTTTCCGCTTGAAACGGCGCAGAGCGCTTTCGAGCGTTTCACCATCTTGCAGATGGACTTCTGCCAATTAAAATTCACCACCTTCCATCAATGCCCAGCCGCCGCTAAGGTTAGTGCCGGGGTAACGGTCCATTGTAGCGTGAATGCGCGAATCGCCTGCTACAGTGAAAGTCGCGCAAATGGAAATCGTCAAAGTAACGGGAAGGGAAATTTTGGATTCGCGCGGCAATCCGACGGTCGAAGCGGACGTTCATCTTGTCGATGGCACAATCGGGCGCGCCGCCGTTCCCTCTGGCGCATCGACTGGCGAGCACGAAGCTGTCGAACTTCGCGATAACGATAAGTCACGCTATTGTGGGAAAGGCGCCAAGACCGCGGCGGGAAACATCAGCAAGGCGATCTCTTCTGCGCTGGCCGGTCTCGACGCTAGCAATCAGACCCTGATCGACCGCACAATGCTTTCGCTCGACGGGACGCCTAATAAGGCTAAGCTTGGCGCAAACGCAATTCTTGCGGTTTCGATGGCGGCTGCTCGAGCTTCTGCCGAATCAGAGAAAACACCGTTGTATCGGTATATCGGCGGGGTAAATGCTCGCGTCCTGCCCGTCCCCATGATGAACGTAATCAATGGCGGCGCACACGCGGACAACTCTGTCGATCTTCAGGAGTTCATGATCGCCCCAGTAGGCGCTAGAAGTTTTTCCGACGCTCTTCGCACGGGGGCCGAGACCTTCCATACTCTGAAGAGCGTTCTCAAAAGGCGAGGCTACTCGACCGCGGTAGGCGATGAGGGCGGCTTCGCTCCAAACCTCAAATCAAACGAGGAGGCCCTAGAAGTTCTGATGGAGGCGATCGAAAAGGCCGGCTACCGGCCGGGCGAGCAGATTGCACTCGCGCTCGATCCTGCGACGAGCGAATTCTACGAAAGAGATAAGAAGAAGTACATCTTTAAGAAGTCTGACAAGAGCGAAAAGACTTCGGAACAAATGGTCGAGTTCTGGGCGCACTGGGCAAAACAGTTCCCTATCATTTCCATAGAAGATGGGATGGCTGAAGATGACTGGGAGGGATGGAAACACCTTACCGATGCGCTGGGCAGCAAAGTCCAACTGGTTGGAGACGACCTTTTCGTCACGAATTCTGAGCGTCTGCAGCAAGGCATAGAACGAGGTATCGGTAACTCGATTCTCGTGAAGGTGAATCAGATTGGCTCGCTGACTGAAACACTGGAAGCGATGCGCCTTGCGGCGAGTGCGAACTATTCCGCGATTGTTTCTCACCGGTCAGGTGAAACAGAAGACGCCTTCATAGCAGATCTTGCCGTCGCAACTAATGCAGGTCAAATTAAAACTGGGTCGGCTAGCCGAACAGATCGCATTGCCAAATACAATCAACTGCTCCGCATTGAAGAAGAACTTGGAGAAGGAGCGGTGTACTTAGGCAAAAAGGCCTTTCGGCAATAGGAAGAATGCAGGGCAAGATCAAACCGGTTGTCCTCACGATCCTAGATGGTTGGGGCTTTTCTCCCGCAACTGAGGGGAATGCCATTGCTGTGGCGCGAAAGCCAACTTACGAACATCTGCTTCATACCTATCCGAACACACTAATTCACACTTCTGGTCCGTTTGTAGGCCTTCCAGAAGGACAGATGGGCAACAGCGAGGTGGGTCATATGAACATTGGCGCGGGACGTGTCATTTATATGGACGTTACGCGCATCGATTTAATGATCAGCTCAGGCGAGTTCTCCCGCAACCCAGCCCTGCTCAATGCCGTGCGGAAAGCGCAAGGTCATCGGCTACATCTGCTTGGCCTTTGCAGCGATGGTGGGGTTCACGCTCAGCTTACACATTTATTCGCCCTTCTCGAGATGGCCAAGCAACACGGCGTCGAAGACGTATTCGTCCATTGCTTTACAGACGGCCGCGATACGGCTCCACAAAGCGGGGCCTGCTACATCGCGCAGGTCGAACAGAAAATGCGCGAGGTAGGCCTGGGCAAAATTGCCTCTGTGTGTGGCCGGTATTACGCGATGGATCGAGATAAGCGATGGGATCGAATTGAACGCGCGTTTGGCGCAATGGTTCTCGGCAATGGCTCGAAATTCGAATTACCCGCTGAGGCGGTTCGCAGATCGTACGAAAAAGGCATCACGGACGAATTCATCGAGCCGATTACGATCGTTGATCGGCGCAATGAACCGGTCGGACTGATTCGCGGTCACGACAGTCTTGTGATGTATAACTATCGGGCAGATCGAGCTCGCGAAATAACGATGGCTCTCACCGCTGCGTCACTCGAGAAGCCCTCCCGATTGCTAGTTCCGATGGATCTGACTTACACAATGATGACGCAGTACGACAAAAGCTTCGACCTACCCTTTGTTTTGCCGCCGGAGCATCCGGATAACATTCTCGCCGAGGTGATGGAAAAAGCTGCATTGAAGAATTTGCGCGTTGCCGAAACCGAAAAATACGCCCATGTGACGTATTTTTTTAACGGAGGGCATGAAAGGCCTTATGGGGGCGAGCAGCGCGAATTGGTCCCCTCGCCCAAGGTTGCAACCTATGATTTACAACCCGAAATGAGCGCTGCGGGCGTTACGCAGAAGGTGGTGAAAGCCGTCGAGCAACGCAGCTTCGACGTGGTCGTTATGAATTATGCGAATGCGGACATGGTGGGGCATTCCGGCAGAATTGAGCCGACCGTTCGCGCCTGCGAAGCAGTCGATGCCGGTTTAGCTGAGATTTACAAGGTGCTGAAACAGTCGGGCGGCTCTTGGGTTATTACGGCAGATCACGGCAACGCCGAGATGATGATCGATCCCGTGACGAAAGGCCCGCATACGTATCACACTACGAATCCCGTGCCGCTGATTTTGATGACGGATGAGGCGATCAAGCTTCGGAAAGGCGGTGCTTTGAAAGACATCGCCCCTACGCTGCTTGGCATCTTAGGCCTGGAACAGCCAAAACAAATGAAAGGCGAAGATCTTCGGATCCACTAGAGGAGCTGCAGTCACTATCCGGGAACATGCATCTTTGGTCGTAGCCGGAGGGCGGTTGATCACGAATGCACTTAACGGCTGTAGGGAGCTAAGGGTTCTGCGGACCCGGTGCTTTGGACGCTCTTACATAACGCACGATTCCCCGCGCATCGCCAATCCGATGCTGCACAATCAATTCTACTTTCAGATCATCCCCCGCGACGCTTATCTCTGCTTCGCCGGCTGCTCTTTGTTCGGGCGTTAACGGCATCGGGTTTCCACCGTCGATCCTAAGAACCGCAAAACCCGAGTCTCGTGTTTGTTCAACAGGCCAGGACACAAGCAGCGTTGACGGTTTAGGCTCTATAGTGAGTGGAATCGGCGACGGCGAAAGCCGCTGATACATCCAATATCCAGAGGCGCAACCTAGCAAAGCAGCAACCAGTAACGCGCTCCCTAACCGAAGGTTGAGGCGCTTGCCCGATCCCTGAGGCGGCTTGATCTGATACGTGAGATCGCTCGGATCAAGCGCTCGCCTCTGCAGCTCGAGCGGCCGCGTGCTCCTCATTTCATCGAGCGGCGGCAACGTCCTCACAAGAGCATCCGTCGGCGGCTCGGCCGAATCATCAGCGCTGGCCGGAGATAGGTTCCCAGCTTCGGGCAAACCTGCTTCCCGGGAGATTGCCCTTGAAAGCCGGTTGGACATCGCGCTCATCCCCGGCTGCCCGCCAAAGACGTCTTCGCTTGGTGGTTTTGCTTGTGCTGCTTCGTACCGCCGGGGCCCGCGCTCGATGAGAGGTTCTGCAGCCGCTTCTCGCGGAATTTGAAATTGAGTTGGCAGTGAATTTTCGCCGGTCCGCTCTTCCTGCCGGAAAAGTGCTGCGTCATTGGTGGATTTGCCCCCCAAAGGCGCGGGCACGGACGCAATACCATCCGATCCGGCTCCGCGATCGGCCCGCCCCGGAAGCGGCAAGATGATCGCGTGTTGACTTGCGTCCAGGTTCACCCGGCCATCTGGCTCACGTATCACAAAACCAAAACGCGTGGGTTGAAAGCGCTCGGGCTTAATGAGCAATGTGATTTGTCCCGGCTCCGGGAAAAGCTCCTCGAACAGAGCAGCCTCGCGCTCACTCATTCGCAGTTCGCTGCGCGAATGGGAGATAAACCACCCCGCCGGCTGTAGACCTTGAAGCTCTGGATCGGATCCCGCGTTAGCAAGCTGTTGCTTGAGCGAAACAATGTCGGGGTCGGAGAGTATAAAAGAGGGACCGGAGGCGTGCTCACACTCAATATTTCGAAATGCTTCCAATTTAACCGAGTTTCCGTCCACGTGCCCAAAAAGTATCCCTCCTACCTCAATCCCGCCATGCGGAATTCTTCGATATCCCTCGTTCGCTACAAAGTCAATTTCGTGAAACAGCGGGAGCGAATAGTCAACCGTAAATGGCGTTCCCGGCGGCGTCCATGTAGCGTACGCAGCAGCAGTTTCTTTCACAGTCATCACATCCCTAACGGCTGGATTGTACCCGGACGATATGCTGAAGTTGTACCAGACTCGTCCGAGTCGGCACCGTCTTCTTGCTTGACATAGTAATAGGTGACCCCGGCCATCGCGACAGCTACGATGATAATGGCCGTTAGCCAGCGAGTCGAACGCAACGTCCAGATAGGCTCTTGCGAAACGAGCGCTGCTGTGTAGGCCACAATGGCACCGGCCAGCGCGGAACTCAACCCGAGCTTCCAGCCCCAGTGCATGAGATCCAGCGCCGCTTGTCCTCCAATTTCGGACCAGGCCGTGAAGATGGCCACCAACGCGATGAGAAACTCGAACGCGTAGACAAGCCGCAGCAGTTTTGGCCTCATCCCGAGCGCACTCTCATTCTACGATGGAGAATACCGAGGCCGCGAAGCTTGGACTTTATCACCTTTCCCGGAGCTGTCGAACCGGCATCACGCGTACGGAGCCGATAATCGATTAATGAAGGTTGTTCTTGAAGGAATTGAGTTAAACCTCGCGCATCCGGACGAACTAAATGTTTCGTGGGTGGGACAAGAGGAAGCAATGCGCCAGCTCATGGCCGCGTGGATGGTAATCGACGATAGGGATTTCCCCATGAATCCACGTCTGTTGGGGAAACCAGGCGTGGGCAAGACCACAATGGCCTATGCGGCGGGACGGCGCCTTGGCCGCG